>JAKFBW010000119.1:0-2315 GCA_036676965.1 Flavobacterium sp. | reverse complement strand
AAACAGAAAGTGCTGGACTCCCAACCAAATTCACAAAAGGATATCCCGATTCTGACTCCTCCCGATTTTTCCACTATGGTTCCTTCGTGGATTAGCTTATGGGGTAGGAATTTTTCCCGAAAGATTTCAGAAGGCCTAAAAAAGCCCTATTGGGAAATCACTGCTGCCAAACTTACAGTTGGCGAGGATATTTTAAATCAAACCTTTGATTTCAAAACAATTAAACTACCAACTAATTTCTTATCGATAGGATCATTTTGGGCAGATCCTTTCCCAATTGATTATCAAGGAAATACCTGGGTTTTTTATGAGGAATTTGATTATCCTTCAAAGAAAGGAAGAATAGGTGTGGGAATCTGGGATGGGGATTTCTTGACAGAAACAAAGATTGTCTTAGAAGAAAACTGGCATTTGTCTTATCCTTTCGTCTGGGAAGAAAATGGGAGTCATTATTTAATTCCTGAATCAGGTGAGTCAGGACAAATATTTATTTACAAAGCATTAGAATTTCCACATAAATGGGAAAAACTCGGAGTGTTTTTCGAAGGAGAGGCCTACGATCCCACCATCATAAAAAGGGATGGGCTCTATTGGTTATTCGTAAATAGAAGGCCAAACGAGGGGACTTCAGCTTTTGTAGAACTATACTGCTACCATTCTGGTGATTTAGAGAATCCAAACTGGGTTCCACATGCCTTAAATCCTATTGTTTCAGATGTCCGGTCTTCAAGGCCTGCAGGACGGATTTTTGAACAAGAGGGGAAACTCTACCGGCCCGCACAAGATTCAGGGAAACGTTACGGCCATCGGATTAAAATTCAGGAAATATTGAAATTGAACAAGTCTGAGTATTATGAAAAGACAGTTAGGATTATTGAACGGGAGGAGGATAAAGGTGTTTTGGGAACCCACACGTTAAATTTTACATCCAATTGGGTTTTTTCTGATGCCTATTCCAGAAGATGAAGATTTTAATCCTTATTCAATGACCTCCATGGTCTGTGTCCACAAACCTCGATTGAGAAGATAAAATATTTGATTACGAAATCAATAACTGACCACAAATCCAAAGTCCCCCTTCAGGGGGATTAGGGGGTAGGGGGATTTAGGGGTGATTAGTCAAAAAAGGAAATGAGGATTTTAATTCTGATTCAGAGATCTCAAGCCCGGGGAGCAGAAATCTTCGCCTCTCATCTGGGTGAAGCATTGATCCAAAGAGGGCATGAGGTTGGCTTGATTACAGTTTTTGAAGGTGATTTTGACTTGCCTTTTTCGGGAAAGACTCACCACTTGAATAGGAATCCATCCAGACGATTTTTTGATTTTGGTGCCTGGAAAGCGATCAACGTGATCGTAAGAAGTTTTAATCCTGATATCGTCCAGGCCATGGGAGCAGATACGCTGAAGTTCATGGTCTTTTCCAAACTGGTTTTCGGATGGAAAGGAAAGATGATTTTTTACAATGGCAGTGTGATCAGCAGATACATCCGATCCAATTCCGTCAAATACTTTAACCAATGGCTTTACAAAAGGATCGATGGAATCGTGGCGGTCAGCAAGGCTTCCAAACTTGATTTTGAAAACCTGTTCACATTTCGGTTTCTCCATGAAGTCATTCCTGTCGGTATCCTGATTCCGGAGAAAGTTTCCCTGAAAGACCCTTTGCCTGATCCGGTTTTGGTTCATATCGGAGGATTTACTTTTGAAAAAAATCATTCAGAACTTCTCCTTGTTTTTTCCGGTGTGCTTGCAAAAAAGCCTGAATCCAACTTACTCATGATTGGAGAAGGACCATTAAGAAGTCAGATAGAAGAATTGGCGGAGCAAAAAGGCCTTGCTCATGCTGTTTCTTTTTTGGGAGCTCATCAGGACCCATTTTCTCTGGTACCGAAGAATGCTATTTTGGTTTTGCCAAGCAAAATAGAGGGAATGCCCGCTGTAATAGGAGAGGCATTTATTCACCGAATTCCTGTGGTCGCCTACAATGTGGGGGCAGTTTCGGAGTTGGTAAAAACCAACCAAACAGGCTGGCTTATTCCGGCTGATGAACCCGATAAAATGGTTGAGGCTATTTTAGAATTAACGGAATTGGACTCAAATGAGCTATCCGGAATATTGGATTCCGCGGAACAATTTGCCAGAGAAAATTTAGATATAAAGCAGGTGGCGTTAAAGTATGAGGAGTTTTTTGGAAAAGTCCTTGCCGGTCGCCAATAGACCCGTCATTGGTAGGATTGAACAAGGATATTTTGGGTGTTTTCATAGGTTACCAATCAGAAGCAATCTTTTCATTTGGGCGGGGCTTTTTGAGACGC
>JAKFBW010000118.1:0-2435 GCA_036676965.1 Flavobacterium sp. | reverse complement strand
CTTTTTCTTTAATCACGTAAAAATCATCCTGACGCGATTTCGATTTGGTCGTTCTCGCTTTGGGTTGGCGACGCATCCATTCCAATTCTTTTACAAAAAGGTTCTGGGCTTTGTCGACGCTCGCATTTTCAGAGGCGATACGCTCCTCTTTTTTCTCTAAATAATACGAGTAATTCCCTTTGTATTGGTATAATTTTCCGTTATCGAGTTCAATGATTTCGTTACAAACACGTTCCAGGAAGAAACGGTCGTGCGTCACCATAAACAACGTTATGTTTTCTTTGGCAAAATAGCTTTCCAACCATTCAATCATTTCTAAATCCAAGTGGTTGGTAGGCTCGTCAAGAATTAACAAATCCGGACGGTTAATCAAGATGATGGCCAGGGACAAACGTTTTTTCTGTCCTCCTGAAAGGTTTTTGACTTTCAGTTTGAAGTCTTCCAACTTCAGTTTGAACAGAATTTGTTTGTATTGGGTTTCAAAATCCCAGGCATTGTGCTGATCCATGCCGTCAAAAGCTTTTTGGTAGGCTTCTTCGTCTTCCGGATTCTCCAATGCTTTTTCATAAGCCTCGATTACTTTCAGGATTTCATTATCCGAAGCGAAAATACTTTCTTCAATTGTCAGTTCGTCCTGCAAATTGTGGTTTTGTGACAAAAACGCCATTCGAATTCCTTTTCTCAAAATGACCTGTCCTGTATCGGGTTCGTCCAAGCCATTAATGATGCTCATAATAGTGGTTTTTCCCGAGCCGTTTTTGGCTATAAAGGCAATTTTTTGGTCTTTGTTAATTCCAAAAGAAATATTTTCAAAAAGGGTTCTTTCACCAAAAGATTTGGAGATATTTTCGACTGATAAGTAATTCACAAGGCTAATTTTTTTGCAAAAGTAAACTATTTCATTGATTTGCTAATAGTTTATTATTTCGGGCTATGGCTGCTGCTTTTGAAGATAGGAATTCAAAAATGGACTTAAATCAATTGAATGCAGCTTTTGGGGGATGTTGAGTATCGGTTTTAGTGCTAAATGTTCGTTGGTCAGATAATAATGGATTCCGTCAAAAGTGGCGATGCCTTCGATTTGGTGAAAGGGCATTTTTAAACTTATTTTTCGTTTGTTTCCGGATAAAAAATCCGAATCCTTAAAATCATATAAAAGGTATAAAAAGGGTTTTCCGTTTTTGGTATAGCCACAAAGAACGATGGTTTTTTGTGAAGGTGTAAATGTGGCTCCCGTCACAAGTCCTTCGGTGTCGAGCGAATTTTTTCGTTTGGCGATATGATTCCCGGCGGAGTTGGGCAGGGTGTAAACAGTTGTTTTTTGGTTTTTCCATTCTTTGGTAAACAGATAGACACTGTCTTGGTAAACCAAAAAAGCCTCGCAGTCAAAATTTGTCGCATTGCCGGGTTGTGGACTAAAATCGGTTTGGTTTTCATATATAAAAGCAATGGTGTCGTATTTTGGATTTTCGCTATAAATAGTGTTCTTGCTGATTTTTAAGATGTGGAGGTTTGTCCGGTTGCCTTGGTAATTGTTTCCGAAATCCCCTATATAAATGTGATTTTCGTCTTGCGCGATTTCTTCCCAGTCCTGATTGATTACGTTGGGAAGTGTAATTTTTTTTCTGATTTTTCCGGACAGATCCAGACCGTAGAGTGTGGTGTCGTGGTCGTCATTGTGTGTCCATAGCAGGGAATCAAATGTGATAAGGCCTGAAGTTTCGGGGATGGAATCTGATATAATATTTGAAAAATTCGGTTTTAATTTGGTTTTTGGATACAAACAGCTGCCGTCATTTAAGGTTGCTTTTGGATTAAAATTTTCAGACAAAGGGTCAGTGCAGCCACTGATTTGGGCGTAAGTACAGCTGTAGACAAAACAAAAAATCAGCAAATGTATTTTCATGGGAACCGATTAACTTCTGATGTCCCAAAAATAAGCGAATAGTTTGAGATAATGTAATGGTTTCAGGATACTATTCGGGACTGCGTTTTTGTTAAACGATTTTCTGAAAATGGATAATTTTTACTTTTTACACTTTAATATATGAGAAATATGTGTAAAAATGATGTGAGAATCTAAAACACTGCCCAAAAAATGGTATTTTCGTTCTTTAAAATTAGATGTAATTCAAAAATAAACAGTTGTTTTAAAGTACTAATAAACTGATTGTAGAATTTAAAATACTGAATTATAAGTAGTTTTGCGGGAGTGTAAAAGTTATTTTGAAAGTTATATTTAAAATAATTTGGCTCTAAATTATTTAGTAATTTCGCAAACAGAAAATAAAGGAACCTTTCTGGGTTATATATATGGCAAGATTTGAATTGAAACTTCCAAGAATGGGAGAAAGTGTTGCAGAAGCAACCATTACAAATTGGTTGAAACAAGTTGGGGACAAGATTGAAGCGGATGAAGCGGTGCTGGAAGTAGC
>JAKFBW010000117.1:0-5922 GCA_036676965.1 Flavobacterium sp. | reverse complement strand
TGCTTCCTTCAGATTCCACCTCACAATGGACACCCTTGCATTTAGCTAACACTTCCCACTGTAAAGGCGTGTTCGGGACTTCCACCCTAGAGTTACCGCCCATGCTGGGCACACAACAAAAAATGCTGCTGCGTATAGATACTATAAACAGCAGCATTTTTTTATGTTTGAAGGTAGTGTCTCATTAACAGTGTAAGTTGAAAAGTTATTCTGAAAAATATTTGAGTTCCTTTAAAAAGCTCAAAACATTCTCTTAAATCTAAATATTGTAGTTATTCTTAAAAAAGAAATCAATAATTTATCATATCATTACACTATAAGATTTTTCATCTTTAAAAGCTGTTTTTTTACATTAAAAATGAACATTTTTTTTATCTTTAAACCAAAATAAGAATTTACCGCAATTTAATGCTCAACCAAAACCCAGAACAAATCGCCAGAGACAATATCGACAAACAGTTGATCTCTTGCAGTTGGATTATTCAGGATAAGAAAAAAACAAACCTTGCTGCCGGATTGGGTATTGCCATTCGGGAATACCAAACTGATATTGGCCCAGCAGATTACGTTTTGTTTGTAGATAAAAAAGCCGTTGGTATCATTGAAGCCAAACGCGAAGAAGAAGGCATTCATTTGACTTCTGTTGAAGAACAATCTTCGCAATATGCTAACGCCAAACTCCGTTTATTAAATAACGACCCATTGCCTTTTGTGTATGAAAGTACTGGAGAAATCACTCGTTTTACCGATTACAGAGATCCAAAACCTCGCTCCCGAAACGTTTTTACCTTTCATCGTCCGGAAACTTTCTTGCAATGGTCAAAAGAAGCCAAAACCTTGCGTGCCCGTTTGCACAACATCCCTAGTTTGCCCGTTGATGGTTTACGGGATTGTCAAATCACGGCGATTACCAATTTAGAGAAATCATTCAAAGACCAACGACCAAAAGCCCTGATTCAAATGGCAACGGGCTCCGGCAAAACCTTTACGGCGATTTCTTTTATTTATCGCTTGTTGAAATATTCCAAAGCGAAACGGATTCTTTTTTTGGTAGACACCAAAAACTTGGGCGAACAAGCCGAAGGCGAATTCCGTTCCTATACTGCCAGCGAAGACAATCGCTTGTTTACCGAATTGTATGGTGTAACCCGCTTGAGCAGTTCGTTTATTCCTAATGACAGTCAGGTTTATATCAGTACCATTCAGCGGATGTACTCTATTTTGAAGGAAACCGAATTAGACGAAAGTGCCGAAGAAGAAAACCCAAACGAACAACGCTTTGAACCCAAGGAACCTGTTCCGGTGGGATACAATAAAAAAGTACCGATTGAGTTCTTTGATTTTGTGGTTATTGATGAATGCCATCGCAGTATTTACAATTTGTGGAAACAAGTCTTGGATTATTTTGATGTATTTCAAATTAGGTTGACGGCAACTCCAGACAATAGAACCTTTGGTTATTTTAACCAAAATCTGGTTTGTGATTATGGTTATGAAAAAGCCGTCATTGATGGAGTTTTGGTACCGTACAATGTATTTACGGTAGAAACTAAAATCACCAAAGAAGGAAGTGTCATTAACATTGGAGAAAAAGTAGAGAAAAAGTAGACAAACGCGAACGACTCACCCGCAAGAGATTTTGGGAAGCCATTGATGAAGATGAAATATACAGTGGTAAACAATTAGACAAAGACATAGTAAACCCCAGTACCATTCGCATCATTATAAGAGCCGTAAAAGACAATTTACCGGCTATGTTTCCAGATCGTTTCTCAGCTCCCTCTCCTTTGGAGAGGGCGGGGGGTGAGGTTTTTGAAGTGCCTAAAATGCTCATATTTGCCAAAACCGATTCCCATGCCGAAGACATTATTGAAATCGTCCGGGAGGAATTTGGGGAAGAAAACAAGTTCTGTAAAAAGATAACCTATAAAAGTCTGGAAGATCCCAAATCGGTTTTGCAACAATTCCGCAACGATTATTACCCGCGTATTGCGGTAACGGTAGACATGATTGCCACAGGAACTGACATCCGTCCGCTGGAAGTATTGTTATTTATGCGTGATGTAAAAAGCCGTTCTTATTATGAACAAATGAAAGGTCGTGGTACCAGAACCTGTTCCGTGGAAGAATTGAAAGCCAAAGGAACGCCTTCCGCCAAATACAGCAAAGATCATTTTGTAATTATTGATGCCATTGGTGTCGAAAATTCTCAAAAGACCGATAGCCGGCCATTAGAAAAAGCACCAGGCGTTTCTTTAAAAGATGTGTTGCAAAACATTGCTATGGGAAATACTTCCGAGGATATGTTGACCACTTTAGCCAATCGACTAATCCGTTTGGAACGCCAACTTTCCGAAAAAGACAAATTGAAGTTTGCCGAACAAGCCAATGATTTTACGATCAATCATATTGTAAAACAATTGTTGAATGCCTACGACCCGGATTCCATTGAAAAAGTGGAGTTAGGAGTAAAATCCAATTTAAGAGGACAAGCGCCAATAGATATTGAAGCTGCAATCGAAAAAGGTAAACAACAGCTAATAGAAGATGCCGTTGCCGTTTTCCATAATCCGGATTTGCGTGATTTTATTGTGGATATCCGCAAAAAATACGACCAGATTATTGATGTAGTTAATATTGATACGATTACCAACATTGGTTGGGTAAAAGACCATGCTTCGGCAAGCTCAGCACTCCAATCCGATTTCAAAGCATGGATAGAAAGCCATAAAGACGAAATTACCGCTTTGCAGATTTTCTATGCTCAAGATTATAGACGTAGGGAGTTCTCCTACAAGATGATTAAAGATTTGTGCGAAAAACTAAAAACCGAAAAACCTTTATTAGCTCCATTATCCGTTTGGCGTGCCTACGAGCAATTAGAAAAAACAAACGGTTCTGCCAAAAATGAATTGATTGCCTTAGTTTCGTTGATTCGAAGAGTAAGTGGCATTGATACTACGCTCACAGCTTATGACAAAACGGTAGATAAAAATTTCCAGGATTGGATTTTCAAGAAAAATGCCGGACAACACAATGCATTTACCGAGGATCAAATGCAATGGTTGCGCATGATGAAAGACTATGTAGCCAATAGTTTTCATATTGACCGGGACGATTTTGACCTAAGTCCTTTTAATGCCGAAGGAGGATTGAGTAAAATGTGGCAATTGTTTGGTGAAGAAACCGATGCGATTATTAATGAATTAAATGAGGTTTTAGCAGCTTAAAAGCATAATTTTGTATCAACTTTAAATTTAGAAATGTTCGAAAATCATTTACAACTTGGCAATGGAGTTTATACTACGCAAGAAATTGCGCAGATTCTTCGTGTGCCATACCCTAAAGTTAGAAACTGGATTACTCAATATTGGGATGGTGAACTGGGAAAATGTTACGAACAACAATATTCTTGGTCTGTTGGAAATACTCGTGCTGTTGGTTTTCATACACTCATTGAGTTTTATGTAATGATGCAATTTACATTAGCCGGAGTAAAAACTAAAGCAGTTTTAAAAGCACACAAAGAGCTCGGTGAGCACTTTAAGACCAATTTCCCTTTTGCAAAAAAAGAAGTATTAGACCATATCTCAACTGATGGTTTAAAAGTATATTTTAAAATAAATGATGTAAATATAACTCTTGATGGAAGCAAGCAATTCAATTTAGACATTATCAAAATGTTTTTTAAGAATTTAGATTTTGATAATGATATGTTAGCTTCTCGTTTTTGGCCAATGGGCAAAAGCCATAAAGTAGTTTGTGATCCGCATAGAAAGTTTGGACAACCTGTATTAGATGGTACCAGTATTCAATCGGAAGCTATTTACAGAATGTATCTTGCCAAAGAACCCATGAATTTTATTGCTTCTATTTATGAAATTCCATTAAAGTCGGTTAAAGATGCCATAGCTTTTCATAAAAATGCAGCTTAATGGTAAAAAAATACAAAATCTATATCGATGAAAATATGCCCAGCCAATTGGCTCATGGTTTACATACTTTGCAACAACCTCAAAACGCAAAAGATGGTTTCGAAATAGAAGTACTTTCTATCAAAGATGTATTTGGACAAGGTGCACAATATGAAGTTGTTGGTGCTGAAAACGGTATTGTAATTACTCAAGATTTTAGAATACAATCCCAAAAACACCAACGCGAGTTATATATAGAAAGTGGTGTTGGTATTTTATTTTTAAACCCTCCTTCGAGTGGTGGATTTTCTTATTGGGATTTAGTTAAAAAATTAATTTCGGAATGGGAAGACATTAAAAAAATAATCAAAAAAAACAAAACGCCTTTTGCTTTCAGAGGGACATCAAGAACAAAATTTGAGAAAATGGATTAGCTTTTATTTGATAAGAATAAATCATATAAAAACACGCTATTTTACTGCAATATCTTAATTTGACTACACTCAGAATTATTAACAATTTGCCTTTAATGACACAAAAGAATAAATTACCAAAAGATTGGGAAGTTGTAAAACTGGGAGGCATTTGCGAGAAAATGTCAAATGGAGCTAATGTAAAACAATTTGATGATGAAATAGGATTACCAATTTCTAGAATTGAAACTATTTGGAATGAAACTATTGATTTGAATAGAATAAAATATATCTATGAAAATGATATGACTTTTATCGAAAAATATGCATTAAGAAAGAATGATATTCTTTTTAGTCACATTAATAGTGATATTCATTTAGGTAAAACTGCAATTTTTAAAAACCAAACTAAAACATTAATTCATGGAATTAATTTACTGCTTATTAGATTGAATGAAAAAGCACAACCTGACTTTTTTAATTATCAATTTAATTATAAAAGAAGAAAAGGTGAATTTATTAACATTGCACATAAATCCGTAAATCAATCTTCAATTAATCAGCCAAAATTGAAAAATATTGATTTTGTCCTTCCTCCCGTTAAAACCCAACAAGCCGTAGTCTCCAAAATAGATGAACTTTTTAGCGAGTTAGACAAAGGTATTGAAGATTTAAAAACTGCACAGCAGCAATTAAAAATCTATAGACAAAGTGTTTTGAAATGGGCTTTTGATGGGAAGTTGACGAATGAAAAAGTTAAGGAAGGAGAATTGCCGAAGGGATGGGAATGGTTGAGATTTGGAGAATTGTTTTCTGAAAGTCCACAAAATGGGTTGTACAAACCATCTACTGAATATGGAACTGGAACACCTATAATTAGAATAGATGGGTTTTATGATGGTGTAATTTTAAACGATTATCAATGTAAAAGACTTAGATTAACTAATGATGAAATTAACAGATACTTGATTTCTGTTGGAGACATTTTAGTTAACAGAGTAAATAGTATGCCATATTTAGGAAAATGCGGAATAGTAAAACATCTAAGTGAAAAAACTGTTTTTGAAAGTAATATAATGAAAATTCAAGTTAAAAAAGAAATTTCATTTTCGGAATATATTTCTATATATCTTACTTCAAAAAAAGGTTTAAGTGAGCTAAGAAAGAATGCCAAACAAGCAGTTAACCAGGCAAGCATAAACCAAACAGATGTTTCTAATGTATTGATCCCGCTTCCACCAATCCAAGAACAACACCAAATCGTACAAGAAATCGAAAGTCGTTTGAGTGTGGCGGATAAAATGGAGGAAAGTATTAATCAAAGTTTATTACAAGCCGAGGCATTGAGACAGAGTATATTAAAAAAGGCGTTTGAGGGTAAACTTGTATAATATGTACCGAGCCTACGGCTCTCTATGACGGTAGCGTTTCGTTGTGACAACTGGACTAAAGTCCAGCCTTACAAAATGGGTCGAGCTGATGGCTCTAAGCCGTTAACGCAAAAGTCCGCAGCAGCGGACGGCTCATATTGTAGCAACGGATTTTAATCCGTTGAATTGAAAAAGACGTTTAGTGGGGAGTTGGTGTAAGGTTAT
>JAKFBW010000116.1:0-45479 GCA_036676965.1 Flavobacterium sp. | reverse complement strand
AGAATCACACATTGCTATTTATAATTATTCAAAATATTATTCTAATTTTGTAACTAAATTTACTCGTAAATAAAAAAACTATGAAAATACTAGTTTGCATCAGCCATGTTCCTGACACAACTTCAAAAATTAATTTTACCAACGGTGACTCAGAATTTGACACCAATGGCGTTCAATATGTAATCAATCCAAATGACGAATTCGCGCTAACGCGTGCTATCTGGTTCCAAGAACAACAAGGAGCCACAGTAACCGTTATCAATGTTGGAGGCCCGGAAACCGAGCCTACTTTAAGAAAAGCCTTAGCGATTGGTGCAAACGAAGCCATTCGTATAAATACAAAACCGGAAGATGGTTTTTTTGTAGCCAAACAAATTGCCGATGTAATAAAAAATGGAGCATATGACCTTATCATTGCAGGAAAAGAATCATTAGATTACAATGGAGGAATGGTACCCGGAATGATTGCAGGAATCCTGGATTACAATTTCATCAATTGCTGCACCAGCATAGCTGTTGACGGAACTAAAGTAACCGCTGTACGGGACATTGACGGAGGAAAAGAAACCGTTTCTACTTCGCTGCCATTAATTATCGGAGGCCAGAAAGGACTTGTTGAAGAAAAAGATTTACGCATTCCAAACATGAGAGGTATTATGACCGCCAGAACCAAAGTTCTGACCGTTGTAGAACCAATAGGAGTTGCGGTAAACACTAAAGCGATAAAGTATGAAAAACCAGCTCCACGTTCAGCAGTAAAACTAATTCCAGCCGATAATTTAGATGAGCTAATCAACTTATTACACAACGAAGCAAAAGTAATCTAATAATCAGTGTTCAGTCGGAGTTTTCAGTTAAAAAACTTTAAACCTGAAACTTTAAACAAAAAAACATGTCAATATTAATATACGCAGAATACGCAGAAGGAAAATTCAAGAAAGTAGCTTTAGAATTGGCTTCTTATGCCAAAAAAGTAGCCGAAACTTTAGGCACAACAGTAACCGCAGTAACGGTAAATGCAGCTGATGTTTCAGAATTATCAAAATACGGAGTTGACAAAGTATTAAAAGTCAACAACGAAAAATTATCCGGATTCTCTGCAAAAGCTTACGCCGATGTCATCAAACAGGCTGCGCAAAAAGAAAACGCAAAATTAATACTGCTTTCTTCAACCACCGACAGTATTTATCTTTCCCCATTGGTTGCCGTGGCTTTAGAAGCCGGATTCGTATCAAATGTGGTAGAATTACCCATAAGCACAGCCCCTTTCCAAGTAAAAAGAACCGCTTTTTCAAACAAGGCTTTCAATATAACCGAAATCAACACCGATGTAAAAGTTTTGGCACTAGCTAAAAACTCCTACGGGATTTTTGAAAACACATCGAGTTTAACCGAAGAAGATTTTTCTCCATCTTTAAACGATGCTGATTTTGGTATCAAAACAGTATCTGTTGAAAAAGTAGCCGGAAAAGTATCTATCGCCGATGCGGAAATAGTAGTATCTGGGGGACGAGGCCTAAAAGGGCCTGAAAACTGGGGACTAATTGAAGACTTAGCTGCTGTACTTGGAGCAGCAATGGCTTGTTCCAAACCGGTTTCAGACTTGGGATGGAGACCCCACGGAGAACACGTAGGTCAAACCGGAAAACCGGTCGCTGCCAATTTATACATCGCTATAGGAATTTCCGGAGCCATCCAACATATCGCCGGAATCAACGCTTCAAAGATAAAAGTGGTAATCAATAACGATCCGGAAGCCCCTTTCTTTAAAGTAGCAGACTACGGAATTGTAGGCGATGCCTTTGAAATTGTCCCTAAATTAATTGAAAAATTAAAAGCGTTCAAATTACAACATTCGTAAATTTAATAAAACTACTGAAATCACTACCTAAAAAACAAGATATTTGTATCTTTGCTTTTAGGTAGTAGTATTTTTTTAAATGGAAAATTATGCCTTTTTTTATATTAAAAAGATTCAGTACTAAAGTACTTCCCCATTTTAACAACTATGAGTTTAGTAAAATTATCCATTAAAGGAATTTCATATAGTCAAACACAAAACGGAGCCTACGCGCTAATTTTGAATGAAGTTGACGGCGAACGAAAGCTACCTATCGTCATAGGTGCTTTTGAAGCACAATCTATTGCCATTGCTTTAGAAAAAGAAATTAAGCCCCCGCGCCCATTGACTCATGATTTATTCAAAAATTTTGCAGAACGGTTTGATATTACGGTAAAACAGGTAATCATCCATAAACTGGTTGACGGTGTTTTTTATTCGAGTATCATTTGCGAAAGGGATAAAATCGAGGAAATTATAGACGCCCGTACTTCTGATGCTATTGCATTGGCCTTACGTTTCAATGCACCTATCTATACTTACAAAAATATTTTGGACAAAGCGGGCATCTATTTAAAATCAAATCCACAGGAAGCAGACAAAGATTCTCAGGAAACAGACGATGTTCTCTCTAATCCGGAAACTTTCGGGCAGGAAGAAGAAAGTAATCAATCCGGCAGAATGTATATCAAACACTCTCTTCAAGAATTGAATGAATTACTAGAACAGGCTGTTCAACATGAAGACTATGAAAAAGCAGCCAAAATAAGAGACGAAATTTCAAAAAGAGAATCATAATTGCATTATTAGGCATCTACAAACACAGCAACAAAAACCTAATAACCAATAACTAAACCCTAAGCAATGAAACAATATTTAGATTTAGTGCGACACGTCATGGAAAACGGTTGCCAAAAGGGAGATCGAACCGGAACCGGAACAAAAAGTGTTTTCGGACACCAAATGCGTTTTGATTTGAGCGAAGGTTTTCCGATGGTAACCACCAAAAAACTACATCTAAAATCAATTATCTATGAATTGCTTTGGTTTTTAAAAGGCGACACCAACATTGGATACCTCCAAAAAAATGGCGTTAAAATTTGGGATGCCTGGGCAGACTCCAAAGGAAATTTAGGCCCTGTATACGGGCACCAATGGCGCAATTGGAACAGTGAAGGAATCGACCAGATATCGGATTTAATTAAAGAATTAAAAACAAATCCGAATAGCCGCAGAATGCTTGTTTCGGCCTGGAACCCTTCGGTGCTGCCGGACACGACTAAATCTTTTGAAGAAAATGTAGCCAATAACAAAGCGGCTTTGCCTCCTTGTCATGCCTTTTTCCAATTTTATGTTGCCGACGGAAAACTTTCCTGTCAATTGTACCAGCGAAGTGCCGATATCTTCTTAGGAGTTCCGTTCAACATTGCTTCTTATGCCCTTTTAACAATGATGATTGCACAAGTATGCGATCTGGGAGTTGGAGAATTCATCCATACTTTTGGAGATGCACATATCTACAACAATCATTTTGAACAACTCGAATTACAATTATCACGAGAGCCAAAACCATTACCAAAAATGGTTCTGAATCCCGCAATAAAAAATATTTTTGAATTTGACTTTGAAGATTTCACGCTTGTAGGCTATGAACCTCACGGCATCATCAAAGGAAATGTAGCTGTTTAGGAGGGTTTTTAAACTACCAAAACACTATTTTCAGTTCCTGCGAAATCATTCCATTTGTATGAATCAGCTTCAGCGTCATTCACATATTGACCATCAATCATATATTTGAATTCGTATGAAGCATCTTTATCGATATTAAAAACACCTTTAAAAGTTCCGTTTTTTAATTTACTTAAAACCCCTTCCTCCGGATTCCAATTGTTAAAATCTCCAACAACTGATGCATTCTCCGAATCTTTAGCTTCTACCGAAAAAGTAACTTTACAAACCGGCTTTGTTTTTACATATTGTTTTTTCAATGACATAACTATTTCATTTTTAGATTTATGAGACAAAGAAAACGAAATCATTTGAACCAACAAAGCTCATATTGAAGTTTTAGGATAATGACAAAAAGTTCCTTAATTTTTAAGTGTATTCTTAAACAATTCCATTATATTTTTTTGTATTCTAATTATGAAATCCTTTTCGGAATAAATATTCAACAATCCAAATAAAATTTTACAAAATAAATTTTACCTTTATAAACAAAATTTCAGTTATGGATAAAGAACAACACGAACTGTATGAATATGCCAGAAGAAGAATAAAGCAAAAAAAGAGACTTTATTTTCATTTTGTCTTATTGATACTGGGCAGCCTATTTTTATTTATAGCATCTAAAATTTTTCATAAAGGGTTGGATTCCAATTGGAACTTTTGGATCATTACAGCTTGGATTTTCATCTTTCTTTTACATTTTATTAAAGTATTCATTACCGATCGTTTTATGAATAAAGACTGGGAAAGAGAACAAATTGACCGATTAGTCACCTTGCAAAAAAACAAAATAGAACAATTACAAACTCAAATAAACGAAGAAAACCCCAAATAAGTACCGGAATATGATAATAATGATTGCAGCTGCTGCTGAAAATAATGCTCTTGGAAAAAACAACGAATTGGTTTGGCACTTGCCGAATGATTTTAAACGTTTTAAAAGCCTTACCACAGGACACCACATCATCATGGGAAGAAAAACATTCGAAAGTTTCCCAAAACCTCTTCCGAACAGAACACACATTGTTATTACACGACAAAAAGACTACAAACCCGAAGGTTGTATTGTGGTCAACAGCCTAGAAAAAGCCATGGCAATTTGCCCAAAAGACGAAGCATCCTTTATTATTGGAGGGGGTGAAATCTACAATTTGGCAATCCCTTTTTCAGATAAAATCGAACTTACACGGGTACATCATACCTTTGATGCAGATGCCTTTTTCCCGGAAATTAATCCTGACGAATGGGAAATGACACAGGCTAAATTTCAACCCAAAGACGAAAAACACCTATTTGACTATACCTACCTAACCTACGTTAGAAAATAAAAAAAACACTCCGGCAAACTGGAGTGTTTTTTTTTAATCAATGATGGGAAAAACGGCCTAGTCTTGAAGCAGTATTTGATAACATAATACAAAAATTACAAATGCTAACAATACTCCAGAAATGAAAGTAATAACATTTGATGTTTTTTGAGAATACATCTCAAAAAAGCCTTTAATACCAAATACCACGAAGATACTAAAGACATAGAAAATTAAAATTTCCAAAAACAAATTTAATCCTAAGAACGTATGTTGCGCTAGAAACACATTACTGTTTTTTAAGACAGTACCATCAAAACAAACTACAAGAACAAGCGATATAAATAGCGCAAGAAGCAACCACCTGATTTGAGCCATTAGTTCCCGTATCATCATTGATCTAATTCATTATTTTTTATTTTGTAAAAATCGATATTAATACGCTTTGACACAATACCCACTTTTAGTGATTTTTCAATTAAAATCACCAAAACCCCGAAAATTATTTTACACTAATTAAAAAACTTAGATTATACTTCAAATCAGATTGTATTATATTTGTGAAAATTTAAAAAAATGTCAAAAAACATAACCCCATATAAAGATTCTGATTTAGGTAAAAAAGAGCAAGTTGCACAAATGTTTGATACCATTTCCGGGAATTACGACAATTTAAATCGTGTCATTTCTTTTGGGATAGACATCAAATGGCGTAAAAAAGTATTAGATATCGTAGCGAAATCTAAGCCTGAAACCATTTTAGACATTGCAACAGGAACCGGCGATTTAGCCATTTTGATGACACAAACCAATGCGAAGAAAATAATAGGATTGGATATTTCAGAAGGAATGCTGGAAGTAGGCAAGAAAAAAATTGCCTCCAAAAATCTGTCCCACACCATCGAAATGATTTTGGGAGATTCTGAAAACATGCCGTTTGAAGACAATTACTTTGATGCTATCACCGTTGCATTTGGGGTTCGAAATTTTGAGACCCTAGAAAAAGGCTTAAAAGAAATATTGAGAGTTTTAAAACCCAATGGTGTTTTTGTTATTTTAGAAACTTCGGTTCCGGACAAAACACCTTATAAGCAGGGTTATAATTTTTACAGTAAAAACATACTTCCTATCATTGGAAAGTTATTTTCAAAAGACAATGTAGCTTACGGCTATTTATCCGAATCTGCTGCTGCTTTTCCATATGGTGAAGCGTTGAACAATATTTTAAGAAAAGTTGGGTTTATAGATGTATTGGCCATGCCACAAACTTTTGGCGTTGCCACTATTTATTCGGCTTCTAAAAAATAATAGCCTGAATTATTCAGCATCCTTATGAAAAAAACAGTAATCATAGTTTTTTTATTCCTCCTGTCTTTTAAAGGATACCCGCAGTTTACGAAAAGTATGTTCAGTAAAGACCCTATAATCAATCTGGAAAACTTTCAGGAACAAAGAGTCTATTATGGTTATTTTTTAGGATTCAACTCCTTTGATTTTAAAATAGATTATAAAACCGTAACGCCTGATATACAAGTTAAGAAATCAACTGGATTTAATGTTGGGATAGTAGGTGATTTAAAACTTCATGAATATTTCAACCTGCGTTTTGAACCAGGACTTTACTACACCAAAAGAGATCTATACTACCCTAATTTCACCGACAAAACCGATTATCTTAGAGAAGTAAGCAGCACCTATATTCATTTCCCTTTACTGTTGAAATTTTCATCCTTACGAACCGGAAATGTCCGTCCTTACCTTGTGGGCGGGGTATCGGCTACCTTAAACATGTCCAGTAATTCTAAATCCATCGATGACAATTATGAACAAAAATTCAGGGTAAAACCTTGGACAACCAACTATGAAATTGGTTTTGGAATAGATTTATTTTCTGAATATTTTATTTTTTCCCCTTCCATCAGAGGCATTTTTGGACTTTCGGATGAGTTGATACGGGACAAAGACCCCAACAGCCCGTGGACCTCAAACATCCAATCATTGCAAAGCAGGGCTGTCTTGATAAATTTTACCTTTCATTAATACAACAAACAGAAATAAATTCAGAATGTTTCGTGTTTAATCATTTCTTCTGAATTCGCTTAACAATATGGCAGTCGCCGTAGCCACATTCAAACTTTCCGTTTTCTGAAGATCTCCAAAACGAGGAATGGTCAACCTGTTTGTAATTATTTTTTCAAGTTCTTCTGAAATTCCATTGGCCTCATTACCCATTATGATAATTCCTTCTTTGGGTAAATTCATTTTATAAACATCATCTCCATCCATAAAAGTACCAAAAACAGGTAATTTTGTTCGAGCCACAAAATCATTCAAATCGATATAATTAATATTAACCCGGGCAATGGAACCCATGGTAGCCTGAACAACTTTAGGATTATAGATGTCCACGGTTTCTTTGGTACATACCAATTGTTTGATGCCAAACCAGTCACAAAGCCTTAAAATAGTTCCCAAATTACCCGGGTCACGAATAGAATCCAGTGCCAGAATCAATCCGTTTTCGATTATTTGTTTCTCTGGCGGAATCTTAAATACAGCCAAACAAGTATTAGGAGACGTTAAAGCACTTATTTTTTTCAAATCTGTTTCACTTATCACTGTCTTTTTAGCACTCCCGACTGTTTCAAAATCATTTTGTGTGGTATACAAATGCTCCAATTCAAAATTAGATGCTAACAATTCTTGAATAACTTTGATACCTTCAGCAATAAATAATCGATTGGCAATTCGGTATTTTTTTTGCTGTAAACTGGATATAAGTTTTATTTGGTTTTTACTGACCATAAAAATATGTACTTTTGAATTAAATATTTCAAAACACTTGAAAACATCTGCGACAAAAATATCATTATTTATTCTAATAGGAATAATTATATCTGCTTGTAATGCCGAAAAAAAAGTTCCGGAAGGCAAACAGCACCTGATTAAGAATCGAGTTGTGGTAGACGGAAAAAAAACTGCCGAAGAAGAAGTTCTAAACCAATTATACCAAAAACCCAACAGTAGCTTGCTAGGGTTCCCTCTGCGTTTGAATTTATACAACTTGGCAAAACAAAATCCGGATTCGAGTTTTCAAGCCAAATTCACCAATAATCCAAAAAAATACGAGCGCCTTTCTAAATTATTATCGGCAAAACAAATAGACCGTCTGGGCAAATCTTTTTGGTACCATGGTATTCATGATTTTTTGAAAAACACAGGGGAACCTCCCACTATTATAGACACGGTGAAAACCATAAAATCGGTAGCACGTTTAAAATATTATTATTTCAATAATGGATTTTTCAATGTAATGGCAGATTATAAAATAGACACCATAAGCCCTAAAAGAGCTAAAATAAAGTATGAAGTCACTAAAGGAAAACCTTATTTTATTGATTCTATACGAACAACTATTTTGACCCCCGCATTAGATTCTTTATATCTGACAAACCAATCCAGCAGTATCATTAAATCCGGTAAAAAATATAAAACCGTCGATTTTGACAACGAAAAAAACAGAATCGCTTCCCATTTTAGAAATAATGGAGCTTATTATTTCCAGCCCACTTATATCCGTTTTGATATTGACACAATCCAAAAAGGAAATAAAGCCGATGTCAATTTGATCATTAATAATTATTCGTATCAGGACAAAGACTCCACTGTAACAACGCCTTTCAAGCTTTATAAGATTAGTAAAGTAAATATTTACACCGATTATTCCCCAAATAACAATTGGAGCGTTAGCGACAGTACCTCTTACAACAATTTTAATTTATACAGCCAGCATAAACTAAAATACAAACCGCGCGCCATTACCGATGCTATATTCATCACAAAAGGTTCTTATTATGCCGATTATAAAAACATATTAACCACGCGTTATTTGAATAACCTGAAAATTTTCAATTATCCTTCTGTGCAATATGAAGTGGACAAACAGGATTCGACTGCCAATTCATTGATTGCCAAAATATATTTAACTCCCAGAAAGAAATATAGTTTTGGGACTTCTTTAGACGTGACCCATTCGAATATTCAGGATTTCGGTGTCGGATTGAGCGTTTCAGAAACGGTCAGAAATGTTTTTAGAGGAGCCGAGACGCTACAAGTCTCGGTAAGAGGGAATATCGGCTCCTCCAAAGATTTAGCGAATCCTAACAATCAGTTTTTCAATGTATCCGAATACGGTGTTGATGTCAAATTAAATTTCCCTAGAATCTTCATGCCTTTTCCTACCGAAAAAATCATTCCTAAAAGCATGATTCCTTCGACCCTCATAGCATTAGGATACGGAAGACAGGAAAACATTGGACTTGACAAAGAAAATCTTACCGGTTCATTCACTTATAACTGGACCCCAACAAGATACAACACCGCCCGATTTGACTTGTTCAACATTCAGTTTGTTCGCAACCTGAATCCTAACAATTATTTCAACGTATACAGTTCGTCCTATAATGCACTGAATACGATTGGTAAAACATACAACACCAATCCTTCCTATTTCGACAATGACATTGATAAAGATTTGATTATCGAATCTGGGACAACAGGATTCACCAATGATGTTTTGAACGGAAATACCGCTCTGAATCCTTCTGACAGGGATTACAAATCGGTAAAAAGTATCGAAGAACGCAGAATAAGGTTAACGGAGAATGACTTTATTTTAGCCACCAACTTTACGTTCACTAAAACCACCAAGACTGATTTATCAGACAATACCTTTTACCTCTTCAAAACCAAAATAGAATCAGCCGGATCTTTATTATCATTGGTTTCGAATGCGACTAATAAATCGAAAAATGAGAGCGGAAATTACGAAATCTTTAATTTAGAATATTCTGAATACATTAAAACCGAATTTGATTACATCAAACATTGGGATTTAACCAAAGAAAAAGTATTGGCCTTTAGATCTTTTTTCGGGATTGCCATCCCTTTTGGAAATTCAGAGAACGTACCGTTTTCCAGAAGTTATTTTTCCGGAGGCTCTAATGATAACAGAGCCTGGCAGCCCTACAGCTTAGGCCCGGGAAGCAGCGGTGCCACGAATGATTTCAACGAAGCCAATATGAAAATCGCCTTAAGCACTGAATTTAGATTTAAAATTCTGGGCGACCTAAAAGGTGCTCTTTTTGTTGATGCAGGAAACATCTGGAACGTTTTTGACAATGTAAGCAATGAAAAAGAGAAATTTCAGAGCCTGAAAAGCCTGGAAGATATCGCCATAGGCTCTGGTTTTGGGTTACGATATGATTTTAGCTTCTTTGTAATTCGATTTGATTTCGGATTCAAAACCTACAATCCAGCCAATGAAATAGGGAAAAAATGGTTTCACGAATACAATTTTGGACACTCCGTTTTAAATTTTGGAATAAATTACCCTTTCTAATGCTAATAAATTCTTATTTTTGCAATCTTAATCTAAAAACAAAAAACAACTAAAAAAAAATTACAATGGCACATAACATCAAACCAGGTGTAGCTACTGGAGATCAAGTACAAGAAATTTTCAACTATGCAAAAGAAAAAGGATTTGCTTTACCGGCTGTAAACGTTACAGGATCTAACACCATCAATGGCGTTTTAGAAACAGCTGCAAAATTAAATGCACCGGTAATCCTTCAATTTTCAAATGGAGGAGCACAATTTAACGCAGGTAAAGGACTTTCTAATGCAAATGAAAAAGCAGCTATCGCTGGTGGAATCGCAGGTGCAAAACACATCCATACTTTAGCAGAAGCTTACGGAGCAACCGTAATTTTACATACGGATCACTGTGCAAAAAAACTATTGCCTTGGATTGACGGATTATTAGATGCTTCAGAAGAACATTTTGCTGCAACCGGAAAACCATTATTCAGCTCTCATATGATTGACTTATCTGAAGAGCCAATCGAAGAAAACATCGAAATCTGTAAAGAATATTTGGCCAGAATGAGCAAAATGGGAATGACCCTTGAAATCGAATTGGGTATTACAGGTGGTGAAGAAGACGGTGTTGACAACTCTGATGTAGACAGTTCAAAATTATATACACAACCGGAAGAAGTAGCTTATGCTTACGAAGAATTATCTAAAGTAAGTCCAAAATTCACTATCGCAGCTGCTTTTGGTAACGTTCACGGGGTTTACAAACCAGGAAACGTAAAATTGACTCCAAAAATCTTAAAAAATTCACAAGATTTCGTTCAAAGCAAATTCAACACAGGACACAATCCGGTTGATTTCGTTTTCCACGGAGGTTCAGGTTCTACATTAGAAGAAATCAGAGAAGGTATCAGCTACGGTGTAGTAAAAATGAACATTGATACTGACTTACAATTTGCATTCACTGAAGGAATCCGTGATTTCATGGTTGACAACATCGATTATTTGAAAACTCAAATCGGAAACCCTACTGGTGCTGATGCTCCAAACAAAAAATATTACGACCCAAGAAAATGGTTACGCGAAGGAGAAGTAACTTTCAACGCAAGACTTGAGCAAGCTTTTGCTGACTTGAACAACGTAAATACTTTATAAAAGTATTTCAGTATTTAGTTTTAGTGTTCAGTTCTCAAAAGCTGGTTTCTGAACATTAAAATCTAATTTAAAAAACTGAATACTGAAATTTGATTACTGAACACTGAATACTAAAACAAATGGCTTGGTTTAAAAGAAAAGAAAAAGGAATCACTACCGCTACCGAAGACAAAATGGATGTTCCAAAAGGACTTTGGTATAAATCTCCGACTGGAAAAATTATTGATGCCGAAGAATTGGAGCGCAATTTGTTTGTTAGCCCGGAAGACGGTTTTCACGTTAGAATCGGAAGTGCCACTTATTTTGAAATTTTATTCGACAACAACGAATTTGTTGAATTAGACGAAAACTTAACCTCCAAAGACACTTTGCACTTTGTCGACACAAAGAAATATTCTGACCGTCTGAAAGATGTAATGGACAAAACCAAATTGAAAGACGCAGTGCGTACCGGAGTTGGAAAATCCAAAGGAAGAGACTTAGTGGTTTGCTGTATGGATTTTGCTTTTATTGGAGGCTCCATGGGAGCTGTAGTAGGAGAAAAAATCTGTAGAGGAATTGATCATGCCATCAAAAATAAAATTCCTTTTGTCATGATTTCAAAATCAGGAGGCGCCAGAATGATGGAAGCCGCTTATTCCTTGATGCAATTGGCTAAAACTTCTGTAAAACTGGTACAACTTGCCGAAGCGAAACTACCATACATCTCTTTATGTACCGACCCGACTACAGGAGGAACCACTGCATCTTATGCCATGTTGGGAGACATCAACATCTCTGAACCCGGAGCCTTAATTGGATTTGCAGGACCACGTGTAGTTAGAGATACAACAGGAAAAGATTTACCGGAAGGTTTCCAGACTGCAGAATTCCTTTTAGAACATGGTTTCTTAGACTTTATCACGCCTAGAAAAGAGTTGAAAGACAAGATTAACTTGTATATCGACTTGATTCAAAACAACAATATTAGATAGTTTTCTAATTGCTATAAATACAAAATCCCATTTGCTAAAATAATTGCAAATGGGATTTTGTATTATAATTTTAACTCAAAAATTCCCTTATCTAAATATACTCGAAATTCCTTGCATTTACTTAAAAATTTACTTCCTATTAAAACTTGATGTGTATACGTACTCGGAGAACCTATAACCTCATCCTTAAACACATAATCTTTTATTCCCTCAATTTCAAACTCAATTTTATAAACATCCACTTCTATTAACCCATCCGAAACAAAGTTTTGAAATTCCGAATCAACAATTTGTAAAGGCGTATGATTGAGAAAATATGGAATAACCGCATTTTTAAATGCTCCTGTATCAATTGCTGCTGTAATCCATTTTTCATTACCAACAACCCTAACATTTATATAAGGAGTTCCATTTACATCTAATTGACCAAATGCAATTTGACCAAGATCAAAAGAATCTTTATTTTCCATTTATATTTTTTTTATAATCAAATACACAAAAAAACTCCAAATATATTTAACAACCTGTTGGGTGAATTATTCAATATACTACCAAACATCATTCAATTCTACCACAAGAAATCTTACTTATACTTCACAAAATTTCCAAACTACACGAAATTTGACAATAAGATTCCTCCTTCTCCGGAAAGACAAGTTTGCAGCACAGTTCTTAAATCTAAATTCTAAATTCTGCAATCAAAAAACTACATTCCCGTCCTGATAGCCTCAACCGGATCCAGCTTAGAAGCCGTAATTGCCGGTAAAATTCCGGATATCAATCCGATCAAAGCAGCTAATCCAGTTCCCAAAACCATATTCCCCAAACTCAGAACAAATTCAAATTCTAAAACCTTAGACAATATTAAGGTAATAATCCAAACCAAGAAAAGCCCGATTGCACCGCCAATTACGCATAAAATTATAGCTTCGAATAAAAATTGAAACAATATGAATTTATTTTTGGCTCCCAACGATTTCTGAATCCCAATCAGGTTGGTGCGCTCCTTTACCGAAACAAACATAATATTCGCAATTCCGAATCCGCCTACCAGTAAGGAGAATCCACTTATAATCCAGCCCACCACATTCATCTGCCCGATAATACCATCGATAAAATCCGTAAAACCAGAGAGTACATTTATAAAGAAATTATCCATTTCCCCTGCTTTCAATCCTCTGTAAGACCTTAATTTTTGGGACATCTCTGCCTTATAGGCTTCCATATCCACTCCTTTATTGGGTTTCAAAACAATCACATTGGTTAAAAATTTATTGTTATCCCCATACAATTGCCGGATAAAATTAACCGGAAGAAAAGCAGAATTATCATTACTGTCGCCACCAAACAATCCGGCTCCTTGTTTTTTCAACACTCCAATCACCGTAAATCGTTTCCCATATACCCGTACATTCTTCCCGATTGGCTCCGACTCACCAAAAAGAGATTTTGTAATTTCATCCCCCAAAACAATAACCGTCGCCCCAGAATTGGCTTCGGACTCATTATAGAATCGTCCTTTTTCAAATTCCAACCCCTGAATATCTATAAATTCATGGGAAACAGGGACCATATTAATATCCATTACGGTATTGGCTCCATATTTTATAGACTCCCTTTTGGTAAAAATCTGATAGGCCAATTGCTCCGTATTGGTCATTGCCCCTTTCATGTATGTATATTCGTCATACTTTACATTAGGAAACTGTTCCCTTTTCCATTGTGGAATATCCGAAGGCCCAAAAGAAAATTTCATCAGATAAACCGTGTTTTTATCCAAACTGCTCAAGTCTTTGGATATTTTTCGATCCAATGAATCTACAGCGGCCAGAACGGCAATTATAGAAAAAATCCCAATAGTTACGCCCAGCAAAGAAAGTAAGGTTCTTAACTTATTATTCCGCAGTGCATTCATGGCAAAAGCAAAGCTTTCCTTTAGTAATCGAAGGTAAAAAAGCATAAAAAAAGATAATTTATGTTAGGGTAAAATTCCGTAAATAATATTCAAAAACCTAATTAACTACCCCTGTCCGTTATACTATAAAACTACATTTTAATGTTTTGCAGCAAATAAGACAGAAAAATACAAATTATCTCATTTTCAAATAGCTTAATTTTCACATTAAAAAACTATTTTTGCACTTTATAATTATAACTTCACATGAGCGCAAATAAAACAATTCAATCTGCATTAATTTCAGTATTTTCAAAAGAAGGTCTTGAACCAATTGTAAGACTACTACACAGTCAAAATGTTACACTTTATTCAACAGGAGGAACAGAAGATTTTATAAAAGATTTAGGAATTCCTGTAGTTCCTGTAGAAGATGTTACCTCATACCCTTCAATACTGGGTGGTCGCGTAAAAACTTTACACCCAAAAGTATTTGGTGGAATTTTGAACCGTCAGGATAACGAAAGTGATGTAAAGCAAATGGAAGAATTCAATATTCCACAAATTGACTTGGTTATTGTAGACTTATACCCTTTTGAAAAAACCGTTGCTTCAGGAGCAAGTGAAGCAGATATAATTGAAAAAATTGATATTGGCGGAATTTCTTTAATCCGTGCTACCGCAAAAAACTTTAAGGACACTGTAATCGTTGCTTCAGTTGAAGAATACGCTTTGCTTTTGGACTTACTTACCAAACAAAACGGAGCGACCACTCTTGAAGACCGAAAATTATTGGCTACAAAAGCGTTTCATGTTTCTTCTCATTATGACGGTGCTATTTTCAACTATTTCAATACAGACGAGACCTATTACAAAGAAAGTATCGCTCATGGTCAGGTATTGCGATATGGAGAAAACCCACATCAAAAAGGATTCTTCTTTGGAGATTTTGACGCTATGTTTAAAAAACTTCACGGAAAAGAATTATCATACAACAACCTGTTGGATGTTGATGCAGCCGTAAATCTCATCAATGAGTTCAAAACTGACGGACCGACATTTGCCATCTTAAAACACAATAACGCTTGCGGATTAGCCTCAAGAAACACCATTTCTGAAGCCTATTTGGCAGCATTGGCTTGCGACCCGACTTCAGCATTTGGTGGTGTTCTGATTTCTAACACAAAAATTGATGTTGCCACAGCTACCGAAATAAACAAATTATTTTGTGAAGTGGTCATTGCACCTGATTACGATGCAGAAGCAATTACTATTTTACAGGAAAAGAAAAACAGAATTATTTTAGTTCAAAATGATGTTGAATTACCACAAAAACAAGTTCGTACTTGTCTAAACGGTCTGTTAATTCAAGAAAGAAACAACATCACAGACAATAAAGAGAGCCTTAAAACCGTTACCTTAACAAGTCCAACAGAACAAGAGATCCAGGATTTAATATTTGCTTCAAAAATTTGTAAGAACACCAAATCAAATACGATTGTTTTTGCCAAAAACGGAACACTTATTTCATCTGGAACAGGACAAACGTCAAGAGTGGATGCTTTAATTCAAGCAGTTGAAAAAGCAAAAGCATTTGGATTTGACTTGAATGGTGCTTCTATGGCCAGTGATGCCTTTTTCCCTTTCCCGGATTGTGTAGAATTAGCTAAAAACGCAGGAGTTACAGCAGTAATTCAACCTGGAGGTTCTATAAAAGACCAATTAAGCATCGACTATTGCAACGAAAATAATTTGGCAATGGTATTTACAGGAACACGTCATTTCAAACATTAATTTGTTTAACTTTGTATGCTCCTAATTTTATAACTTTTAACCCCTAAAAAAACTTATGGGATTTTTTGATTTCATGACCGAGGATATTGCGATAGATCTTGGTACCGCTAATACTTTAATCATCCATAATGATAAAGTCGTAATTGACAGCCCTTCAATTGTTGCACGCGACAGAATATCCGGCAAAATCATTGCAGTTGGTAAAGAAGCTAACTTGATGCAGGGTAAAACACATGAAAACATTAAGACAATAAGACCTCTGAAAGATGGTGTAATTGCTGATTTTGATGCTTCCGAAAAAATGATCAGTATGTTTATCAAAAGCATACCGGCACTTAAAAAAAGAATGTTTACCCCTGCCCTTAGAATGGTGGTTTGTATCCCTTCCGGAATTACCGAAGTGGAGATGAGAGCCGTTAAAGAATCTTGTGAAAGAGTAAATGGGAAAGAAGTATACCTGATACACGAACCAATGGCTGCGGCAATTGGTATCGGTATAGACATCATGCAACCTAAAGGAAACATGATTGTGGATATAGGTGGAGGTACAACAGAAATCGCAGTAATTGCCTTAGGCGGGATTGTATGCGACAAATCGGTAAAAATTGCAGGTGACGTTTTCACCAACGATATCGTTTACTACATGCGTACCCAACACAATCTTTTTGTGGGAGAAAGTACCGCTGAGAAAATAAAAATTCAAATTGGTGCTGCCATTGAAGACCTGGAAACCCCTCCGGAAGACATGTCAGTTCAAGGTAGAGACTTACTTACCGGAAAACCAAAACAGGTAGATGTTTCCTACCGAGAAATCGCAAAAGCATTAGACAAATCGATTCAACGAATTGAAGATGCCGTGATGGAAACGTTATCCCAGACCCCCCCTGAATTGGCAGCAGATATTTACAATACCGGTATTTACCTTGCCGGCGGAGGATCTATGTTAAGAGGACTGGACAAAAGGATTTCACAAAAAACAGATTTACCGGTATATATTGCAGAAGACCCGTTAAGAGCAGTAGTTCGTGGAACAGGAATGGCATTGAAAAACATTGGTAAATTTAAAAGTATTTTAATCAAATAAATACTTTTAAAATTTACCTTTCGAAGCAATTCTGAAACAAAATAACCTAATAAGAGAATGCAGCAAATATTCAATTTTATATTCAAAAACAGTAATAGACTACTGTTTTTGCTGTTATTATGCATTTCGTTTTTGCTTACGATACAATCTCATTCTTATCATAAAAGCAGAATAATCAGCTCCGCCAATTTTTTAAGCGGCGGTGTCTATGAAAAAATCAATCATGTAAATGAGTATCTGGAACTAAAAACACAAAATGACGCCTTAGCGCTGGAAAATGCGAAACTAAGAAGCATCATTTTGAACTCTAAGGACTCCATTAAAATAGCCAAACCAGAAAATTTAAAAGGAGTAAAACCGGAGGATATTGAAGTATCCAAAGTAATTCACAACTCCTATAATGTACATGAAAACTATTTGACCTTAAATTCTGGATCCTTACAAGGCATCAAGCCGGATATGGGTGTAATTAACAGTCTGGGAATCGTAGGAATCATAGACAAAACCTCTCCCAATTATGCTACGGTAATCAGTATTTTGAATGTAAAATCACAAATTAACGCCAAACTTAAAAAGTCAAATCATTTTGGTTCATTAACTTGGGATGGAAAAAGTACAGGATTTGTTCAACTAGAAGATGTTCCTCGATTAGCATCAGTAAGGAAGGGTGATACGATTGTTACCGGAGGACAATCAGTTATCTTTCCGGAAAATATCAACATTGGTACAGTTGATAAAGTTTACAAAAAAGAGGAAACTAATTATTATGTTTTAAATATTAAACTATTTAATGATATGACCAACTTAGGCCACGTGTACATCATTAAAAATAAAGACCGGGAAGAACTTATCAATTTAGAAAAAACGACTAAAGATGAATAGCACTTTGTTAGTCAATATTTTTCGGTTTATTTTATTATTGGCCGTTCAGATAATCGTATTCAACAATATGACATTCTTGGGTTTTATACTCCCTTTACCATACCTGTTGTTTATCATACTTTATCCTGTTAACGGCAATAAATCAGGCCTTCTGCTGGCCAGTTTTCTGTTAGGGATTATCATGGATTTATTTTCTAATTCGGGAGGGATTCACGCAACTGCCTGTTTGGTTTTGGCCTATTTCAGGCCTTACATTTTTAAATTTTCATTCGGTGTAAGTTATGAATACCAAACGATAAAATTAAATGATGTATTAACACCAGAACGGTTTTCATTTATATTACTGTCGGTAATAATCCACCATTTCACTTTATTCACCCTAGAAGCATTTCAGGTTAGTTTCTTTTTAGACATTTTAATCCGAGCGCTACTCAGTACTGTCTTTACAGTTATAATTTGTATCATAATAATATACCTTATTAAGCCTACCAAACGATGAGAAAATTTTTGCTGCCTTCTTTAATTATTGTTGCAGCATCATTGCTAGTGATACGGATATTTTATTTGCAGGTCATTAATGACACCTTCAAATTAAAATCAGAAAACAATGCCATCAAAATTCAATATGACTATCCCGAAAGAGGATATATATTTGACCGAAATGGTAAATTATTAGTAGCCAATCAAGCCTCTTACGATATCATGGTAATTCCAAGGGAATTAAAGAATATTGATACTTTAGAGTTTTGCCAACTATTAAACATCCCCAAGGAAGAGTACATCAAAAAAATTGAAAAGGCTATTGTGTATAGCCCGCGACTTCCTTCGGTTTTTTTACCGCAATTAAACAAAAAGGAATTCGCCGCATTTCAAGAAAAAATAAGAAAATTTGAAGGTTTCTATTTCCAAAAACGTTCCCTTCGTGATTACGAAGTAGATTTTGGTGCCAATATATTTGGATTCATCACACAAGTAAATGAAAATTTAATAGCCAAAAATCCGTACTATAAAAGTGGGGATTTAATAGGAAAACAAGGAGTTGAGGAAAATTACGAAACCATTTTACGCGGTATCAAAGGGGTAAAATACATCCAAAAAGACAAATACAACCGAGAAATTGGTTCTTATAAAAACGGAAAATACGATACTATTTCCGTTCCTGGAGAAGATATCACCCTGACTATTGATGCCGAAATTCAAAAATATGGAGAGCAATTGATGATCAATAAAAGAGGGGGGATTGTTGCCATCGAACCTAAAACAGGGGAAATATTAGCACTGATAACAGCCCCTTCCTATGATCCGGCTATTTTAGTAGGCAGACAACGCTCTAAAAACTACACCTTATTGTATCATGATTCGATAGCTAAACCGCTATATGACCGTGGATTGCTGGCCGAATATGCGCCCGGGTCTCCTTTCAAAATTATGACAGGACTTGTTGGTTTACAAGAAAAAGTGATTGACGAATATACCACTTTTATATGCAATAACGGTTTTGCTTATGCGCCAGGAAGATTTCAAAGATGCCATTGTGGAGGAGGAGTTCGTGATCTTCATGTTGGAATTTATAAATCATGTAATGCCTATTTTTCGAATGTGTATTTGCGAACTATTGGTAAATATAAAAGTGCTCCTTATGCAATTGATGTTTGGAGTAACCATATAAAAAGCTTCGGTCTCGGACAATTTATGGGCTATGATTTGCCTACTGGCAGAAGAGGAAAAATACCAACTTCAAAAACCTATAAAAAAATGTATCCAGATTGGGGCTGGAGCGGAAAAACGATTATATCCAATGCTATTGGACAGGGTGAAGTTTTGATGACTCCCATTCAGTTGGCCAACATGATGGCAGCTGTGGCGAATCAGGGCTATTACTATACGCCTCACATCATCAAAAAAATTAAAGGGGGACAGATTGACCCCAAATTTAAGGTCAAACACCAAACCACCATTGACAAAAAGCATTTCAAACCCACTATAGAAGGATTATTTGATGTATATAACTTGGGTACTGCAAGGGGTGTTCGGGTGGAAGGCATCGATATATGTGGAAAGACCGGAACTGCCGAAAACTTTGCAAAAATTGGAGGCAAAAGGGTACAACTGAAAGACCACTCTATATTTGTGGCTTTTGCCCCAAAGGACAATCCAAAAATCGCCATAGCTGTCATGATTGAAAATGGTGGATTCGGATCTACCATTGCCGGCCCGATTGCCAGTTTGATGATCGAAAAATACCTCAGAAACAGCATTACACGAACTGATTTAGAGAAAAGAATTCTAAGCACCAGCCTACAATCCGAATATGCAAAACTGGGTGGCGTTAAAGAAGCCAGTATTATAGAAACAACTCCGAAAGATACTGAAAACAAATTAAGCACAACTGTTCCAAATAAAAAAATAGATTCAACAACCCAAAACCAATAAGAGAGTATTTTCTAATGAAAAATCAAAGCGTAAAGAAACATCTTGACTGGACCTGTGTGATAATCTATAGTCTGTTAGTGATTATGGGGTGGCTGAATATTTTATCTTCCTCATTTTCATCCCCGGATGACACCTATCAAAAACAATTGATATTTATCGCTTTAACTATCCCATTGATATTTATTATTCTTGCGGTTGACGGAAAATCGTATGAAAAATATGCCAGTATCATTTTCGGAATATCCTTATTGTCTTTAGCAGGATTGTTTGTTTTTGGTAAGACAATTGCAGGCCAAAGATGTTGGTATGGATTCGGAAGTTTCACCATTCAGCCCTCTGAATTTGCTAAAGCCGCAACCTCACTAGCCATAGCCAAATACTTGAGTGACCCTCAAGTAACCCTGAAAGAAGTCAACAGACAAGTACAGGCACTTGCCATTGTTTTCTTGCCGGTTCTTCTTATTTTGCCCCAGCCCGATCCGGGAAGTGCACTGATTTATAGTATTTTTATCGTTGTATTATACCGGGAAGGACTTCCTGCCTGGTATGTTTGGACCGGATTTATTGCCATTCTGTTGTTTGTAATGACATTGATATTACAACCCCAATATGTACTATTAATTGCGCTGCTGGTCATCGCTTTTATTCATATAAAATCACGAATCGGAAATAGGAATATTGTTTTAAGCGCCATCCTTTTCATCTTAATTTCCGGTTTTGTTTTATCGGTAAATTATGTTTTCGAAAATGTGTTCAAACAGCACCATCGGGATCGATTCAATATTTTATTGGGCAAAACCGTAGATTTAAAAGGAATCGGATACAACACCAACCAATCTGAAATAGCCATAGGTTCCGGAGGATGGTTTGGTAAAGGTTTCTTGGAAGGAACCCAAACCAAAGGAGGTTTCGTTCCGGAACAACATACCGATTACATATTTACAACAGTAGGTGAAGAATGGGGATTTGTTGGCTCAATAGTAGTGATTGGCTTATTCGTAGGTCTACTTCTTAGAATCATTTATCTTGCCGAAAGACAAAAAACAAAATTCAGCAGGGTTTATGGCTATTGTGTGGCCGGAATTCTGTTTACCCACTTCTTTGTAAATATCGCTATGGTTGTTGGTGTTTTCCCAACCATTGGAGTACCGCTGCCGTTCTTTTCATATGGAGGTTCCGGACTATGGGGATTCACGATTTTATTGTTTATTTTCCTTAAAATGGACGCAAATAAAGTAAATGAGTGGTAGGGTAGGCATTAGGTATAATTATTTTAAAACCCAGGTTCTATAATCCGAACGCTTTTCTAAATCATTTTCCATTTGATTGTCCAATTTGGAAAAGAAATCTATTCCTGTCATTTTTTCCAGGCTATCCACCGAAACAACATAATTGAATAAGGGTTTATCGCTCTTTCTGTTGGGGACTAAAAAGGCAATCATTTTGTAGGTTCCGTTAGAATTATCTAAAACAATCTTATAAAAATATTCCGGCACTACCACCCTTTCCTCTCCAATGGTCTTGGCAGGATTTTTAAGCACTCCACCCGTCACGACATAAACCCCGTCGTATCGCAACGCCCAATAACGGACTTTTTGCTCCAGCCTGTTCCAAATACCCCCATTAAATTCCGGAAGCTGCGGACTTATATTCGAAGTAAAGAAAGTCTCTCTAAAAGCATTCATATCAAATTTCATATCAGCCGCAGGACAAAGATGCCCTTTGTCATAACCACTCTTTTTGTAGTTTCTCCAATCGGCAGATCCGGTGATTACTTTCGGGTCAGCAATAAAATAAGGTCTTTTTAAAACGTTAGTTTTCACATATTCTTTCTTCAACTCATAAGCCACCCACTCTGCCTGCTCCGCTCCTTCATCATACGAAAGCATAAAATAACGGTGTTGTACTAATTGATTCGTGGTCGAAGTGGGTAAATAATCAAATTCTGTTGAACTCACACAGTTATCATTCGGAATCTTACCCAAAACAACTTCAGACAGAATTCCGCTATCCTTCAACATTGAAATAAGTCGTTCGTTAGCTGTCCGATTCGAAAAAAGAAAGATAATTGCCAATAATACTAGTGAATTAAAGGCGAGTTTTTTGATGTTCATATATCAATTTAAACTTGCTATTAGATAAATTTATAACTCAAAAGGGTTCAACTTTACTATAAAGTCAAACCCTTTTGCATAACGGATAATTAAATAAAAATTTATGATTTATTAGCCAATTTTTCTTTTTTGGCATTAGCCGGAATGTTTTTTCTTACTATCTCCTTGGATTGTAAATCATCTAAAACATTCAACGCTTCCTCAACATAAATATCTTTAGACAAACTCTCATGCCACCTATCTCTTTTCTCTTTCAAGATATTGTCTTTACCGGTTTGCTCAATTTCATAAGGCAAAGAAGAAAACTGTAATGTATTTTTATATTGCGAAAGCGGCTTGTATTTTTTAGCCTTTTCCTCAATGGCATTTTGGGCAACTTTGAATTTTTCCAAATGCAAACTATACGTGTTCTCTTTGCTTCTGCTATCAATCCATTTTGCATTGTCTTCAATCAATTGAAATTGGGAATTGTTGGCAATTCTGTTTCTACTGTTTACAATAGCTTTATTGAAATTAGCATTTTTATTCCATACTGCATAATCCGCCGGATCAATTTTATCCCAAGGCATTGCATTTTCTACATCGCGTTCACCCATTTTCAAATAGGCATAACGGTCTGGCATCACCACATCACTTCTTACCCCTTCCAACTGGGTTGAACCACCATTAATTCTGTAAAATTTCTGGGTAGTTGTTTTCAACGCTCCTAAATCACCAATAGCACTGTTACGCACAAACTGATTCAAATCGATTACATTTTGTACCGTTCCTTTGCCATATGTTTGTTTACTGCCGATAATTACCCCTCGCTTATAATCTTGAATAGCTGCCGCCAAAATTTCAGAGGCCGAAGCTGAGAAACTATTCACCATGATTACTAATGGACCATCCCATTCAATCTTTTTATCCCTGTCATACAAAACCTCTTTTTTTCTTCCGGCAGATTTTATTTGCACAATTGGACCTTCTTCAATAAACAATCCGGCAATATCAACAACAGTAGATAAAGATCCACCACCATCATCACGAACATCAAGCACAATTCCGTTTACCCCAACTTTTTTCAATCTTTCGACTTCAAGTGCAATATCTTTTCCGGCATCCCTACCATCTTTATTTTCAAAATCGATATAAAATTTAGGCAAATAAATCACTCCATATTTCAATCCGTTTTTAGTAACAATACTCGATTTAGCATAGGTCTCCTCTATCTCAACTATATCACGGATGATAGAAATAATCTTAATTGTACCATCTACTTTTTTCACGGTCAGACGCACTTCAGAACCTTTAGGCCCCTTAATTTTTTTAACCACATCGTCAAGACGCATTCCAACCACATCAACAGGTTCTGCATTACCTTGGGCCACTTTAAGCACTAAATCACCCGCTTCTAATTGTTTCCCTCTCCAGGCCGGACCTCCGGAAATCAATTCGGATATTTCGGTAAAATCATTTTTCTTTTGAAGTCTTGCCCCAATTCCTTCTAATTTACCGCTCATACTTACATCAAAACGCTCTTTTTCCTCAGGTGCAAAATAATTGGTATGGGGGTCAAAACGGGAAGTAATAGAATTGATGTACACAGAAAACCAATCATCACGGTCTAAATCAGCCATAAAACCGAAATATTCATCCAATGATTTTTTGGTGCTTTCCCGTGTTTCCTTTTCTAATTCTTCAAAAGTCTTCGGTTTACTGTCAACCGCTTTTTTCTCTTTTGCCTTATCAGCATTAGTATTTTCCAATGTTTCTCCCTGATGTAAAATATCTAAAGAATCGTCTGTTGATTGCTCAACAACGCCTTTGTTTTCCTGTATTTTCAAACGATCTGTTAATGACGAAAGCGTTGACAATTTCAATTGTTTTCTCCATCTGTCAAACAGTTCAGTTTCATTTTTTGCATAAGGTGCTTTATCATAATCCGTATTGAAACTTTCGTCAACGGTATAATCAAAAGGAGTCCCTAAAATTTTATTATAAATCGCTTTGCTTTCGTCCATTCTTTTCATCAAACGGTCATAAGTCAGACTGAAAAAAGTCAAATCCTTATTGACCAACTGATCGTCTAATTCTGTTTCGAATTTTGAAAACTCATCTATATCCGACTGAAGAAAAAATCGTTTGGAAGGGTCTAATGCCTGAATGAAATCTTTATAAACTCCTTTAGAAAATGTATCATCGACAGCCGCCGGATTGTAGTGCCCTTTTTCGATTACGAAAGTCAATAATTCTAGAAGTAATTTATCTTTTTCAGGGTTAGATTCAGAAGAGGATTTAATTTTAAATGCAAATAATGTTACCGACAATAGAACAATTGCAAGCACTATTTTATAATTTCTTTTCATAAAGTTGATAATAGTATTCATCCAAATTTTTAAACTAAGTTACTGTAAAAACTATGCCATCACTTGTTATAGCTGCATAAATTTTTGTTAAAGATATAAATTGTTTTTTTATTATGGGTTTAATCTTTCAAGTTAATAAATTTTGTTTTCTTTGTTTGATTAATACAATTCAAAGGTATTTTTAACCGTTTAGCCACAAGCAAGAACTTAAAAAAAATCATGACTAAAATAAAACCTTTAATTTTAATTACCAATGACGATGGCGTTTCGGCACCCGGACTCCGGACTTTAATTGCCGTTATGGCAGAGATTGGCGAAGTGCTGGTTGTGGCACCTGACAAACCACAAAGCGGAATGGGACACGCCATCACCACAAACAACACCCTGTATCTGAACAAACTGACAAAAGAAAACGAACCAATCACTGAGTACAGCTGTTCGGGAACCCCTGTAGACTGTGTGAAATTGGCCGTAAATGAAATCCTGAAGAGAAAACCGGATTTATGTGTTTCCGGAGTAAACCACGGTTCCAATTCATCGATCAATGTCATTTATTCCGGAACGATGAGTGCTGCCGTGGAGGCCGGAATTGAAGGGATTCCAGCCATAGGTTTTTCATTGTTGGATTATGACTGGAATGCCGATTTTGAAACCATGAAACCCTTCATTCGAAAAATCACTTTAGAAGTACTCGAAAACAAACTGCCTTTGGGCGTTGTTTTGAATGTCAATTTTCCAAAATTGAAAAAAGAAGACATCAAAGGCATCAAAATTTGCCGTCAGGCCAAAGCGCTTTGGATAGAAAAATTCCACAAACGCCAAACCCCACAAGGACGTGACTATTACTGGCTTGCCGGGGAATTCGTAAACGAGGACAAAGGCGAAGACACTGATGAATGGGCATTGGAAAATGGTTATATTTCTGTGGTACCCGTTCAATTTGATTTGACAGCGCATCATGCTACGCAAGAACTCAATACCTGGAAGTGGAATGAATAAATTAGATTTATTAAAAGGGGTGCTAATCGGGATTTTAGCCTCTGTTCTGGGAACCTTTATTTTCATACAATTATTTACCGATTTTGATTTTATAACAGGGATACAATCCATGAAAACCGAAGGAAAATTAGGCAAATTGATTACGCTGGGTTCTATTCTGGATTTGATTATTTTTGCTGTTTTACTAAAACTAAACAAAGATTTAATGGCCCGAGGTGTCGTTTTGGCTGTCATTCTGATAACTATTCTAACTTTATTTATCTAAAAAACACTGTTTGTCCATTTGATTTAAAAACAAACTATTACCAAAAATGAAATACTATATCATAGCAGGAGAAGCATCGGGTGATTTACACGGATCCAATCTGATGAAAGCTTTACTGAAAGAAGACAAATATGCCAATATCCGATTTTGGGGAGGTGATTTGATGCAGGCCGTAGGCGGTACATTGGTAAAACATTACAAAAAATTGGCTTTTATGGGTTTTGTTGAAGTCATATTCAATTTGAAAACCATTTTAAACAATATCAAAATCTGCAAAGAAGATATTACCACATTTCAACCGGACGCAATCATTTTTATAGACTATCCCGGATTCAACATGCGTATTGCCAAGTGGGCGAAAGAAAAAGGCATCAAAACCCATTATTATATTTCCCCCCAGATTTGGGCCTGGAAAGAAAACCGAATCAAAGACATCAAACGCGATGTAGATAAAATGTATGTCATTTTACCTTTTGAAAAAACGTTTTACGAAGACAAGCATCATTTTCCGGTTGAATTTGTTGGCCATCCCTTAATCGATGCCATTCATAACCATCCTTCAACAAATCCCGATGTTTTTAGAAGTGAAAATAATTTAAACGACAAACCGATTATCGCCTTACTTCCCGGCAGCCGAAAACAGGAAATCACCAAAATGCTTTCGGTAATGCTTAGTGTTGTCAAAGATTTTCCTGACTATCAGTTTGTCATTGCAGGTGCTCCCAGCCAGGATTATTCTTTTTATGCGCAATTCATATCTAATGAAAACATAAAATTCATCTCGAACAAAACCTACAATTTATTACAAAACGCCACCGCTGCCCTGGTAACCTCGGGAACCGCAACACTGGAAACAGCACTCTTTAAAGTCCCGGAAGTGGTATGCTACAAAGGCAGCTGGGCTTCCTATCAGATTGCCAAACGCATCATCACTTTAAAATACATTTCGCTGGTCAATCTTATCATGGATGAAGAAGTGGTAACCGAATTAATCCAAGAGAATTGCAACACTAAAAACATTGAGAAAGAACTGAGAAAAATTCTGGAAACTGATTATCGCGGACAACTTTTACAAAAATATGACGTTCTTGAAAAGAAATTAGGCGGAATTGGAGCCAGTGAAAAAACGGCCAAATTGATTGTCTCTGATTTGAAATAATGTAATATATTCATCCTTAAAAGTTTTATTGTCTTGAGATCTATTGGTTACCTGTTTTTGTTATTGGTGCTTTTCGCTTCCTGTAAGTCGAGTCATTCGGCGGTTTCTTCATCCTCTAAAAGCAAAAATGATCTCGTTGATAAAATAATCGATTCCGCCAAAGAAAACATCGGAGTTGGCTATAAAAGTGCCGGCACCACAAAATCAGGATTTGATTGTTCCGGATTAGTCTACGCGACATTCAAACAATATGACATCCCGCTTCCCCGAACGTCTATCGAACAATCTAAAACAGGAACCTGGATAGGTAAAAACACCGACAAAGCCCAAAAAGGAGATTTAATATTCTTTAAAACCAACAAAAATTCCCAAATCAATCATGTGGGCATCGTAACCGAAATTAAAGAGAATGAAATCAAATTCATCCACACTTCCACATCCAAAGGGGTGATTATTTCCTCTACCAAAGAACCCTATTACCAGAGAACTTTTGCACAACTGAATCGAATTTTTGAATAAAAAGAAATCGTTTCTTACAAAAAATTAGTACTTTAGAATTATGAAATCGCCAAAATAAAAAGGTGATACCATATATGAAAGTACTACAATTTCCTTTAGCGAAAATCACCATCGGTTTTATACTGGGAATTGTTTATGTTTTTTATCTAAAGCCCCACTCCTCTATAGTTTTCGGATTGCTGCTTCTTTCCGTTTTTCTTTTTGGCATTAACTATATGCTCCAAAAAGGCACTCTTCAAAACACGATTTATTTTGGCTTGACCACCTATTTTTTGTCCTTTTCTATTGGAGCAATCACTCAAATTACCCATACCGATTCCTATCAGAAAAGCAATTACACTCACCATTCTCACATTTTTGAAAAGCCGCAATTAATTGCATTAACCATCAAGGAGAAACTGAAGAGTACCCTGTATGGCGACCGCTACATCGCAGAAATAAATCATATCGGTACCCAAAAATACAGTGGAAAAATCATTTTAAACCTTACCAAAGACAGCCTGAAACTTCCCTCATTAGAAAGCGGAACATCTCTTGCTGTTTTTGGCAAATTATATAAAAACAGGCCGCCGAACAATCCCGATCAATTTGATTACGGCAATTATTTGTCGCAAAAACAAATTTACGCCCAACTGTATTCGGATGCCGAAAATCTGCACATGAGTACTGAATTCAAAAAAAATATTTGGTATTATGCGTCAAAATTAAGGAATACCATCATTCATAATCTGGAAAAAACCGACTTCAAAAAAACGGAACTCCATGTCGCTGCCGCCTTGATTATGGGTCAAAGACAAGACATCTCTCCCGAAATCATACAGAATTACCAATATGCGGGAGCCATCCATATTTTATCGGTTTCAGGATTGCATATCGGTCTCATTCTGGTTTTTATCAATTTCATCCTGAAGCCCATTCCCAACACCCGGAAAGGTTCATGGATTAAATTGACACTGATTTTGTTTTCTTTATCTTTATTCGGAATTCTGGCCGGATTGGCTCCATCGGTAGTTCGCTCGGTGACGATGTTTTCCTTTGTGGCGATTGGACAACATTTGAGAAGAGGGACTAATATTTACCATACCATACTGGTTTCAATGCTGCTGATTTTACTTTTCCAGCCGTCCTTCTTGTTTGATATAGGTTTTCAGTTGAGTTATTTGGCGCTTTTTTTTATCATTTGGCTCCAGCCGCTTTTGGCAGCAATTTGGTCTCCAAAATCAAAAATCACCAACTACATCTGGGACATTCTTACAGTTTCGTTTGCCGCACAAATAGGGACATTACCATTGAGTCTTTATTATTTTCATCAATTTCCCGGTTTGTTTTTTATCACTAATCTGGCTGTGATTCCATTATTGAGTTGTATCATGATTTTGGGATTATTGGTCATGACATTGGCGGCTTTTCACTTTGTTCCAATGATTCTTGTCAAACCATTTGAATGGAGCATTTATTTCCTCAATGCCATCATCAACAAAATAGCCTCATTCGAACAATTTATCATTCAAGATATTCCGTTCAACAGTTATTTGCTTTTAAGTTCTTATTTATTAATTATTGCAATCATACTATGGTTTAAAAGGCCTAGTTTCAACAAACTGGTTTTTGTATTAGCAGCCGTACTATTCTGTCAATTTGCTTACATGCGAAGTCAATATACAATAGAGCAACAAAATGAATGGGTCGTTTTCAATGTAAAAAGAAATACGCTCATAACCGAACGAAACGGAAAAAACACCACTGTATTTACCAATGACAGCCTCCTAAAAAAAGTCCGAAAGAACTCCATCTTAAAATCGTATCTATTGGCCAATTTCAGCGATTTAGAACAACCTAAATCCCTTAAAAACCTATATTATTTCAACAAAAATAAAATCTTGGTCTTGGATAGTTTGGGCATTTATTCCAAAAAAACACAGCCCGACATCATTATATTGACACAATCTCCTAAGATCAATTTTAATCGGTTGCTGCAAACCCTAAAACCCAAAATGGTAGTTGCCGATGCATCCAATTACAAAACTCTTTTGAAATATTGGGAAGTCAGTTGTGAAAAACAAAAAATCCCCTTTCACGCAACCGCAGAAAAGGGATTTTACAAACTAAATTAAAAATTATTTATTTTTTCAGAATACCATTGGCAACTTCCAACCAAGCTGATGGTCCTCCTGCAACATATCCTGTTTTTCCTAAACCTTGAAAATTAACTTTCCCATCTTTTGAAGTAGCGGTAGCAAAATAAACGGTTGGAAAACCCTGAATTCCAAAAGCCTGTTGTAACTCATCATTTTGCTGCTTAATTTCCGGAGTTTGCGCTGTTCTTCTTGGGTAATCTAACTCTACTAAAACCACATTATCCTTTGCCCATTTAGCAAATTCAGCCGTTTTCAACACTTCTTTTTGCAGGCGGATACACCAACCACACCAATCACTTCCGGTAAAAAAGAGCAACAATGGTTTCTTTTCTTTGTTCCCGATAGCAATAGCCTCTTTAACATCAGTATGCCAATTTAATTCCTGGGCCTGTACCGCAAATGAACCAAGGATGAACAACAAAAGTATTAGTATCTTTTTCATATGTTTAAATGTTATTTTTTTAGAGGTAACATATGGTATCGCCTTTTTAATCATAGGTGTTTGCTTGCGCAAACTTGTTGTTAATGGCGATTTCATATTATTTTTCTTTATCTATAAATGCTTAACAAATATAATGCCTTTTTACTTCACGCCATGCATTAATTTTTTCATCAACGGAGACATTAAAATCATGATTAATCCCAAACCAACAGGAACAATAGTAAATATCAGGAAAAAAGTAGACAGACTATATTGCAAACTAATTGATTCTATCAATCCGCCCATGGAACCGGCCAATTTGTTTCCCATTCCAAGGAATAAATAATACCCCCCAAACATGATTCCAATCCAGCTTGCCGGCACTAATTTACTCACATAAGACAAGCTCACCGGAGAAATACACAACTCGCCCAAAGTATGAAATAAGTAAGCGGCAATCAGCCAAAACATACTGACTCTCACCGCAGAATCAGAAGTAATCCCCTGGCTTCCGAAAGCCAGAAACCCAAAGCCTAATCCGAGCAATGCCAGACCCAAACCAAATTTCATCGGCCCTGAAATATTATATTTACTTTCCCACCATTTTGAAAAAAACGGGGCAAAACAAATGATAAACAACGAATTTAAAATCCCAAACCAAGATGCAGGCACTTCGGTTTCCGGATTCGAAAAATCTCTTTTTATCTTCCAGATCACAATTCCCCAAATCAGGATAAAACTAAGCGATAGAATACTGTTCCCTAAGGCGTATTCTGAAACCGTTTTTGAAAATAATTTTATCAAAACATACGTAATTACAATCAAAGGAATAAGAGTTAATAGCGCATCGGAAATTTTAAAGATTATTGCGGTATTGCCAAACAATTCCCTTTGGGTAAATTTCTCGGCAAAAATGGTCATCGAACCTCCCGCCTGCTCAAAGGCTGCCCAAAAGAAAACCGAAAAAACAGAAAAAATAACCACAGCTATAATTCGGTCTCGAATGATATTGGGTGCCGTATTCTCCTGCGTTGCTTTCTCTTTGGAGGCTAATTTGGATGCCGATGTTGGAGCCAGTCCAATATTTCCAAAAATATTTTGAGTAAAATAGAATTGTAACATTCCAAAAAACATAAAAATCCCGGCCAGTCCAAAACCTAAACTCCAAGAAACCTTTTCACCGATGTAACCACAAAGCATGATTCCTAAAAAGGCCCCTGCATTGACTCCCATATAAAACAACGAATAGGCACCATCCTTTTTCTCGGGATGCTTCTCATAGGCATATGAAATAATCGAAGTCATATTGGGCTTGAACAACCCATTCCCCACCATCAAACATCCGATTCCAATATACAAAAATAAAGGGGTTTCCACTGCCATCGCCGCATGACCGCATGTCATAATGAAAGCACCTGACACCACTGCCCATCGATAGCCCAAAAACCGATCCGCCAGAAAACCACCGATTATAGGGGTAAAATAAACTACCATCGTGTACGTCCCATACAATGCCATGGCATCTTCTACGCTCCATTCCCAACCTCCTTTTAAAGTGGAAGTGGTTAAAAACAAAACCAACAAAGCCCGCATCCCGTAATACGAAAAACGCTCCCACATTTCGGTAAAAAACAAAACGAATAATCCGGCAGGATGTCCTAAAACGGTACTTTTAAAAAACGGTTCTTCTGTTGTATTTGTATTCATATCAACTTGATTTTATTTCTATTCTTTGTTTTTATATTCTACTGTAAAAGTAACTTGAAAAATAAGCTATAAACTCTCCTGGATAAAATTAGTCATTTTATCGTACAAATGAATTCGGGTCATCCCGCCATAAATCCCATGGTTATTATCGGGGTAAATTTGGGAATCAAATTGCTTATTGGCTTGAATTAATGCCTGCATCATCTGCATCGAATTTTGTACATGTACATTATCATCCCCGCCGCCATGGATCAGTAAAAACTTCCCTTTCAATTGATTGGCAAAATGAATCGGTGAATTGTCATCATAACCACTGGGATTTTCTTGCGGAGTTTGCATATATCTCTCGGTATAAATGGTGTCATAAAAACGCCAGTTGGTTACCGGAGCCACAGCAATAGCCATCTTGAAGATATCATTCCCCTTCAAAATACAATTGGCAGCCATGAAACCTCCAAAAGACCAACCAAATATTCCGATTCTGTTTTTATCCACAAATGAATAATCTCCAATGACTTTGGCCGCATCAATTTGGTCTTCCAATTCATATTTCCCTAATTGTTTTTGCGTCAGTTTTTTAAATTCGGCTCCCTTAAAACCGGTACCACGCCCATCCACACAGGCCACAATATAGCCTTTTTGTGCCAGCATCATGAACCAGTAATCATTATACGAATGCCATTCGTTTTTTACTTCCTGCGAACCCGGTCCGGAATACTGGTACATCAAAACCGGATATTTCTTTGAAGCATCAAAATCTTTTGGTTTAATCATCCAGGCATTCAACTCAATACCTTTGGCTGTTTTTAAAACAAAAAACTCTTTGGAAGGCAAATCATATGCAGTAAGTTTTGATACCAATAGCTCGTTATTTTCAATACCCTGAATGGATTCCCCTGTTTTCACCTCATGCAGCGTATATTTTTTAGGCTGGGCAGCACTTGAAAACGTATTGATGTAATATTGAAAATTAGGGCTGAATATCGCTTCATTTGTTCCTTTTTCCGGAGTCAGGACTCTTTTGTTTTTCCCGTCTAAAGTTACACTGTAAACCGCCCTGTTAATCGATCCGTTTTCTGTCGATTGATAAAAAACCGTATTCGTCTTATCATCAAATCCGTAATAGGAAGTAACTTCCCAGTTCCCTTTGGTCAGCTGGTTTTTTAATTTACCCGTTTTATCATATAAATAAATATGGTTGAATCCGTCTTTTTCGCTGGTCCAAATAAAACTATTGTCTTTTAAGAAAGTCAGATTATCGGTATCCACAAAATCAATATAAGCGTTGTCTTTTTCATTCAAAACCACTTTTGAAGTTTTGTTGGTAGCATCCACAAACAACAAATCCAGATTATTCTGGTGACGATTTAATATTTTTACCGCTAAAATATTGCCATCATTCGTCCATTCTATCCTTGGAATATAAAAATCATTGTAATTCCCCAGTTGAATTGGATTGTTTTTATTCTTCGCGATATCATAAATATGTACCGATACCTGGGCATTTTTCTCCCCCGCCTTTGGATATTTGAAAGTTTCTGTTTTTGGATACAAATCCTGTTGAAACATTATCATCGAAAACTCCGGCACTTCACTTTCATCAAAACGGATGTAGGCTATTTTTTGACTGTCTTTGCTCCAATCAAAAGCTCTCACAAAAGAAAGTTCTTCTTCATACACCCAGTCGGTTACCCCGTTGATAATGGCATTTTTCTTTCCGTCGACAGTAATCGGAGTAATTGTTTTAGTCTGAATATTATAAACATACAGATTATTATCTTTGGCAAAAGCAATCTTTATTCCGTCAGGAGAAAAAGTGGGTTCCTGAACCGGAAAATCAAACAACTTTGTCAATTGCTTGGTTGTGATATCAAACAAATAATAATCGGCAACAAACGAATGTCGGTAAATAGGATTCGAATTACAGGCCAGCAGTATCTTTTTTTCGCTGGCATCAAAAGAATAACTATCAACCATGGGCATACCGGAATGGGCTTTGGTATCGAATAAGGTGACGACTTTTTTTAGCGTGCCAAAATCATACAAATCAATTTGCATACTTCTGGAAGCATAATCAAAATTCAATACAGTATACTGATTGGTGTTTTTTAATGACTGTAGTTCATCCATACCCTGCTCCCTGAAAGCCCCCTTATAAATGGCTTCTACAGTAATTTTTTGTTGCGATGAAACAACCAAAGACAAAAACAAAAACAGGGCTGAAAATAGTTTGGAATACATATACGTATCGTAAAAGTAAAAAGAATTCAATTTTAGTAAAAATTTCACTAATAAAGACTATTTCTGCTGTTAAATATTAATCGAAAACAAAACATTTAACTATTTTACTGTTACTAATTTAATAACCGGCAAAAGGTCTAAAAACGTATCTTTGCCGCAAAACACACCATAATCTGTTAAAAATGACTAAGCCTGTTGTTGGATTCTCCAAATTATCCAAACTAGAAAAAATAGACTGGATTACCCAAGCGTATTTCTCTACCCCCGACGAAGCCAAATCAGTATTGAAAAACTATTGGAATTCAGATGAAAAACTCCAAAAACTGCATGATGAATTCATAGAAAACACCATCTCTAATTTTTATATTCCACTGGGGATTGCCCCTAATTTCCTCATCAACGGAAAATACAAAACCATCCCAATGGCTATTGAAGAAAGTTCGGTAGTGGCCGCCGCTTCAAAAGCTGCCAAATATTGGGCCACACGCGGCGGTTTTAAAGCTACGGTTATCAATACCGAAAAGATTGGTCAGGTACATTTTATATTTAAAGGCGATGTTTCAAAACTGGAATTATTCTTTGCGCAAACCAAAGCAAAATTCTTCTCCAATACCGAAAACCTTACCAAAAACATGCGAAACCGTGGTGGCGGTATCCTGGACATTCTGCTACAGGATAAAACCAATCTGATTCCGCACTATTTTCAACTCCATGCCACCTTTGACACCAAAGACAGCATGGGAGCCAATTTTATCAATTCCTGTTTAGAGCAATTTGCCAAAACATTAAAAGAAGAGGCCCTAGCCTATAGCTTATTTTCAGAAGAAGAAAAAGGCATCCAGGTGATCATGAGCATCCTTTCGAATTATGTTCCCGATTGCATCGTAAGAGCCGAAGTCTCCTGCCCTATCGAGGAACTTGCCGAAAAACACATCACGAATCCGCAAGATTTTGCTGAGCGTTTTGTACAGGCGGTACGAATTGCCGAAGTAGAACCTTTCCGTGCTGTAACCCATAATAAAGGAATCATGAACGGTATTGATGCTGTGGTACTGGCTACCGGCAATGATTTCAGGGCTGTCGAAGCCGGAATTCATGCCTATGCAGCAAAATCAGGACACTATTCGAGTCTGTCACACGCTAAAATAGGAAACGGTATTTTTTCTTTCTGGCTGGAAGTCCCTTTGGCACTAGGAACCGTTGGCGGGTTGACTTCTTTGCATCCTTTGGTCAAACTGTCGTTACAAATCCTTGAAAACCCTTCTGCGGAAGAATTAATGCAAATAGTGGCGGTTGCCGGTTTAGCGCAAAACTTTGCGGCCTTGCGCTCGTTAACCACCACAGGAATTCAAGAAGGCCACATGAAGATGCACCTGAATAATATCTTAAATCAATTTAAGACCAACGATGAGGAAGGTATTTTGATCCGGAAACATTTCAAACATCATGTAATCTCCCATAGCGCAGTAGTTGATTTTATTGAAAATTTAAGAAAATAAGACATCGTCTATTGAACAGTTACATGAAGAAAACTTTTTACAGCAACGGAAAACTTTTAATCACGGGTGAATATCTGGTTTTGGATGGCGCCACTGCTCTGGCACTTCCGACAAAATTCGGGCAGAATTTAAATATTGAAGAAGGATCCGATGAGAAAATTCATTGGAAAAGTTACGACGCCGACGGAACAGTATGGTTTGAAGACGTTATTTTATTTTCGGAAATAAAAGCTCCTACATCACCAGAAACAGCATCGGTAAAAAACACTTTGATCAAAATTTTACACGAAGCTTTTATCATGAATCCCGATTTTATAACCAAGGGAAAAGGATATAGCATCAGCACACAATTGAGTTTTCCCAGAAAATGGGGATTGGGCACTTCCTCTACCTTAATCAATAACATCGCTCAATGGCTACAAATCGATGCCTTTGAACTACTGAACAACAGTTTCGGCGGTAGCGGATATGACATTGCCTGTGCTCAAAATAACACACCTATTTTATATCGTCTGGAAAATGAAAAACCAATCGTAGAACAGATTGCATTCAATCCGGACTTTAAACAACATCTTTATTTTGTTTATCTCAACCAGAAGCAAAGCAGTAAAACCGCGATTGCCAATTACCGAAAAAACAACACCGCCCATTTAGATAAAAACATAGCCAAAATTGACGCTTTGACTGCCGAAATACTAAAGGCAAAAACACTTCCCGAATTTGAATATGCCATTACCAAACACGAAACGGCGATGAGCCATATTCTGGAAGTAAGCACTGTAAAAGAAGCTTTATTTCCGGATTTCAAAGGCGAAATCAAAAGTTTGGGCGCCTGGGGAGGGGATTTTATTTTAGTTGCAAGTACAGATAATCCAATTCCTTATTTCAAAGAAAAAGGATACGCTATTGTACTTTCTTATGAGGAAATGATATTAGAATAATGAACTGCCCGCTAAAGCGAACTAACGTCATTATTTTGGACACAGATCCAACGGATTTTTACAGATATTAGCGGATTAAAAAATAATTCTGCCTGCCTTAAAAAATCCAAAAAATTAGCTAAAACTTTGGGTAATTTTATTTTGGCTTTATCCAAGTGAGGTCATATTGAATATGCTCTTTAGTCAAATATCTAAATCAAAATTTCAACAACAAAAAAAGGTTATTTGTAAAAAATAGTCTAAAAAACAAGTTATATTTGTCGGAAAAATACATGTTTATCAAACAACAAAACCTTTCAAAATGAAAAGAAAAGCATTTAATTGTATCATCCCCTGTTTATTACTTGTAGGCTGCTCAACTGTTGGACACTTACGTACAAGTGACAATACCGAAATTTTTCCATCCAAAGATCCTAACGAAGTTTTAGTTTACTCTACTACACCAAACTCTAATGCAAAATATATCGTCTTAGGGCAAGTGGTTGCCTGTTCAGATGCAGGACGTAATGCAAAAATATCAGTTAATTTATTAAAAAAAGAAGCTGGAAAACTTGGTGCTGATGCCATAATTGATCTTAGATTAGAATTTGCAATGGGTTATTGGAGTTCTGGAATCAAAGCTACCGGTACTGCTATTAAAATCAACAATTAAAAAACACCAAAATGAAAAAAATAATCCCTGCCTTTATTTTATTAATCATAACTAGTAGCTGCTCAATCTCTACTTATTATGCTCAAAACGAATCACAAAAATATAATAAAACGACTATTGAAAACATTAATCTATACTCAAATGACATTCAAAAAAAATACACTGTAATTGGCAGCATTGCAGTTGATGCCGTTGGAAACGCAAGTGCAGCTGAAAAATCCCTAAAGAAAAAAGCTTCTAAGATTGGGGCAGATGCAATTATTTATTGCAAGTTAACTAAATTAAATTCTTTCGCTCAAAGAACAGGTATTTCAGGTGTAGCCATAAAATATAATTAATTTTTTAACCATAAAAAAGCCGGTGCTTCAACAGCACCGGCTTTTTTATGAAATTGAATTATGCTAAAAACTAGTAATTGAATACTTTTCTGTTATCTACTATTTCAGCATTATCTTTAAGAGCAGGTAAAATTCTATTTACGTCTCCAGCAGATTGTGCTTTCAATTTTGCCACATAGTCTGCATGATTTTTTAAAGCTGGTGCTTTTACCGTACTTACATTTTTAACAACATATACTCCTGTATTTCCTTCAATTGGCGCTGACAATTTGTTTGCTGCCAATGCAAAAGCATTTCCTACCACTCTTGGCTCCGGACCTACTCCTGCCAAAACAGGGTTTTCTAAAGTCACCGCTGTAGCTTGTTCTACTTTAGCTCCCGCTGCTTTTGCAACAGCCTCTAAAGAAGTTCCGGTCATTTTAGCTTTAAGCAATTCCGCTTTTTTCTTGTTTTTTAGGATGGGCTCCACATAAGATCTTACTTGATCTACTGATGCCAAACCAGAATCATCAACACCTTTCACACGGGCAATAACGTGTCCAAGATTAGCCACTTCAAAACGTTTTACCGTTCCTACTTTAGAATCATCTTCAAAAGCCCATCTTACGATGTTTCTTTGATTTCCTAACGGACCAAAACTCTCATCCATTGCTTTTACGGCAACCGGGAAAGAAACGTTAAGTTTCATCTCTTTTGCCAATTTGGCAAAATCTTTATCGGCAGCATCCATTTCAAATTTAGTGGCAAGTGTAAATGCCTTATCAGAAGTTGCCTCAGATGCTTCTATTTTTTGGGCTACAGTAGCCAAACGGATTCCGTCTTGCTTATCGGTAACTTTGATGATATGAAAACCGAATGGTGTTTCTACCAAACCAACTTTTCCGATAGGGCTATTGAATACAAAATCATTAAATGGTTTCACCATCTGATTTGGACCAAAGAACCCTAAATCACCTGCTTGTTGTGCAGAAGAATCCTCAGAATTAGAGAAAGCCAACATCATGAAACTTTCCGGATTCGCATTTACCTGAGCCAAGATAGTCTCTGCTTTTGCTTTAGCTTCTTCTTTAGTTCTTTTCTCTTTTTGATTTGGAACCTGGGTTCCTTCATAACTGATTAAGATATGGCTTGCTCTGGCGTTCACCCCTAATTTTTTTCCTAAAGATTTAGAAAGGCAGTAGTATTTTCCAAAGATATAAGGACCATACACCTGACCCGGAGCCAAATTAAACAATTGATCTGCATCTGTAGCCGGTAAATCTTTCTTAGCGACATAGGTAGAATCGTAAGGAACATCTGAATTTGAATTTACAAACTCCACTACATTAGGAGCTGTTCTAAATCCGGCCAAAGTATCATTTTTACCCGTCTCCTGGTTGTAAACCACACTTCCTGACAGTAACGCATTAATTTTAGATTTCACTTCAGCTTCATCTTCTTTTGATGCTTTATCTTCAATCAAAACGTATTCTACTGAACGGGACTCTTCGGCTTTGAATTTCTTTTCGTGTTGCTTCATGTAATCTACAATATCAGCATCAGTTACTTTTACGTCGCTGTCTTTGATACTTGAATATAAACCTGCAACGTAAGCAAAATTCACTTTATTGGATTCCATTTCATATTTCAACTTTCCTTCGCTTTCAGTGGTATATATAGCCGCTTTTACCAAGGTGTTGTAGATTTGGAATTTTGCATTCAATTCAGCTGATTTCTCTCTGTCTTTTAAATACTGGGCTTGAGCTGGATTTGTTTTGAAATATTCTTTGAATTTAGCCACGTCAAATATCCCGGCTGCATTCAAAAACATTGGGTTTTTACCAATACTTTGATCTGATTTCAAAATCTCCAAAATATATTTTTCCCCTACACGTAAACCTAATTTATCAAATTCAGCTGTTAGCAACGCTAAAGTAACCTCCTGATCCCAAACTCTGTTTGCCGCAGCAGTAGACGTAATTCCTTCTCCGCTTTTTTCTACATTACTTACTTTAATCCTAAAATCTTCAAATGCAATATCTTTTCCATTGATGCTTCCCACATCTTTTGATGTACTGCTGAAACTACCACTTTTGAATAAATCTCCAATGATGAATGCAAATAAAGCCAATGCAATAACTGCAATCATTAAAGCGGAACGTTGTCTAATTTTTGATAAAACTGCCATTTTTATTGTTGTTAATTTTATATTCAGTTTGCGAAAATACAATTATCTAATTAATATTTATAATAGTAGTGTTTTATTTTACAAAAAAAATGTTTTTATAAAAAAAATCACTCTTTCAGTGTTAATTTAACCAATTCTATTTTCTTATTTGTCGCCTCTTCAATCACAAAATGATAGGGCCCAATGACGATTACTTCGCCTTTTTGCGGAATTTCTTTGGTATGATCTACAATAAACCCGCCGAGTGTTCCATATGAATCGCTTTCAGGAATATTGAGTTTGTAGGTCTGGTTCAGATACTCTACATCAAAACGGGTTGAAAAAAGATAGACATCCTCTTCGAGCTCTTTTTCGATCAATTCCTCATCCGAATCGTGCTCGTCTTCTATTTCACCAAAAAGCTCCTCCACAATATCTTCAATGGTAACGATTCCCGAAGTCCCGCCGTATTCATCTAAAACCACGGCCACACTCTTCCGTTTCTTGGTAAGCAGATTCAACACCTCTTTGATGTAAATCGTTTCGGGAACAAATTCAACCGAAATAACCACCGACTTAATATTTTTTGGTTTTTTGAACAATTCGAAGGAATGTACATAACCCAAAATATCATCTAATGAATTCTGATAGACCAAAATTTTGGAATAACCGGTTTCCACAAACAGCTGCTTCAATTCTTCAATAGAATCGAATAACTCAACGGCAACTATTTCAGTTCGCGGAGTCATCACATCCCTGGCTTTCACGCCCGAAAACTCTAAGGCATTTTGAAAAATCTGAATTTCAGAATCGACCTCATCATCTTCTTCCACCGTACTCATTTGTTCGGTAATATAATTCCCCAACTCTGCCTTACTGAAATAAAGCTGTACCTGATCGCCGGCTGTCCTGAAAAACTTTCTCAGAATAAAATCAGAAATCCAGATAAAAAAAGTAGAAATATAATAGAACAACCAATAAAAAAAATAGGCCGGAATAGCGAAAAACCGAATAAAGGAATTGGCATAAATTTGAAAAAACACTTTCGGCAAAAACTCGGCCGTTATCAAAACAATCAGCGTAGATAAGGAGGTTTGAACTAACAGATTCAATACATCCGAAAAATGATAACCCAACGAATTAACCCACCGCAGCAGTAACTCTCCCATAAAAAAACCATAGATTACCAAAGACAAATTATTCCCAACCAGCATGGCTGCAATAAACTTTGACGGCTTTTCTGTTAGTTTCGTAAGTGTTTTGGAGATAAAATTATCCTGTTTTTTTTCTATTTCAAGATAAATTTTATTGGAAGAAATAAAAGCAATTTCCATCCCGGAAAAAAAAGCAGACAGGATTAGGCATACTATTATAATGCTTATTTCCATAGATTAGGATTTTTTATTCCTGTCATCGTATTTTTTAGCAAATTTCCTTCTGAAGAAAAACATAAAAATAGCCAATCCTGCGATTATCAAACTCAACCATGGAGTAGCGCTGGGATCATTCCACTTCGAAATCGCATCATAGATGAAATAGAAACCAAAAATTAGATAAACGTATTGGGTGTATTTTAAATAGTCCATAATAATAAAGTAAGTGGGATTTATTCGGCGGTTGCTACCTCGCCTGTTATTCTTTGTGAATTAATAATTTTAAAATCTTTGCTAAAATCGATTCCCTGCCCATTCGACCCCCCTTTGGGATCGGAAAACTTGAATTTTCTCTCGGTAAAAAACCATTCATTTTTCTGGTCATAGTAAAGTTGCTCCGTTTCGAGCATTTGCCCGTCTTGAGACACAATTTTCACTTTTCCCTGCAAATCGATTATAGCTGTTTTTTTATACGAAACAGCATAATCAGCAGTCACTCTGGTTTTTTTACCCTTATTATCATACAAGGTAACATCTACCCCTTTTGGAAACTCGGTAAACGGAAAATCAATACTGGTATAATCGAGCATTTTAGAACTCAACAAAACCACCTTTATACGCCCGGAATCGGTATATTTTAAATCAACATCCACAGCATCACCATTGGGCGTAAACTCCGAAAATTTGCTTTTCTGGATTTCTTTAAATTTACTTTCGCAGCCAAAAAACAGAGTCACAGCAAAAACTGTGACTACAAGAAGTATGTTATGTTTTTTAAATACAATCATAAATTAAAAAAACGAAGTGACAAGTATTATACGACAGCTGAAAAAGAAAATTTATTGGAATTTTCTTTTTTCAAACCATCTGTCATTAAAAGAAAATCCAATTCTGAAATTTACATAATTTTCCTGGACTAACCCGGAAGAAGTAGTACCTCTTTTTCCCAAATCAAAACCTAAATTTATATTAGAAAAAGTCCCCGTAATAGGAAACCCTAACCCTAAGCTCACTCCTGTGTCATTGATAGATTCTGAATTGACAACCAATCCTGTTTGTTCATATTTTAAACCGGCTCTGTAAACAATTCTTTTGGCATAACTGCTAAAAGAATTATAATTAGGGATATAATATCCCCCGACACTGTATTTAATAGACTTTTCATACGAAACATTCGTTCTGGTATTGTAACTATTCTCTAAATCCCCAACATCTCCCATGGTTAACTGTGCACCTACAAGCCATTTTTTAGACTCTCCAATACCGGCACCAATAATCAATTTACTTGGCAACTTTAAGGTTTTTTCCTCTTTTTCCTCATCAAGCAAATCCACTGATGATACTTCAAAGTCAGAATTATACAGAACCGTTGCAATATTTCGGTTATTTTGAGAAGTCAAATCACTTTCTAAGGTATAATTGATGCTACTGAAAAAACTAAGCTTTTTGTTGATTTTAGCCTGATACATGGCTCCAAAACTAAAATTCACCCCTGATAAATTAGCCTCATTCAATTCACGGGTTCCAGAAGCTACTCCGTCAATGATTTCAATACTGCTCGTTTCTATTCTACCAAAATTATATTGTGCATCTGCACCCAGACTCAAGCCCGGTGCTAATTTATACCCTAAACCGAAGAAAGCCTTATTTACCCCCCCTGTACCTGTATATCTTCTGTTGTACGGATCAGTATCGGTAGAAAGCGATTCTATTTTATATCCGACAGATGAATATGGAATCAATCCAAAACCAATGCCTAATTTCCCTAAAGGCAATCCTACCGCTAAATAATCTAATGAAGTTCTTCGAGTATTTGCTTTCTGGCTCCCCTCCTTTAAAGTTTTGGTGACATAGGTGAATCCTGTGGTAAAAGTAGTCAATTTCAAATTGGAAAAACTGGCCGGATTTTCAAGATTGATATGAATACTGTCCTGCTCTATCGCAACACCTCCCATAGACTGATTTTCAATCGCCCCTTTGAAACGAATATCACCAATACCATAGAAAGAATAGGGTGAAGAAGTACCTTCTTGCGCAACAACTACAATTGAAAAAAGGAAGCAGGCACTTAGTATAATTTTTTTAATCATTTTTGATTTTATATTGAAAAGTTTGATTCAAACTCTCTAAAAGAAAATTTGAATTGGCAAATATGGTATTTTTTAATCGTTTAGCCAAAAAATCTGTATCACCACCCGTTAAAATTATTATAAAATTTGGGTATAATGTCTTATATTCATCGATAAAACCGTCAATCTCATAGACCAATCCGTTCACCACTCCGGAATGGATCGATGCCGAAGTTGACTTGCCTATAAAATGCGCCGGGGATTCCAAAGTCAGCAAAGGCAATTTTGAGGTAAAATTATGCAAGGCTTCGTATCGCAATCGCAACCCTGCCGAAATAGCCCCACCCAGATAACGGTCATTTTCATCAATAAAATCATAGGTGACACAGGTCCCCGCATCAATCACCAAGCGGTTTTGTCCTGGGAACTGTAAAGTGGCCCCTGCCGCGAGAACCATCCGGTCTATACCTAACGTATGAGGCGTTTCGTAGGTATTGATAAAGGGAAACGCATCACTATGCGAAATTAAATGCAGTGTCATCTCATTTTTGAACGCCAAAAACGACTCTTTTTCGACATCTCCAACCGAAGCAACGACCAAATCGGATATTTTTTTATATTTTTTTAAAATATTTTCAATATTTTTTTGAAGCTCATTTTTAACAAAAACAAAACGCTCCAAAAAGATACCCCCCTCAAAGACAGCCGCTTTAATTCTGGTATTTCCTATATCAACAGTTAGAATCATGTTTTACATTTTGATTTGGCGAAGGTACGAATTGATTTTTTTTAAAAAATGTTTTGGATAAACTAAAAATCGTTCTATATTTGCACCCGCAATCAACAAGCATAACACTTGAGGCTGTAACATTAAGGTACCTTAGCTCAGATGGTAGAGCAATGGACTGAAAATCCATGTGTCCCTGGTTCGATCCCTGGAGGTACCACTTTAAAAATCCGTAATATACTTGTAAATCAAGGAATTACGGATTTTTTATTTATATTTTGTACGATTACTGTACGATAAAAACTATCTGTACTGTATTATTAAAACCTATCTACTAAGGAATATAATCCTTTACGATTAATTTTAGCTAGTAAATTCCATTCTTGATACAAAGAGTAACATTTCACAATAAACATCATTATACGGCTTCGCAAACCCTTCTTTTATCATAATTTCGTTTAATATGCTACCATAGTTTAGAACTAAATAACCAAATACCTACCGTATTTATCTAAAGTATTATTTTCTTCTTGTATTAAAGTACACATTTCATCTAAACCAACATTGGCTTTTAGAAATTCTAACGACATATAACCTAACTTTATTAACAAAGCTGCTGGCATTTGAAGTTCCTTTTCATTATTTTTTACTTTTTTACAATAATTCATTTCAGGCGCATCAATCCATATAATCAACTTCAAATTCCTTTTTGATAATAAAATCTTGAACGATCAAACCATCACCATCAACAAATTTTTTAGTTTTCAGAAGAATATTTTTAGTTTTTGTCATAATCACTCTTAATTGCTTTATATTGCTTTGTTTATGTTGTTGTGTATCACTTGTTTAGAGTTTAAATTTACAATTAAAATTTTTAACTTTAAAAAACGCAACAAATGGCAAGACAGAAAGGACATATTAAATATGTCGGAACTTTAGGAGAAGTGAGACACTTCAAAATTAAAGGTAACGAAGGTTACTTTGCAGGTCTAAAAGGTGGACCAACTGCTGAACAAGTAAAAACTGCACCAGGCTTTATTCGTACTCGTGAAAATATGAGTGAATTTGCAGCTTGTGCAAATGCGGGTAAATCGTTAAGAGTTGGTTTGTCTGCATTGATGAAACAAATGTCAGATAGTCAACTAACAGGACGACTTACTGCCATTATGAAGAAAATAAATATTGAGGATGGTTCAGAAGCGAGAGGACAAAGAGCTGTTTTGGTTTCACTGGAAAAACCGGTCAAATTGACCACCACTTTCCAGTGTAAATTGACCACCAGTTCCGGAGCAAACTGACCACCACTTTCCGGTTCAAATTGACCACCTAATTTTGGGGTAAATTAATCACTAA
>JAKFBW010000115.1:0-1602 GCA_036676965.1 Flavobacterium sp. | reverse complement strand
GGAATTAGAAATTCTTTTGCTTTTTCCACTGAGAAAGGTACCAAACCTGCCAACAGATTATCAGGTAGCATTCCAATTATATTTCCATTCAGGGATTTGGCCTTGAAACTGAACAACTTCAAACAAAGCGAAGGCGTTGATCAGGGAGATGTAAAGAATTAAGAATTGTTAAGAAAAGAAACCTGGGAATCACTAAAGGAGTTTTAGCATTAGTATTGCTTGGATTAATAAAATTCATAAATTCAAGTACTAAATTTTTATATGGAGAAGCCTGAAAAAATAAAATTCAAATACATCTTTCAGGAAGATTACAATCCTAAATATGTGAATGGAGCTTTTGGGGGAATCAGTCCCCAGGGCGAGATCGTTGTTAATTTTTATATGGAGAGAGTGGCAATACCCAGATCACAGACTTATCAATTTTCTGAAGACAAAGTATTGGAAGAAATAAGTGAAGAACGGGAGCCAGGAGATCATGAAAGAAGCGTAGTACGCGTAATTGAGAATGGAGTCATTCTTGACTTAGCCCATGCGGAGGATATACATCGTTGGTTGGGAGAGCATATCAAAAACTTAAAATCCAAAATTAAAAATGTCTGAGGTTTTAGTTCGGAAGAATACAAGCACAGGCCTATCCATTAATGGCGAATCTTCTTATGCATTAGGATGGTATAGAAATAGCTATGCCAGACCCACTCTTAATCCAGGAATAATCTTGATAATTGATTCAAATGATTCAACCCATTTAAGTCTGGAGCAAAAATTAAACTTAGAAACATTGGATAATTTCAAAGCTCTTCAGTTCAATTGGAACGGGAATAATGCTGAACCTTTTTCTGAATCACTTATTGAAAAGGCCAAATCGATAATTTTTCATCTTAAATACCAACCTGAAGTTTTCCCTACAGCAAGACAAAGTGTTCAGTTTGAATACGAGAAAGAAAATGGAGATTATTTGGAATTTGAGATTTTTGAAGATTCAATAACCTGTCTGCAAATTGTTTCGGGTAATGAAAGTGAAAGTCAAATCAAAGACTCAGAAATTTTTTCAAAATTAGATCAGTTCTATGCTTCCGACAGAAATCTTAGATTCTGAAATACTATTTAAAGCGATCAAACCCCTTGAGCATTTTTGGAAAGATGGTCATCCTTCTTCAGCGGCATTCAAAGACTCGAAAGGCCTTTCGGTGGATAGAAATGGAGGGAGGCCAAAACAGGTAATTATAGAAAATCTCCGAGCCAGATTTGAAACGAAAGCGGTTGTTTCTGTACTAGCAAGTGCGTGCAGAGAAATAGGAACCTACCCGGTTTCCAAACCTTTGGAAGGTAATATCTATCACGCAGAAATCCATCGAAGTGCAACTGAAACATCCCTATCTTCATCCCTTGCCAAGAAGTTGAGAGACTTGGTTAAAATTGAATCTTTAGAATAGAACTTTCTAGTCCTATTTTTCTCAAACTCAGTCCCCCTTAATCTTATAAATCTTTCCGTCCGCTTTGGTCATCAGATAGATTTGGCCGGTTTTGTCCTGACCGAATTTCAGATCGACGCGAGGGCTGCCGCAAAGTTCCGTTAAGCTCATTTCCTTGCCCTGGAATCTG
>JAKFBW010000114.1:0-46702 GCA_036676965.1 Flavobacterium sp. | reverse complement strand
TACAACAGAAAAAGGAGACATTCAGCTTTGAATTATGCAACAATTGAAGAATTTAACAATCAAATAAATTACAAAAATGTAGCTTAACTAAATGTGCAGTTTTTGTTTGCATATCCATTCTGTTTTCTAATTCGATGATTGAAGCTTTAAACAAAACAATCAAACATCAATTTCTACACCCTAGACAGATTAATTCCGGAATTCAATTATCAAGAGTACTAGATGAATCGGTAATACTTTATAACATAGTTAGACCTCAAATGGCTTTAGGCGGAAATACTCCCTTTGAAACCCATAATGGAACCCTCATTGATTTCAGTAAATACAAAACATCCTTTATAAAACAAAAAGAAATACGATTAGCCCAAAACAAAGCAAAATCTTGTGAAAAATGTCTTTAAAACTGAAAAAGGAATCAAAGTAAAAAAGGAAAGCAAAAAATAATACTTCCCTCTTTTTATATTAATTATTTGAAATTATAGTATTCTCAAAATCTATTTATTAACCTTTTCATTTACAGCAAACTACCTTATAAGGAACAGTTTGTTTTAAAATAATTGTGGAGATAGCATAGCTTTATAAAGAGTGCCTGAGCAAATTGATTAAAACAAAAAACCTAATACCAGAATCATATCCAATATTAGGTTTTCTTGTTTTAATTATAGTGAAATCATTTTTCGCCTATTGTTTTACCATATTTTGCCATTAGTTCTTTTTAGTGCTTCTATCAAAGGCGTTTTATCTCCATCTTCAACTTCCGTAATTTTGTTATGAATACTTAGTAATTTTAGATTTCTCAAACTATTTAAAAATTTAAAAGAATCAACTTTTTTGCATTCTAATTGCAAATGTTCAAGATTAGGTAGCTTTGATAAATATTCATCAACATAAAAAAGCTTAGGAGCAGAATAAATACTGATTTCTTTTAAAGATTTATTATGAACATTACTTATGCCTTCTAAAGAAACAATATTTCTATTATGAAATAATTCTAGACACTTTAATTCCTCAAAATTTTCTAATCCTTTAAGTGAAGTGATTTTACTTCCTCTAAGCATTAAATACTTCAATCCTTTGTTTTTATAAAAAATAGAAACATCTTTTTCTTTAAACTTATTAGTGATTCCTATAGACTCTAATGTTTCTACATTTGAAAGTGTTTTATATGAAAACGAACTAAGCTCTGCTCCAATACTTCTTAGTTTTGGAAATCTACTATAGTCTATATTTTGATTTGTAGAATTAATTCCTTCTATATTTAGCAAATTATATAAACCATCAATATTTTTAATTGAGTCACTCAGAATATCAATTGAGAGTATAAAACTTAAATCATAATCATTTAGAAAATCTAAATTATCTAATTTATAATCATCTGTTAGCCTAATAGTATTGATATCTTTTTCTTCCATTAGAGTTTCAAGATTTTCTCGTAATCTATCAGAAGTAATAAATACTACGTTTCGATGAAATAACCTATCACTATTCTTTTTTGGAGGTTTAACAAATACTGTATTGTTTTTTATATATTCTCCTTCTATCATTATTAATTAATTTACTTACTTTTAGTTTATCCTAATTTTTACCTGCAGTTGAAGGTGCATTTCTTTGATTTAATAAATTACTTTCTGGGGTTATACCACCTTCGGCTTTTATCATTCTTTTTTCCATAGCATTTATACTTGCATCAACTGAAGGATTAAATTCGTAAAATTCAACTTTCTCTAATACTTTACCAGGTGTTTTAGCAGGTTTTGAAGTCGTTCCTTCTACTAATTCTGTCAAAGACCTCTTTACTCTTTGAGCAAATCCTTTTACTCCTTGCGCCTGACCAATATAAACACTTCCATCTGTCATGACAAATTTATAAACTCCTTTTGCATTTCCTAGAGCTTTTTGAACAGAACCTCTTAAAGCAAATTCAATTGCATTTAATCCTTTATTGCTAAAATTTAAACTGGCTCTAGCAACTGAACCAAGATTAGATGGGCTTTTACCTTTGATTGCTGAGGCAATTATTCCTATCATAACGGTTGTAGATTCAACTTTATCCTCTGTTGAACCGTTGTTCATTGTATTCACATAACCAACTCCTGCATCATATAAGTGACTAGGTAAATTCGGTAAATCTTGGACCGTCTTCTTTAGATGTTGGAAAGACCCTCCAGCATCTTCAACAGCTTTTGATTCTTCTTTAGTCATAGGTCTTATAGGAGCAATCGCTTTTGCAACCTTATCTAAGCCACGACCAAAAGCGTTAACATTTGATTTTGCCTTATCATCATACCAATCATCAACAAATGAAACTACCCCTAGCGCAGGGTTGCCATTATTCATTGCCATATGAACTTTGAAAGAAAATTTTTCAGCACCTTCCAAATCAATAGCATCCATAACGTTATTCTCGCTGAATGCATAAGGGCTATTCCAAGAATATTTGGCTTCAAGAGGGTCAGTTGAAAAGAACCTTCCGACTCTCGGGTCGTGCATCCTAAAGGTGTAATTCAAAGAATTCCCTTCGCCTTTCAGCTCATCATCCTTCTCCTGTCCTTGAAATCCATAACGGTAGCTATCGCTAGAGCCGTGTCTATTAGGCACCAACATACCGAAAGGATAGTAATCGCTAAAACTAAGAACGTCTGGATTGAATTGAGTTACTGATGTAGAATTATCGGCAATTTTTTTATCATTGATAACCACTAATACGTTCCCTAAATGATTGCTCAATTCAAAGCGTTTGTCACCTACCAAATTTACATAATTTTTATTAAACATTGCTTTGGTAGCTGGATAAATTATACTGGCAGGGTCTAGATAATTAACAATTCCATTATTGTCATCATCTAAAGTGTAAGCTGTTCCAGCGGATGGGTTAGGATACCCCATACCTCCTTCGGTAGTTTCCCAAGTGGCATAACCATCTCCGTCATCATCAACGTCTAAATAATCAGGCAGGGTGTTAATAATCAAATTGGGGTTATTAACATTAGCCTCTGAATTGCTGTTTAAAGCATCTATAGGATTGTGATCATTATTAGGATCAGCATTTTCATATTTTGTTAATATACCGTCACCGTCATCATCCGGGTCTAAATGATTTGCTATTCCATCACCGTCTGTGTCAAGGGCAAAACCATTTGAGTCTATTTCATACAAGTCATAGATACCATCGCCATCGCTATCAGCAAGGCAAGGACCTAATTGCCTGTTTGCACTTGGACTCACCTGCATGCTAGTTTGCTGGCTTTCTTCTTGAGGATTACTATTTGTCTCATCATTAAAACTAAAACGATGGGATATGTCATTATTATAATTTAGACTTTTTATTTTATAATTGTAATAACACATATCCATAGGCAATGCATTTCCATGTGTACTACCCAAGGTTGCTTGTCCCTGAGTTGTTATGGCAGGCATTGCAGTGGCAGCAACTTCATTTTGCCACACTAAGGCTTTTTGTGTACCCGCACCGTTTACATATAAATAATCATAATTTAAATGCCCTTGATGGTTGTAATTAAGGGTAATTCCTTTTTGGGCATTTAGCACTGAGGTAAGTCCGCCTGCGATAGTCGTTTCGCGTTTTATGATTTCATTTGTAATAGTGTTTTGTCTATATTGGGTTAGATGTGCCTGAGGTGTATAGCCTTCATTGCTTTTTATCATACTTAAATTTAGCTCATTGGCTACATTATAGGTAATGCTGCCTTGACGACTAAGACTTACTTGAGATATTGTATTCCCTGGTTTGCCTAAATCTAAAAATATTGAAGCCACATTTGAAGATACCGAAGCGTATAGTAAACGAGTTCCTATTTTGTATTTCATAAGACCATTGTTTCTTTCTAAAGAGCAAACGATACCTGTAGTAGCAGTTGAATAGGGACCATAAAGTTGAGAACTATACTCGAGATAAATTTTATTGTTTAAAATTACAAAGGCATATTGTTTTCCATCGATAATAAAGCCTATTTTATTGTTATTTTCTTTAGTAAGTTCTGTTAATTTGAAACTTATACTACCGTTTTTCCCTAATTCAAGAGTCTCAGAAAGTGGAACTCTCAAAGGAGCAGCATCACTGATTGTTGTACAAACACTCTCCCTACTTAAACTTGTTGTTTCAGGATTGGGTGACACTGCTGGATTAGTAACAGCGGTCACACATTCTGGCAGCGGCTGTTCACTACTTAAAATTGGTACAGGAATGAAATTATCACTAGAAGATATGTATTTCCCCATATAGGCAAAACTGCCTATTTGATAGGTTCCATTAGCAGGATTATCGAGTACTTTAACCAGGGTTTCCATTTCGATGGTATCATCATCTAAGACAATATTTTCTGAGGGTTGTATTTCCCATTGTGCACTGGTATTATTGTTTAATCTAAGGGCATAATCTTTAACAATATTCACAGCTGTTTTAGGTAACATAGTGGTATGTACCCATTTGTTTTCATTGTTAGTACATGTGGTACAAGCCACAGCAACATCTTGTGTATCCTCTGTAGGTGCTACACCTGGAGTTTGTACTTTAAGATTATAAACAATCTGATCTTTTTCTTCTAATCCCAATCGACTGCTGCCAAATAAATGATGCTCTTTTATTCGCATTACAGCCGTCTTTTTATTCCCTAAATTGCTTTCGCTTAATTGATAGACACCCAAAACATTGCCTTGTGCATCGCGACTGTAATAGGTTGTTTCTTTACCAGCACTGTTATTTTTAATATCAGTGATTGTTTTGGCAATTCTATTCCCTAAACCATCGTACTCAAAGGTAATTGTATTAGTGATGTCTTGTACAATAGCTTTACTTGGGTCATTCAAATTACTAAATTTCCCTTTGTTGATTTTTTTTATTTTACCGTCAACACGCCATTCTATGGTTAATTCTTCTTTTTTATCCATTATTAACTGCCCTATTTTATCGTAGAGGTAGTTATGTGAACGATTGTTATCGTCAGTATAAGCTGCTGTGAGATCCTGATTTTTTAAATCAACATTAAATCCGCTATCAGTTATTTCATCATGTACTAAGGCCAATTGATTTGTTTTACTGATATAATGGTAGTTTAATTGATCCATTGCTTTTACCACTCCTGTATTATTAGGAGCTGTACGATTTAAGGTTTTTATATTTCCATTACGATCATAAGTATATGAAGTTTGATAACTATTAGTATAGGCCGAAGTTACAGGATTAATAGCTTTGCTGGTCATTCCTTGTATGCGGTTGAGCTGATCGTAACTGTAGTTATTTTTCTGTACGGTTATAGGTTCGTTATTGAAGTTTCGAATAGCAGTTGTCATTTGTTTAATGTTACCATTATACAAGTTTTTTTCGTTACCACCATTTGTGTCACGACTATATTGTAATGGTTTAAAACTTGTACTGCCGTTATCATTTGCAATTGCTTTGTAATCTCCATCGTAATAGCTTAAACTGTAACCAAAAGCATCGGCTACTTGAAATGGTGCCCCAACAACACCATCGTTACCTATATCATTGTTAGGTTGTGTTAGGTTTTCACCGTTTACCGCTTTTAACCATCCTTGTAGTGTATATGCGTAATCTATTCCTTGTATGTTATCGTTTCCTAATTCTGTTCGGGCTAACGGACCGTGAGGATAATAGTTGTATTTAGCATCTGTTTCCCATATTTCACCATCACTTGAGGTTTCTAAGTTTATTATTCGGTTATCAGCATCATAGTTGTAACGGTGTATAAATTGGTCCTCTTTTTTAGGTTGAAAAGTAACACTGTTTACATTACCACTAATTAAATCATATTCATATACCACTCTTTTTAAATAAGCTTCACAGTCATTTTGTTGATTTGATTCTAATTTACCTTCTGTACAGCCTAAAGATTTCAAATAAGCATTATAGGTTACTTGTTCTTTTACGTTACCGTGTACATCGTAGTTATACAAAATAGCATTATTAAAAGCTTGGTTTCCATTTTCATGGTAAAATATTCCAGTTACCCGGTTGCGATTGTGTTGAACTGAAGAAATCGATTTGAATAAACTTGAAGCTTTACCCGTACCTAATTCAGGATCAATATCATAAACAGTACGTGTTACTTCGGTTGTAGCTAACGAACTTTCAAACTTATTCTTTATTTCTCCTGAATTGATTAATCGTCCCGTGTTATTGATATTGTAATTAGAACTATTTGGCTGTACTTCTCCAGCTTCTATAATACGGCCTAAATCATCATATTTAGTATAACTAAATCGATTTTTAATCAACTGATTAGCATTTTGAGAAGCTATGATCCTACCCAAATCATCATAAGCAAACTTAGTTTCGCCACCATCTGGTGTTTTTTGCCACACCAGTTGGTTTAATGTGTTGTAGCGATATTCCGTTTTATACTCATGATTAGGTAAGGTTTTATTCTCATTTAATGTAGTGTTATTTACTCTATTTTTATTTACTAAATCATTTACGGTATCTGCCCCTACAACTTCCTCTAAGTCAAGACGTCGTACTCCTTCTGGAGGAACGGTTTTAATTAAATTTCCAGCTTGATCATAATAATATAAAGTATATTGGTATTCTTTGTCAGTATAAGTCATAGAAAAGTTTTCAACTACTTTGCCGGTAGCTGCTTTCAAATAATCTCTTACAAAGTTTTCCTGTAATTCCAATATAAAAGCGTTGTAAGCTTCTTGTTGGTATATGTCTGAATTCAATTTAGAAATAATTTCACATGGATCTCCCGTTGCAACAACCGTAGAAGATTCAACTGGTTGCGAAATTATTGATGTTGCACAAACTTCTTTAGCTTTTTCATAATCTTCATTAATAAACTTAATCCAAAATTTTCTATCCGATTGTGCAAGATTCAGGTTGCTTTGGTTGTAAGCTATATACGAATCTATTGCATTTTTCATACCAGCATAGCCATAATTTAGTATCGTATTGCCAAATTCTCCCAAAGTGATGTAATTAAGATCATCAACTTGAGTTACATTTAATTGCTCTAAATAATACTTATATGATTCAATTAAATACTGATAATTGTTATTGCAAAACTGATTATAATCTGCAGCATAATCATTGATTTTTTCTTTATTAATAATCCGTAGTGACTTTCCATTTGAATCATAATTCATGAAACTTAGATAATCTTGATAAGCCCCATCACAGGCTATTGGTCTTACAGTTTGAGGGACGCATAATACACATTCTGATTTTTCTCCAGCACTTGCAAATACAACAATTTGATCCAAAACATTTTTGCTATTTATTGAATTATGATTACTGTCTATTTGCATCACTGATCCAAAATAGCTACTTCCTCCAAAATATGTTAATGGATTTCTAAAAGTAAAATCTAATCCAAAATCAACATCTAATGTATTATCGAAATTAAAACTTTGTACATCTGTCCAAAATATTTGTTTATTAGTATCTAAAATCAATTTTTTCTCAATATTTGAATACGTTGAAGTTGCCAATTCCCCATTTTTTGTTGATGGAGTAATGCTGGTTCCCGCAATAATGGGAGTAGATTCACCAAATTCTAATGACTTAAAATCTATAGCATTATCTATTTTATAATTAAAACCAAACACATCAAATGACGCAGGATAATAATTATTCCATGAAAAAACATTATAAGCTGGGTAATGTTCATATGCATAGGCATTAATACCATTATTATGATAATAAGCTAAATTTTTATTTGCTAATGAATAACTTTTTCCGTTAAATATAATTTCAACATCATAATCTTCATCTTTCCAAGTAAAATACCATTCTGGTGAATAACTTGATGCATTCTTATCAATTACTCCACCTGGAAATTCTCCAAGACCTACAGTATCAGTTTTCTTTTTAATTTTAACCTGCATATCAATTTTTTCATGTCTCTTAAAAGATATTCCTAAAGGAATAAAATACATATCCTGATAAAACAATCTATATGTAGAAGCTCCTACTGTCCCAACTCTATTGATTTGTCTCCTTAAATCAACCCACGGAACATAACTGTTACTAAGGTCACAACATTCAAAATTTAATCCTGTAGCCGTTACATCCAATTTTTGATAAGGACTTTCCGTAAAAGTATTAGGAGCAGGTGGAGTTTCTTTGGGGATATAAAAGAAAAACTTATCATTCCTGAAAGCATCTTCAAAAAAAAGTGCATCAAAATCCATTGTAGCTGACTGATTAATAAAATAGTCTGGAATAGTCATTGTAAAAGTAGCCACAACAGTACCTCTGTTTCTTATGGCATAAGTGGTAGTCCCTGTTTTTTGCCAGGTTGTAGTAATATCATCAGTGTAATTTGATTTGGTTTTATCCAGATTGTCGGCAAAATAATCCGTTAAATATGAATTATAATAGGACGGATAACTTTTCAACAAAACCTCAGTGGTACTGTTAATTTTATTGTTTTTCAACAACTCATTCACAAGTCCTAAAAAGGCAGCTTTAAACTTATTTTTCATACTACAACCTCCCTCACCATCTTCAGACACACTATTTTGATCTAAACGTTGCCCTACTAGTCCTGGACCAGTACCACACTCACCTATGATAGCGTTTGTATATCCCTTTAATACTATTTCTTTTTGTATATTATTTTCAATTACCACCGCTATCATCTCGAAAGCAAAAATTTTATTATTGAAATCTGAAGCAGTTTTATCATAATAAAATTGTTTCAGATTTTTAATTTTCCATGAAATACCATAATCACTCCATTGCAAATCATCACTTTTTAAGGAAATAATCCCATTAGGAATACTAGAAAAATGCATTTCTAAATTAGTTCCATTTCCAAGAGTATTTGTTAACATTAGCCCGTCTGCTGGAAACACACCTCCTAAACTTATTAATAAATCTTTAGAAAGGTATTGAGCTTTGAATGGATAATTAGATAAGAATATAGGATTACTAATTTTAGTATCTTTAAATAAACCATTCAAAAAAAGATCTAAATCCAATAACATTGGACAATTTCCTGTCTGTCTAAAATATTCGTAATCTACTTTACTTTCTAATTCTTTCAGGGCTTCTTGCGCACCAATACCTGATTTATATCCAAAATCGATAGCAGGAAAACGCTTTTCTTTGGTTCTTCCATTTACATCCTCGAGACTATAATATATTGCATCCGAATTTGAACAAAAAGATTGATTCACATTATTTCTAAAATTAGAATAAAATCGAGGATGTACAGAACTATAATATGAATTATTATTAGTTTGACTACCAATACATTTATTATAAGTTCCCTTGCCATAGGCATATTTATTAATAAAAGTATGTTTTATCTTTGACTTATATGACTGATAATATGTTTTATAGACATTCCATACTTTATCTTTTTCTTCAGTTGTTAGTGAATTTAATGATAATTGAGAGAAATCACAGGTTTGATATGCATTACACATAACCGTCATTATAGCAGCCTGATACATTGTAGCTCCTTCAGTCGCATTTTTTAAAAATGCATCATATTGCGAATTAAGAGCATAACTCATAATTTCTTTTCTTAAATTAAAAGTTCCCCCATCTTCAACATTAAGAAATTGTGTCTTAAAATAAGGATCGTTACTATAGATACCTGTGAAATCTGAACCAAAAATTGCTTGCGCTTGACTATAAGTGGTAATGGTTTCTAAGTATCCATCATATGCATCACTTGTCAATTTTTTAGTTACTGTTCCTCCATTTTCTGATATATATACTGTTGATTCATTTTTACATAACTCATTAGAATATACTAAATAGTCATACTCTGGGTGATAACCGATTAATGATTTTGCCCAGGAACTATTCCAAGACGCAATAAAATCGCTTACATTCTTTAAATATTGTGGACGTATGTAAGTTTCATTTTCGATTTTATTTTCATATCCTGTTAATATTTCAGGGCTATATAATTTTGTATTTTCATCATAGGTTAAATTTATTAATGAAGGTTTACCGTTTTCGTCTAAATAAGCCGGTATGTTATTTTCATCTACAGTAAGAATTGGTTTTCTCCAACTATTTCCTGAAGAATTACTTTTGTATATGATTTTATTGTTCTCATTAAATAAACTTAGTATATCCCAATCCATTTGAGGTGTATCCTGATTAATATCATCAATAATACCATACTGCCCCCCTATAGAAACATCTTTTAATAAAGCAGATTCATTAAAATCACATGAACTAACAAATGTTGGACCACAAATCTTATCACATAATGAAACCAATTGTTTCCATTCTTTACTAAATTCCAGAACTTTGTTATTTACATCTTCAACTGTTAAAGGTAAACCAAAATTAATTGTGGTAACTCCACTAGGCAAATTTAAATTTGCAGATAAAGGTGTTCCGTATAATACTATGGTGCTGTTGTCATTTTCAGGAATATTATATGTAAGTTTTAATTTGTCACTTATAAACTTAATCTCAGTTCCTGCACTTTCTCTACATTCATCACAAGTAACAACACAGTCCTCGGTAAGATTAGTATTTTTAAAATCTTCAGGATTTACATATGATCCAGAACTTGGATTAGTTAAAAGTGAAGTATAATCTCTTAAATATTCTTCTAGTTTTTCATTATTTACCTTTAGCTCTTTAGTCAAGGTATAAGCTCCTGTATTTAAAAGAATATCATCAGAGGTAATGGTACTTGACTCACTAATTTTTTTATTTTTGGTCTCTGGAGAAAACTTTTCAGCATCACATTGATCCTTCAAACCTATACTCAAATCATATTCAATAGGATAAGATTTATTTACCAATTGTGGTGTAAAACTAGGTAATTGATTTACGGTATAAATTATTTTATGATTAATATTATTTCCAGCAACTCCTAACTGACGGGAATAACTTAAAATGTCATTATAGTCAGAATGAGCTCCGGTACTGTTTAAAAGATTGTTGTCTAATGGGGTATCAACATCATTACTATTATTTTTCCCTAATAAATCTACTGTTATTGTTTTATGTAAATTTGGATTTTTCTCGTCATCCAAACCTGTTAAATTTTGAGGGCTATCTCCCGCCAAAGCTGTTGCTATAGTTCTTCCTTGGGGATCTATATAACTTACGCTTAATTGAGAATTTGGATCTTGAACTATATTCTTTTTATAGTGAGAATCATATCCTACTTCATATCCAAATAATCGATTCAATTCCTTTTGGTTTGGAATTGTATAAATGTATTTCATCTCATGTCCAGTACCCAATTGATGATCTTCTCCAACACCTCCTTTTCTACTGATCCGACCTGTATTATCTAGGGTATATTCTACCTGACTAAAAGGATACATTTTAGCATCAGGGATAAAATCCCTAAAAGGGGAATTTATATCATTTTTTGATGAGTAATATTTAGATGCTCCTTGGTTATCGCTAATTTTAGGTGTTTTAGTATCACATAAAATAGAACTAGGTAAATCAAAATCAAAATCAGAATAAGAAAATAATTCATTACTTAAATTAGTATTTATTCCTTTATAAAAACGAATAAACTTGTTTTTCATGGGTGTTGGTAAAACTTCAATGGCTGCTCTACCTTGTGCATCATAAATCACTTCTCCTACTATTGCATTATCTTCAGTATTTATTTTGGTTACTGTTTGGCGGTTTCTTAATGAGCCATCGAAATAACTAACTACCTCTTTCTTTTTACCTTGCTCTGCATAACTAGCTTGAAATTGCCAGTTTTTATCTTTTTCGTGTGATTTAACTTCTATTACTGCATTATTCCAATCAGAGAGAGTATTTTTATTTTCAATTCCTGTACTCCATAATCCATAGCAAACTTGATTGGTATTGTTCAGCAAACGACCAACTGCCCTTACTCTAAAAATTACATATCCATTCGAATAAATAAGCGGTATTTCATAATTTAAATTTGATGTTTGAATACGGGTATTGTTTAACTCAAAATCTCTATCATTAAAATTAATTTTGTCTGCTGATAGTTTTGAATTTATATCTGATTGACTATAATTATCTACCCAAGTCCATTCTAACTCATATTCTATTGCCCCAACTAATTTATCCCATTCAAATTTTAACGAAGAAGGTGTTCCATCTATATCATTTTCAATTTTAGCAATTACATTAGGTAATTGTTGCGTAATTTTATAATAACGTTCCGTTTCAAATCCTAACTCTAAAGTGATACTTTGATTTATATCTGTAGGTGTTGTTTTTTTTATAGAGACTGTAACACCATATCTATTTTGCAATGTATGCAGATCTATATTTTTGTATTCTTTTCCACTATCTTGACGGTTGTATTCGACAACAAATAAACGTTCATATTTTGCTGTAACATCTTTACTTCCGTCAGGCAACAATGGTGTTATCTCCAAAAGCACTTTTGTAGTTCTTTTATCGTGTGGAACGAAATCTCCATTATCCTTTAAGATTATATAAGCTTTTGGGGTTATTGAGACATGATTAGGAACTGTAATTTCTGAATCGACTAAAGTATAGGTTTTTGTTTCATCATTACCATTAACTTTAGTAATTCCTTTTATATCTGAAGCTCCTCTATAAATTTGTTTTTGCTTATAGAAATTATTTTGTCCATAAGTAAAAAAAGATGAAAATATCAATAAAAAAATCACATATCGTTGGTATGTATTTTTGGCTAAGTGTAAGATAGAATTATTCATAAAATATTTCGGTTATGATTTATAGATAGTATACCCTAAATAATTATGGGCAGGTTTGATTTCATTTCCTTTTATTGATATATAACTTTCATTTCGGAATAGCTTACTCTCATTTTTATCATTTCTAATACGTGGAGAAAAAGAAATCTCTATTCTAGGCTTAATACTGATATTTCTTCCTTTGGAATCTTTGGAATCAATCTGATTAACCAAATACAAAATTTGTTTTATGATATGAAAATTTGTTTTACGGATTTGAAAAATTATTTTGTAAAACGGATTAACTATATTATCTTTTTTAGGAGTTATTTCACAAACAAAAAACTCACCCTTACTAGAAATTAATTTTGTATTAAACTCTTTTAAATAATGATCTACTACTAATGGATTTTGCAATGTAGTTTCATCACTTTGAATCATTGCAATTACTTTATTGACATTGTCAATTCTCATACCATAGGGTGGTAAAGTAATAATTTCTGTTTCTTTTATTTTAATATAACTGGAATTATTCTTTTTTATAATATAGCCTTTATACTTCTCAAGTATTTTATTCGTATTATAATCAGCATACATAACATATTGACTGTTATATGAGAAATAATTACTTTTTTGATAAGCTAACGATACTTTTTTGATTATATCGTTAGCATTATATGTTCTTTCTTGTGAAAAACTTAAGTAACTAATGAAATAAAGCATTAAGACACTTGTTTTTAATATTTTGGAAAACTTATAAGATATCATAATACTATTATTTTTTTGCATTTCCACTACGAGTTTCTTGTATTGTAAACACTCCTTTTTCCGTTTCTTTTTTTATTCTTATTAAGCCTCCTTCTAAATCGTATTCATAATAAGTAGAATAATTATTTTCATCTAGTTCTGCCATTAAACGCTGTGTTTTTTGATCATATACAAAACTTTTCATACTTCCTTTACTTGGAATTATTCTTACATCATCAAAATACGCAAGTCTTTCATCATTACTTGCATTTACTAATTCCAGAAAAAAATCATCCGCAGTTTCTGGAACGACAAATTCACCTGTAATACGTTGCCAACCATCTATTATATTACCGGTAGGATAAAATGAAATATTGTCCCTTTTATTCAAATCGATTTTATCCGAAAACCCTATCAATACATAGCTGTTTTCATATTTCTTAAATTGCAAAAAGGGATTGTTTTCATATTCCTCTTTTACCCATGCACTTACTAAATATTTTTCTTTGGGAACTAAATCGAAAGAAGCACAATTTTTACATTCAGGTGGCGTGGTACATCCTAGTTTATCATTTTTAACAGAAACAATATTTGAATCATCTGATTTTAAAAGTGACCCGTCTAAACGCAAAACCCTAAACGCAAAGCTATTGTTACCCAATTGCCCTAATTCACCTACGGCAACCGCATCATAAATAATATCAATTTTTTGACCTGGATTCAATATATAACCTTCGCCAAAACTAATTTTCATCCAGTTTGCCTGTTCACAAGAAGTTTGAGTCCAAGTATCCCATAAACTTCCTATTGAACTCGCATAGGAAACACTACCTCCTGCAGGTAAAGTAACTGGGGTTTCACATGAATAATTAATAGTCATTTCACTTCCCCTCAATATATTTTTAAATTCAGTTTGATCTTCTGGGTGAGGCTTATTATTTACTAAATCAGTTACTATTAATGGAACCGAGCCTCGATTCAAAAACTCCATTTTGTATTGAATTTTATCCCCGTTTCTCACCCTCTTTTCAGGAAAAACTTGTTGCTTTACCCCTAATGCAGTCCATTCATTATCTACTGGACACTTTACATACATATTGGATGTTGCATAAACAATATTATTAACAATAATTTCCGTTTTCCCCTCTTGATTATCTGTCTGTTCTGAATCTAAATTCAAGTTATTTAATAAAATATCACCCGCATTAACTTCTTTAGATAATTGAGCATCAAATTCGAGATATAAATTTTTATTATCGGTACAATTATAAGGGAGAATAAAATTAGGTTTTGAAACTAAACTAATCTCTCCAGTTTGATTAAGTGGAGGACGCTGGACAAAAGCATTACTATTTCCATTTGGAAAGCTTCTAATTTCAGATTGACTTTCCTGCAAATAATAAAATTCTCTGTCTAAGGGGTTTGATTCATTAGTGTAAGCATATCTAAATTGACCAGCATATAATAATTTATCACTAAGTAAATGCTTCAAATTGATGTTGGATAATTCAATCCTACCATTATTTACAACTTTAATTCTAAATGTTACTGTTTCGCCTGGGTTTGCATAAATTTTATTGGCAAACGTATTGGATGTATTTGTTTTGACTTTGTAATCAACTATTAAATTGGGAGTACAAGATTGTGATTCTACCTTAACTATAAATTTACCAATTTGATTGAATGGAGTTATTATACTATCCGAATAGAAGTAATAATTTATATCCAAATTAGAAACTTGAGTATTTTTAAAATTAATATTCTTAATAAGATTTATAGGTGTATCCATAATGAAATGGACTTTTTCAACACTGCTATTTGGCTCTACGATAGTATTCCATTTATTATTGTAATAGTAAGTTGCATTCTCAAACGGATTACTAATCAGCTTATCTCTTAACGGGATTGGAATTTCTACCAATAAACTAGCTTTTTCATTATGATAATCAGGAGATATATTGCTGCTAATTTGGACATAAGCTTGATCTAATGGACAAGTATCACATGGGAAATTTGAAACGGCATTGGCGTTCAATACGAATATCCCTCCCTCACATTTTTCACATTGGGAATTTGAAAATTCAGATCCATTTGAAGGAGAAATTGGTAATGTATTCAAAGGAGACAAGGAACATGCTTCTGGAAAATTCCCCGAAAGACTGACTGTAGGATGAGTCATACTCATTTGTGGCACACATGTCTCACATGGATACTGCACATATAAATCAAAATTTTGATCTAACTTATTAATTTCAGGAATATCCCATACTAATGAATTTTCTGAAGGAATGACGAATGAAACTGGGTTATACGAATTCCCCTGATATAGACCAATCAGTTTTGCACAAGGAGGTAATTTAGTGGTGATTTTAGCATCAGAAATTAGATATCTGTATTTGGAGGCTATCTCAGGATTAGAAGCCTGTATTTTGTACAATATTACATTATCACTGTAACATAATGAAGAATTGGTATTAGTTACCTGAGTAAATGTAATTTTTGCTCTGTTTAAAATATCAGTTCCTTTAACTTGTTGTGTTTGGGTACTTATTGGAGTACTTCCAGAACAACCAAAAAGTACTTTAATTTCCTGAATAGCTTGATCACAGGTAGTTCCATTAGGAAATGCCAATTCCATTGTTGGTGCATTAATTGCTCCTCCATTGGAAACTCCTAGGGGAATTTTGTCAATAATAGTTATTTCAGGATTTTCATTATTGATAGTAGCGTCAAGAAGTATTCCATCAATATTAATTAGAATTAGTGATCCCTTTTGAATTTCTAACTTCCCAAGTTCACAATTATTAATAGAATTTAAGTTAAATTTCAAAAGAAAATGATTTTTCTTTCCAACTATCGAATCTATTGAGAATAAATTATTTTGTTCATTAGGAGTTCCTCCATTTTGGCCATGAACTAAATAGACTGGTAGCATTGATATCAATAGAACGAAATAGATGAGAAAATTATTTTTTTTGATACTTTTCATGGCTTTATCTTTAATATTTGCAATTAATAAGCTGTTAATTTTAAAGTGCAGTGGTACTAGGTACTGGTTTACATCCTTCAACTTTTCGAATGAATGTAGCTTTTGTACCAGATTTAACCCCTAAACTTTTTTTACCAGTATGAGATTTTTTAGTGGTTACAAATACCTGATTTTCAATTAATCCTTGAGAAAAACCAAAATGTGGTTTTAAATAAACAGCATTAGCCTCATTGTCGTAATCCTCAAAGCCATCAAAGCCAATTTCTCTATACTGTGAATTAGAAGCTACAGCAACAGGTAAAGTGTATTTGTTTCCATATTGTGCCGATGAATACCTGTTCAAAGCATCTCTGTTTTCAAGTTCTACTCCAAAAGGATTGTATTTTGTTACTTGACTTGCAAAAGTCCACCCGACTGGATCAATACTCCATTTTTTGTTATTAATGCTGTAAAAAGAATTAAAATTGATAAAAAAACCTGTTTTTCTGCGATGAGTAGTAACATCATTATTGCGTCCTGAAAGGTAAGCATATGACTTTACTGGTCTCCAATTGCCTTTCAAATTGTAAATAAATGGATTCACAGCTACACCCTCTCCATTTATAAGACCATTTTCATTTGGTAATCCCATTTCGCATTGCGATTGCCAATCATCATTATACTCTATTGCACTTGCATTTATTACTTTACGATTATCTACAGTACCTTCATAATTAAAAGTTGTATTCGTAATATTGTTAACAAGAACACCATTGTTAAATGGATCGATTGGATTTATCATACTTGTTACAGAAGCCATACTTGCCATTTGTTGGTTTCTATTTCCTGACCTTAATACCTTAATATTAAATTCATGAGTTGTATTTATTTCCTGCGAACTATTTCCTGAAATCAATTTCACGGCTTTTTTATCTGAATTATATCCATACACCCATAATTTAGTATATTCATGATCTAATCCGTTAGGGTCATATATTAATTCATCTCCAATTTTTAAATATTTAGAAATATCCTGATTAGTAGGCATATCTTTGAGGGTAAATAAATTAGGTTGCCCTGAATAATTAATTAAGGTACCTTCTAAATCTAGATTTTCAGAAGCCATTCCCATATTGTTATAGTACCAATAGGCAGGATAATTAAAACTATAATATTTATCATCAAATTCATTGATAGTTTCTGTTAATAATACTTGTCCAGATTGAGAATCCCAAGCTAAATTTTTAGTGGAAACTCTTGAACCTAAATCATAGGCTACCTTCTCAATTAAAATACCTGTTTTATGAATTACTTTAGTTGTAACAGCGGTTCGTAACTGTGTGTCATGATAACTCCCCCTTGGTAATAATAAAGGAACGAAGCCCGGAAAAAAGCCAATAAGGAAAGATGCTAAATTCCCATCAAAACCAAAAGAAGTAGATGAACTGGTGCTTTCATTAAAATCATTTACCATGTCATAATCAACTCCTATCAACTCCTTTTGAACCTCTCCTTTTGAATTTATAGTTGGTAATTCATTTGTTAATTTATTATTGCTATCTACATTATATTTGTATTCTACCATTGAAATAGGTTTACTGTCAATACCTTCTGGATAAACCTCTTCTGATTTTAATTTTCCATTCATATCATTGGTCTCTATTGCAAAACCCTGAGAAGCAGTAACGTGTAAACGTGAAAATTCAAACATCATGCTGAGTAATAAGTTTGATTGACTGTGTATAGGTGTTAATTGCCTATCAGTAAAATCAACTTTTGTTGGAAAATCTTTTGAAGTGTAAAATGTAGTCACTGTTTTCCCTGTTCCATGTTTTTTCAAAAATTTTCCGTTCTCATTTTTGTTTAGATTAGTTACGGTAACTCTCGAATAGGTTACTTTTGGTGACGGAAAAAAGCTCTCTCCAAATGGTTTTTCAACGTAATTCAATTCTTTAGGAGCACTCAATATTTCAGCATAATTTCCAGTTTTCGCATAAAATGGTTCTACAAAAGGATTTTCATTTGAAGCATTTGGTTCAAATGTTGCAACTCCAGAAGAAGAAGTCCCTTTTGAGTCTGAATAATTATATTCTTGCCCGTATTTTTCCTTATAAATTTCATTTGTTTCAACTGAATTCATAACATTCCACTCATCACTGAGAGTTATTTTTTTTACCCTCAATCCACCACCTAATTTTTTTCCATTTGGATTTTCCAATCGAATCCATGACTTAGTAGGATCAAATCTTTGGGCACATTTTTTTTCTAATAACCTGGCATTTGGTCCTGTTACAAGTTCTTTCATTGCACCGATACTAGATACCAAATCACGAACAATGGCAAATACTTTTTTATTTACTTCGTCACCGCCACTACTATAAATCAATCTATTTAAATAAGTTCTTCCGAATCCCCAGCCTGTTTTACTTATTGGATTAACTTGTCTATTGTTAATTACCAATCCGCCATCTAAATTGACGAATTTAAGAGGAATGGATGCAATACCATTTGCATCAACACGTATGTCTAAGTCTTTTTTTATTTCAAAATAGCCACTTACATAATCACTTTTATCAGTGGTCATATTTAGTAGAAAACGAAAATAAATTGGTTTATCAATGTTTTCAGAAAGGTATTTTTTAATAAAATCTTCTTTTGCCAAATTTTTATCTGCGGGATCAACTTTTACATAAATATATCTATTTTGACCTATTCCAAAATCATATAACAAATTAGTATCTCTTACGTTTGCATCAGGTCCAGCTCCAATAACTTTAAACATTTGCATCGCTTTTTTATTCTGCACATAGGCATAATCATCACTTTCTGTACTCACTTCAATTTTCCCTCCTGAAGGCAAGCTTATAGTTTTCAAAGTCCATGCTCCAGTACTTATATCTGCTTCTGCTTTATTTTGTTCTACGAATGGAAATTCTGCATTTGGAATCCCATTTTTATTTGGATCTTTATAATTCCCCCAAATATCAAACCCTTTAATATGATAATTTGGATTACTGGCTGTGCTTTCTCCATATCCAAAAACATATGGTGTATATTTCCCCATATTTGAATTTCTGTAAGTAAAATAAACTTTTTCTAATGTTAATTTACCTCCTTTGTTATTAGCATCTGTCGGTAAATTAGAAGGAATTCCTGCACACAAATTGTAATTATATTCAAAATGAGCTATTTTAATTGGAGTAATTATATTTGATAATACAGGATCAATTATTTTCCCGTCTCGATCTTTTTGCAATTCTGATTTTGAATACAAGCGAATACTTTTAATTCTCTTCATTCTCTGAGATCCCATGCCACCAGATTCGTTATCTACACCCATTGCATCCAATCGGTCTTCTAAATCAATAAAAGCAATATGGGTTTTAGTTTCTATGGCTTTTAAATACACCAATTCTTTTTCTCCATATAAATAAGATGCTTTTTGATCGTATTTACCCGATTTTAATCCCTCGTTATATGAAGCTGTATTTTTTTGATAAGGAACCCTCCATTTATAATTAGCTATATAATTTGGATCATCAACTTGAGTATATTCAAATTTTGTATATTTCCCGAGATCATTATCAGATGGTCCATTAAAATCAATATCCTGATAGTCTGAAGACAATATGCTAGATATCAAATAAGTATGCGCATAAGAAGGAGTTGTTATTTTATTTACATAATGATCACTACTTCCTGTTCCATTTCCTTTTACTGATCCATTATAGGAAACTAAACCATTTTGTATATTCCCATCATTACGGCTTGAGACGTCAAAAGTTGCTTCTACTTTAGTTGTATTATAGGCTGTTTTTCCATACACATAAGTTGATCCATCAGTTTGTACAACATTCATTCCAGCTGTATGATGTTGCTTCCCAAAATTATTTTTAAAAATGAATTTGTCATCAGCCTCTTTTTGTGATATTTTTTGAACTACTTGATTTCTAGGAATTCTGCCATCACGTTTTAGTCTGGACGAAAAAGGACTTTCTACATAATCTTTATTTGATGCTTTTATCCTATAACTTGATTTTGCAAACATATTATAACCTTTACCATCAAGTTTAATATCAACCGCTTTGTTGCTGTGTAACCTGTTCTCATAAAGACCTCTTTCATTATCTACATTTAACTCTCCTATTATTTTGTATGAGACAGCTTGATATTCTAAACTATTTTTATCTGATTTATTTTCTTCAAACGCAGGCAATGCAAAATTGTTAGATTTCCATTTTCCAGTTTTAGCAAGACTATTAGACAGATTAAAATTTATTCCCATATGAACTAAATTACCTCCACCAAATTCAGCGCCTCCAGATATTCCTGCCCCAACATCAGCGACATCATCATTATAAACATAGCTTACCTGCGAACGATAGGGTCTAAACATACCTGAAACCCCTTGTCCTTCTATATTATAAATATCATAAGTGTAATTGGTAACTGGCAAGACTGTCGTATTTTGACTGATTGGCTGTTCTTTTTCGCGATTATAATCCAAAACCCCTTCTTTAGTTCCTTTATGATGGGTAAAGTCGTAACCATACCCCCCAATTGTCCTATCTTTATAAATAGGATTAATAGTCTGTATTGATCCATACCCTAATATATTACCTTGTCCTTCTGCGCCCATAATTTCTGAACCCAGCGCAGCATTAAAAGTGTAATTATCATTTATAAACCCAATTCGTTTGGTTGGAGTATGATTTTGCGACATGTTAAACGAAATACTACCATTTAATGTTACGCCCGATCCTTTATCCCCGATAGACACACTCATACTTTCTAGTCCTTTTCTACTGCTTAAGGTTGTACCAACTCCGTTTAAAGTTAAGTTAGATTGAAATAGATTAGATTCTTTACTAGATATACTTACCGAAGGACTTATTGTTGCTCCATCAGCCGTGGAAGAGGAAAAATCAAAATTTAATTTAGATGGTTCAGCATTTTTAGACAACGCAAAACTAACTCCGACTGAAGGTTTAAATGTAACTCCTTCATAATTATTGTATTGAGCCCCTAAACCCAAACTAAATGGAAAATCTTTCCCAAAAAATGCAGCATTGGCTTTGAAATTGACTCCGGCAGTTACATTTTGACGCATGTCATTTTCATAGCGCATTGGGTCTCCATTAAAATCGTCAGGAAGCCCCCTAACTTGTCGATTAATTTGCCCTACGTTAAGATTCCACCCTAATCCAACCCAAGAAGCTTCCTGATCCATTGTAACTCCTGAATTATAAGCTAGGTTTATAGGATAACCTCCCACATCCATAATAGGAATATTATAGTTAAAATCACCACTCGCTAAATCAACCATGTCTGATGTACCTATAGGTGTAAAACTATTAAATTCAGGTTGGGTAGGCCCACTAGTTAGTGCATACATTTGTAAAGGCTGTACGGATTCTAAAAGAATCATCATAGCTAAGTAAATAGCCAGCGTTTTCTTAAACTTACTTTTTTTAACTTGTTGAATCATAAGGCTATTTGAGTATAAGTATCTTTAAATTTAAACTTAAGAGTTCCTTTCCTAAAAAGAAAGTCATTATAAACCAATTGTATTTTATCATTTGGATCTATTCCAGAGAAAAACAATAATACTTTTTGATAGGGGGCTATCTTATAATTACGTTCGTAAGTAACGCCCGAGCAGAGAATGGTATCTTTCTTTGAAGTTACCACATAGAAATCTTTATCTAAACCGAAAGACATATATTTTACGGCACTTGTATAATCCATTCCAGTAAAGTCATTTGAAAGTAGGTCTTTTTCCTCGTCTTGTTGAAAAGTAAATTCGATGACACGTTCGCTTTTATTCAACTCATAAAGAGAATCTACAAGTTGTAGATTCTCATTTCCCTTATCTTTCAATAAATAATATTGAATTGGGATTTCGGTTGCAATAAATCCAATATCATCAACTTTCTGGGTATATTGACGAGATTTCCAACCTATTTTTTCTAAGTTAAAATAACGATCCCTAATTTCGGAATCGCCTGTATTACCACCCTCCTCTTTCTTACAAGAAAAAAATGTTAAAACAAAAAACAAATAGAATAATTTATTGAAGCCCTTCATACTTTTTGTTTATATAAGTGAGTAGCTCGGCTGTAATATCTATTTTTTCATTTGCATATAAAACATTTCCATTTTTATCTGAACCCAAGACCAATTGATATTTTTTTTCTTTAGAAAATTCATTCACATATCCATGAATTCTTGTCCAAATTTTAGAATATTCTTCAGTAGCAAAATTTTGATTGAATTGTTCGAATTCTTCTTTCTCTTGTGCAAACTGTTGAAGTAAAATTTTCTTTTCTTCTTGAAAAATTGTTGGAGATTGCAATTTGGTATAAAGTGAGTCTAAAACCAATTTACGAGTATTAAATTCTTTCTCCCCTATCCTTTTCATCTCTTTAGTCATGATAAAATTATCAAAGAGTTTATTGTTATCAACATACACTATTTTCTTACTTGAGTCTAGAGAATTAAAAACAAAAAAAGTAGCCAGCAGCACTATTAATAGAACATTAACTACAAACAATATCTTAAATTTATTTATTACCACAAAATACCTTGTTAAAATTTTTCAAATATTAAATTATTTTGATTAATAAACAATACCCACTTTTAGTGATATTTGCATTTTTTTTATTTATTTAAATTTTTAATTAATCAAACTAAACAAACACAACAACAATAAACTATCCTTGTTTACTGCATCTCCAAGTCCAACTCTATAACTTTATGATTTTTTTTTGAACTAGTAACTAAAATATAAAACCTTCCTAATCTCTCCAAATCCTCTATAAAATTGTTCGAGATTTGTTCGGTTGTGGTCACAAATTCTCTCACAAAAATTTTCTTCTTACAGATTTCATTTAATGTTGCTAGTTCCATCCATTAGTTTTTGAATATCCTCATAACGGTAGTACATAAGCCCACCTATTTTATTATAGGGAAGAGTGCCATTTAACCGAAGATTCTGTAGAGTACCTGCTGAAATATTTAAAAGTTTACGAACCTCATAGCTTTTGAGCCAAACTCGAGTTTCCTGACCTTGCTTACGAGGATACTGCTGATACCTGCGAATTTCTTCCAACAATTCTTTTTTAAATTTTTCAAGGTCGTCTTTAGTAATAAGATCCACGTTCATAATTTTCACTTTTTTATTAGCTTATACCATCTGAACTTATAAGTCAGGTAGTTTATTAATTTGGCATACAAAATAATGCTATCATAGTCCTAAAAAATAAAATTGGATACACTTGGCTAACTTTGTCTCTCTTTTACTAGCAAAATGTTTTTTTGTTATGGTTAGCTAACTAGAATAAAATAATTGAAATTAAATCGACTAACAAGCAAAAGGTGGTCGTAAATAACCACCTTTTATGCATCTAAATTTCTACGTATCGCTCTTTTAATTGTCTTGCAAGTTACTAGAAGATATACGCTGCTTGAGATTACGCATGTCTTCACTAAGTTTGTGTTCTATTACCTTCGCATAGATTTGAGTAGTGCGAATATTTGTATGGCCTAGCATTTTTGATACACTTTCTATCGGAACTCCATTACTCAGTGTAACTGTGGTTGCAAAAGTATGTCTTGCTATATGAAAAGTCAATATCTTTGTTATCCCACATATATCAGCAATTTCTTTAAGATAGCCATTCATTCGTTGGTTAGAAATTACGGGAAAGACTGTACCTCTATTTTGTGCCCGCGGATCATCCCTATATTTTTCAATTAATTCCATTGCTTGTGGCAATATCGGTACACGTACACTTGTATCAGTTTTTACCCTATTTGTGAATATCCAAAGCTCCCCATCAGCACCAGTAATGATGTTATTCGGTCTTAGTTCAGCAAGGTCAATATAAGCAAGCCCTGTATAACAACTGAATAAAAACATATCCCTAACATGCCTCAGACGTTCGATGTCAAAATGTTTATTTTCTAATCCTGCAAGTTCTCGTTTCGTCAAGCATTGTCGCTCCACTTTGTCAAAATGCTTTTTGAAGCTTGAAAACGGATCTTTGGGTAACCAATCCAACAATACAGCCATATTTATCATTTTACGTAGTCTTTCAATATGTTTCATTATCCCATTGTTTTTTAAAGGCTTTTGATGATCTTTCGGGACATGATTAAATAAATAACTCTCAAAATCTAATATGAATCTATAGGTCAATTCAGAAAGAACAATATCACTCCTGTAGTACTTCTCCATAAGAAACTTTTTAATGTACCTTTGGGTCGTATAGTAATTTTTCATAGTACCGTGAGCCAATTTATGGATCTGTTGCTCATTATGATGTTCTATAAGTGCTAGCAATGTTGGAGCCAATTTTCCTGTACCCAACATTTTCTCTCGAATTGCAGGCCCATCTATTACGACATCTGTGAGCAGCATCTGTTGATAGATACTTATAATTTTTGCCTTGAATTGATTAAGAAACATACTAAGTTCAGCGATTTCCTTTCTGCTTCCCCTTGGCATTCCTTTTTTGCTGTCCCATTCTGATGACATTACCGATTGCTTTACTGATATTTCTGTACGCTTGCCATTTATAGTTATCCTTGCACAAATTGGCATTTTGCCCTGCGAAGAAACCTTCTGTACTTTAAGATAAAATAATACCCCGAATGTACTGTTCATTGTTTTCATATCTCCAAAAATTTAATGTTTAACATCTCTTTTCTGGTAGATTCAAATTAAAATTGGATATACTATAATCGCTATAAATGGATTCATTTATCCCAAGAATTTAAAAGTACCAAACAAAAACACATTGACTGAATTAGATGATGTTACCCCTTTAAAAGGGACCTAAATTTAGGAAAACAAAAAGGGTAGCCGAATAGGTCCCATTTTCTTTGATACAACTTGAACATTTTGAAGTCAAATAAATAAAAAACCCCTTAAATCATACGATTTAAGGGGTTTTGACTGCTTTTAAAAAGCATTTGTGTCGGGGTGGCAGGATTCGAACCTGCGGCCTCCTGCTCCCAAAGCAGGCGCGATAACCGAGCTACGCTACACCCCGAAATCGGCTGCAAATATAGCACTATTTTTTACTTCTCCAAAACATTTTTATATTTATCAAATAAATTTATTTCACACCAAAGTGACAACCAGATTTAAGAATCCCATTCGAAGAAAGAGTGACCGACAGCACATTAACAAATGTTAACAAAATAGATTTTTAGAAACCATAATAAATTGTATTTTTACGGTTCAAAATTTAGAAAAATAAATGGGCAAAATCATTGCGATTGCTAATCAAAAAGGAGGAGTAGGAAAAACGACAACATCCGTAAATCTGGCTGCTTCCTTAGGGGTTTTAGAGAAAAAAGTATTACTGATAGATGCTGATCCACAGGCCAATGCGTCCTCAGGATTGGGTATTGATGTAGAGTCTGTTGAAATTGGCACCTACCAAATTCTGGAACACAGCAATACTCCCAAAGAAGCCATTATAACATGTTCTTCTCCAAATGTAGATATAATTCCGGCACATATTGACCTTGTGGCTATCGAAATTGAATTGGTAGACAAAGAAAACAGGGAATATATGCTAAAGAAAGCATTGGAAAATATCCGGGAAGAATACGACTACATCATCATAGATTGTGCTCCATCACTCGGATTACTTACATTAAATGCCCTGACAGCGGCAGATTCTGTGATTATCCCTATCCAATGTGAATATTTCGCATTAGAAGGATTGGGAAAATTACTGAATACCATAAAAAGTATCCAAAAAATCCACAATCCAAACTTAGACATCGAAGGATTACTGCTGACGATGTATGATTCGAGATTGCGCTTATCCAATCAAGTGGTTGAGGAAGTTCAGACGCATTTTAACGACATGGTATTCGATACGATTATCCAACGAAATGTAAAATTAAGCGAGGCGCCAAGTTTTGGCGAAAGCATAATCAATTATGATGCAACTAGCAAAGGTGCGACCAACTACTTACATCTTGCTCAAGAAGTTATAAAGAAAAACAGCAAATAGTTTTATGGCAAAAGCAATAAAAAAACAAGCCTTAGGAAGAGGGTTATCAGCCCTTTTAAAAGATCCGGAAAACGATATCAAATCTGTTAACGATAAAAATGCCGATAAAGTTGTTGGAAATATTATTGAGCTTGAAATTGAAGCTATTGAAATAAATCCGTTTCAACCCAGAAGTAATTTCAATGAGGAATCATTGAGAGAACTGGCAACATCCATTAAAGAATTGGGGGTTATCCAACCGATTACGGTTCGAAAATTAGACTTCAACAAATACCAATTAATTTCCGGGGAGCGCCGTCTTCGCGCTTCAACTCTTGTCGGACTGACAACCGTTCCTGCCTATATCCGTATTGCCAATGACAATGAATCCTTGGTTATGGCTTTGGTGGAAAACATCCAACGTCATGACTTAGACCCGATTGAGATCGCGCTTTCCTACCAACGTTTGATGGACGAAATTCAATTGACTCAGGAACAAATGAGTGAACGTGTGGGTAAAAAACGTTCCACTATCGCCAATTACCTGAGACTTTTAAAACTGGACCCGATTATCCAAACGGGAATTCGTGACGGTTTCATCAGCATGGGACATGGCCGTGCCATAATCAATATTGAAGACCAGGATATTCAAGCAACCATTTATCAAAAAATCGTAAGTCAGAACCTTTCCGTTCGAGACACAGAAGCTTTGGTAAAAAATCATCAGGACAGTTTAAAACCTAAACCTGCCTCCAAAATCAAATCAGCTCCTTTTGAAATAGAGGAAACGCACAAGAAGGCTTTCGCCAATTATTTCAAAAGCAAAGTTGACGTAAAAGTAGCCGGGAACGGAAAAGGAAAAATCACCATCCCATTTGAATCCCAGGAAGATTTTAACAGAATCATTGACTTAATAAAGGGATAGTGCACAAATTGACAATCATAGGTTTACTCCTTTTTTTATTAGGAACCACCGCTGTTTTTGCCCAAATGAAAACAGACCGGAATCTGGTCGTCAAAGATACTTTAAAACCAGTTGACATAGATCCTTTGACTCCGGCAAAAGCCGCCTTCTATTCAGCCGTTTTACCGGGTTTGGGTCAGGCATACAATAAAAAATACTGGAAAATCCCTATCGTTTATGGTGCCATAGGAACCAGCCTCTATTTTTATTTGGACAGCAACAAAAAGTACCATCAATTCAGGGATGCCTACAAACGCAGACTGGAAGGATATTCTGATGATGATTTCACCTATTTAGACAATAACCGACTTATTGCCGGACAGAAATTTTACCAGCGTAACCGTGATTTATCATCACTTTTCGTCATAGGTTTCTATGTATTGAATATCATTGATGCCAATGTTGATGCCGCTTTGATACAATTTAACGTGAATGAAAATCTGTCCTTAAAACCGGTAATCGAACCAAACAATGTAACATTAAAGGCAAATGTGGGACTAACGTTTAATTATAATTTTTAATCCTCATTGTTTTAATGAAACCATACTTAGTAAAAAGATAATATATAAAATTAAAAATACAACAGAAATGAAAATTGCACTTTTAGGATACGGAAAAATGGGTCAGGTAATCGAAAGGATCGCACTGGAAAGAGGTCATGAAATTGTTTTGAAAAAAGACGAAAACAACACTTTTGACGGACTTTCAAATGCTGATGTAGCCATCGATTTCAGTATTCCAAAGGCCGCGGTAGAAAACATTTCAACCTGTTTCCATAACAATGTTCCGGTAATCTCAGGAACCACCGGTTGGTTGGAACATTATGATGAAATGATTGCTCTTTGTACTGAAAAAAAGGGTGCTTTTATCTCCAGCTCTAACTTTAGCTTAGGCGTTAACCTTTTCTTTGAATTGAATGAGACACTGGCTAAAATCATGGCCAAATTCGACTCTTACAAAGTGAGCATGGAAGAAATTCACCACACCCAAAAACTGGATGCCCCAAGTGGGACTGCCATTTCATTGGCCCAAGGTGTAATTCAAAACAGTAATTACAAAGAATGGACAATGGAAGAAGCAAAAGACAAGCAAATCCATATCGAAGCATTACGAATCGGCACTGTTCCGGGAACGCATACCGTTACTTATAATTCCCCTATCGACTCCATCGAAATCAAACACACCGCACACAACAGGGAAGGTTTCGCTTTGGGAGCCGTTATTGCGGCCGAATGGATTGTAGGCAAACAAGGGGTTTTCACCATGAAAGATGTATTGGATTTTAAATAAAATTTACAATCCACCTCCATTAAACTTTAAATTTTTAAAACAAAAATTATGACACTATATCAATGGTTCGTGTTTTTCCTATTCATACAGATTGTTCACTTTTTAGGAACCTGGAAATTATATGTAGCTGCGGGCAGAAAAAGTTGGGAAGCAGCAATTCCTGTATATAATGCCATTATTTTAATGAAAATCATCAGCCGCCCTACCTGGTGGACTCTTTTACTTTTCATCCCCATTATCAACCTCATCATGTTTCCTGTGATTTGGGTGGAAACCTTACGAACTTTCGGAAAACGTTCTACTTTAGATACTTTCTTAGGGATTTTCACTTGCGGGTTGTATATCGCTTACCTGAATTACACCCAAAAACTAAATTACATCTCAGAACGCAATTTGCACCCTGAAAACAAAGCAGCCGATACGGTAAGTTCTTTACTTTTTGCCATTATTGTTGCTACTTTGGTTCATACGTATTTTGTTCAGCCATACACCATTCCCACTTCATCTTTAGAAAAATCATTGCTAATAGGTGATTTCCTGTTTGTCAGTAAAACAAATTATGGAGCCAGAGTTCCTATGACTACTGTGGCTTTACCCATGGTTCATGACTCCATTCCCATGGCCAAAAGAAAATCATACTTAACTTGGCCACAATTGCCTTATTTAAGATTGCCCGGAATTGAAGACAAAATTAAACGTACAGACATCGTTGTTTTTAACTGGCCAACTGACACCGTATATCGATTTTTTGACACTTCAAAAAGACATGCTTACAAACCCATCGACAAGAAATCAAATTACGTAAAAAGATGTGTGGGTATTCCCGGGGATAATTTATTCATAAAAGACGGCTTAGTATATATTGACGGAAAAGAATTGATACTACCCGAAAGAGCCAAACCACAATTTTCATATACCGTGGCCATAGATGGCAAAACACCAATTGATTTTGAAAACTTATTAAGGGAATTAGACGTCACTGATCCGGTAGGTTTTAAAGATGACACTAAAAGAGACACCTTATTTTTTAGTGCATTGACCGCTGCCGGAGCTGAAAGACTTAAAAACACAGCCGGTATTACTGCTGTGACAAGACAAATCGCAAAAGGAACCGAACAAGGGATTTTCCCTCATATCAACAAATGGAACCGCGATAACTTTGGCCCGATTTATATCCCTGAAAAAGGAAAAACCGTTACTTTGACTACCGAAACATTGCCTTTTTACCAAAGAATCATCACCGAATATGAGACGAATGACAATGGCGAGAAAAATGACCTAAAAGTTACCGGAAACGAAATCAGACTGAATGGCAAAGTGGTAAACAGCTATACCTTCAAACAAAATTACTATTGGATGATGGGAGACAATCGCCATAACTCCGAAGACAGCCGTTATTGGGGATTTGTTCCGGAAGATCACATTGTAGGTAAGCCCGTGTTTATCTGGATGAGTTGGGATACGAACGGAAAAGGAATCAACAAAGTGCGTTGGGATCGTGTTTTCACCACCGTAAGCGGCGAGGGACAACCCCAATCGTATTTCAAATATTTCCTAATCGCTCTAGCCGCATTTTTTATAGGGGAATATTTTTGGAAAAAGAGAAAAGATAAAAATAATTAGTCAAAGGTTTCAAGGTCGAAAATCATAAAGCTCTTCAAAATAGGAATCTTTATGATTTTCGACTTTATGACTTTATAACTTTAGACCAATATGAATACTTTAGTACACCCAACTTACTTCCCTTCCATCAGTCATTTTGTGGCCTTATTACAAGCCGAAAACATCACTTTTGAAATGGAAGACAACTTTCAGAAACAAACCAATCGCAATCGCACCTATATTTACAGCCCAAACGGAATACAGCTTTTAAACATTCCGATAAAACATTCCAAAACCACTCATCAAAAAACAAAGGATATCCAGATAGAACCTGATTTCGACTGGCAAAAACAACATTTCAAATCGCTGGAAGCCGCCTACCGAAGCTCCCCTTTCTTTGAATATTTTGAAGATGACATCCGTCCCATATTCGAGAAGAAGCACCGCTTTTTGATGGATCTGAATTTTGAAATTTTTGAACTTCTGACAAAATGTTTGCGGATAAAACTGGATTACAATACTACAACCGAGTATTTTCAGGAAATTGACACCAATACAACATTGGATTTCCGCTTTTTGGCCAACGGAAAAAAAGACAAATCTGTTTTTGAAACCTATCCACAGGTTTTTGATGACAAACATGGGTTCATCAACAATTTAAGTATTCTGGACTTGCTTTTTAATGAAGGAAAGTTCACTATCGATTATTTGAAAAATCAAAAGATTCACCTTTTATAAACAGAAAGTTAATCCAATGAAAGTTGCGCCATGATAGGATAGTGATCTGAATTTTCGAACTCAGGAAAACTTTCAAATTTTTTGACCGTCATTTTCTGGTCTGCAAAAATATAGTCGATTCGTGCCGGGTAGTATTTAAACTTATACGTCTGTCCAAAACCGGTTCCGGCCTCCTCAAAACTGTCTTTGAGTTTTCCTTTGATAATTCGGTACACATAGGAAAAAGCACTATTATTCATATCCCCGCAAATAATAATCGGATACGGACATACTTTCATATGCTCCCTTAGAATTTCCGCCTGTTGTTGCTGTTGCTTAAAAGCCTTACTGATTCTATTGAACAACATCTGGGATTTGTTTTTATTGATGACATCAATATTTTCGTTGATTTCATTAACATCCGGAGAAATTTTGATGGATTGTAAGTGCATATTATACACCCTGATAATATCCTTTCCTTTTTTGATATCGGCGTAAACCACATTATTATTCGAATTGGGAAAAACAATATTATTCTCAGCGATTATCGGAAATTTCGAAAAAATGGCCTGCCCGGTCTTGATTTGATTCCCTTCCATAAAAATATATTTATGGCGATAGACTTTCAAGTCAATGTCTGCAGAAGTGGAGTATTCCTGGACACATAAAATATCGGGATTTTTATCATTGATGAATGTCAGGATTTCCTGTGCCACATTCTCCTTATCCATCCATTTGAACAAATTGAACAAACGCACATTATAACTCATGACCACGAAATTTTTTTCGTCTTCGGGATAATCTTTAGAAGATATTTTATAAAATTTATTGATAAACGTGATTCCCAATAAAAGCACCAAACCGGACAGAATCAAGCGTCTTTTGAGTTGAACCGCCCAATACACAAAAAACAAGCCATTTAAGATAAAAAACGATGGCATAAAAAGCGTGAGCACCGATAAAATAGGAAATATTTTGGGTGCCAAAAACGGCAGGATATAAGCAACAAAAGTGATTATCGCCAAAACAATATTCAAAATAAACATCACTTTATTGAACCACGAAAGGTTTTTCATATTATCGCTTATTTGATTATTTGATAAGAACAACGTTACAACCGTTGTTATATTTCAAAAATCGATTATAAATACTTATTTCCCTACTTTAAACAAAAATTCTTTTTCTTCCTTAGTCAAACTATCATAGCCCGACTGGCTGATCTTATCTAAAATCTCATCAATCTGTTGCTGTGCTTTATCTTTTACGATAATTTTAGACTCCCGTTTCTCTTGAGGTTTATTGTAATTCTTGTGCACCGTTTTCAAAGGAGCCGAAGAAGAGCGTTTGAATAAATTTACAAAAAAGTCAATTAACCCCGATACGATTCTGCTCAAATCCGTTCCGTTTTGAAGCATCTTGGTAAAGATAAAACCAAAAGTGGCTCCAGCCAAATGGGAAATATGCCCTCCGGTATTATCCAATCTGAATTGCATTACATCCAAAATGATAATAACCGCGGTGATGTGCCACAATTTTACATTCCCAATCAACAACAAACGCACATGCATCAACGGCTGATAGGTCGTCACCGCAACCAACACTCCCATTATTGCTGCCGAAGCCCCCACAATGACAGCCCCTTCCATATTCAGCAAATAGAAGCCTGTAACGAAAGCCAGTCCCGAAACGACAGCACTCAAAAAATAAACCCCTAAAAATTGTTTTTGCGTAAAAAAAGTCAAAAATAAAGTGCTTGAAAAATTTAAAATCACCATATTAAAAAGCAAATGCCAAAATCCGTCATGAAAGAACGCGTAAGTCAAAAACGTCCATGGTTTAAAGATAAAATCAGTTGGTTCGGTAGATAGTGCAATCCAACTCGGAAAATTAAACACACCCCCATCAAATTGATAGAAAAAAAGCAACGAAATCAAAAAACAAGCTACATTCCAATAGATTAGCTGTTGGGCAACTCCTCCAAACTTGTATTGCAACTTTAAATCGTCTAAAATATTCATTTATGTTTGTTTTTCTAGGTTTATTCTTTTTCTATTACTAATTCCAACGGTTGTCATTAAACTGGTTTTTCTTCCAATACCACATAATCAGAAAACCAAACAAAGCACCACCCACATGGGCAAAATGGGCAATCCCCCCTCCACCGCCAAAAATAGATTGTCCTGAAACCCCCAAATACAAATCTACCAAAACCAAACCCGGAACAAAATATTTTGCCTTTATTGGCACAGGAAGAAATATTAAAGCCAGCTCCGCATTTGGAAACATAAAAGCAAAAGCCACTATAATCCCATAAATAGCCCCCGAAGCCCCCACTACCGTTCCGGCATAAGCCCCTATAAAATTTTGGAACTGGGAAACCGTCATCATCTCCTGCCACTGGGTATTGATTTTTCCTTCTGCCAAGACTTTCAATATTTCTTCTCTTGGCATTCCAGTTGCTGTAATTGTATTTATCCCGTCATTAAAATAATAATAGTTAATTCCGGTATGAAGCAAGGCCGCTCCCAAACCACAAGACACATAAAAGAATAAAAATTTATGACTTCCCCAAAAATGTTCTAAAGCAGAACCAAACGAATACAAGGCAAACATATTAAAAAGAATATGCATAAAACCTCCATGCATAAACATATGCGAAACGGGTTGCCAAAATTGAAAGTCAACATTATCCGGAAAATGAAGTGCCAAAATTTTGTAAGCTGCCTCTCCTACTATCTGGGTTCCTATAAAGAATAGGATATTTATAATAATTAATTGTTTTACCGTAGGTGTAAGATTCATCATATTGCAAATTTTTTATCTATATCTTCCACACGCATCGTGATGAAAGTAGGTTTTTGAAAAGGGGACACATTGGGATCTTTACAGGCAAAAAGACCGTTTACCAGGTTCTCCTGTTCTTTAATGCTTAAAGCGGTCCCTGTTTTGACCGCCAAGCTTTTCGCCATCGATTTGGCAATCACATCATTTTGACTGAAACTGCTATTCGGAACTCCGTCCTGCAGATCGGTCAATAATTGTTCCAAAACCAACGACACTTCACTTTCGGTGACATTCACCGGAATTCCGGAAATCACGACATGTTCCTTCGTAGTGTCCTCAAAAACAAAACCGGTATTGACGAGCGATAATTTCAATTCTTCTATTAATTCCATTTCGCCTGACGAAAAGAATAAATCCAACGGAAACAATAATTGCTGGCTTGAAGCCTGATGCACGGTCATATTCGTCAAAAACTGTTCGTACAACACCCGCTGATGCGCCCGCTGCTGGTCCACAATAACCATTCCTGATTTAATCGGGGAAACAATATATTTTTTATGAATTTGATAGGTGTTTTGAACCGCATGTTCCACTTCCTCTTCATTAAACAAAGAACCGGTCACTTCTTCACTTTCAAAGGAAAAATCATCCATCGCGGTAATGACTTCGGCATCCTGTTTCAATCCCACATACAAACTTTCCCAACTGGCTGTGGGTTCCGGTTTTTTATAATTCGAATAATGCTTATTGACTTTATCATCCGAAAACGGATTGAAATTTCCATCTACCTGAATCGTTGGCACGGCACCTTCCAAATCTTTATAATGATAAGGCGTATCTAAATTGGAATCCCGGTCAAAGTCGAGAACCGGGGCGACATTAAACTGTCCCAGACTATGCTTGATGGCTGCCCTCAGAATCGCATACAAAGCCTGTTCATCATCAAACTTAATCTCGGTTTTTGTCGGATGGATATTAATATCAATGGTGTTGGGCGGTACGGATAAGTATAAAAAATAACTCGGTTGCGATCCATCTTTCAAGATACCCTCATAAGCCGCCATCACCGCATGATGCAAATAACCACTTTTGATGAATCGGTCGTTGACAAAGAAAAACTGTTCCCCCCTGCTCTTTTTGGCAAACTCCGGCTTACTCACAAACCCTTTTATGCTCACGATTTCGGTATCTTCATCAACAGGGACTAATTTCTCATTGGTTTTTCCCGAAAAAATATTCACCACCCGCTGTCTCAAACTCGAAGCCGGCAAATTGAACATTTCGCTGCCATTATGGTAAAAAGTAAAATGAATATTGGCATGCGCCAAAGCCACCCGTTGAAATTCATCGACAATATGACGAAATTCCACCGTATCAGACTTCAAGAAATTCCTGCGTGCCGGAATATTAAAAAACAGGTTCTTTATCGCAAAGGAGGTTCCTTTGGGCAAAACAGCCGCTTCCTGTGAAGTAAACTTACTTCCCTCAATCACAATTTGGGTTCCTAATTCTTCCTGGTCCTGTTTGGTTTTCATTTCCACATGGGCAATGGCAGCAATAGAAGCCAAAGCTTCCCCACGAAATCCTTTGGTATGCAAGGAAAATAAATCTTCGGCATGACGGATTTTGGAAGTGGCATGACGCTCAAAACACAAACGTGCATCGGTAACATTCATCCCCTGTCCGTTATCAATCACCTGAACCAGGGATTTTCCGGCATCTTTTATAATTAATTTAATATCGGTTGCTTTGGCATCCACCGCATTTTCCAGCAGTTCCTTCACTACCGAAGCGGGTCTTTGCACCACTTCACCGGCAGCAATTTGATTAGCAACATGATCAGGAAGTAATTGAATGATACTCGACATTAAAATATATTTTATTTAAAAGTTTAAGCTGTTTTTTATAACAAGTCGCACAAATTTAATGAATTTATACTGGGTTTTATAACGTGTTCAATCATAAATAAAACAAAAAAAAGCCTATACTATTTTCAGGACAGTATAGGCTTCATTTTTAATAATTTACTTTTTATTCTTCAATCTGCAAAGGCAAATCCTCTATTTGAAGTTGGCCCGTACTTAATAATGGCGGGCTTTTATAATCATGTGACAAAGAAGCCTGCTGACGGATATAGGCCATTTTAATAGCTGCTATTGCCGCTTCTGTCCCTTTATTACCGTGAATCCCTCCACTTCTGTCAATGGATTGTTGCAGGGTATTATCAGTAAGTACACAAAAGATAACCGGAATATCGGTTTGCACATTCAAATCTTTTATCCCTTGTGTTACGCCTTCGCAAACAAAATCAAAATGCTTGGTCTGGCCTTGAATAACACAACCAATAGCGATTACGGCATCGACTTTTTGAGTCTGAAGCATTTTTTTGCATCCGTAAATCAACTCAAAACTCCCCGGTACATTCCAACGGATAATATGATCGGCAGGAACCTCATTCTCCAAAAAAGCCTCAACTGCCCCGTTGTACATACCTTCGGTTATCGTCTCATTCCATTCAGACACCACTACTCCAAAACGAAAATCTTTCGCATTAGGAACAGTACTCTTTTCATAAATGGATAAATTTTTATTTTCGGTTGCCATGATATTAGTGTTCAGTATTCCGTGTTCAGTATTCAGCCTGATGCTTTATACTTTTACGAAAAAATTAAATTATTGTGCCAATCCGATTAAAGCATCAATTGTAGCAGCCTCTGGTGTTGCATCAAAATTCTCTTTAATATCGGTGAAATATTTCAGTGCCTCTTCTTTATTCCCTATTTCCAAAGCTGTTTTTCCAGCTTTCAACAAGAATCTAGGCGTAGTAAAATCGTTTTTATTTGATTCTGCCGCTTTTACATAATATTCCAAAGCTTCTTTAGGTTGCTTTTGTTGTGCATAGGCATCTCCAATCGCCCCTTTTGCCAAAGCACCAAGAATCATATCCTCTGATTTGAATTTCCCTAAATATTCAATGGCTTCCGCATATTTTCCGGTATTCAAATACGCCAAACCGGCATAGTAGTTCGCTAAATTTCCTGCATCAGTCCCGGAATATTCCTCAGCAATTTTCAAGAATCCAAATTTACCTTCAGAACCATTCAAAGACAATTTATACAAGGAATCACTTGCAATTCCTTCTGTAGCCTGTTGGAAATTTTGTTGCGCCACAAACATTTCGTTTGCCGCCTCTTCCTGTTTCGGCTCGGCAATAAATTTTTGATACACTAAATAACCCACTGTAAATAAAGCAACTGCCCCTACTACCCCAATAATTATTTTTTGGTTTTTAGCTACCCAATCCTCTGTTCTCGAAGCCGTTTCATCTAATTTTGAAAAAACCTCCGCAGTGGTACTGTCTTTTTCATCAATTACTACCTCTTCAACGGTATCTTTTACTTCTTTTTCTTTTGGTGCTTTATATCCTCTTTTATTGTAAGTCGCCATTTCATTTAAAAATTTAGTGAACCGCAAAAATAAAATTTTTATTGAAACCTACGCAAAAAAACAGGATTTTTATATTTATAGGTACGAATATTTTCGAAACCCATACCATTTCCCGCAAAAGCTGTTTTTTTTGACATCGAAAAATTTTTAAACTCCATTTTATCGATATTTTTCAATAATTTGCAGCCTCTTAAAACAAGGAATTTAAAAGCGTTCGCTTTCTCCTCCAGCCGTAAGTCTAAAAAATGTATTTAAAAAAAATATCCTTATTCAATTACAAGAATTTTTCGGAAGCCAATTTCGATTTTGATGGTAAAATCATCTGTTTTGTCGGTAAAAACGGAATTGGAAAAACCAATATATTGGATGCCATCTATCATTTAGCCTACGGAAAAAGTTATTTCAATCCGCTGGCGGTTCAAAACATCAAACACGGTGAAGAATTCTTTGTCATCGATGCTGAATTCGAAAAAAATGAAAGAACGGAACAGATTGTTTGCAGCCTGAAAAAAGGACAAAAAAAAGTCTTGAAACGCAACGGCAAAGCCTACGATAAATTTTCCGATCATATCGGATTCCTTCCTTTGGTTATTATTTCCCCGGCCGACAGGGATTTAATCATAGAGGGCAGCGAGACGAGACGAAAATTTATAGACAGTATCATTTCCCAATTGGATTCCCATTATTTACAACAACTGATTCAATACCAAAAAGTAATGAGCCAGCGCAATGCGTTGTTGAAATATTTTGCCCTGAACCATGTTTTTGATAATGACACCTTATCTATTTACAACGAACAATTGGATGGCTTTGGGAAATACATTTTCGAAAAGAGGAAAGAATTCATTGCCGATTTTATCCCCATTTTCAACCAGCACCACCACGCTATTACCGATTCCCGGGAAACGGTGCAATTGGTTTACGAAAGTCATTTATTCGAGAAAGACCTGGCGACACTGCTTCAGGAAAACATCGCCAAGGACAGGGCCATTCATTATACCAGTGTCGGCATTCACAAAGACGACCTTTCTTTTGAAATTGATGGTCATCCCATAAAAAAATTCGGCTCACAAGGCCAGCAAAAATCGTTTTTAATTGCGTTAAAGCTGGCGCAATTTGAGTTTCTAAAAAAACAAAGCGGTGTGAAACCTATTTTGCTGTTTGATGATATTTTTGACAAACTGGACGAAAGTCGGGTGCTGAAAATTGTCAAAATGGTGAACAGCGATACTTTTGGCCAGCTTTTTATTTCCGACACGCATCCGGAACGTACCGAAACAATCGTCAAATCAACGCTTCAATCGTATCAAATTTTTAATTTGTAATTTCAAAAATCGCTCCTTATAAGTCGGTCAAAATCCATATTTTACGTACCTTAGCCTGTCTTATTTTTTAAAATCTAAATTCCGATGAAAATTTACCAAATAACTTCGATTGTATTTTTATTTATGCTTTTGTCCTGCAAAGGGCAAACCCAAAACAACATACACACTATTGACAAGAAAGCGTTTGCAGAGAAAATACAAACCACCGAAAGCCCTCAAATTCTCGATGTGCGCACTCCCGAAGAATTCAAGGAAGGCCATATTAAAAACGCCATGAATATCGACTGGCAGGGAGAGCACTTTGTGCATAATGCCGAAAAATTAGACAAAAACAAAGCGGTTTTGGTGTATTGCAGAAGTGGTAAAAGAAGCAAAAGTGCTGCCGACAAATTACAGGAAATGGGTTTTAAAAACATCTACAATCTGGATGGCGGCTATTTAAGCTGGAGCGCTGAAGAATCTAAAAAACCTTGATTCAACCAGCTTAAATTAATTCCATAAAAACAGCCAATCAATATTTAAAAAGATACTATGCTTTCAAAAGACACTTTACAATTTCTGGAAGATTTAAAAGCCAACAACAATCGGGAATGGTTTTTAGAAAACAAAAAACGATACGAAACATTCAAAAAAGACTACCACCAACTCGTTTCGGATTTTCTAGACGCGATGAAACCACTCGATTCTTCTCTGGAAATGCTCGAAGTCAAAAACTGTACCTTTAGAATCAACCGCGACATCCGATTTTCAAAAGACAAAACACCCTATAAAACCCATCTTGGGGTTTGGCTTTCCTCAGGCTCAAAAGGCCTGAACCGCTCAGGCTATTATGTGCACATCGAAAAAGGCGCGAGTTTTATTGCCGGTGGTTTTTATATGCCCGAAGCCGAAGACTTAAAAAAAGTGCGCAAGGAAATCGCCTTTTTTCACGAAGATCTGGAAGCCATCCTCAACGAAAAAAACTTCAAAAGAGAGTTTGTCGATTTTGACCGCAACGAAAGAAGCCTACTGAAAAATCCGCCGAGAGGCTACGAAAAAGACCATCCCGCGATTGAATTGTTAAAATTAAAAAGTTTTGAAACCTCGCAGAAATTCGACATTTCTGAAGTGACTCAAAAAGATTTTGTTACTAAAATGAGTCAAAAATTGATCCTTCTTAAACCACTGGTTAATTTTATGAATCGAGCCTTAGAAACAGATGAATTTTAAAAAAATATAAAAATTTCAGCCACGAATTAATGTAAAATAATTCGGGAATTCGTGGCAAAAAACCTCTTTGATGCAAAAAAGGAAAATACTTTTTCTTGGGGAAACCTACAGGGCCGACGCCATTACCTGGATGAATGGACTGAAAGAATTTGGCGGTTTTGAAATTTGCACTTGGGAACTCCAAACCCCAAGTAATTCCAAACGCAATCGCTTCAAACGAATAGTGGAATTTATTTTCGCTCCCATTGCCATTCAGAAAATAATCCGCCGAGAAAAACCCGACATGGTCATTGCCGAACGAACCACCAGCTATGGATTTCTTGCTGCACTATCAGGAATACAGCCTATTGCCATTGCACAACAAGGACGAACCGATTTATGGCCGGAAACTTCCGTTTTATTGCCACTGAAAAAGATAATCCAAAAATACGCTTTCCAAAAAGCCACACTCATTCACGCTTGGGGACCGGTAATGACGATTTCTATGAAAACAATCGGCGTGGACATGTCTAAAGTCCTGGTTTTACCCAAAGGCATTGACCTGACACAATTCACAGCATCAGAGACTCTTTCTAACCGAATAAACGCCATCGTGACCCGCTCGTTGGAACCCGAATACCGACACGATTGTATCCTGAAAGCTTTTGGTCTTTTAAACCAAAAAGGCTTAGATTTTTCGCTGACCATTGTGGGGGATGGCAGCCAGCTGGACAATCTTAGAAATTTAGCGTCTGAATTATCCATTGACAATAAAGTCCGTTTCACCGGAAGAATCGCCAACACCGCATTACCCAAACTACTGCAAGAATCCAATTTTTATATCAGCATGCCTATAACCGAAGGGCTTTCGGCTTCCTTGTTTGAAGCTATGGCCTGTAACTGTTACCCGGTGATAAGCGACATTCCCGGAAATCAAAATTGGATTTGCCATCGCGAAAACGGACAATTAGTCCCGATGGACGATTTTGAACAATTAGCCGAAGCATTGCAATGGGCACTCGAAAACACCCACATCAGAAATAAAGCGGTTATACAAAACCGGCAGTTTGTCGTTGAAAATATCAATTACAAAACCAATATGAAAATTATTGCCGACCGTTATCATGAATTGATACATCGTCAAAAAACAAATTAGTTCTTTCATCGAAAAAGCATGAACCTAAATTATAATTCTTACTTTTGAACCCGAAATAAATCCTGCAAAACCGTTTTTCATTTATGGAAATTCAAACCCAATTTTCTTTAAAAAACTACAATACTTTTGGCATTGAGGCCAAAGCCAAACAATTTGTTGCCGTTCATTCGATGAAGGAATTAAAAACGGTTTTAGAAGAGCATCCAACCGAGAAAAAATTCATTTTAGGAGGAGGCAGCAATATGCTTTTAACCCGGGATGTTGATGCGCTTGTGATTCATATTGACCTTAAAGGGAGAAAAATTATCGAGGAAAACGATGATTTTGTTTGGATTGAAAGTCAGGCAGGGGAAAACTGGCATGAATTTGTACTTTGGGCCATCGACCAGAATTTTGGCGGATTGGAAAACATGTCACTCATTCCCGGAAATGTCGGCACCACTCCGGTACAGAACATTGGAGCCTATGGCACCGAAATCAAAGACACTTTTGTGTATTGCGAGGCGCTTTCGATAGAAAACCGGGAAACCAAAAAATTCACCAAAGAAGACTGTCATTTTGGGTATCGGGAAAGCATTTTCAAGCATGACGTAAAAGACCAATATATCATCACTTCAGTGGTTTTTAAACTGACCAAACACAACCACAACATCAATACGTCCTACGGGGACATTGCGACAGAACTGGCCAAAAACAACATTACGACACCTACTTTAAAAGACGTCAGTAACGCCGTCATAGCGATACGAAAAAGCAAATTACCCGATCCGAAAGAACTGGGCAACAGTGGTAGTTTTTTCAAAAACCCTATTGTTTTAAAATCTGATTTCAAAACCATTCAGGCAAAATTTCCGGAAATGAAATTCTATGACGTTTCCGAAACCGAAGTTAAAGTCCCGGCTGGTTGGTTAATCGAACAGGCCGGATTCAAGGGAAAACGTTTTGGCGATGCCGGAATCCATAAAAGCCAGGCGTTGGTTTTGGTCAATTACGGAAATGCAACGGGGCAGGAAATCCTTGCCGTTGCCAAAAACATTCAGGAAACGGTCTTCAAAATCTTTGGTATCCAGATAGAAGCAGAAGTGAATGTGATTTAATTTCCGAATCAAATGGGGTTGTGAAATATTCCGTTCCTTCCTAATGAAATTTTAATTTTCTGCAGTAAAAAAAACAGAAAACACACATTCTATTCGCATTGGAAAAGAAATATATAAAAGTGGAAAGTAATTGTGCTTCGCTATTGAAAATTAACAATTGCTAATTACCTTTGCACTCGATTTTAATAACTCATTAAACACTGATGCTTATACTGATCCTTTACTTTTTTATAGTTATTGTTGCCATTCAACTTTTGTATTATTGGGGTGTTTTTGGAAAATTTGCTTTCGCGAAAGCACAAAAAATAACGCCTAAAAGAATCCCGATTTCAGTCATTGTTTGCGCTAAAAATGAGGAAGAAAACGTAAAAAACTTCGTCCCGCTTCTTGCCGAACAAGACTACCCCGACTTTGAAATTGTCTTGATCAATGATGCCTCAAGTGACAATACCTTAGAGGTTTTTGAAGCATTTGAAAAGCAATACTCCAATATCCGTCTGGTAAAAGTGGAAAACAACGAAGCCTTCTGGGGCAATAAAAAATATGCCCTGACGTTAGGTATAAAAGCGGCAAAAAAGGAATATTTGTTATTTACGGATGCCGATTGTTATCCCACTTCAAAAAACTGGATTACCGCCATGAGTTCACAATTTACGATGCACAAAACCATTGTTTTAGGCTATGGAGGATATGAAAAAATAGCGAATTCGTTTTTAAACAAACTCATCCGTTTTGAAACGGTATTGACTGCGCTGCAATATTTTTCCTGGGCCAAACTGCATCATCCCTATATGGGAGTAGGCCGAAATATGGCGTATAAAAAAGAGGAATTTTTCAATGTAAACGGATTTATCAACCACATCCAGGTGCGTTCCGGTGATGATGATTTGTTCATCAATGAGGCGGCCCATTCCAAAAACACCACGATTGCCTATACTCCGGAAAGTTTTACCTACTCAAAACCCAAAACCAAATTCAAGGATTGGTTCAACCAAAAAAGGAGACACGTCGCCACGGCCAAGCATTATAAAAAAATAGACCAGTTTATATTGGGACTTTTCTATAGCTCCCAATTGTTGTTTATGCTGTTGGCCACTGTATTATTGGCGTTTCAATTTCAATGGATTCTGGTGTTGAGTTTAGTCGCTGCCCGATATTTGAGTGCCTGGGTTGTTGTCGGGTTTACAGCAGGTAAACTACAAGAAAAAGACTTGAAATATTGGTTTCCTGTCGTTGAATTCATCCTTATATTCACACAAATCAATATCTTTATCACCAACCTATTCTCAAAACCTGTCAATTGGAAATAAACACTCAAATAGAAAAAGCCAAAAAGGGGGATCAGACCGCTTTTACTTTTTTATTGAATCACTATTGGAATGAAGTCTACGGTTTCATGCTGAAACGCACGGAGAACGAAACCACTGCCGAGGATATCACCATTGAGACTTTCTCGAAAGCCTTTGACAAAATAGCCACGTATAACTCCGAATACCAATTCAACACCTGGCTCATCAGCATTGCCAAAAATGTGCATATCGATTTATTGCGCAAAAATAAATCCAGCCTTTTTGTCGAGATTACCGACAACGAGGACCAAAAAGCCTACAATATTGCCGACACCAGCCCGTCAGCCGAAGACGACTTGATTACCGAGCAAAATCTGTCGCAATTGTTGCAATTCATCAAAGAATTAAAACCGCATTATCAGGAAGTGATCCAGTTGCGCTATTTTCAGGAAATGAGTTATCAGGAAATTGCCAATAAAATCAACGAACCCCTCAACAACGTCAAAGTAAAACTCCTTAGAGCTAAGAAATTATTAGCCGAAATTATCAACAACCGTAGGTGATTTCTTTTCACCATTAAGGCATTAAGTTATATTAAGGATTTCTTTTACAAGTAAGAAAAGTTTTTATATTTGTATTCGCAAATAAAAAACAATACGCAATAACAACAAAAACATGTGTATAACACGTCAAATTTATGCGTGTATAAACGAGTTACACGGCATTTTACAGCAGAATATTATGACAAAGAAAAAAATTTCATTTAATCTAAATGATTTTCAAAAATGGGCAGAAATTAATTGGATTAAATTTGAAATTAACACATCTATATATGCTTTGAAGAAATTAGTAATTCTTCAAAATGAAGGATTTAAAACACTTCATACTGATTTGAATAATAAAATTTCAGCAGTAAGAATTCAAAATTTGCAAATGGATGAGCAAGATTTAGATCAATATATAACTCATTTATATAACATTGATGAAGAAATTATTTTTGAACTTAAAAGAATACAAAATATCTCCAAAGTACTTTCAATTTTTGCTGTTTTAGAAAGTAAATTAAAAGTAATTCGTGATAAACTTCAAAATGAATTCAATCCCAACTTTGAATTAGGGAAAACTAATTCAGTTTTTTTAGGTCATTGGAAATTTTTGAGGTTTTTTTTAAATAAAGAAATTATTGAAAGTGAAAAATATTTTACTTCAATTTTTAATCAAATGGAAATTAGAAATATTTGTAACCATCAAGACGGAATTGCTACAGAAGAACAATATGAAAGAATATCAAATATTGAAGGTTTAAAATTTAAAGAATTCGAGGGAATGTTTTATTTGGAAAATATTGAGGAAATATTTATTGAAAATCTATTATCGAAAATTGAATCATTTTTGGATGAGTTATTAAAAGCATTACAAAATAGAACAAATCAAATGATAAAATAAAAACGCCGTATAACTGGCGTTACCAGTAATTTTACAGAAAAAAAATGAAAAATACGGAAATTAAAAAGAAGAAAATCGCCAATGAAGTTATGATAATATTTAAGAAATTTAAACTTTCTTTAATATTAAGTGTATTATTTTTCATTGGATATTCGTATAATAATAAACTCATACAAATTGGAATATTTGATTACAGATTCGCTTGGTTCGAAGCGAAAGAAATTTTCAACGGCTATATTCCCGAACAATATATAAACATTGAAGATAGTGCAGAATATATAGAAGGAACTAATTTAAAAACAATTAGTCACGGACATTTCGAAATTTCAGACGCAGGCTATATAGAAGTCAAAAAAGAGATAGTTTCAAGATTATTAAGTGATTCATTTGAAACTTCATTATTAGCACTACCAATTATATTTCTCGTTGTTATTTTCTTATATTATATTTTTAAAAGTTTAAACTGGGTTAAAAAATATGCTGACTAATATGGAAGACAAAATACTATTCTCAATTTTAGCAATTATTGTGATTGCATTTATTCTGCTATTCTGTAAAATGAAAAACGGGATTGGAGCATTCAATCTTAAAATATTTGGTATAACTTTTATTGCAAGTTTAGGAACTATTTTAGCGTTAAGTAATATTCCTCAAAGTAATATGACTGCAATTTTTGGAATACTTGGAGCAATAATAGGTTATTTATTTGGATTGAAAAATCCTGAAAAAGGAAATGAATAAAAAAACTACTGGTAACAGCTAGGGTTCGTTGGGTGCGTAGCACCAACAATGAAAGCTGTGTTAAACTCGCCACTGTGGGCAGGCGGACCCACTACCGTACAAAATGAAATTCGACGAAATCAATCCTTTCGCGTGGTGGGTTTCTAAGACTTAAAAAAATAGTTTTAAAACCAATCTTTATGGAGTTACTTGCGAAGTTTGCTTCGCCTATTCGTTATCACTCGAGTCCTCCTACGTCGGGAAGACAAGTTTGAGGAAGTTAATTACGGGTAAAACCCCACCGCTACCGCACATAATGAAATTCGACGAAATCAATCCTTTCGTGTGATGTGTTTCTAAAACTTAAAAATAGTTTTAACCAATCTTTATGGAGTTACTTGCGATGTTCCCTCCTACGTCGGGAAGACAAGTTTGAGGAAGTTAATTACGAGTAAAACCACATCGCTACGGTATAAAACAAAGGTGAATCCAGCCCTATTATCCCGTTTACAAGAAAAACTTCAAATAGTAAAAAAATACTTCAAAAATAATTCCGGGTTAAACAATATTTTTCTTACCTTTTACGTTGAAGAATAAAACCCCGCATGCTTATGATTTAACTGTTACTTAACCATTAAACTCAATTGAATTATGTCAAAATTAAGCATTTACGAAACGGACTGGATTAATCTGGTTTTCGAAAACAAAAACAAAGAATATGGTGCGTACCAACTGCGCCAGGAAAGTTCAAGAACCTCCTTTTTTGCCCTTTTTATGGGATTACTCCTTTGCGCCTCGCTGATGGTTATCCCCAAAATTTCGAGTTTTTTTCAGGGTGAAACAACAGTTCCCCCTGAAACAACAATCCCTCTGGATGAAATTGTTACCGTAACGGATATTTTCCAGGAGAAAAATGAACCAATCCAGGAATCCAGTGCATCTAAACCGGTGCAGCAAAAAGCATTAGAGACCGTCCCGAAAGACCAGCTGGTTAACCCGACGGTTGTTGCTGCCAACGATGCCGTTCAGGAAATTGCCAAAAACACCGAGAACATCACCATAACCAATCCAAGCCCTGACGGCACAGCCATTACCGGCCAAAATGCAATGAGCGGACAAGGAACTAGCACCGGAACTGGCGGCAGCGATGCTGTAGATATGGGAGAAACTATCGTAACCACTACTGCTTTAGACAAACAACCTGAATTTCCGGGCGGCATGAGTAAATTTTATAATTATGTCAGTAGAACATTCAGAACGCCGGATCTTAATGACGAAAGAATGGTGCGTATCTATGTTTCTTTTGTCGTTGAAAGAGA
>JAKFBW010000113.1:0-2749 GCA_036676965.1 Flavobacterium sp. | reverse complement strand
ATTCCTTCGCCAATTTCTCCGAAATTAGAAAATGAAATTTTTACTGGATAAATAAAAATTATAGTATGATCAATTTAAAAAATATATGATATTATTAGGGAAAAGGGAGGGATTAATCATGCAAGAGGTACTAAATAAGATTTTACAAAAACTTGACAACATTGAAAATAATGTGAAAAACATTGAAAATGATGTGCAACTCCTTAAGGCTGGTCAGAAAAGGATTGAACGTAAAATAGGGTTTATTCCAGAACAATATCAAAATTTAGAGGATTATTTAGGAAAACAACATTTAACTATAGAGACACTATCTGCTCGTTCAATAGAGCATGAAGCAGAAATTAAAGATTTAAAACGTTTAGTTAAAAATCAATAATAAATGATGCCTTAGTTTCTTATACTATTATCCAATAATTCAATGTAAACTTCTGGGACATTTCCAAATATTTCATCGGTTAATATAATTGGTTTTAAACCAAATAAACCTTCCCTAAACTATTAATTTGCTTAGCAATAACATTTATATAATCTTCCAGTTGAGCATCATGATCATCTGGTAAATCAACCGCTACTGCATAGTGACCTCTACTTTCTAGAAGCTAACAACCTTCTTCCTGCACCAACTACCGTGACAATTCCCATGATCAAGAATGAATTGCGTTATTTTAAAATTGACAACAGTCTTTTTCTTAATAGTTTAATAGTTGAATGAATTTCATAAATCTAAGCCCAAGTGGCTCAAGGGTTTTCGAGCATGAAAAAAGGAGTACCTCCCCAAATGTCGAATCAAGTAAGTGACTAGCAAACTTATTCGAATGGGAGGAAGCCCCTTATGTCTATTGTACGACAAGAGAGCCTTTTTAGCATGCAAATTTTATTTGATTTAGAACCTACCCATCGCTATGATGAGATTTTTTCAGCGATTAATATCAACCCTATTCTTAATGTTGTAGCGAAAAAATCCAATTTAGGTAGGCCTGTAGAGTTGAACTACCCTGCAATGGTTCAAGCACTGGTAGTACGGATTGTTGAGAGAATCCCTGAAATCCAACTTTTAGTAAAACGATTAAATACTGATCTTAAGTTCAAAGTTGATTGTGGGTTTTTAGTTTCTGATCCTGTTCCCTCTGAAGCTTCATTTTCAAGAATGATTACAAAGATTAAAGATACAAACATTCTTGAAGAAATCAATTCTCAAATTATTCTTGATGCTATCGATGAAGGTTTTATTAGTGATGCAAACATAGCTATTGATTCTGGTCACTTTGAAGCTAGAGATCAAGCACCTGCAAAAAAAGAAGATGTAGTAAAAGAACCACCAAAGAAACGTGGGCGTAAATCAAAAGCTGAACGTGAACAATGGTTAAAAGAAAAAGAAGCAAGAGAAGCTTCTCTGTCTATTTTTGAAAAGAAAATTGAAGATCAACTTGATGTGTCATACTCTGAACTTCATGACCAAATGCCACTTGACCCTAAATGGGGTGTAAAGAAAAATAGTGAAGGTAAAAATGTATTTTGGTATGGTTATAAAGCTCATTTAGCAGTTGAAACAAGCACTCAATTTATTCTTCAATCCTTAATTTCTTCTGGTAGCCTTAACGATGGAAAGGCAGCTATTCCTTTATTAAAAGGAATAGCGAAATACTATCCAAATCTTCGATTAATCTTTGCCATGCTGGATGCAGGTTATGATTATGATGCCATCTATGAACAGATTCATCGAATGAAAGGGTATTCCATTATTGCTTACAACAAAAAGAATGAACAAGATCCAATTGGATTTGATGAAAACTTCGCTCCAACCTGTGTAAGAGAGCATTCTTATCGGTATGATAGTTTCGACAAGAGATACCAAACCTTAAAATACACACGTCCTAAAGAATGTGCGGATTGCCCGTTAGCCAATGATTCTTTGTGTCAAAAAGTCTTTAAGATAAAGATAGAGACTGATTTACGCCGTTATAGTGCTCCAGCACGTGGTTCAATGGCTTGGAAAGAACGCTTTAAAGAACGTAGCTCTGTTGAACGTGTAATAGGCTATTTAAAAGAATTCTTTCAGTTAAATAATGTAAGATATCGAACAGGAGAACGAGCAAAAGTCCATTTAGACTTAGTTACTCTTGTTTATAACGGCATGAAATTAGCAAGCTTAAGATTAGCATGTAAACAATCTACAACCAATTCATTAGCAGCTTAATTTTTTTTAAAACGATGTTACTTTTATTCTGGAAGTGTCAGCTTTTTTTAAAAAATGAATTATGAAATTGGTTCAATTACTTATCCATTTTTTTATATAAAAAAAATAAAACCCTAGAATACCTAGGGTTTATATGTATGGTTATATATGGTGGAGCCTAGCGGGATCGAACCGCTGACCTCCTGCGTGCAAGGCAGGCGCTCTCCCAGCTGAGCTAAGGCCCCATATGTAAAGATAGAATTACTTCTTACTTAACTTGTAGCAAATTAATTATTTATTTCTGCTCCTGCGGTCCAGTTGGTCCTCGTCGAAAATCTGCGCTGAAAATTACTCAGGGCAGTAGATTTGGAGCGGGTGATGAGAATCGAACTCACAACATCAGCTTGGAAGGCTGAGGTTTTACCACTAAACTACACCCGCATATTTTTAATAAATTCTGCAATCCATTTGGTCATGGTCGCACATCTGCGATAAAGATTTCTCAAGGCAATGAATATGGAGCGGAAGACGAGATTCGAACTCGCGACCCCCACCTTGGCAAGGTGGTGTTCT
>JAKFBW010000112.1:0-20355 GCA_036676965.1 Flavobacterium sp. | reverse complement strand
ATTTGGCATCGTTCTTTAAAGCAAGTCCCAATTTACTTGGTTTTATCACTGCTTTGTCTTTGTAATTCAAACGGTAACTTGGCGTCCCGTCACTTAGCAAGGAAAACTCCATTTGCAATTTTTTATTGGGCGATTGTAGTTGTTGGGCGACAGCAATATTAACCAATGCTATACAGAATAGGGTTGAAATTAGGAAACGCTTCATTTTGATTGAGTTAATAAATTAATAATTTGCTTTAGAAATCTTCTGGAAAACCAAATTTATATGGATTCCATCCGACTTGTAATTATTAATGAAAAATGGTAGCTGTTTGTATGGTTTAATTTATTTAAGGCATTGATATATTGGTGTTTAGGTATTTGTTTTAATGCCAAAAAAGTAGTGATTCTGTAGTGTAAAAAAGGGCCTCTTTACCCAAAAAGGAGTATAGAGGCCACAGTTGAAAAGAAGCGTTATCTATTTATTTGTCCCTATGCGCATTACATTGGCTTCAAATTCATCACGGGGACCTAAAGCCTTGTTTCTTAATTTGGTCCGGTAATTGTAAATGGTTGATAAGGAGTACCGTAGAAATTCAGATATTTTAACACTATCCGATATTCCAAGGCGTATCAAGGCAAAGATCCGTAATTCGGTGTTCATTAACTCGCCTTGTTTTAGCTTGATGTCTTCATTGTCAGATAGCAAACTGTTGAATTCTTCAATGAAGTTTGGGAAAAGTAATAAGAAAGTCTTGTCAAAATTATGATAGAATTCTTTCAGTTCCACTTCGATAAATTCTTTTGATTTTATGGCTTTCACCAATTCAGCGGTTTTTCCGCTGGAAACGATAACATTCAATTTACGTCGGTATTCGTCTAATTTACTGATATAAACAGAGCATTGGTCCATGTAACGGCCAATGTATATTTCTTTTACAAGGTTCGCTTCTTTTAGGGTTTTGTTAGTTTCATTCAATTTTTCGTTAAAGAGGTTTAATTCCTTGTTCAATTCTAAAAATTGGTTGTTGGCCAAACTGATTTCCTGTTTTGCTTTGGACAGTTTTTTCATTTGTTTGAATAACAAAAATAAAACAACCATCAAAAATAGCGACAGGATACTGGCACTGATTAAAAACACGATCAATTGTTTTCGGTTGGTGTCGTTTTGTTTTTGATAGGCTTCATTAATGATGGGCAACATTCTTGAAATTTCATAGGTCCTCAGGCGGGCATTACAAAAGAGAGCATCTTCCAGGGAACGTTTAATGTATTTATAAGCACGGTCTACATCTCCTTCCTTGTACATCAGAAAGGCTAAGGAACGGAGCGAAATGTATTCCTTCTTTTCCAACTGCAGGTCGCATATTGCGGATATAATTAACCATTTTTTCTCCTGTTCGTAATTTTTTTTACGTTGGTAGGCCTGCGAAATAATATAGGCAACAATGGCTTTGTCCGGGTTGTTATTGTCAATTTTTGGAAAGTAGCCTTCCAATAAACGAATTGTTTCGTCGTATTTTTTGTTTTCAAAAAGCTTATTGGACTGGATTATGATATTGGATTCTGAATGAACAGAATCGGATTGGAAGGTGGAGTCCCGATACTGTTTGGTCAATAAAACATATTTGTTTTTTTCTTGATTTGATGCTGCATATTCGGACATATATAGATATACGGAGCTGTTAACCCCAAAATAAAAACTTTTAATTTCAGGGGTAGACTTGATGTCAATTTTATTGAGGATATCAGTGGCTTCCTTATACATTCCTAAAGTCCCCATGATGGAGGCCAGATTTAACTTTGCGGTATTAATCTTGGTTAAGTCTTTTAAGGTATAGGCTATTTTTAAACTTTTTCTGGCATAGTTTAAGGCAGAGTCCGATTGGTAGACTTTATATTCGTTGTATAATTTTTCATAGATTTCATATTTCTGGAGCGTATTGGAGGTGTATTTCAACAGTCCGTTGAGTTTGTTTATTTCGTTTTCTTTTTTGTTGTGATAGTATTGGCTATTATCAATAGTAGTGTCTAATTTATCCAATAATGAGTCAATTTCAATTTGGGAAAAAAGAAATACAGGAAAAAGAATGACAATGACAGTTGTCCAAAATTTAGGCATTTTTTTGAATTTATATTAATGTTAAATTAAAACTAATTTAATTAAATATTCAATATTTAAGAGGGTTTTTTTTGAACCTGAAAAAAACAGGCTAATTAAAAACAAGGGTGAATTCTACACATAAATATTATTGGGGTTGATTAAAAAACGAAATAGCGCTCCGATAAGTAATCCTAATCAAATAAGTTGTGTCAGAAAACCGCTGTTCCTTTTTTTGATGTTTATAGTTTTATCTTTGGTATAAAGAGGAATAACTGGTGGGTACAGGTTTGTATGGGATGACTTTTTATTTACTTTTGGAAGCCTTCAGATGAAGGCGATGTAATGAATCAGGAATTGGGTTCAAAAAAAATCCGACCCCGAAAAAAATGCTATTAACCACGTGCTGAAATACTAATTAAAAAACCAAAAAGAATGAATGTAAAAGTTTTGTATCTGGCTCTTGCCTTGCTTGTATTTACGGCAGGTTGTAAAACAGCTAAGAATGTATCCGTGAAATCGAGTGATGAAACGGTTATCACTGAGTCGAAGCAAAATGTAGTGAAGATTATCCATGCGGTAAACTCACATTGGCAGGAAACCCATCCGGAACCAGGTATTGCCTTTTGGAACGTTGCGGCCTATCATACCGGTAATATGGAAGCGTACAAAATAACCAGAAAGAAAGCGTTTCTGGATTATTCTTTGGCTTGGGCGGAAAAAAACCAATGGATGGGTGCCAAGTCTCAAAATAAATCCGAGTGGAAATACACTTACGGGGAAGATGACCGCTTTGTGCTTTTTGGAGATTGGCAAATCTGTTTTCAAACGTATATCGATTTATACCATTTTACAGGCAAAAAGGATCCGCATAAAATAGCCCGTGCCCGTGAAGTGATGGAATATGAAATGAGTACCCCTAATACGGATTATTGGTGGTGGGCTGACGGTTTGTACATGGTGATGCCTGTAATGACCAAGCTTTATAATGTGACCGGTAATGCACAATACTTAGAGAAGTTGGATGCTTATTTGAATCATGCCAACAGCATTATGTATGATGACGAAGCGAAACTCTATTACCGTGATGCTAAATATGTATATCCGAAACACAAAAGCGCCAATGGGAAAAAAGATTTTTGGGCACGTGGTGACGGTTGGGTTTTTGCAGGCTATGCCAAAATTATTCAGGATTTACCAAGCGGAGCGCAACATAAGAAAAAGTATATCCAACGTTTTCAGGATATGGCCAAAGCAATCGCTGCCGCGCAACAACAGCAAGGGTATTGGACACGCAGTATGCTCGACGCTGCACATGCACCCGGACCGGAAACCAGTGGAACGGCATTTTTTACCTATGGATTTTTATGGGGGATCAATAACGGATATTTAGATAAAGAAACCTATTTAGCTGTAGTTAAAAAATCATGGGAATACCTGACTAAAACAGCATTGCAAGCGGATGGTGCTGTAGGTTATGTACAACCTATTGGTGAAAAAGCCATTCCCGGACAGGTGGTGGATAAGAATTCTACAGCCGATTTTGGTGTTGGGGCCTTTTTGTTGGCAGCATCCGAAATGTATCGATTTGTAGATGCCAAATAAAGTTTGATTTTGTAATCAAAATAATAATGTATAAGAACCTGTATCATGTATTTGATATGGGTTCTTTTTATTCATAGCTGCTTCTTTTTAAATAGGAAGTTTGTTAGCCCGGCTCTGATTTAAGTTAGGTTTGTTGTGAACTCTTTTACAGAACGAATAGGGTAGTATATATTAAAATCAGGTTGTATGATAAATGACCGCATATCCCAATGTTGAGTGTCAAATGTTATACTTAATATATAATAAGGTAGGACTGTGAAATTTTAGGGGGGATTACTTTTTTTAGTATTTAGACATTGTTAGTTGGCTTTTTGGGACTTTCTAATAAATAAGGACGTCGGTTTGATTACAAAAGATATAGCAAAATTTATCAATTGAACAAAAATACCGGTAGTTTATCTGTGGTAATTTGTTGAATAACAATAATTTGAGTGTTTTTTATTTGAGATGAATGTATAGGGAATAGTTAAATAATGTGTTTTAACTAATAATGGAACTCCGTTTAATTGTTGCGGTTAGATTTCTATGGAAGGTTTTTAGCAAAATTAAAGGCATTTTGATTTACGATATCAAAAACCAAGATGCGAAATCGATTGTATTTATAATAGTATATTTGACAAATAATATGAATAATAAAATAAAATTCTCACTAAAAGTCTTTTTTTTCTCTACAAAATTGCCATAATCCATGATTATTTCATTTTTAGGGCACCCTTTTTCTTAATTGCAAAAATAATGTTAATTTTTTTAACTGTATTTTTTACCTTTAAAGGTTATAGGACAATGTGAGCTAAAACCCTTGTGTTTATTGGGGTTTTGCATTGATAAAATAATAGTTAATAGATTGTGAAATTGATATTTAATTAGCTTTTTTTTTATTGACACATAAAAAAAACAGGATAGGGCAGGATAGATGTAGGGCGTTGAAGGTATAAATTTGAAGATGTTAAACATATATAAAAAACAGTTAAAAAAAGTATAAATAATTGTTTCATAACTTTAATAAGCTAACTAATAATGAAGAGAAAAATTAACTACTATTTATTAATCCTACCGCTTTTGGTTTTATTAGCCAGCTGTAGCCAGGACGTATTTGATGAATACTATGGGCGTCCAGATTATCTGGAAGATCCTATTTATCAACAATTAGAGGCTAGAGGGAATTTTAAAAACTTTACAACCTTAATTGAAAAAGCGGGGTATAAGGATATTTTGAGTAAATCAGGATACTGGACTATGTTTGCACCTAATGACGCTGCTTTTACGGCATATTTCCAAGAAAAAGGAATATCTGATGTAAGCAAGATTGATGTTGCTACGGCATCTAAAATTGTGAAATATGCGTTAGTTTATAATGCGTTTCGGGAAGAGCAGCTTTCGGATTATCAATCATCTCTGCAAGGGGGATGGGTTAAGGATAATGCTTTTAGAAGAAGAACGGCATTTTATGACGGATTTGTAACTAAAACGATTGATGGTCAGCCTAAAGTAATAGTAGGTTCTAACCGTAATGGTGTGAACAATTATATTTCTGGTGATAATAATAATAAGTATGTTACCTATTTTACAGAAGAATATTTTGCGGAAAAGGGTTTAACTTCTTATGATTTCAATTATTTCTATCCTGGTAAGGAGTATACGGGTTTCAATCTTTTTGATTCCAAAGTAACTGAGGCTGATATTATTGCTGAGAATGGAATTATTCATGAAGTGGATAAAGTAAATGCTCCACCGATGAATATTGATCAGTATTTAGAATCAAATCCTAATTATAGTAAGTTCCGTGAAATTCTTGAAGATAATCTGGTTACTTATGTGTTTAATCAAGAGGCTACTAATACGTATCGTAATTATACTGGGAAATCGGATGAGGTTTTTGTTAAAAGATATGATGGAACCTTGATGTATGCGCCTAATAATGAAAATTATTTGAAAGCAGAGGATAATGATGGTCAATCTGATGCCTATACTATAATTGTTCCTGAAAATGGTGCATTACAAGAGTTTATAGATAAGGTTTTACTTAAAAATTTCACCTCTCTTTCGCAATTGCCTATTTATATATTTCAGGATTTGTTTAATGCGCACATGGTGCAAGGTGCTGTATGGCCCTCTATTAAAGGTAATTTTTTAAATGGTTTAAAAGAGGATGTAAGATTTGATTTTAATAGTGATATAACGGATAAACAATTGTTAAGTAACGGATTCTTTTACGGAGCTAACAAAGTGCAAAAATCAAATTTATTCTTTAGTGTTTATACTTCGGCTTATTTGGATCCTAAGTTTAGTTTCGCAACCAGAATATTTAATGATGGTTCCGGTTATAGAGAAATGATTAGTAATATCAATCAAAGGTTCACTCTTTTCTTGCCTTCTGATAATGTATTAAAAAGTTTAGGGTTCAATTATAATACTACACGTTTAGAATGGGTATATGTTTCTCCAGTAAATGGTGCTGCAGATGGAGCTTCTGCGGCTAGAAATAGACTGGTAAGATTACTCTATAATTGTATTGTACTTACACCTGATGGTGAGTTAGATAATATTGCTACTACTTCTGGAATTATTCGTACAGGTGATAATGAACTTCCAGGCGAGTATATTAAATGGGCTAATAACAAAATTTACGCAGCAGGAAGTCTTTTGCCAGGAGCTTCACCTGCGAATGTAATAGGTAGTGAAATACAAGAAAATGGAATAACTTATTATGTAGATAATTTACCACAATATTCTACAGAATTGCAGGGTCTAGTAATTGCACGTTTAGCAACACAAAATACACAGTTTAATAATTTTTATCAATATTTAAGATTTTCTTCTATTTATAATGCTACCACAGGGAAAATCGAGGGAGTTGAATTAGGTACATCTTATACATTTATAGTGCCAGATAATGCTGCTATTGTAAGAGCGGTTAAAGCTGGACTTCTTCCTGGAAATCTAACAACGGGTGTGCCTAATTTTAACCCTGGAGTTCAAGGAGAGCGAGATTTGATTGCCGATTTTATCCGATACCATATCATATCTAATAAGACAGCTTCAAATGATGGATTAACAACTGGGCAGTTTGAAACATTAAGGAAAGATTCTCAAGGGGATAAAACTTTTGTTGAAGTAATTAGTGCAGCTGGTTCATTGTCATTTAAAGATAATACAACTGTTAATACACCAATTACAGGAAATAATCCAGCAGCTGTTTTTATCCCAGCTAGCAGTAATAACTTAGCTGATAGATCTTTAGTTCATTTAGTAGACAACTATCTTAAATTTTCGGAATAAAATGAGACAACAATTTACAAATATATTTTACAGTTTTGCATTTGCCTTAATTATTCTGGCAGCCCTACCGGCATTGGCACAACAGCCTGCTGCGAGTACTTTGTTACGAGGTCAGGTATTTGATGCAGGAGATAACCTAAGTATTCCTGGCGCAACAGTTATAGAGCAAGATGCTGAAAATCGTACAGTAGGATCGGTGATAACGGATTTTGATGGAAATTTCGCATTACGAATTAAAAATCCAAATAATAAATTAGTGGTATCTACCATAGGTTATAAAACACAAATTATATCAATTAATGGTAGACAAACAATTAAAATTAAATTAGTTTCTAGTGTTGAATCATTAAAAGAGATTATTGTTACTTCTGCTAAGTCATCAGATAATGGTTTAATGAAAATTGCTGATCGTGACCGTACAACCAGTTCGGTTAGTATTAATGCTGCTGATTTAGAAAATACGCAAGCAGCCTCTATTGATGAGGCTTTACAAGGACGTTTGTCCGGTGTGGATATTGTAGCTAATAGTGGAGATCCAGGTGCTGGAATGCAGATACGTATTCGTGGTACTTCTTCTATTACCGGTTCTTCAGATCCATTAATAGTGGTTGATGGTATGCCTTATGAAACTTCAGTACCCGACGATTTTAATTTTGGGTCAGCGGATGAACAAGGTTATGCGGCCTTACTCAACATTGCGCCATCCGATATTGAAACCATTACCATTTTAAAAGATGCGGCCGCTACAGCTATTTGGGGGTCTCGTGCAGCCAGTGGGGTGTTGTTGATTACTACTAAACGTGGGGCTATAGGTGCTCCAAAGATCACTTACACTTATAGGGGGACTTATTCTAAGTTGCCTCCTACAATTCCAATGTTGACTGGAGATCAATATTCGCAATTGATTCCTGAAGAATTTATGAATAGAAACGGAGTGCCTTTGAATACTTTAAATGTAAAGGAATTTCAATATGATCCTCAAGATGTGTATTATTTTAATAACTACAGTCAAAATACCAATTGGGTAGATGCAATTACTCAAGCAGGTGTTACTGGTGATCATAACCTTTCTTTACAAGGAGGTGGTCAAAAAGCAAGGTATTTTACATCAGTAGGTTACTATAAACAAAAGGGGGTGACTATAGGTACTGGTTTAGAAAGAGTAAATGCCAGGTTGAATTTAGATTATATAGTTTCTGACCGTATTAAGTTTAAGACCGATATATCGTATACGCATTCGGATACCCAACGTAATTATGTTAATTCAAAAGATAGTGAAGACCTTTTAAGAGGGGTTGCTTATACTAAAATGCCCAATATGAGCATTTATGAGTATGACGAACGAGGAAATCTTACACCTAATTATTTCTCGCCAGCAGGGAACGTACAAGGTACTTATGGACGTACATACAACCCGCTGGCTATGGCTGAGCTTGCTATTAATGATATTGCGGAAGATCGTATTGTTCCTCACTTTAATTTGAGTGTAGATATTATCCCTAAAGTATTTATGTCGACTTTTGATTTACAGTTTGATTATAAGGGTAGAAAGAATAAATCTTTTTTACCTCAAAATGCAACAGGTCGTCCTTTTACTGAAACAGTGGTAAATAGAGCTATTGATGCTGATTCGGATGAGTCTAGCATTGTGACAAAGACTAATTTTATTTATACCCCAAACATAGGGGAAAAACAAACGTTTCAAGCCTTAATGTCATTACAATCTAATGACTACCGTTATACTTCACACCTTGTATTAACGTCAAATACAGCTTCTTCTTTATTGACAGATCCGTCCAATCCTTCTAGAACGCAAACGGGTGCATTAGGTACGGGTAATCTTCAGGCTAGAAATGTAGGAGCGGTATTTAGCGCACAATATGGTTTGTTAGATCGATATTTGATCAATGTAGGTTTAAGAGCTGATGGGAATTCAAAATTTACAGGACAAAATAGATATGGATATTTTCCTTCTGTTTCTACTCGTTGGAGAATTTCGGGGGAACCGTTTATGCAAAAATTTGATAAGATAGATGACTTAAGTATGAGATTGAGTTATGGACATTCAGGTGGAGCGCCTAAATATGATTATCGTTTTTTTAATGTTTATAACAACTTTCAAACAGAATATCTAGGACTTAATGGTGTTGTTCCAGGTAATATGGAGTTGTCTAATTTAAAATGGGAGACTAAAATTGGTAAAAACTTAGGATTCAATCTTCAGATGTTTAAAAGACGTTTGAGTATAGATGCCGAAATATACCAAACTACGAGTAAAGATCTTCTTTTTAGGGATCTTGATGTAACTTCTGTTTCTGGGTTTAGCACTATATCAGATCAAAACGTTGGTACAATGGAAAGCTCAGGATGGGAAATAGGAATTAATGCAATTCCATTCAAATCAGGAAAATGGAAGATAGATTTTAATTTCAATATTTCTGCAAATCAAAATATGATTACAGAAATATCTGAATTTGTTCCAACTGAAAGTGGAAATACGGATAGGAATGGTGAATTTAAGCGATTCCTACAGGTTGATAATCCTTTTGGTTCATTCTATGGTTATAAATTTAAAGGGGTATATACTGATCTTGAAGCTACAAGAGCAAGAGATGCTAGCGGAAATGTAATTGTGGGGCCAAATGGTCAAGAGGTGTTTATGCGTTTCAATTACCCTAATACGGATTATGTATTTCAGCCTGGAGATGCTATTTATGAAGATATCAATAAGGATGGTAATATTGATAGCCGTGACGTTGTGTATTTAGGAAACAGTAATCCCAAATTTGCAGGAGGTTTTGGCTCAAATGTAAGTTTTAATGACCAATTCAGATTAATGCTTTTCTTTACCTATCGTTTTGATTATGACATTGTTAATGCAACCGATATGATAACGACTAACATGTATGGATGGAGCAATCAAAGTACGGCCGTTTTAGCCAGATGGCGTAATCCGGGAGATGTAACTAATATGCCTAGAGCCGTTTATGGTGCAGGATATAACTGGTTGGGTTCTGACCGTTATGTAGAAGATGCCTCTTTTGTTCGTTTACGTTCCGTGACTCTTAGTTATAATTTGGGTAAAAATCTATTGAAGAAATTGAATCTAGATGATATAAGAGTGTATGTAACAGCAGACAACCTATATACTTTCACAAAATATAGAGGTCAAGATCCTGAAGTGAAAATGGGAAGTGGAGCTTTTGGTATGTCAGTTGATAATGCGGCTACACCTCCTACAAAACGTTTCTCATTCGGTCTAACAACTCGTTTTTAATAAAAAATATTTGATTTATGCAAACTAAAATAAAAACAATATTAGCAATCTTTATACTTTTTGTTTCGGCAAGTTCGTGCGATGACTATTTAGATTTACGTCCACAAGATGGGATTGTTCGTGATGAATTTTGGAAAACTAAGGAGGACATACAAGCTGCGGTAATAGGAATTTATTCATCAATGTTGAATTCGCCTCCTGGTACAAATGATTTGCCCCTTTCTCAATATTTATTCATGCACGGTGAATTAAGAGGAGGAATGGTTGTTGAAGGAACTAACGTTACCGATGACGCAAGGGATATTATGTTTATTAACGTACTTCCTTCTAATGGATTGACGGATTGGGGAGCTTTTTACAGAACTATTAATTATTGCAATACCGTAATTGATTTGGCTCCAGCAGTTAGGAATGAAGATCCAACCTTAACCCAAACGCAGTTAAATCAATTTCTTTCGGAGGCTTTAGCTATTAGAGCGTATTTGTATTTTACATTGGCTCGTACATTTAAAGATGTTCCTTTAAAACTGAAGGCTACTTTAAGTGATCAAGATAATTTTCAAATTCCAACTAGCCCACAAGCTGCCATTTTTGAACAAGTGATTAAAGACTTGGTATTAGCCGAAAGTTATGCTGTTGAAGATTATGGAGACACCCCTTCTAATAAAGGTCGTATCACTGTCTATGCAATTAATGCTATGTTAGCTGATGTCTATTTATGGACTGAAAATTATCAAGGAGCACTTGATGCTACATTAAAGGTAACAGAATCTCAGAAATTTAGTTTATTTGAAGCTGGGCCAAGTACTTGGTTTACTACCGTTTTTGCAAGAGGAAATTCATCAGAGAGTATCTTTGAATTGCAATATAGTACATCTAATTTGGGGCCTTTCTACGGGATCTTTTTACAAAGGCCTCAGTTTAAAGGGCAAGGACTTTTAATGGATGAAGTTTTTGGAATTGATTTTGATAATCCTGAAAATAAGGATATTAGAGGAGATGAAGCAGCATTGATAGGTGCAACTGGTGAAATTTATAAGTTTACTGGTTTAAGTAATGACGATCGAAAAGCGTTGCAGGATTCAGATACACACTGGTTTATCTACAGATATGCTGATGTAATGTTGATGCAAGCTGAAGCTCTAGCAAGATTAGGAGGAGAGGAAAATGGAGATAAAGCACTTATTATTATTAATGATATTAGAGAAAATCGTAATGCTCTTACTCAAACAGAACAAACTGTTGGTGCTACAGATACCAATGGTCTTATAGATTATATTTTAGCTGAACGTGCGCGTGAACTTGCTTTTGAAGGAAAGCGTTGGTATGATGTATTGCGTGTTGCACGTGCAAATAATTACGAGAGAAAGCAGTTGTTAATTGATTTGGCTATTGCTAATGCACCGGCAGATAAACAACAGTCAATTATTGCAAAATTAAGAGATCCGAATAGCCACTATTTGCCTATTTATACGTATGAACTTTTTACCAACAAAGCACTTGTACAAAATCCGTTTTACAAATAAAAAAAATAAGTCATGAAAAGATTATTAAGATTGCCTAGCCTGTTGAGACTTACTTTAGTGTTTTTAATTGCTATTGTGTTTCAAAACTGTTCTGAACCAAAGATAAAAGAGAGTACAGATGAAACTCTGAATATCACAGAGTATTTAAGAGCTAATCCGGATTATTCGATGTTCCTAGAAATTTTGGATATTACCAATTATGCTTCATTTATGAATACTTATGGTACGTATACCTTATTTCTGCCAACAAATGAAGGAGTTAAACAATATTTAAATGATATAGGGGTGGCTTCATTAAGTCAAGTGCCACTAGAAGATTTACAAAATATAGTTAAATTGCATATTATCGATAAGAAAATCAATACCACTTCTTTTACTGATGGAAAAATTGCATCTCCTACTTTACAGGGTCAATATTTGATAACTGGTGCGGCTAATGTCGATGGTGTTTCCAGTATAACTGTCAACAAAACATCAAAAATTATAGTTTCTAACTTAGAATTAGGGAATGGTGTGGTTCATGTTGTTGATAAAATGTTACGTGTTGCTGATAAAACTTTGGCACAGACTATAGAGGCTGATCCGAATTTATCTTTGTTTACTGAAGTTTTAAAGGCTACAGGATGGTATGATAAACTAAACCAACCATTAACAACATCTACTGTTGAAGGTCAAAGTACGCTCATAGGTCATTTAACAGTATTAGCACAATCTAATGAAGTGTTTAAAGCGGCTAATTTAGGAACTTTAGATAAAATTAAGGAAAGATACAGTCATTTAGATAGCCCTACCAATCCAGTGGATAGTTTGAATTTGTATGTACAATACCGTATACTACCTAGTTTGAATTATTTAGCTGATTTTGCAACAACTCCAGTGTTTGTAACAAAGGCACCCTTAGAAGTAATTAGTTCAAAATTAATTGGTCAGAATATTTTACTGAATGAGGATGTTTTTAATGGAGTACTTGAAAAAGGGGTTGGTGTCATAAGAAATATTAGTGAGGTTACCAGTTCTAATGGAGTATTACATTATGTAGATGGTAACTTCTCCATTAAGAAACGTGTTCCGATGCCAGTTTATTTTGATTTATGTAATCAACCGGAAATGGCTGCCAATGTTGCTAATTACAGAAAAACAGGAGGGACATCTTTCGGTTTTGCAAAAGGCGCCCTTAGCGAAGTAATCTGGACAGGAAGTAATACCTATACTGCAGATTGGAATCCATATGGAGGAGCTGCTAATGGAGATTTATTTAGAATTTTCCGTTTCCGTGTTGGGTCAGGTGGATTGAATGATATTGAATTTACCACTCCAGTAATTATTAAAGGACGTTATAAAGTATGGGTTTCTTATCGTCAAAATTCAAGAGCATCTACTGATACAAAGGTGTTTTTTAATGGGATACAAACTTCTAGAATTATCAATGGTAGAGAGTCCCCTAATGATCCCTTTAATACTACCAGTGGAGTTGGAGACAGAGTTTTAGAATCACAAGGTTACAAACGTTATATTTTTCCACATGTTCAATCAGATCAACTTTATTCTAGATTGGCAGGTATTGTAGAGGTTGAAACTACAGGAAGACATAAAATTAAATTTGTTACAACTTCATGTTCTGGTTGTGGTGGAGGAGATGCTGACAGATGGGATATGGTTGAATTCCGTCCAGTAGATATGGATCAAGTGTGGCCAAAATTCAGAAAAGGTTTTCCGGTAGATGGGGTTAGTAATTTAGTTCAAAGAGCAGATGTAACAACTGACAATGGACCAAACTAATTAAAACTAGAAAATTTACAATTACAAACTTAATCAAGTAAAAAATGACTTTATTTAAATTTAATTATAAAAGATTATTTGCTGGTGTTTTATCACTGGCAATAATCTCCTGTTCTAATCCATGGGATGATCGTGAAAACAATGGCGATGCTAATCTCAATGTTAATCTGACCCAGGCAATAACAAATACAGCTGAAACATCTGAGTTTGCAGCACTATTAGTAGAGACTGGTTATGATAAAGTGTTGGCAGCATCTAAGACTTACACTGTTTTTGTACCAACAAATGAAGCCATGGCTCAGGTTGGTGCTGAAATATTAGATAATCCAGAAGCCTTAAAACAATTTGTAGGCAATCACATCGCCTTAACGGCTTATTCTTCAGTGAGAAGCAGTGATAAAACACAAATAAAAATGTACAGTAATAAATACTTGACATTTAATGGGAATACCACAATTGATGATGCGACTATTGTAACAGCAGATCAGTATGCAGCTAATGGAGTATTTCATATTATTGACACACCATTGACTCCAAAATTAAATATTTGGCAGTATATCAATTCCCAGGCAGGTGCCTCGGCAACGAGCGATTACTTATTGAGTTTAAAAGATTTTAGTATTTATGCTTCGGATAAGGATGCCAAAGCCTTGTCGGTTGAAAGAGGCGCAGGTTATCTTGCAGACTCTTTGACTAATTCATACTTAAGAAATGTGTATAATCTTAACAATGAAAAAAACTCCTATACCTTATTTGTAATGGAAGATGCAGGCTATAATGCCGAGGTAGATAAAATGAAACCTTATTTGATTAAGCCATCCAATGATCCAGCTATTGACTATACAGCTATTTATGCCAAATATTTCACATTAAGAGATATGGCTTTTCCTAAAAAGTATGAGTTGAATGAATTACCAGCTACTTTAACATCTAGATTTGGGGTTGAAGTTCCTGTAGACAAAACACAAATTGTTGGTGAGCCTATCCGTTTGAGTAATGGTATTGTTTATATCATGAAAAAAGTCGATGTTGGACTAGATAAACGTTTGCTTACTAAAAAAATTGAAGGAGAAAATTATAATGGTTTCTACAATGCTGCTCGTAATTCGATTTATTATCGTGAAAGAAGAGATCCATTATATCCATTATTAAATATCCCATATAGTGATCTCTATGTGCAAAATCCTGGTGCTGCGTTACCTTGGATTACTTATAGTGCAAAAGATTTTTACAGTACTAAATATAAGGTGTCTTGGAGAGCTATAAATGAGCAAACCAATGTTTTTCAACAACGTGTAAGTCTTTATGGAAAATCTCAAGTTGTTAATGGTTTTACAAATTTTACTGATTTAATCGTCACATTTCCTTATATAAATGTAGAACGTAATTTCTATGGAGAAGTTCTCATTGGTGAATTTACACTAGATGAAGCTCGTGATATTGATTTTATTTCACTAATAGGTGCTAATAATAACACAAACGGGAATAACTCCTTGACTCTTGATTATTTGAAATTTGTTCCTGTCCTTAAATAATATTCTATAAAAAATTAGTTATGCTAAAAATTATAAAACTAACCTGCCTAGTGAGCCTGTTTTTTGGTGGAGAACTCTATGTCCCATTATATGCGCAGGTCTCTCAGGATTCAACCTCAACGACTACTGTTGCAACTCCAAATAAAAAACCAAAAGGAATTTTAGTTAAAGGTGTTGTGAAAAACGCAAAAACAAAACAAACTTTATCTGGAATTAATATTACTGTCGAAGGTTTTTCGGCAGCCATTACTAATGACGATGGTAGCTTTGAAGTAAGAGTACCTAATTTAGAAACACTGCTTAAAATTAGTGGTGAAAATTTTCAAACGAAGGTCTACGCCCTAAGGAGACAAGAGTCAGGTATTGAGATATTCTTAAGCGAACCTAACTATGCTCCGGCTTATCAAGTGGCTAATATGGCTTCTGGAGAGCAAATGCAGTACAATAATACTAATGCAGCCAGCGAAGTTAACTTTAGTAAAGACCAATGGTCTAATCCGATAAATGAATCTGTTGGAGGTTTTTTACAAGGAAAAGTAGCAGGTTTAAATACAGTTAGAAATTCCGGGACTCCTGGTGCAGGGGCCTATTTGTCATTGCGTGGTTTTACTTCCTTGTATGCTACAAACAAACCTTTGATTATTGTGGATGGTATGATTTACGATGATGAGGATTATGGTTCAGGAATCGTGCAAAACAATATTTCGTCCCCTTTAACCAATATTGATGTTAAAGATATTGAAGATATTACTGTTATTAAAGATGGATCTTCCCTTTATGGTACAAAAGGGGCTAATGGAGTGATAAAAATTACTACGATCCGTCCTAGTGAATTGACAACAAAAATTGATTTCACTATGTATGGTGGAGTGAATCAAACTCCTGATCAATTACCATTACTTGGCGCTGATGCATTTCGTACACATCTGTCTCAATTGGAGGCCACTCGTGGATTTACTCAAGATCAGATTGCTGCCTTGCCTTATATGAATGATGTGGTGGGTTCTGCGGGATATTATAGATTTCATAATAATACTAATTGGCAAAATCAAGTTTTTAAACCAAGTACAAGTCAAAATTATTTTCTTAAGGTTCGTGGAGGTGATGAAATAGCCAAGTTTGGTTTGTCTGTAGGGTATTTGGATAGTAAGGGTATTGTGGATCAAACGAATACAAAAAGATACAGTACCCGTTTGAACGCTGCATTGAGACTAACAGAAAAACTTACTGTTGATGCTAATTTATCGTTTATTAATAATATTCAGGATCAGTGGGATCAAGGTTTTGCTTATAAAACAAACCCAATGTATTTAGCACTCACTAAATCACCTTTTTTTAATACCAATGTAGTTGATAATGCAGGCGAAGTGTCCCCTAATTTGGCAGATGTAGATTACTTTAATGTGAGTAATCCAAATGCGATTTTAAAAAATGGTTTTGGAACAAATAACAATTATCGCTTCTTCGGTGATTTGAAATTCAACTATGCTTTAAATAAGGCATGGAACATTACTTCTATCTTAGGATTAACATTTAATAAAGAAAGAGAAACTTTCTTTATTCCAGATGAAGGGGTTGCTGATATTGTACTTCCTACTGCTATTGGAAATAACCGTTCAGGAAGCGAAGTTCAACAGTATAAGAGTCTTTATACAGATACCTATGCCAGCTATTTGAAAAAATTCAATAGTGACCATAATGTAGATGTTCGTTTTGGTGTTAGAACTCAAAGTAATAAATCAGAAAGTGATTTAGGTTTAGGTTACAATTCCTCTACTGATGATTTTACAAGTGTAGGTGCTGGTTCTAATTTATTGCGTCAGGTAGGTGGAGCCTTGGGAGAGTGGAATTGGTTAAACATTTATGCTAATGCCAATTACAACTTCCGTAATAAATATTTCTTGACATCAAGTTACGCGGTAGATGGCTCAAGTAGATTTGGAGACAAAATATCAAATGGAACTGATAAGTATGCATTGATGACTTCTATAACCGGAGCTTGGTTGGTTTCTTCAGAAGGTTTTATGAAAAATTTAAAAGAGATTGATTATCTTAAACTTAGAGCAAGTTTTGGTCACAGTGGTAATGATGATATTGGGAATTTTACTGCACAGAACTATTATATTTCTCAAAATTTATTGGGAATGCAAGGTTTGGTAAGAGGAAATATTGGGAATCCAAACTTAGAATGGGAAACGGTTAAAAAATTCAATGTAGGTGCTGACTTAGGTATATTTAATGAAAGAGTTAACGCGTCTCTGGATGTGTTTTCCAATAAAACAGAAAATATGATTGTTTATGAAACGGTTAGTAATGCAAGTGGATTTGATTACGCTGTTTCCAATAGTGGTTCAATGCGTACTTTAGGAGCCGACTTGTCGTTGAATGCCCGTGTTATTAATTCAGCTGATTTTACTTTTGATTTAGGTCTGAATGTAAGTCGTTACAAAAATGAAGTTCAAAGTTTGCCAAATGGTGATATCCTTACTCAATTTGCAGGAGCTACTTATTTAACTTCAGTAGGAAAAGATGCTAATTTATTTTATGGTTTAAAAAGTACGGGAGTGTATAGTACTACTGCCGAAGCTAATACAGCTGGTTTAAACAGACGTCTGACAAATGGTGAATTAGTTCCGTTTACGGCTGGAGATATGCAATTTGTAGACACAAACAATGACAAGGTTATCGATGATAATGACCGTATGGTGATTGGAAATCCTAATCCGGATGTGGTAGGTAGTTTCTCTGCTAATATTACTTACAAGCGTTTCAGTCTTCAAGGCTTGTTTAATTTCTCTTTTGGAAATGATATCTATAATGGATTGCGTTACAATCTGGAAAAAATGAGTGGGTACGAAAACCAAAGTGCTGCGGTTGATGGTCGTTGGAGAGCTGAAGGGCAACTAACCGATATTCCGAAAGCAACATGGGGAGATCCTATGGGGAATGCTGAATTTTCAAGCAGATGGATTGAAGATGGTTCTTATTTAAGATTTAAAACCCTTGTGTTGGGATACGATTTTAAGGTGAACGAAATGAATTATGTTAAATATATCAAGCTTTATGCTACAGCAAATAACTTGTTTACGTTTACTAAATATCTTGGTTATGATCCTGAATTCAGTGCCACTTCATCTATATTCGGTCAGGGGACTGATATAGGCTTGGCTCCTCAGTTCAGAACATTTCAATTGGGACTACGTTTAGGGCTTTAATTATTTTTATACTATAGAAAGAACATACAGATGATAACAACAATCAAAACAAAAACAACAAAAAGCATCCTATCCATACTATCAGTTATGGTGTTGCTACTTAGCCTAGGCTCTTGTCAGGACTATCTGGATGTGCAACCTGAAGATAAGCTTACAGGTGAGCAGGTATATCGTGATGTGTTTGATGCCGATGCTGCCGTAATAGGGATTTATGGTAAGTTTATGGCGCTTGCTGAAAAACACGTCCTTCTTAACGAAATGCGTGCCGATTTAATGACTACAACAAGAAATTCAACTCCTTATTTAAAGGAATTGTCAGAACATAATGTTACGACAGAAAATCCATACATCAGCCCTAAACAATTTTATGAAGTAATTCAAAATTGTAATGATGCGTTAAAAAATTTCGACATCATGTTGGCGGATAAAAAATTTACACAATCGCAGTATGATGAGCGTTATGCCGACGTGGGATGTATCCGTTCTTGGGTTTATTTGCAATTAGGGATTCACTTTGGAAGTGTGCCTTATATTACAGAACCTATTGAAACATTAGACGATGTGAAAAATATCTCTAAATATCCAAGAATTCCATTTGATCAGCTTATTGATAAGTTGGTAACTTTTACAGAGGGGCTTACGTATAAAAAGCAATATGCAACAGGGGGTAATTTAGTAATTACTGTCGATGGTTATAATACTGCCAAATTCTTTATTAATAAGGAGTGTCTTTTAGGTGATTTAGCACTTTGGAAAGGGGATTATCTAGCTGCGGCTTCACATTATAAAATCGTTTTAGAGACTGCATCTGTTAGCGCAAATGATACGGAGCGTTATGAATCCTATCGTTTAAGTAACTTTGCGGGTAGTGGTAATAATGATTTAATTGTTAATTATACAAGAAGTCCAGATGTAACTACTTTGCTTAATACTGATACGCAAGGTTGGAGGTCTATTTTTGCCAGATCTAGAGATGTGGTATGGAATACGGAATGGATTTGGTCATTGCCTTTTGATAGTGACTTTGCTCCAAAAAATCCTTTTATCTCCATTTTTTCAAAAACCTCAGGTAATTATTTGGCTAAACCATCACAACGCGCTATCGATCTTTGGAACGCTCAAACCCAACGGAATGAAATTCCATATGATGCCCGTGGTTCAAAATTTACTTATAGAATGGTGAGTGGAGATCCTGTAATCATGAAATATTTGTATAGATTTGAAACTGCTGCCGCCGCAGCCGATCAATTTAAAACCGAAGGGGATTGGTTTTTATACCGTGCTGAAAAATTGCATTTGCGTTATGCTGAAGCTGCTAATAGAGATAATAAACACCGTATTGCTGATGCTATTTTAAATTTTGGGATAAGAGAAGCTTTTAATTGGGGTGGAATTAGTAGCAGTACAGGTGATGTAACTAATGCGCAACGTACAAATGAAGCTTTTCCTTATGATTTCAATGCCCGTCAAGGAGAATTCCCTTACTATAGAGATAATTGGTATCGTGGTGGAGGCGTTAGAGGGCGTGGAGGCGTAAAAAGAGCCCCAGTAGTTGGGGATAGTTTGATTTCTATTGAAAACAATATCATTGATGAAGCAGCATTATCTTTGGCATACGAAGGAAACCGTTGGGAGGATTTATTGCGAGTTGCCAGACGTAGAAACGATCCTGCTTTCCTGGCAGATAAAATCTATGAAAAATTAAATAAAGAAGGAAATGCCGAGGCTACTAACGTTCGAGCTAAATTATTGAACGTAAACAACTGGTACTTGCCTTTCAATTGGTAATAAAAACATCAATTTAGCTTAGTAGCTCTTTTTTTTGAGTTAAGTATAAAACAAAACCCGCTGAATGTAAATTTACATTTAGCGGGTTTTTTATTGCCTAAACATTTCTTTTAGCGGTATAACTAAAAAAAATAATTCATTGAATTAGTTGTGTTTGAAAAAAAAGAATTACTTTAGCATACCGGAACAGAACAGTACGATAATTATGAGTGATAAAAATTTTGTCTTTACCATAAATCACGAAAGTGATATCCCAAAATTCCAGCAATTG
>JAKFBW010000111.1:0-17528 GCA_036676965.1 Flavobacterium sp. | reverse complement strand
ATCATAACTCAATTGGACTGCTTTCTCTTTAAAAGCCTTGTCATAAATTTTGCGCACTTGTTTCATAAGTTAAAATTAAGATTTATTTCTTAACTTTCTGTGATGGCTAAGTTAGCATGTCCATCCTCCTTTACAGGATTGGGATAATAGGAAATTTGATCCGAGACCTCACTTGTTATTAAATCCTCTTTTGTGATTTCTTTGAGATCCTTAGCTTTTTTACCTGTGCAATTGATACACAATTCTCTTTGAATTTGATTACCTGCCGTATCATAAGTAAAAAGAATTTTATTTTGCGATGTACATTTGATACCAATTAAAAATATCAATAAAAGAAGAAGTCTATTCATTTTATTAAGTGTTAAAATTACACCAATATTAAAACTATTTGAATAGCAAAACAATACCTACTTTTAGTGATTTTTAATATAAAAAATATCTCTAAAAAAATTAAGACTATTTAAACATTCATCTGCAAAATATAATTTATATTTGATGAACTAAAAATCGTTCAAACTATGAATTTCAGTTCTAAAAATCCGTTTTTAAACAACAAATCCTTTTCGGCTACCAGTGCAGCCAGAAAAGAGGAAGTACACCAGGCAACCCTTATTGATTACAATCAGGAAATGACTTTGTCCGGAACCATCAACAAAACTTTATTATTGTTTTTAATACTTACCGCATCGGCCATGGTAACCTGGTGGATGGCTTTCAACGGGATGAACCCGATAGCTCCTGCTATTGGAGGCGCAATTATCGGATTGATTTTGGTGGTAATCTCCGCTTTCAAACCACAATATTCCTCTTACTTAGCTCCGGGGTACGCCTTGTTTGAAGGTTTATTCATTGGTGGAATTTCCGCCATTTTTGAAGTGAAATATCCGGGAATTGTCATTCAGGCCGTGGGAGCCACATTTGTGACTTTCGCCGTTTGTTTGGGATTATATAAGTTCCAAATCGTTAAAGTTACCGAGCAATTCAAATCGGTTGTTGTGGCAGCTACATTGGCTATTGCCACCTATTACCTTATTTCATGGCTAGTTTCCATGTTTACCAGCTTTGAGCCGGTACATCACGGCAATTCTTTGATGAGTATCGGTATCAGCGTTTTTGTGATCATCATTGCCGCGTTAAATTTATTCTTGGATTTTGACCGAATAGAACAAGGTGTTCAAGAAAAAATGCCGAAATACATGGAATGGTTTGGTGCCATGGGACTAATGATTACCTTGGTTTGGTTGTATATCGAATTCTTGCGATTGCTGTCTAAACTTTCCAGTAAAGACTAATTTTTCTGTTTACCAATAAATCTATTGAACCGCAAATTCGCAAATTATAACTGTGAATTTGCGGTTTTCTATTTAAAAATCAAATTTTAACTGTACCGCAACCACAGCCTTTTTGACTTCGGTATTCAGATTACTCAACGAAATTCCGAGCAATCGCACCGAATCTTTCATCCGTTCCTGATACAATAATTCTTTTACGGTTTCCAGAATCAATCCTTTATCGGCAATAAAATAAGGCAGGGTCTTACTTCTGGTTTGCTGGGTAAAATCGCTGTATTTAATTTTCAATGTTACCGTTTTTCCCGAGACCTGATGTCTTTTTAATCTTCTCTCCAGCGCATTTGCAATTTTTTCCAGTTGTTCCAACATAAAAATTTCTGAAGACAGATTCACTTCAAAAGTATGCTCTGCCGCCACCGACTTCGTAATCCGATTCGATTTCACCTCACTGTTGTGAATGCCACGCACCACATTGTAATAGAAACGTCCAGATTTCCCGAAATGTTTCTCCAGAAACTCCAATGATTGTCTTTTTAATTCTAAACCGGTAAAAATCCCCAGTTGGTACATTTTCTCGGTCGTCACCTTTCCCACCCCATAGAATTTACGGATAGGCAGTTCCTCCAGAAAAGAAAGCACCTCATCAGGATTAACCGTTTTCTGTCCGTTGGGCTTATTGTAATCACTGGCAATTTTAGCCACAAATTTATTGACTGAAATACCAGCCGAGGCGTTCAAACCCACCTCATCCAAAATACGTTGCCGTATTTCCTTAGCCAACAAACTGGCACTGGGATTCCCTTTTTTGTTTTGGCTAACATCCAAATAGGCTTCATCGAGTGAAAGTGGCTCAATCAAATCGGTATATTCACTAAAGATTTTATGAATTTGGTTCGAAATCTCTTTATAACGGTCAAATCGCGGTCGCACAAAAATAAGTTCCGGACAATATTTCTTCGCCAAGACGCCACTTATGGCACTCCGTACACCAAACTTTCTCGCTTCATAACTCGCAGCGGCAACCACGCCCCGGTTTTCGGAACCTCCAACAGCGATAGGCTTTCCTCTCAATTCAGGATTGTCCATCTGTTCCACCGAAGCATAAAAAGCATCCATGTCGATGTGTATGATTTTTCTATTTGGATTGATTTCGGACATAAAACAAAATTATGCAAATTATCACACCATAATCTACATAAATATCTTACATTTATCATAAATTAAAGTCACCAAATAATTCAGCTATAAAACCATATATCATGAACATAAAAATACTTTTCTTCTTAATACTTTTTCCTATTTTATCTTGGAGTCAAACTAATGACACTTCTAAAGATTATAAACTTTACTACAAAAACAAAGTAGTATCCATTGAAGTATGGAAAGGATCTGATAAAGTAATGGATAGTATAAAAACCTATTATAACAACGGAAAGAAAAACGAGATTTTTTATTTTGATGATAAAGGACGTAGAAACTCCTATTCTTTTCAATATAACGATCTGGGTGAAAAATTAGTTACCTGGAATTTTTCGCATGGAAAATTATTAAGCAGAACCGATCATAAATTACCTTTTAACAACAAGGAAACAGAAGAAAATGCAAAAAAACATCTTCAGTTTCTTACCGAATTAAATACAAGAACGAATTACAATCCAAACAACATAAATGACTTGTTAAATAGAGGTGATTTAAGAGCTCGTCTTGGCAATAGAATGTTAGCTCTTGATGATTTAAAAAAGGTGGAATGGATAATCAATAAAAACGAAAAAGACACAACCAAAGTAATCTCAGAAGCTGCAAAGGCAAGCAGAAAAAGATTAAAAAGCACTCTTTATGATTTGTTTGCTAACGTATATGGAGAACTTGAAATGGAAAATGCCGCCAATCAATATTACGTTAAAGCGATGGCTGCAGCTCCAAAAGACTATCGAATTCTATATAATTTTGCGAATTATTTACAGCAAAAAAAATCCACTGATTTAGCTCGCTATTATTTAGAAAAAATTGTTGCCGAACATCCACAACACGGTCATGCAAGATGGGGATTAGCTAAAATATACAGTGACATTGGAGAATATGAAAAAGCCATGGAGAATATTAACATTGCTTTCCAAAAAGAAAAAGCTATCATAGCGCATTCCTCCAATTATGGAGGTAGAGATTTAAGAACTACCAGAGGTTTATTATACCATAAACTAGGTGAATCCGAAAAAGGAATTCAGGATTTAAAAGAAGCTTTAAAAATGGACAAAAACAATTCGTATGCAATAAAAAATTTAGGCATCATTTACCTCGATCAAAAAAAATACAGCGAAGCCTGTCAATTATTTGAAAAAGCTAAAACACTTGATTACACCTTAATTTTTGATGAAAATGATTTAGCTGCTTTGATAGAAAGTGCCTGCAACAATATCCCTCAAATTGAAACTGCAGCTATCTCTAAACCATTTGTATTCCCTAATCCTGCCACAACTGTAATTACAATTAAAAACTACGATTACAAAAAGTTTGATTATGACTTTTTCGATTTCGAATCCAATGCTGTTTTACATGGAAATAGCATCGATGGAACTATTGATATTTCCAAACTGAACGCTGGTTTTTATATCCTGAAAATTTCTAATACTGATTCGCCACAGACATTTAAAATTATAAAAGAATAATATATCTTTAAAACCTAATAATTTAATAATAGGATGTTAGAAATAGAAAGAAAATTTCTCGTAACCTCTGATGCTTTTAAAAAAGAAGCCATTTCACAAAAGAGAATTACACAAGGTTATTTGAGCGCTGTTCCTGAACGCACGGTTAGGGTCCGCACAAAAGGAGATCAGGCGTTCCTGACCATAAAAGGCGCTTCAAACGAAACAGGCATGTCACGTTTTGAATGGGAAAAGGAAATTCCTGTTGAAGATGCTAAAAAATTACTGTTGCTTTGCGAAAAAGGCGTGATTGACAAAACCCGATTTGAAATAAAGGCTGGAAAACACCTTTATGAAGTGGATGAATTTTATGGCGATAACCAAGGATTGATTATGGCAGAAATAGAACTTCAATCGGAAACAGAATCGTTTGAAAAACCGAATTGGCTAGGAAAAGAAGTCACGAATGATTCCCGATACTATAATGCTTATTTGAGTAAGAATCCCTACACAGATTGGAAATAATTATTTTACCACTTCCTCAATAGTAACCATCATGGTTCCGGAAGCCTTGTTTTGGGCAATTTCCTTAAACGCTTTTCTAGTCAGATCAATTTCACGACCTCTGGAAAAAGGCCCCCGGTCTACCACCTCTACAATAACCGACTTACCATTGGTTTGATTGGTTACTTTTAACTTGGTGCCAAAAGGGAATTTTCTATGTGCTGCGGTATATTTACTATTGTCAAAACGTGCGCCGCTTGCCGTTCTTTTTCCATTAAACTTGTCAGCATAATAGGATGCGTGAGCATCTTTTTTATAAAACTTTAACTTAAGATATGCTGCTTTTTTTATCGTGTCTTGAGAAATTTCCTGTGATAAAATCTGATTCTTATTTTTTTTGACAGTGTCCTTTTGAACAATCGTTTTTTGCTTAACAGTCTTATTTTTCTCCACAGCAGAAGTAGGACCACTGACCAGACCAATAATTACCAATAAAAAAAATAACAGTATTGAATTTCTCATTTTGAACTTTTTGGTTGAAATCTATTTTACAAAACTTATGCCAAGATAAAAAAAGCCCTATTACTAGGACTTTTTAGCTTTTTACAGCCACATCGACCATGGAATTCTACTTAAAATAAGCACTAATCCCAATCCGTAAAAAATGGCAAACGTTTTGAATTTTGATTCAGAAGCAATCTGTTTTTTATGTTTCGACCATCCAATGGTAATTAACACAATTGCTATAATATTGATCAGCGGATGTTCTAAAGAAGTTAATCGCAAGGTTTTATCAGCCATCTGCCCCAGTGAAGCCATTCCCAAAGGGGAAACAAAATACAGGATTAATCCGATTAACAATTGAGTATGAGTACCTATTAATCCAAAAAGTGCAATTTTACGATCTTTTGCGGTAAATTCTTTTTTTCCTGCTAATCCAAGCAATGAATTAACAACTGCAACTACTAATAATAAAAGAGCGAGATAAGCCCAACCAGAATGAAATTTTTGAATGAATTCGTACATAAAAATGATTTTTTTAACAAATATAAACAAAAAAAGGTATAAAAAACCTCAATATGCCAAAAGCAACTGAGGTTTTTTTTGATATAAAAGAAAGTTATTCGATTATTTATTCTTCAAAAAATGATTCAATAAAAACGTAGTAGAACTATCGTGATTTTTAATTTTTTGAGTTTCAATCTCTTCTAAAATAGAATTGGCCAATTGTTTGCCTAATTCCACTCCCCATTGGTCAAAACTGAAAATATTCCAGATTACCCCTTGCACAAAGATTTTGTGTTCATACAAAGCAATCAACGAACCCAAGGATTTTGGCGTCAATTTCTGGATCAAAATAGTATTGGTTGGCTTATTTCCTGTAAATACTTTAAACGGCAACAAGGAACTCGCCTTATCAGCAGTCAATCCTTGTTTATCAAATTCGGCTTGAACCTGACTTTCTGTTTTACCGTGCAACAAGGCTTCTGTTTGCGCAAAGAAGTTAGACATCAATTTATCATGATGATCTTCATTCCCGTATAATGATTGAACATACCCGATAAAATCCGAAGGAATTATTTTTGTCCCCTGATGAATCAATTGAAAGAATGCATGCTGCGCATTGGTACCCGGTTCTCCCCAAATAATGGTTCCTGTTTGATAGTTTACGGGCTTACCGTCTCTACCCACACTTTTCCCATTACTTTCCATAGTTCCCTGCTGTAAATAAGGCGCCAGTTTTTGTAAATATTGTGTATATGGAATCAAGGCTTCACTCTCTGCCCCAAAAAAGTTATTGTACCAAACGCTCAACAAAGCCAATACAACAGGCATATTTTTATCAAAATCAGCCGTTTTAAAATGCTCATCCATTTCGTGGGCTCCGTTCAACAATTCGTCAAAATTATCAAAACCGACTGCCAAACTTATCGAAAGCCCTACGGCACTCCACAATGAAAAACGACCCCCAACCCAATCCCACATAGGAAATACATTGTCCGGATTAATTCCGAACTCGGTCACTTTTTGAAGATTGGTAGAAACCGCCACAAAATGTTTGGCTACATCCTCCTGACTTGCTGATTGTAAAAACCATTTTCTGATGGTTTCTGAATTGGTCAGGGTTTCCTGTGTCGTGAATGTTTTAGAAACAATTACAAAAAGGGTCGTTTCCGGATTTAGCTTTTTGATAATCTCATTCGCATGGTCTCCATCGACATTGGATACAAAGTGAACATTTAAATGGTTTTTATAAAACTGCAATGCTTCTACAACCATTACCGGCCCCAGGTCAGAACCCCCAATACCGATATTGACGATATCCGTAAACGGTTTTCCGGTATAACCCACTCTTTGTCCCGAAACCACCTCATTGGTAAAGGTTTTTATTTTGTTTTTAACGGCATACACTTCGGGAATAACATTGATATCATTTACATTTATTACCGCTGATGCCTTAGCTCTCAATGCTGTATGAAGAACTGCTCTGTTTTCTGTTTGATTGATTAATCCCCCTCCGAAATATTCTGCGATTGCATTTTTAAGTCCAACTTGATTGACTAATTCGAGTAATAAATCAATGGTTTCCTGATTGATGATGTTTTTAGAATAATCGATCAGAAAGTCATTCCATTGTAAGTTAAACTTATCTGTTCTTGAAGCGTCTGCCTGAAACATCTCTTGCATGGTAACATTTTGCATTGCATCATAATGTGATTGCAATTTTTTCCAAGCTGCTGTTTCCGTTGGGTTTATTGTATCTAAAGCCATTAATTATTAATTTGAAATATTAGTGTAATTTCAGCTAAAATACTGAAATTAGTTGTAATAGATCAAAGACTTTCCTTTAAAAAAATAAAAATAACACGATATCGTTTTCGAAAAAACCAGTTATAACTACAAGTTAGCCACACTGTCTAATTCTCTTTTTAACGGCTCCATAGTTTTTAAAAACCGGGCTCTATTGGTACCGGTCAACGGCTCTCCCGTTGGCAAGTTTAATTTCAAGGCATCTATCTGAACCCCGTTTTTCCAGAAACGATAACACACGTGAGGTCCCGAAGCCAATCCGGTGCTGCCTACCCTTCCGATAACATCCCCTTGATTCACACGTTGTCCGCGTCTGACCAAAATTTTTGACATGTGTAAATATTGGGTCGAATAAGTTCCGTTATGTTTTACTTTGACATAATTTCCGTTTCCGGCAGTATACCCTGTTTGCTCAACAACACCCGAGGCGGTCGTGGTTATAGGCGTTCCTGTAGGCGCTGCATAATCTGTCCCTTTATGTGCTTTCCATCTTCGTTGTACCGGATGAAAACGATTCATTGAAAATCGGGAAGTAATACGACTGAACTTTATAGGTGTTTTCAGAAAGAAATTTTTTAATGTTTTGCCATTTTCGTCATAATACTCTACTTTTCCGGAAGACTCGTTTTGAACGAAAGGAAAAGCATATATGATTTTACCTTTGTATTCAAAAAATACCGCTTCAAGGTCGTCAACACCATCATAAATTGAATCGTTAATATATCTTTCGGTGAAGGTAATACCAAACCGGTCTCCTTTTTTTATTTTAAAAAAGTCTATTGACCAGGAATAAATTTTGGTAATCTTTTGCGCCAGACTCGTTGAAACACGGGCATTGGACAATGTTTCAGACAAAGAACCTTTCAAGACCCCTCCTATTATTTTTCGTCGGATTGTAACGGGCTTTGTTTTTTTATAGGCTACCACGGCCGTATCACGAAAATCTAAAACATAATAATGGATGGCATCAGGTTGGTAAATAAAAAACTGTAGTTTGTTTTTTTTGTCTTTAGACCTAAGCAACACGTAGGCTTTATCAATTTTTATGCTTCTAACATTGAACGTATCCTTGGTTTGAGCTACAATTTCATGAATCTTTTTAACCCCAATATTTTGCCCTTCAATAATAGCCCCGAAAGAATCCCCCCTTTTTACCGTGTCCTGAACGACATTAAAGTCAGTATAATTAAATCCGAAATCTGAATTTTTTGCAATCTTTTTTTCAGCCTTTACTGTAATCTCCTCTTCCGGGTTATCTTTGAAATTATTGCATGATACTATTGACGCAATGATGATAAAAATTAATACTTGTTTCAAACCTTGATTTGTTTTTTGAATTTAACTATTCTTCCATCCCCCAATTTGCCAGCTCCTCCGCATTCCATAATTCCGGGAAAAATATTCTTCTTTGGTATTTGGGATGCATGTATTTTTTCCAATCACTTCCTCCTGTAGCTTCTCCATCTCCCATACCGCTTTGATCGATATATTTTATGGCTACATTCAAATGTTGCATAACCCAGGTAATATTTACCGTGTAATCAAAATGACGCATGGCATCAATTAATGCCGGATTTTTTTGATCGGTTCCCGGAAGCTGTTTGAACTTTTGCCAAATATTAATGGATTTATATTCTTCCATGTGTCTAAGAAAAACACCTTTGTATTTTCGTTCAAATTCTTCCAGTAAATAGGATTTTCTTCCGGTTCGATAATCTTTTCCGGCGGCTTGCCAATACAGGTGTTCGAAAGCCGTTTCGTGTGATGTGTTTTTATCAAATGAAGCCCTATAACGATAATCAATCAGATTTATTATATCGGTACAGGAGAACTCAATTAGCCTGTACTGCGCACTTTGAAAACCGCTGGCAGGGGTCAATGTGTTTCTGAATTTCATGTATTGTTCCACTTCCATTCCATCTTCCATAATGGCAAATGAAGTCGTCAACATATCAAAATAACGACTGATTCTCATCAACCTTTCCACAAAAAATTCAGTGGTAATATTTGTTGCATACCCTATCTGGGACATTTCCCAAAGAATCATTTTGAAAATCAATTCATTCACCTGATGATACATGATAAAAACCATCTCATCGGGATATGTTGTTCTTTGAATTTGTAAATTAAGTAAAGCGTCTGTGTTTAAATAATCCCAATAAGTGATGGGTTTCGAAGCGAGTAAGCCTTCGAGTTGCGTCTCTGTTTTTAGGTTTAAGGATTCATATTTAAGCTCTATTCCCTTTAAAATAGATTCGTTATTCTCATTAACACTCATTATTTTTTTATTTTAAACGGATTTTTTAATCCCTTAAACGCATCCAAATCGGCTTTAAGTGAACCTACGGCAAGATCGGCTTTAATCCTGACCGGCAATCTATTGTTGTCATCTGAAATCCAAACCGTTAAACTCTCCTGTTCTTTAAAAACACGTCCTGATTGGACTAAGGGTCTAAACACCATACATGGAACGACGCCAAATTTAGTGGTAATATCTTGACGACCTATAAATTTTAACTTAAATTTTGTGGTCTCATCGTCAAAAAACATATCTATGACAATAGAATCCCCCGGATTGATTTTATCAATAGTTGGATAATTTCTCAAATAATAAAAGGAAGATAAAATATCTTGGGTGTTTTTGGGTATAACAAACGTTTTTTCACTTTTACGCTTGTAATCTTTTACTAAAATCCTGTTACCGGACTGATTGAAAAATCCTTCCTGGTTTTTAGTATAACCCCCTTCATTAATCTTTCTTACAAATTGATATGGAGCCCCTGAATCCTTATCTATGTAACTTTCGTATAAATCATCTACTTTAAAAAAGAATCGGGACATTCCTGAAGTATATCCTCTACCAACAACATGAAAGACTTTTTTACTATTAATCGATGCGTCTTTTACTTCAAGAATGGCATAACCCGCATTGACAAAACCATAATGGATACGGAATTTAAACCATTCCCCAACATCGTAAGCATCTTCATTAGGAGAATCAAAACTTACAGTTAGTATCAATAGCATGAATAGGATTGCTTTTTTCATTTCTTCTTTTATCAAGTTATTGATCGAAATTGCAAATTTTGTTCCAAATATATCAAAACAAAAAAACTCAGTCAAATAATGACTGAGTTTTTATGCTATTAACTAACCAAAAACTATAAATTATGAAATTTATATCAAATTAGAAGGAAACCACCCCTTCCGTTTTGTGATTACAAATTTAGGCAAGAAAACCCGTTATTTAAAGCAAAAATTTAAGTTTAACACAAGATTAATACAGTCCTTCTATAATTCCCAATATTTTTTAACTTTATGAAAAAAAAAGGTATTTTTATAATGTACCTCGCAAATTTTGCTCCCGCTCTATAGACTCAAATAAGGCCTTAAAGTTGCCTGCACCGAAGCCTTTTGCCCCCATTCGCTGAATTATTTCAAAAAAAAGGGTCGGTCTATCCTCAACAGGCTTGGTAAAAATCTGCAATAAATACCCATCTTCATCCGCATCGACCATAATGGCCAGTTCTTCAATAACCGCCAAATCTTCCTGCATCACTTTCATATGTGCGCCCAACCGATTTGGAATAGCGGCGTAATATGCAGGTGGAGGAGCCGATAAAAATTCGATTCCTCTTGCCCTTAGTTCTCTTACGGTGGTGATGATATCATCGGTGGCAATAGCGATATGCTGTACTCCCGAACCTTCGTAAAAATCAAGATATTCTTCTATTTGGGAACGTTTTTTACCTTTTGCAGGTTCATTTATCGGAAATTTAATCCGGCCATTCCCATTACTCATTACCTTACTCATCAATGCGGAATATTCCGTATAGATTTGTTTATCATCAAAAGAAAGGAAATTTACAAACCCCATCACCTCTTCATACCATTTCACCCAAACATTCATCTGGTTCCATCCCACATTTCCCACCATGTGATCGATATATTTCAGCCCAATCGGTTTTGGATTATAATCAGATTTCCATTCAACAAATCCCGGTAGGAAAACACCTGTGTAATTTTTTCGTTCCACAAACAGATGCACTGTCTCTCCATACGTATAAATTCCGGCGCGTATCACTTCCCCAAATTCATCTTTCTCAATTTGAGGCTCCATATACACTTTAGCTCCTCTTTTGGTCGTTTCTTCAAAAGCCTTTTGAGCGTCTTCCACCCAAAGCGCAATTACTTTTACCCCGTCGCCATGTTTTTTTACATGTTCACCTATTGGGGATTCGCTGTTCAAAGCAGTCGTTAAAACCAATCGGATTTTATCCTGTCCTAACACATAGGATGCCCTGTCACGAGAGCCCGTTTCCAACCCCGAATACGCCAAAGATTGAAATCCAAAAGCGGTTTTATAAAAATGAGCAGCCTGTTTGGCATTGCCCACATAAAATTCTACATAATCCGTCCCCAACAAAGGGAGAAAATCCTGTGCCCCTTCAAATATTTTTTCCAGTCCGTATGCTACGGATTTTACTTGTTTGCCCATTTTATATATTTTACTTCAAATCCATTCTCAAAAGAATAACATTATTCCTCCCAGGATTTATAATAATTTCCATCGTCAATTTTCATCGCTTCTTCGGTTACTTTAAGCGGCCTGAATGTATCGACCATCACCGCCAATTCCTGTGTTTGGGTTTGCCCGATACTTCTTTCCATTGCCCCGGGAGCCGGACCGTGCGGAATGCCTTTGGGGTGTAATGTGATGTGGCCTTGTTCGATATTATTGCGACTCATAAAATCGCCTGCCACATAATACAAAACCTCATCACTGTCAATATTGCTATGGTTGTAAGGTGCCGGAATTGACTTAGGATGGTAATCATACAATCTTGGCACAAAAGAGCAAACTACAAAATGGGATGTTTCAAAAGTTTGATGTACCGGTGGCGGTTGATGTACACGTCCGGTAATGGGTTCAAAATCATGAATCGAAAAACCGTACGGAAAATTATAACCGTCCCATCCTACCACATCAAAAGGGTGTGCAGCATAAATAATCTCGTGCATCATGCCTTCTTTTTTGATTTTAATTAAAAAATCCCCTTTCCCGTCGTGGGTTTCTAACTCCGTCGGCAAAATAAAATCGCGTTCGCAAAAGGGCGAATGTTCCAAATGTTGCCCAGATTCATTTTTATAACGTTTCGGCGTATAAATAGGTGCCGAAGATTCTATATAAAACAACCGATTTACCACAGTGTCAAAATCAATTTGATAAATGACACCGCGGGGAATAATAAGGTAATCCCCATAGTCAAATGGAATATTTCCAATCATGGTGCGCAATTTTCCTTTCCCTTTGTGAATGAAAATCAGTTCATCGGCATCGGCATTTTTATAGAAATAATCCCGTAATGATTTTTGTGGTGCAGCCAACCCTATGATACAATCATTATTGACAAGCATTGCTTTCCGACTGTCTAAAAAATCATTCTGCGGTTTTACATCAAATCCTTTCAATAATAACGATTTGATATTTTTGTCAATGGCAATATTGGGCTGAACCGAATAGGATTTTATGATTTCTTTTACTTGGGTCGGGCGGTTTACATGATACAATAAGGAAGAATTCCCATGAAAACCTTCAGTCCCAAAAAGTTGTTCGTAGTACAATCCACCGCTAGGTTTTTCAAATTGCGTATGCCGCTTTTTGGGAAAAACTCCTAATTTATGATATAAAGGCATGATTTTTTGTTTAGAAAGTTAAATGAAAAATAAAAGTGCATTTAACACCAAGTGTAAACCAAAAGACATAATTACTCCTCAAAAGAGTAATTCAGGAGCAGCAAATGACCCGTAGGGTTCATTTTATCATAACAAATATCGGGAATTAAAACGAATTAAAACAAAAATCCAACATTAAACCAAGTATACCCTTTGGGATCTTCAGGTGACCAGGAATGTTTAATTTCTATAGGACCAATAATCGTTTCTAAACCATAACCCACAGCATAACCCGAATATTTGGGTACCGAAATCCAATCGATTGTTTTAAAAAGATCATCAGCTAAATTGGCAAAATTGGCCGAAAAATTAATGTGATTTTTTTTCATAAACTCATAATCCAAAATCCCCATTGATTTGATGTAACTGTTGGCCGCTATACTCAAGAAATCATAGCCATAGAAATGAACAAAATTGTTTAAACTTTTATAGCCGTATCCCCCTAACACAAAATTGAAAAAAGGCACGTTTTCACCTCCAAATGAAGTTCCTGCTCCGGTCTCAAATTTTAAGGTCACATTTCTAAAAAGGGTAGTTACGATTCCGAAATCAGCCTTCACAATAGAATACGGATTGAATTGCCTGGTGTAATCAGAAGAAAATAAATAGGAATGAATATCTCCCGAAAAATGCCAGCCTTTATTAGGAAAGTATTTATTATCAAAAGAATCGAATTTCATATATCCAAAAACACTGCCGTAATTACTATTATCAATAATCGGACTCAAATTATTCAATATCACGGTCTTAATTCTCAAATATTTATGCTCCAATCCACCTCCCACTAAAAATTTTTGGACAAACAAGGATTGAAAATACACCTGATTTGTCAAATCCGAATAATCAACATTAATCGTCTTGATACCTGATGCAGATAAATCAGAACTTCTTATTTCACTGGCTACATTTCTATTGAATTGATTGAATTGAGATTTAAATCCAAGACTCAAATTATATCCGTTTTCTATATAATAATCCAGATTATACCTGAAATTATCCCCCAAAATCATGTCAAATGAAGCAATATCATTCTTGAAAAACGTTTTTTTGTGTGTCAAGTTCACCAAGACCGCACTCTTAAACAAACCATCGTAATGCAACCCGAATTTCAAAAATGATTTAACCGGATTTTCCTTTAAAGTCAGATTCAAATCATCCTTCCCTTCATTCGATTCCAAAGAATAATTAATGACACTGAAGTTTTCTGTTGCATTAAGATTATTTATTCCCGTTTGCAATTGACCATAAGTAATTTTTGAACCCGGCTTAAATCTTAACTTCCCGATTACATAGTCTTTGGTGAAATTTTGCAATTCGCTGCAATTAATATTTACAATATGCAAACTGTCTTTTTCTATTTTTAATTTTGGTTTTTTATACGGATTGGATTCATCAGTCAATAATTTTATTCTTTCATACATTGAAAAAACGGCTTCTTCGCCTTTTCCAATAATTTCCTTTCCCTTATCAAAAGAGACTACGCCAAATTCCTTAATATCCGGCTTAATATAAATATCTGTTTTAGCGACATTCGCCTTCATTTTTTCAATGGAATGAAGATTGGTAATCTGAACCAATATTTTAGTGGCATCATTCAGCGAATTCCTTTTCAGCAGATCATTTTGAACATCGACCCCAATAATAATATCAGCCCCCAATTTTCTAACCTCATCTATAGGATAATTATTGGTAACACCTCCATCAACCAATAACTCATTATCTATTTCTACGGGAGAAAACAAAGATGGAAATGCCGCACTGGCAATCATTGCCAAAGGAAGATTCCCTTTATTCAACAAAACCTGTTTACCGGTCTCAATATTGGTTCCCATACACAAATAAGGAATTGGCAATTGATTAAAATCCCTTATGTGCCTCACATTTCTGGTAAGCCTACTCAATAAATTAAAATTATAAAGGCCTTTTGAAAGTGCATCGGGAATCCCAATTTTATACTCGTTGAAAGGCAATACCATGGCGTACAATTCATCATTCTCCCGCTCATAAAAATTTTTTGATGATCTGGGAATAAAGTCATTCAGCAACTCATCAAAATTGGTAGACCGGAAAATCGAGTCGAGCTGTGTGGCATTATAGCCCGAAGCATACAATCCGCCCACGACAGCTCCCATGCTGGTTCCTCCGATATAATCGATTTTTACACCGGCTTCTTCAAGCACTTTTAAAACGCCGATATGGGCAAATCCTTTTGCTCCGCCACCACTTAAAACCAAGCCTATTTTGGGTCTGTCTTTCTGTTGTGAAAAAACAGAAAAACAACTAAAAAAAATAAGAATTAAAAAACCATATTTTTTCATATATGCATAGTTTTATTTGTCATAGGTCATACCTGTCTGTCGACAGGCAGATATGGTATTGCTTTTATTTATTTGGTGTTTATTTGCAACAATTTTTTTGTTAATGACGATTTCATAAATAGTATTGTTTTTAAACTGAAAATGCAATCTTAAAAATCTTCTGATATTCCATCACCCGATTGCCGTTTTGTAAAAGTCGACAATTTTTTTGGCTTTTGAAGCACCGACAACTTCAGAAATTTCTTTTTCGGACGCTAATTTTAATCTTTTGACACTTTTGAAATGTTGGATTAAAGTCAGCATCGTTTTTTCTCCTATTCCGGGAATCGACTCCATCGAGGAATTGAGAGCCGCTTTACTCCTTTTATCCCTGTGATGTGTAATCCCAAAACGGTGTGCCTCGTTTCGCAATTGCTGGATTACCTTTAAGGTTTCTGATTTTTTATCTAAATATAGCGGAATCGAATCTCCTGGATAAAAAAGCTCTTCCAGTCTTTTGGCAATACCGATAATCGCAATTTTTCCACGCAACCCCAATTCGTCCAAACTTTTCAATGCCGAAGACAATTGCCCTTTACCGCCATCAATAATTATCAGATTGGGCAACGGCTCATTCTCATCCAGAAGCCGCTTATACCGACGATATACTACTTCTTGCATTGAAGCAAAATCATCGGGTCCCTCAACGGTTTTTATATTAAAATGACGATAATCTTTTTTGCTGGGTTTTCCATCTTTAAAAACCACACAGGCCGAAACCGGATTAGTCCCCTGAATATTCGAGTTATCAAAACACTCAATATACCTTGGTTCCACGGGCAATCGCAGGTCTTTTTGCATTTGTGCCATAATCCTGTTGGTGTGGCGATCCGGATCTACAATCTGCAATTGTTTCAGCTGTTCTATTCGGTAAAATTTGGCATTTCGAACAGACAAATCGAGAATCTGTTTTTTGTCTCCCAACTGCGGAACCGTAATTTTGACAGTTGAACCCAAATCTATCGGAAAAGGCACAATGATTTCTTTGGACAATAACCTGAAACGCTCCCGCAATTCGATAATCGCCAACTCTAATAATTCTTCATCGGTTTCATCCAATTTCTTTTTAATTTCCATCGTATGCGAACGGATAATTGAACCATGGGAAATCTGCAGAAAGTTCACATAGGCCGCACTTTCGTCTGAAACAATGGAAAACACATCGATATTGGTAATCTTAGGATTCACAATCGTAGAACGCGATTGGTAATTTTCCAGAATTTCTATTTTCTCTTTTATTTTTTGTGCTTCTTCAAAACGCATATCCTGAGCTAATTGGAGCATCAGCTTCTTGAAATATTTCATACTTTCCTTGAAATTCCCTTTGAGGATTTCGCGGATGGCATTCACTTGTTTTTGGTAATGTTCTGCCGTTTCATATCCTTCACAAGGCCCTTTACAGTTACCAATATGGTATTCGAGACAAACCTTAAATTTTCCGCTTTCGATATTGCTTTGGTTCAAATCATAATTACAAGTTCGCAGCGGGTACAGCTCTTTTATCAATTCCAAAATCGTGTTTACGGTTTTGAAGCTGGTATAAGGTCCAAAATATTCCGAGCCGTCTTTGACCATTCTTCTGGTGGCAAAAATGCGCGGAAAAGGTTCTTTCTTGATACACAACCACGGATAACTTTTATCATCCCGCAACAACACATTATAACGCGGCTGTAATGTTTTTATCAAATTATTTTCCAATAAAAGCGCATCGGTTTCTGTGGGAACCACAATATGTTTTATGGTGACAATCTTCTTAACCAGCACATTGGTTTTGGCAGTATCATGAATTTTATTAAAATAGGAAGAAACCCTTTTTTTTAAATTTTTGGCTTTGCCTACATACAATATTTTCCCTTCCTTATCATAATATTGATACACTCCGGGACCATCGGGCAAGGTTTGGATTTGAAGTTCAAGCGTTGGACTGTTCATATAACAAAGTTAATAAATTCAACATTGAAATTAAGCGGTAACCTAAAAGAGATCCGGAATTTAACTACTTTTATCTTTTAAAATTTTTTATGGACAAAACCGAATTACGAATCAAATACAAGGTCTTGCGAAACCAACTTTCTGAAGATGATTTGGAAGAAATGAGTTTGGCTATTGCCAATAAAGTATTGGAGCTTCCTATCTGGGAGAAAACCTATTTTCATATTTTCCTGCCCATCGCCGAACACAAG
>JAKFBW010000110.1:0-38452 GCA_036676965.1 Flavobacterium sp. | reverse complement strand
AGTGATTAATTTACCCCAAAATTAGGTGGTCAATTTGAACCGGAAAGTGGTGGTCAGTTTGCTCCGGAACTGGTGGTCAATTTACACTGGAAAGTGGTGGTCAATTTGACCGGTTTTTCCACCCAAGTCAGATGGCCGTATATTAAAATTAGAATTGGATGCTACCGCCTCTCCGTTGAGGTACAAGGTAGCGGTATTACCGCTCAGGGTTACCGCTATGTGAGTCCAGGTATCTAATGGCCAAGTATAATTATAAGTAAGCTGTGGATATCCACTGGAAGTCCTGATACCAAACCTGATTCCTTCTCCTGCATTGCCTGTTTTTGGGACAAGGAACATGGAATTGGCGTTATCCGTGCCAAAGTCCAGAATACGCGCCCAAGAATTTACCTCATCCAGTTTAACCCATGTAGCAATGGTAAAATCATTTACCTCACTCATTATACCTGAGGGGAAGGACACATATCCACTACTGCTTCCATCCAGTTTAACGGCATTATTAACTACACCTGAAGCCCAATCTGCACCGCTTTGGATAGTGCCTTCGTTCGTACCCCATAAATCTTCGGCAAAGGTACCAGTAGTTTCATCAAAATTCCAGTAACCTACCTGTCCGGGAGTAGCACTTGCTTCCCCCGAATCCTCTGATTCCCCAAGTTCATTTATAGCAGAAACCACATAATAATAAGTTGTAGGGTAATCAACGTCGGTATCACTAAATGAAGTAGTATCCGAGGTAGTAATAATTGTATAAGGTCCGCCACTTACCGTCGCGCGCTTTACATTATAACTTGTCGCACTTAAACTTGCATGCCAAGAAATATCAATCTGCTGACCTGATATTGGCTGAGCTGTTACTTCTTCAGGTGCCAGTGCAATCGCCAATTCAGGCGCAGCACTTGTCTCTAAAGAGTTGACACTCTCTCCGGAAAGGTTTGCTGCCGATACCACATAATAGTAGGTCGTCCCATTCTCCAAACCAGTATCTGTGTACTGAGTAACATTCAGGTTGGTAGCCACCACTTCATAAGGTCCTCCACTGGTTGTGGATCTCTTTAAAGTATAACTGGAAGCTTTAGTTACCTCATCCCAACCCAATATGTTCTGGGTATTGCCGGATGAAGCAGTAAGGTTAGCAGGTATCTCCGGTGCATTACTAACAAGCCCTGTGATAGCTACGTGGTCATAACGAGTGGTATTCAGTGAAGTAGTGTTGCCGGAACTGTTAAAAAGTCCCACGTAAACATTCTCAGCCATTTCGATGGTACGGCGACCTACTTCAAACCATTCATCCTTGTTGTTGGACTCATATACGATAAAAGTATTTCCTGTCCGGGAAATCCTGAACCATATGTCGGGACGCCAGGTGTAGCGGTTCCCTCCTATCCATCCCATGTTTGCTCCGGTCTCGGTACGCACGCCCATTCCGGCTAGACGCCAGCCATCATCTCCTATTTTCATCAGTATGGTCTTGGCATCGGGATTCAGCGATTCACGGATCATGATCCCTGTTTTTTGTAAGCCTCCAAAGTCCGCTACTCTGGCGGTGAGCGTTACATCACCTGAAGCAATCCCATAGGTGAATCCCAGGGCATCGGAAGTTCCACCGATACTACCCGCTCCTTTAGTGATAAAAGTATGTCCGGTATTGACCTCGGCATAAACAGCTTCACCTTCAATACTCAAATTACCTATGTCTGTTCGAGCCCATCCCATTGGCAGCTCTTGTACCGCTTCCATAGGCGTAGCCGAGACTTCTACGGACTCAGGTCCATCACCGGCATCGTTATTGGCAGAAACCACATAATAGTACATAGTACCATTGTCCACATCGGTATCGGTATACGCCGGGTTCGTTCTGTTTGTCCAAGAGGCCACGGTGGTATAGGGACCTCCGGGACTGGTGGCACGCTTAACGGTATATCCTTTGGTGTCCATGGCTTCAGCAGCATTCCAAGTCAATTCCACTCTGCCAATGCCTTCGTTAGCAATAATACCTTGCGGTTGCCCGGGAGGTACTGTAAAGGCCAACGGGGAAGCGGCCGCATCCAGCGTATAGGTGAGCGTGCCATGCCCCAATTGATCATTAGTACTCTTGGCAAACCTCATGATTTGTGCCATGGCCTCGACATGTGGCGCTTCCAACCCCTGTTTTACCACATAATGATTGTAGACGATTTCCCAAACCGGTTGATCAAAGTACTTTCCCAGTCCATTGCTGGCTACCCAGCGGTGCCTGCGGTTACCGCAGCTGTTGTATTCTTCGAAAAATGGTGCCTCGAGCGAAAGAGCACCGGTACGGGCCGCGTATTCCGCACCTTTCAGAAACCTATTGTCGTCATAGCCATATAGATCCACTCCTTGGTTCCAGGCCAGTTGACAGATATTAGCGGTCAATCCGATACCCAATAAGGCATGTGACTGGTCTCTACCGGACTCCTGCCATTGGCCGAAATTTCCCTGAACAAAGGGAACAGCGTTATGGATATTTCCTGCTCCAATCCCGTTCTTGAAATACTCAATACCTTCGTTAAAAATATCCTGGTCATCCACCAGGATACCAATGGCAAGCAGTGCGGAAACATTGTTCAAATCCCAGTTGGCCCAATAATGCGTTGGGCAGGTCCCTTTATGGTTGGTCAGGAACTCGTGGCTTACAGGGTAAAAATACTCCTTCATCATGAACTTGAATTTCTCAAAGTCAGCCGGAGCCCAGCCCTCATAGAGCCTCATAATCTCTGCACCCATGGCCATCGCTGTAAAACCTATACCTCCCAATCCTAATATATCCGTATTTCCTCCTGAGGGTATTTGATTAACGGTATTGGCGTAGGCCATGTATATGCTAATAGCTTTCTCAGCATGAGCCACGTCTCCGGAGATATACCAACGGAGAGCATTCAGGTAAGCCGCCTGTGCGTCTCTGTTCATGTTCTGCCGCTGATTGGCATTTGCCAGAACGCCACCGGATATACCATAAGAGGTACTAGATTTTCCATCGGAAATCAGCGTATTCCAGCCTTCTATCCAGGGGCTTTCCCCCGCGGCTACTTTTTCTTTCATCCGATTGAGGTCTTCCAGAGTATGGAGACCTCCCGGATGTACAAACGTCTGGGACAGGGATGTCCCTACACAGACGAAAATCAGTAATAATGTTAGTAGTTTTTTTCTCATAATCTTAATATTTAATGGTTTAGTTAATATTTTATGTAAATTTTCAATTTAATTTGTGATTAAAGCATATCCCAGTCCATCCTTATAACCTTTATTTTGTGGTGATTTGAAGGCTCGCCTCTGGCACATCCTTAGACTTTACGATTACTTTTATAGCTCCTTTTGAACGATTGGACTGAACCGTAAGTAATGCTTTTCCAAAATATGTCTGAATTGAGTTTCCTGTAAAGGGGTCTCTCAAGTCGCCGTTGTCCAGACCAATCAATCTTCCACTACCCATTACCTCGACCGAAATTTCCTGATCAGCATTGGGAACTACCACGCCTTGGTCATCTGCCAATTTAATAGTAATGTGAGACAGATCCTGCCCATCGGCTGTAAGCTGTGTACGGTCTGCAGACAATAGAATTTGTGAGGGTTCTCCAGCTGTTTTCAACTCATAAAAGGCGACTTCCCGACCTGCTTTGTAACCTTTGGCTACAATAAGGCCTTTTTCATAGGGAACATACCATGTAATTGTATTATTCGGATATTCAGAAGTATTCCTGAACCCTAAAGATTCGCCGTTTAAGAATAATTCTACGCTATCGCAATTGGTTGTGGTTTCAACCTGAATGATGCGTCCGTCATATTGTGGAAAATTCCAGTGGTCTGCCAAAAAAGGCCAGCTCCAGTGCGGTTTTCCGGGATCTATATCCAATGACTGATCGGCTACCGCAATCCTCACCATGGGTTCATCATTCCAAACAGACCGATGAAATGCAGCAGCAGGTTTTTCAAACATACAAACATCAAAAAGACCATTCACCCGCCCCATACTGGGCCATCTTTTGCTTTCACCCATGTAATCAACCCCCGGCCAAAGGAACTGACCAAAAACAAAGTCATTGTTCGCTACATCATACCATGGATTGACAGGATGGAAAGCTCTGAACTTATTTTTTTCATTGCGATAATAAGAGAAGGCCTCAGATACATACATAATTCGATCGGCAAATTGTTTTTTTTCATCCTTCAGCCAGGGCTCCTGATAATTGTACCCTACCACTTCCAAAGCTTGTGCAAAACCATTTGTGTTATGCCTTCTTTCCTGATCCGGTCGAAGTGCTGCGGTAACCAAACGGCTAGGTTCTAGTTCATGAATATAATCTCTTAACATTATGGCACGCGCTGTACCTTCTCCGGTCATGTCGTACTGCTCATTTGTTTCATTTCCAATACTCCAAAGCACAACAGAAGGATGATTGCGATCTCTTACTACCATAGCATCCATGTCCCGCTGCCACCACTCATCAAAGTATTTTTCATAATAGCCACTCTTCCATTTATCAAATGCCTCATCAATAACCAAAAAGCCCAAACTGTCACACATATCCAAAAATTCAGATGTTGGAGGATTATGAGAACAACGAATGGCGTTGACTCCATATTCTTTGAGTATTTGAAGCCTGCGTAGATAAGACCGGTCGGGTACTGCAGTACCTAATGATCCTGCATCCGGGTGAAGGTTCATCCCTTTCATCTTGATGTTCTTTCCATTCAGGAAAAAACCTTTATCTGCATCAAACCTAATCTCTCGAACACCAAACGTGGTCTTGTATTGATCAACCGTTTTACCATTCACCTTTACAGTAGTTTCCATATCATATAAGTTTGGCGCTTCAATTGACCAAAGCTTAGGATTCTTGAGTTTCAAAGCTTGTTGCAGAGTTTCCTGCTTTGATTTCCCAACTCGAAATTTCGATTTTTCTTCTGCAAGTTTATTCCCTTGTTTATCAACAATCTGGTTTTGTACCAAAACTTCTACAGGATTTTGACCATTATTCTCAATAGTGGTAGCTATGTTGACTTTAGCTAGTTTTTCTGAAATCTCCGGAGTGGTTATGTAGGTTCCCCATGTCGCAACATGTACCGGATGGGTTGCCTTTAACCAAACATGTCGGTAAATCCCTGATCCAGAATACCAACGTGATGAAGGCGCATCGCCATGGCCCACTCTCACGGCAATCGTATTCTCTCCTCCGTAGTTTAAATGGGGCGTTAGGTCATATTCGAATGTGGTATAACCATAAGGATGAAACCCTAAATGTTTGCCATTGATGTAGACGTCACTTTGGTGGTAGACCCCATCAAATTGAATAACGACTTTCTTTCCTTCATAGCTTTTGGGCAATTGAAACTCTTTACGGTACCAGCCAATGCCCCCCGGCAAATAGCCCATGGCTCCTTCCATCCAACCTTTACCCGCATTTTCCTTTGACACGGGTTGCTTGATACTCCAGTCATGGGGCAGCTGGACTTCCTGCCAATTGCCATCATCGTAATCGGAATTTTTGGCTTCAGGAACATCTTCGAGCAAAAACTTCCAGTCAAAATCAAAATTTCTGGTCTCTCTTTGGTTCTGTGCCACGCTAAGGGCAGATATTGCCAGAAAAACAATTGTGTAGATAAATTTCATTTTTATAGTTTTTATTTTTCAAAGGTCACATGGAATCTTTGAATAAACAAATTTCTTGAAACGAACAATCCCCGAGGCAGAGACATAGGTGTTTTACCCGTTTCATTTTGTCCCAAAGGCACAAAAATCGAAATTCATTTAATTAAAACTGTTCCGAAATATGAATTCACTTTTTTATTTCTAACCAATACCATATCTGGCTTCATTATAATAATTTTTAAGGACTCCATTTTAGGACGATACAACTTTAAATCACTTATGTTATAAAATTAAGGGCAAGAGCTATGTCACTCTCGCCCTTAAAAAACAAACTAATTAAACTCAATGTTTTAAGTACTAATACCCAGGATTTTGCTCTAATTTGGCATCCTTATTTCTTTCAATTTCAGCAAAAGGTATTGGCCATAGGTTAAAATGCTCTTCAGCAGATTGTGCATAAAATGGGTTACATTTTATAATTCTATCGTACCATTTACCCAAACGCATTAGCGTAAACATTCTTTTTTCCTCTATACCAAATTCACGCATTCTTTCATCCAGAATAAAATCCAAATCTACTTGGGAAGGTGCTATAGCAGAAGCATTCGACCTTGCCCGAACCACATTAATGTCTGCAGCGGCCTTAGTTAAATCACTGTCTCCAAGATAGGCTTCTGCTCTGAGTAAATACGTATCTGCCAAACGGAAAAGATATTCATCCCTAAAGGTTGGGGCAGCACTTTGCTTCAACAAGGCAGGATATTCTGTGCTACCTGCGTATAAGTTTGCCGGGTGGTTACCAATGGTTGTAGCTTTTGTTTGAAAAGGATACATCGCACGATTATTAACATTACCCGAAACCAAATTGGCTCCGCTGAAACCTTTAGCACCTGCCGGTACATTATCAAAATCAATCATTGTACCAACTGGATACGTACCATTGCCTGGTCTAGTAACTTTAAATTTGCGTACAAAATTATGGTTGGCATTTCTAATGTCGTTTGTAAAATCTGATGGGGCACCCGCTTGATAGGCATTGTGTACAAAGTAATCAGAAGGCGCAAGAAACCCTACCCCTCTTCCACCGCTTGTATAATCGGATGCAGGCCAATAACACATGGCTTTCATTTTAGGTTTTCCATTAGTATCTAAATCTGTTGCATCCGGTAAACGGACATCGCGAATCAACGGTGCATGTACTCTTTCCAGGTTATAAACACTATTAAATGGCCAGCCAGCAATAGTAGTGGAACCAGCTCCCCCCGGGGTATCTTCATCAATTTGCATCACTAAAATACCTTCAGTATTACCTGCTTTTCTATTTTGATTGTTTTTTTGGAATAAATCCCAATATGGATCACCCGGTGTTTCACTTTTTCTGGCACCAAAACGGATCGTCATTAGAGCTGTAGCCGGATCGTTAATGACATCTGAAGCAGCCGCTATTGCCTTAGTATAATCTCCAGTAGTATTGTACACCTCTGCCAATAAGTGCTTAGCGGCAAGATTACTTACTTCTCCGTCTTTTACTTGTGTGATTCCTTTTAAATTATCCCCGGCAAAAATCAAATCTGATATACATAAGGCATACACTTCCGCTCGACTTGCCCGTACATAATCTGTTTTCGGTGAAGTCACCTCTTCTTGCAAAATAGGTACACCTCCAAAAAGATAGGCCAAACGACTATAAGCATAGGCTCTGAAAAATTTAGCCTTTGCTTCAAATATTTTAGCTTCTCCTTCATTCAAATCAGCAGATTTAAGCCTGCTGATAATCGTATTTGCCTCTGACACCACTTTATACCAACCGTTCCAATGATTGGCAGGAATACCACTTGTAGGTGCCAGTTCCCCAATTAAATTCGGTGGATTAGAGGAAGGCACAAATAAGCCTACATCTGTGCGATAAGTATATTCAAAAGGTTGAGTTTCATTACGAGTAAATAAAAGATCACGCAACAAACTGTATAAATTATTGGTAGAGGCTTCAAAACCTGCACTGGAATTAAACGCATTGGCAGAGCTTAAAAAATCCAAAGGTTTTTCTTCTAAGAAATCATCTTGGCAAGAGTTACTTGTAAATACAAGAACAGCCAATATTAAAATTAATTTTATCTTTTTCATTATAGTATGATTTTTTTCTTAATAAATATTAAAAACTTACTCGAAGACCTAACGATATTGGACGCATAACAGGCCTTCCAGCGGCAGAATTCGAACCGGTTTCCGGATCTAATCCGTCCCATTTTGTCCACGTAAATAGATTTTTGGCACTTGCATAAACACTGATTCGCTCCACTTTTAAGCTGCTCAACAAACTTCCCGGCAGGTTGTACGATAGGGAAATATCCTGTAAACGGACAAAACTTCTGGATTCATATATTGGTGGGACGACAGTAGGATTACTACCTGATATGTTTCTCGGATATTTCCCTCCCGGATTACTTGGAGACCAATAATCTATACCCGCTAATTGGTTTTCACGACCAGTATTATCATCACGTTTAAAATACACAAGTGAATTTCCTAAATAACCATCTTTTCCTCCTTGGATACTATTGATTAAAAAGCTTAAGCCAAATCCTTTGTACGATAAATTATTAAAAATACTGAAACTATATGCCGGATCAGTACTTCCCAGTATTTTTCGGTCATTTTGGGCATCCCATTTACCATCTCCGTTCAAATCTTCTACTCTTAATGTTCCCGGAAAAAATCCAGTTGGAATGTCATCTGTTAATTGATAAATATCCCCCGCCTGATAATTGTAAACGGTTCCAATAGATTTTCCTATAAATAAACTACTGGCTATTAAATCGTCTTCTTTACCATCCCCATCATCATCTTTACCCAACAAACTCACTATCTTATTCTTATTACGCCAGATATTACCTGTTACTTCCCATTTAAGTTCACCCTTGTTAATAATTCTATAGGTTAAAGAAGCCTCTAACCCCGTGTTATTAACTTGTCCCAAATTAGTTAATGTAGATGAAAAACCGGTTAAAGAAGGTATTGTTACATTGTACAATAGATCATGAGTATCATTGTTGTAATATTCCAATGTTCCACTCAGTCTATTATTAAAAGCTGTAAAATCCACCCCAAGGTTTAATCCTGTGGTACGTTCCCATTTTAAATCCGGATTGGCCAATGAAGATACCTGTTGACCAAAAGCAGTAGCTCCTCCGTCACCAAACAAATAAGAAGCACTAGATGATACCCTCGCCAATGAAGAATAGCTACTGGTTTGATTACCGATAGTTCCATAACTTGCCCGTATTTTTAAGTAATTTACCACGTTCAGATCATTAATAAAGTCCTCTTTTGATGCTACCCAACCTATAGAAGCAGAAGGGAAAATACCATATTTATGGTTATCGGCAAAGCCTGAGAATCCATCTCTCCTAACAGTGGCAGTAGCCAGATACTTATCTGAAAAATTATAGCTTAACCTTCCCATTTGGTAGTTTAATGTTTCTGACGAGGCACCAGAATTGATAGTATAAATATTTCCACTTTCCAAGCTATTATACCCCAAAGTCAACCTGTCAAATCCTTTTCCTTCAGCATAAGTTTGTTCAAATTTTCTTTCTTGAGCTCCATATAGACCGGTTAAAGTGAATTTGTGGTTACCAAATTTACGATCATAAGTTACAATATTATCAATCGTATAGTCGTAATTCTGTCTATTTGACTTATACGCTAAACCAGTTAAACCTGCATCAAATTCACTGGCATAATAATGTTGGTTTTGTATTAAATTATGTCCATAATTAATCCTATATTTCAACCCTTCAATAAAAGGAATCTTTAATTCGGCATAGATATTGGCAAAATAATATTGAGTCCTATCATAATCATCAACCGCATTAGATATTAAAGGATTAAGTGCTACGTTTTTAAATGGATTGGGAATAATTTTGCCCTCTTCGTCATAGGGAACCAACAAAGGAGACATACGAACCAACCAACTCAAATCAGGTTCTGATCCATCCTGGTTCACAAAAGAACCGGAAGATGCCAAACCTATTTTCAAAAAGTCCGTCGGCGTAATTTCTAAATTGGCTCGCAAGGTCTTTCTCTTAAAGTTATCCGCTTTAATAAAGTTTTGCTGATCTACCGTACTGGCTGAAAACAAATAAGAGACAACATCTTTTAACCCTCCGGATACACTTAAATTATGTTCTTGGATAAACGGACTGGTTGTACCCTCTTTAATCCAATCAAAATCATTGGGCAGAAGTTCTGTTCTATCGGCATTTACCATAGAAGCATCCACCACCGCCCGCTCATCATAATCCGGGTTGGAAGTAGTATATCCCGGTGCCAAAAATGCCAAATCCCAGTTTTTAAATTTAAGATCTTGCAAATACTCTGCCCGGTTTAAAGTACGGTATGTTTTCGTAGGGCTTTGGGTAGTATAGGAAGTGGAATAGGATATTCTTGGCTCACCGGTTAATCCTTTTTTAGTGGTAATGAGCAATACCCCGTTGGCACCTTGAGCCCCATAAACCGCGGCTGAACTGGCATCTTTTAAAATTTCCATAGATGCAATATCATCGGGATTGATAGAAGACAAAGACCCACTGTATTGGATACCATCCAATACAATTAACACATTCTGCGAACCATTAAGGGTAGACCTGCCTCGTATTTGGATAGAAGGTGTACCACCTGCCGTGGTAGACACCCCCACATTAACACCGGTAGCAGCCCCCTGCAGCATCTGTCCAATATTTGTATTGGGTGAATTTTCAATGGCTTTTAAATTAACACTGGCAACCGCTCCAGTAACTTCTGCCCTTTTTTGCGTACCATAACCAATTACAACTACTTCTTCAAGAGATTTGACATCTTCTTTCAATATCACCGTCAATTTTTCACTTTTACCCACCACTACTTCCTGGCTTAGATAACCAATAGATGTAATAACTAAGGTTGCATTTTGTTTTACTGATAATGAGAATTCACCATTTAGATCAGTTACAATTCCATTATTAGTTCCTTTTTCCACTACATTTGCACCAATTACGGGCAAGCCATATTGGTCTTTCACAGTACCTGAAACTTTTTGCTTTTGTTGCTGAACAGTCATCACTCCTGGAACATTATCCATAGCCGCAATAGGATAACTGACAATACAACTTGCTCCCAATAAAAAGGTCGCAAAATTTTTTCGATACCAATTCGTTAAATCTGGTTTCTTCATTTGTTTTTTGTTTAGTTAAAAATTAAGATTAGTTAACTCACAATATTTTCATATTAATGAGATATACAAATCTATCGAGAGCATCCAAATCAAATAGCTGGTAAATCGTTCTAATAGCAAAGGTAAATTAGGCAATAGCATCGCCAATTCAGACAATTAGTCCCTAAAAAAATATTTTAAAACACTAACTATCAGTTTATTACATATTAAAATTTAAAAAATCCATTTCCATATCCAATATTTTAGCACTGTAGACAGGAAACAATCCAGAGAATTTTTGTCGTATTTTTGTTTTATGTCCTACTAATATCATTATCGTTATGCTAAAAAAACATTTCATATCTTCTTTCTATCTGTTACTGACATGCTTATCCGGCATCGCTCAACCTTATAATATAAAACATTTAGGAATAGAAAATGGTTTGTCCAATAATTATGTAACAGATATTACACAAGATAAACAAGGCTGTATTTGGATAGCAACAACGTCAGGTCTGAATAGGTTTGATGGAAAAAATTTTGTTGCCTATAAAAAAAATAATTCTCAATTAGGAAATAATGGACTTAATACATTGTTTTATGACAAAAAAGAGAATAAACTGTGGATTGGAAGAAGAGATGGTTTATCAATATTAAATTTATCTACAAATAAATTTGACAACTACACTAATAGAGATGTAAAAATTGATAATGTTGTAAGCATCTCCCCCTCTTTAAATAATGGAATTTGGATTACCACTCATAGCGATGGAATTATTTTTTATAATAAAAACACAAAAAAATTCACCAACTATTCTGATAAAAATATAAAAGAATTAAAAGAAAACAATTGGTGTTCTTTCGATGATGGCAAGGGACGTCTTTATGTAGGACATGCACAGAATGGTTTAAGTATAATTGATTTAAAAACAAAAACGATTCGAAATTTTTTGAACGATCCTAAAAATCCAAAAAGTTTGCCCGGAAACAGTGTTTATTCAATTTACATAGACCATCTTAGTAATATTTGGATTGGAACTAATTACGGGCTCGCTTTGTACAATTCTCGAAAGGATGAATTTTTATCATTTAAGCATGACCCCAATAATGCCTATTCTTTAATAGGGGACCATATTTACAGCATCAAAGAAATGAGAGACGGAACATTATGGATTGCTAGTGATATTGGTGGGATTAGTATCCTTGATTTAAATGAAATCAAATTTATAAATCCAAAAAATATTCAATTCCGAAATATTACAGAAACAAATAATGAGTTTGGGCTTTCATCAAAAAATCCAAGAAGTTTATTTCAGGATTTTTTTGGAAATGTTTGGATTGGTAATAACAGTAGTGGTTTAGATTTTATAAGCCATACCCAATCTCCCTTTCATATACTTCCCTATTACAAAAACAATAATAACTTAATAGAAAAGCCTATATGGGGTATATATTCAGATAAACAACAGCAAATATGGCTTGGTAGTGAAACCGAAATTGCTATTTTTAAAGATTTTAAATTAAAAAACATTTATAACCTTGCTCCTTATTTTTCAAGATCTTACGGGCAAATATCTGCAATCAAAAAAATCAATAACACAATATTTTTAGGGATTTTTGATGATGGACTTCTCAAATTAAATATTATAAATAACCATGTAGAAAGGATCAATTTAGGTACGAAATATATAGATGTTATTACTTTTTATGAAGATCAGAGAAATAAAATATGGATTGGGACTGAATATGGTATTTATACTTATGAGAATAATATAATTCATAAAGAAGATAAAATTAATAATCAGCTGAACGATAAGTCTGCCTATGGAATTTTGCGTGACAAACAAGGCAAACTTTGGGTAGGAACCACTGGAAATGGTATAAGTATATTTGATAAAAATGACAGACTAATACAGCATCTTACAAAGAATAGTGGTCTAGGATCAAATGCAATTAATCAACTGTACCTTGATAGTAAAGGAGGAATTTGGGCAACTAGCCGTGAAGGCATTGCATATTTTAAAGATACTAGATTTCCCAAACAACTTAAAATGTACAATGAAAAACAAGGACTTAAAGACAGTTATGTACGAGCTATTCAAGAAGACAAAAATGGAGGAATCTGGATTAGTTCGAATAACAGTATTTCTTTTTTAAACAAAGCAAAAGAGAGGTTCGATAATTATGATTATCGAGATGGTATACCTACAGGAAATTTCATTGAAGGATCAGCCTGCTCGGCAAAAGATTATCTTTATTTTGGTTCTTTAAGTGGCGTATGTTATTTCAATCCGAATGATTTAATTACCAGAAATAAAGTTGCTCCAGTAAAAATTATTGATTGTAAAAGATTTAAGAGCCATACCGAAGGTAAACTTGATGAAGATTTGATTTTACTCAAAAATGGAGAAATCGATTTAGCTTACAATCAAAACTCTTTCCGTATTTCTTATTCTGTTACTGATTTTACTCAAAATCAGCAAGTAGAATATGCTTATATGATGGAAGGATTAGATAGTAACTGGTATAATACACTAGAAGAAAATCATGTAACATTCCGTAACATTCCTCATGGTAACTACATTTTCAAAGTAAAAGCCCGATTACGAAATCAGGATTGGGACGAAGCTCACATAGCCTCGATTCCTATCTATGTTAGTCCTCCTTTGTGGCTAACATGGTATGCCAAGCTTTTTTATGCAATAATTATTTTCTTTGTTGCATACAAGCTGCTGCGTGCATATAAACATAAACTTACATTAAAAAACTCATTGGAATTAGAAAGAAAAAACAGTGTTAATGAACAGGAACTTAATAAAGAACGACTACGTTTTTACACTAATATCACTCATGAACTGAGAACGCCTCTCACATTGATTTTAGGTCCATTGGAAGACCTAATTCATGATAAAAATTTATCTTCTTACCATAGCAAGAAGATTGATGTTATTCATAGCAGTGCTTTACGCCTGTTGAATTTAATTAATCAAATATTAGAATTTAGAACAACGGAAACACAAAATAGAAAACTTACTGTTTGTAAAGATAATATTGGCAATTTAGTAACGGAGATCGGTCTGCGTTTTAAAGAGTTGAACCGAAACGATAGAATAATATTCCATATAAATATAGAAACAACTGAAACTACTATCTATTTTGATGCTGATATAATTACTTCGATACTTAAAAATTTACTATCTAATGCTGTGAAATATACTGCGGAAGGAGAAATATCTCTTAGTCTTCGTTCTGTGAAAGAAGAAGGGAATCTATACACCGAAATAGAAGTAAAAGATACCGGATACGGTATTGACGAAAAAGACCTATCACATATTTTTGACCGTTATTTTCAAGTCAGAGGACAATATCAGGTATCGGGTACCGGTATCGGACTTGCTTTGGTAAAATCACTTTCAGATCTGCATGAAGGTTTTCTTTCTGTAAACAGCATCATGGGAAAAGGAACCAGTTTTGCATTTCGTATTTTAACTCAAAATACTTATCCTGATGCTCTACATAAAGACATCCATAATCCTCCTTTGGAAAACGATATTTTTGTTGAAAACAAAGAGATAGAGAAGGATGTTGTTGAGAAACCAATTGTGCTTGTTATAGAAGATAATATGGATATTCGTGATTACATTACTACTTCTTTAGACAATGATTATAATGTGATAGTTGCTGAAAATGGGAAAACAGGGCTGGAAATAGCACAAAATAATATCCCCAATATTATTGTTAGTGATATTATGATGCCAATAATGGATGGTATAGCATTATGCCAAAATATAAAAGAAGATATCCGTACCAGTCATATTCCGGTAATCTTACTCACCGCTAAAGACTCCATTCAGGATAAAGAAGAAGGATACGAACATGGAGCTGATTCTTACATAACAAAACCTTTTAGTGCTAAACTTTTACGAATTCGAATTCAAAACATACTGGAATCCCGTAAAAAACTAGCCGAACAAATTGCATCACAAACTTCTGAATCCAGTTCTAATCTATCACAAAATGAAACTAAACTAAGCAAGCTGGATGAAAGCTTTTTAGCAAAAATAACCATTATCATTGAAGAAAATCTAGAGTCTGAAAAACTGGATATCGCATTCATGATGGAAAAAATGAATATGAGCCATACAGCATTTTACCGAAAAGTTAAAGCCTTAACCGGCATGTCGGCTAATGAATTCATCCGTAAAATAAGGCTGAAAAATAGTCAGCAACTTATTCTAAATGGCTCTTGTAATATTTCTGAGGCGGCATATAAATCAGGTTTTAATGATCTTGGATATTTTAGAGAGTGTTTTAAAGAAGAGTATAAAATTTCACCTTCTGAATATATTAAGCAAGTGAAAAACAATAAAACTAATTGATTACAAGAATACTACATTTAAGAAAAAAAAATATTTGTCAATATTTCTTTATAAGTTAAAGTCACAAAGAAAGATCATATATAAAAAAGATTAACTACACATCTCTTTTGTAGCAATTTGTAAGCTTTTAAATTTTTCTTTTAAAATCATCATATCCTCACTCACTTTTTTATCTAAAATTTTAGCATAATGTTGTGTAGTTTGTATGTTTTTATGTCCAAGCATTTTGCTCACAGTTTCAATAGGAACTCCATTAGTAAGTGTTACTGATGTTGCGAAAGTATGCCGAGCCATGTGAAATGTGATTTCTTTTGAAATATTACATAGGTCTCCAAGTTCTTTGAGATAAGCATTCATTTTTTGATTGGTCAAAATTGGCAAGACGCTATCCTCATTCAAACACTTTGGATGATTAGCATATTTTTGAATGATTGCTTCTGCGATTGGCAATACCGGAATTTTAGACTTAGTATCTGTTTTTTGACGGTTTTTAAAAATCCATTTTTCACCATCAATACCTATTGCTATATGGTCTTTTTTTAGGCCTTTTACATCAATATAAGCTAAACCGGTATAACAGGAAAAAATAAAAATGTCTTTGACTAAAGTTAATCGTTCTGATGAAAATCGTTTGTTATAAATTCTATTTAGTTCTTCTTCAGTAAGAAAATCTCGTTCTACTTCTTTCATTTTTCCTTCGTATCGGCTACAAGGATTTTTATCTAACCAATCATTATCTAGACAAATCTTAATTATTTTCCTAAAGTTTCTAACATATTTTACAGCAGTATTATTGTTACATTTTTTAACGCTTCGCAAGTAGAATTCAAATTCAGTTACAAAGGCGTAATCAATTTTAGTAATACTAATATCTGAGACATTATATTTCCATTGAATAAATTCTTTCAAGTGTTTCAAAGATATTTTGAAGCGTTCTAATGTTCCATAAGCATACCCATTTCCGATAAGTTCTTCGATTTTATCATTGTGATTTTGATAAATTGGAATTATCATTCTCTCACGTTGATTGGTTCCTAATATTCTGGACTTGAAATTCTCTATGGATAAATCTTCATTTTTATGGATTAACTCCATTTGAATATCAAAAACTTTCGATTTCATTAAATCAAGATAATTATTTATTGTTCTAGCTTCTTCCGAGCTACCTTTCATTTTAGATAGTTCTGGAGACCATTTTGATTTTTCAATGAATTTCTTAGAACTAAATTCGAAACGTTGGCCGTCAACAGTTAATCGAATATAAATTGGTAATTGTCCAGCTGCATTAGCTTTTGTAGTTTTAGCATAAATGTGTAAAGTGATTTTTGCTTTCATTGTGGTGACCTTTTAATTAGTATTCAATTTAATTTTCTAATTGATAACAAACAAGATGTACATATTCTGAACAAGTATTGAACTGGTTGTTAGTACGGCTGTTTGCAAGGATTGAGAAGATTTAGCGAGACCCTAATTGTAAAAAAAACAGGGTCTCGATTTTGTCCCTTTCCGATTAAGATTGAATGAATAATTTGGTATATGCCACAAAGCAAAAAGCCGATAAATCCTAAGATTTATCGGCTTTTGAAACCATTTGTTATTAAACTTGTGGGCGATGAGGGGTTCGAACCCCCGACCCCCTCGGTGTAAACGAGGTGCTCTGAACCAGCTGAGCTAATCGCCCTATTGCGTGTGCAAATATACAGCTAGATTTTGTATTTGCAAGCAAATTCTAAAAATAAATCAATAATAATTTGAAGTAAAATTCTTTTGCACTCACTAACAGCAAATTAATAATTTCATGAATCAGGACTATTTTTTGTAATGAATTACTATAGTAGTACATTTGCATCATAAATTACATCAAATGGCCCGAATTAAAGAAAATGATTTACCAAAAGCTAAATTAGACGCTAACTCACTTCAAAAAGCTTTACGTATTTTTAAATATGCTAAAAACCAAAAATGGAAATTTTTTGTGGGATTGGTTTTTTTACTGTTAACCAGTGCTACTGCCTTAGCATTTCCTAAACTCATGGGGATGCTGGTCGATTGTGTAACCAATAAAGATCTGGACAAGGCAAATACTATAGCAATAGGACTAATGGGGATTCTGGCTCTTCAAGCTATTTTTTCCTTTTTCAGAATCTCTCTTTTTGTGAATTTCACCGAGAATTCGTTATCCAACATTCGTTTTGCGCTCTATGAAAACTTAATTAAACTCCCGATGTCATTTTTCTCCCAAAAACGTGTGGGAGAATTGAACAGTCGGATTAGTGCCGATATCTCACAATTGCAAGATACTTTCACAACTACCATTGCCGAATTTTTAAGACAGCTTATTTTAATCATTGGTGGTTTCATTATTCTGGGAAGCATCAGCCCGAAACTAACGTTAATGATGTTGTCTATTGTTCCAATTGTAGCAGTGGCAGCCGTTATTTTTGGAAGATTTATTCGCAAATACGGAAAAATGACTCAAGATAAAGTGGCCGAAAGTCAGGTTATTGTTGAAGAAACCCTGCAAGGAATAAGCAATGTGAAATCATTTGCGAATGAATGGTATGAAATAAACCGTTATAAAAACAAAATCAAAGAAATTGTAAAAATAGCCATCAAAGGCGGTCAATATCGGGGATATTTTGCTTCGTTTATTATTTTGTGTCTTTTTGGTTGTGTCGTTGCTGTAGTTTGGTACGGAATCACCTTAACCATTAAAGGAGAGGTTGAAGGCGTTGGTGATTTAATTTCATTCGTATTATATACTACTTTTATCGGTGCCTCTTTTGGTGGTATCGCCGAAATGTATGCCCAAATCCAAAAAGCGGTTGGTGCCACCGAACGTGTTTTTGAATTGTTGGATGAAACTCCCGAAAAAATCAATACCGCAAGGCCTGCTGCTTTAACAGAAAAAATACAGGGAAAGGTGACTTTCAAAAATGTGGCGTTCAGTTATCCGTCCAGAAAAAAAATCAAAGTATTGAAGAATGTGACTTTTACCGCCAGTTTTGGTCAAAAAATTGCTATTGTAGGCCCTAGCGGAACCGGAAAATCGACAATTGCTTCACTCCTATTGCGTTTTTATGATATTGATAACGGAGAAATTCTGGTAGACGGAAAAAACATCTATGATTTTGATTTGGAAAATCTTCGTGGGAATATGAGTATTGTTCCCCAGGATGTAATTCTGTTTGGTGGAACAATCCGGGAAAATATAGCCTATGGAAAACCTAACGCCACAGAGGAAGAAATTCTTTTGGCAGCCAAACAAGCCAATGCTCTTGATTTTATTGAAGGTTTCCCGGAAAAATTCGAAACCATCGTTGGAGAAAGAGGAATTAAATTATCAGGAGGCCAAAGGCAACGTATTGCTATTGCCCGTGCCCTGCTTAAAAACCCGAGTATCTTAATTCTTGATGAAGCAACTTCATCTTTGGACAGTGAAAGCGAAAAACAGGTTCAACAAGCTTTAGAAATTCTAATGGAAGGAAGAACAAGCATCATCATTGCACACAGATTGGCTACCATTCGCAGTGCCGATCAAATTTTAGTACTGGATAATGGCGAAATATCCGAACAGGGAACACATCAGGAATTGATTGCCTTAGAAAATGGAATTTATAAAAACCTAAGTAATTTGCAGTTCAGTCATTCTTAATCGTTAAAAATAAGTACAAAAAACTCCGGAATCATCTGGAGTTTTTTATTTTTCAAAAAGAGGGAAAACTATTTTTCTTTTCTTCTTTTTCTTTCCGCTTTTATCAATGCCAACTCCCTATTGGTTTGTCCGGCAACGGAAGTGTTTTCTTCGGCACGACGGATTAAATAGGGCATCACATCTTTTACAGGTCCAAAAGGAACATATTTAATGACATTATAACCATAAGCCGCCAGATTAAAACTGATATTATCACTCATCCCATATAATTGACCAAACCAAATTCTGGTATCGTTTTCTTTGATCCGTTTTTGATACATCAATTCAATCAAATAATACGCACTTTCTTCATTATGGGTTCCTGCAAATAAGGCTATTGTATCCAGATGCTCAATAATATAATGCAAGGCTGAATTGTAATTCAAATCGGTTGCTTCTTTAGATGGACATATGGGTGTTGGATAGCCATTTTCTTCTGCCCGTTCATTTTCTTTATCCATATAAGCACCACGGACTAATTTTATCCCAATATAAAATCCATCCTTTTTTGCCTGCTGATACAAATTTTTCAAATAATCCAGACGGTCCTTACGATACATTTGCAAAGTATTATAGACTATTGGTTTTGTTTTGTTATATTTCCGCATCATTTGAATAATTAATTCATCTGTAGCATTTTGCATCCAACTTTCTTCAGCATCAATCAGTAATCCCACGTCTTTTTGATGTGCTTCATGGCAAACTAAATCAAAACGACCCACGACCCTATCCCATTCTTCCTTTTCTTCAGGAGTCAGCGATTGATGGTCACTTATTTTTTCATACAATTCAAATCTTCCCAAGCCTGTCGGTTTAAAAACGGCAAAAGGAATCGCCTGGCGTTCCTTGGCAAAATCAATCGTTTTCAGGGTCATTTTTAAAGCGGCATCAAATTGTTCCTCTTCATCTTTTCCTTCTACAGAATAATCCAAAACCGAAGAAACGCCCTTGCTGTACATTTTATCCACTACAGAAAGACAGTCATTTTCGTTCACCCCACCACAAAAATGATCAAAAACGGTAGCGCGAATTAATCTTTCAACGGGAAGATGTACTGTTAATGCAAAATTGGTTACCATAGTCCCAATACGAACTAAGGGTTCATTGGCAATCATCTTAAAAAGAAAATACGCTTTTTCGAGTTCGCTGTCACTTTTTAAGGCAAAGGCTATTTCTGTATTATTGAATATTTTTTCCATTTTTTAAAAATTAAGCTGAATAAAAATAAAACTGAATAATATTACATATTACAGCATTCAAGTTAGTAATTTAAATACAAAAAATATTCAAATTAAGATGAAATTATAAAACCATTTTGTAAAATGACTTTTAAAATACTAGTATCCATTAAATATTAAAATTGAATATTATTTTTTATCCAGAAGACAAAATCACATGGAGTCATTAAATTTATTCCATTTATCTATTTTTTTATAAATATTGAGATGCATTTGAATATTATTCAGCAAAAATTCGCTTATTTTGCGCTTCAAATTAATACAAAGCGATGCAAACAATTCAAGCCAATAACTACCCAATTTATTTCAACGAAAAAGGATACGAAGCATTAAACCTTCATTTGAAAGAAAAGAAGTACTCCAACCTGTTTATTATTGTTGACAGCAATACCAACGAGGCCTGTTTACCAAAATTCCTTCCTTATTTAGAGACTGATTTAACCATTGAAATTATTGAGTTTGAAGCAGGGGAACAACATAAAAATATTGAAACCTGTGTGCAAATTTGGAATGTTTTAACAGAACTGGGAGCAGACCGAAAAAGCCTTGTAATTAATTTAGGCGGTGGCGTTGTTACCGATTTAGGCGGTTTTGTGGCTTCAACATTCAAAAGGGGAGTTGATTTTATCCATATCCCGACAACCTTACTTTCTATGGTTGATGCTTCCGTGGGTGGTAAAAACGGCGTTGATTTAGGTAATTTAAAAAACCAAATCGGTGTTATTAATGTGCCAACCATGGTATTGATTGACACCCAATACCTAGAAACCGTACCACAAAACGAAATGCGTTCCGGTTTAGCCGAAATGTTGAAACACGGTTTGATTTACGACAAAGCCTATTGGGAAAAATTCCTGGATTTAAAAGCGATTGATTTTGCTGATTTTGACGAATTGATATACCGCTCCGTGGAAATCAAAAATGAAATCGTAAAACAGGATCCAACAGAGAAAAACATCAGAAAAGCGCTGAACTTCGGACATACCCTTGGTCATGCCATAGAAAGTTATTTTTTAGAAAATGAAAATAAAACAACTTTGCTGCACGGAGAAGCAATTGCTGCAGGAATGATTTTAGAAAGTTATATTTCTTTGAATAAAAATTTAATCAGTCCGGAAGAATACACCCAAATAAAAACAACAATAAAAACTATCTTTGATGATATTGAATTTGTTGAAAATGACATTGAACCAATTCTTGAATTACTGATTCATGATAAAAAAAATGAGTACGGCAGCATTCAATTCGCATTAATTGAAGGAATTGGAAAAATAAAAATAAGTCAATCCGTTGAAAATGAATTGATTCTTGAAGCATTTAATGATTATAAATCCTAATCATTTTTTACAAAAAAAGGATTGCATCACGTATATATTATTTTTTACATTTGCCGCAATGAAAAAAAATCAATACCACAGAATTCATATTTCGAATGAGAACAAAAGCAGTCATTTCTTTTTAAGAATATTGAAAAAAATATATTCGATTAAAGATGATTTCAGCTTTGGTATTGATTCCTTTTTGAAAACGGAATCGCTAAATTTTGAGATTATTTATGCCAATATCAGGGTTTGAATTTTAGTTTAATTAATTCATTTTTTTTATTTAATCATTCTGAAATCCAATCCTCCCAATGAACACAAAATATTACGATTTAATAAATCAAACCTATTACTTCCCTCAAGAAGAATTTACATTAAACAAAGACAACCTTCAGTTTCACAATATCGATTTGATGAGACTGGTGGAACAATACGGAACACCTTTAAAATTTACGTATTTACCTCAGATTTCAAATAACATCAACAAAGCCAAAAATTGGTTTCGTAAATCGATGGAAAAAAACAAATATGAGGCAAAATATTACTATTGCTATTGCACCAAAAGTTCTCATTTTGAATACATTATGAATGAAGCTTTCAAAAACAACATTCATATCGAAACCTCTTCGGCTTTTGATATCAATATTGTTGAAAATTTATTGCAAAATGGCAAAATCAACAAAAGTACTTATGTGATTTGTAACGGTTTCAAAAGAGACCAATACATCGAAAATATTGCCCGTTTGATTAATAACGGACATAAAAACGCCATTCCGATTATTGATAATTATGAAGAACTGGATTTGCTTCAAGCAGAAATCAAAGGAAAATTCAAAATTGGAATCCGAATTGCCGCCGAAGAAGAACCTAAATTCGAATTCTATACTTCAAGATTAGGAATTGGTTATAAAAATATCGTTAACTTTTACAAAAAACAAATTCAGGATAATCCAAAATTGGAACTGAAAATGTTACACTTTTTCATCAATACCGGGATTAATGATAATGCCTATTATTGGAATGAATTAGTAAAATGTATCAAAGTATATATCGCGCTTAAAAGAGAATGTTCAAGTCTTGACGGATTGAATATTGGTGGTGGATTCCCTATCAAAAATTCATTGACTTTTGAGTATGATTACCAGTATATGATTGATGAAATTATCAATCAAATCAAGATTGCCTGTGATGAGGCCGAAGTAGATGTTCCTCATATCTTTACGGAATTTGGTTCTTTTACCGTAGGTGAAAGTGGTGGTGCCATTTATCAGGTTTTGTATCAAAAACAACAAAACGACAGGGAAAAGTGGAACATGATTGATTCATCGTTCATCACCACACTTCCCGATACCTGGGCAATCAACAAACGTTTTATCATGTTGGCAGTCAACCGTTGGAATGATACTTACGAAAGAGTTTTACTCGGAGGCCTAACCTGTGACAGTGATGACTATTACAACTCAGAGCAAAACATGAATGCCATTTATTTGCCAAAGTACAACAAGGACAAACCGTTGTATATAGGTTTTTTCAATACGGGAGCCTATCAGGAAACCATTGGAGGTTACGGAGGTTTGCATCACTGTTTGATTCCGCAACCCAAACACATCCTTATTGATCGGGATGAAAACGGAATTTTGGCCACGGAAGTGTTTTCAGAACAACAAACTTCTGATGATATTTTAAAAATTTTAGGATACGACAAAAAATAAAGTAATTAATAACACACAACCATAAGACAATTTAAAAATTCATTAAATTTGAAAATGATCTATTTTCATTTCTTTTGATTTTTAAATTTTTAAACCCCATAAAATGAGCAAAGGACCTATAAGTCAATTTATTGAAAAACATTATTTGCATTTTAATTCCGCATCCTTAGTTGATGCCGCAAAAGCGTACGAACAACAATTAGCCAATGGTGCCAAAATGATGGTAAGTATGGCTGGTGCCATGAGTACAGCAGAAATTGGAAAAATATTTGCCGAAATAATCCGTCAGGATAAAGTTCAGATTATTTCCTGTACGGGAGCCAATCTTGAAGAAGATATCATGAACTTAGTGGCTCATTCTCACTACGAAAGAGTGCCTCATTATCGTGATTTGACTCCACAGGACGAGTGGGATTTATTAGAAAGAGGATTAAACCGTGTAACAGACACTTGTATTCCGGAGCACGAAGCATTCCGTCGTTTGCAAAAACACATTTACAAAATATGGAAAGATGCTGATGACAAAGGAGAAAGATATTTTCCTCATGAATTCATGTACAAAATGCTGCTTTCAGGTGTATTGGAAGAATATTACGAAATTGACTTAAAAGATAGTTGGATGTACGCTGCGGCTGAGAAAAATTTACCTATTATTGTACCAGGATGGGAAGACAGTACAATGGGGAATATTTTTGCCTCATATGTGATAAAAGGAGAACTGAAAGCTTCCACTATGAAATCAGGTATTGAATACATGACTTTTTTAGCTGATTGGTATCCAAAAAACAGTACTAACGGTGTTGGTTTTTTTCAGATTGGTGGAGGTATCGCAGGGGATTTTCCAATCTGTGTAGTTCCTATGTTGTATCAGGATATGGAAATGCATGATGTGCCATTTTGGAGTTATTTTTGTCAAATTTCTGACTCAACTACCAGTTATGGTTCTTATTCCGGAGCTGTTCCAAATGAGAAAATAACATGGGGTAAGTTAGATATTAAAACTCCAAAATTTATTATTGAGTCTGACGCTACAATTGTGGCTCCGTTAATTTTTGCTTATTTATTAGATTTATAGAATATCATTATGAAAAGAGTAATTGTTGATTACGCTAAACTGACAAACGAAATTTTAAACCTATTGGTAGAGAAATTTCCTGATGGCTATGATGATTCGGATATTATCCGTTTTAAGAACGCTAAAAACGAACTAATTGATGCTGTTGAAGTACGCACGGAAGACACTATATATCTAGTGAAAGTAAGTACCAAACTAGCCGATCGTATTGAAAACTTTGATGAAGATGATGAAATCGATGATGTTATCGAACCAATTGCTATCGCTACTCCAATGAAAGGATTAGGTATTGATGATGACGATATCGATGCGGATGACGATGAAGAAGATGAAGATCTTGACAAACCGGATACCGATGACGACGATGAAGATGCAGACGATTCTGATATAGCCGACGAGGATGACGAAGACGGCGAAGATTAAAAATTTTAATCTATAAATTCAAATAAAGGAACTCTTAAACGGGTTCCTTTTTTATTAGACTTTGATAATAACAATACCTTTTATCCTCAGTTAAAAAATAAAATCCCAGTACACTTACTATGATTCCCTCTCAAATATTACATTCCACACTTAAGGAAAATTTTGGTTTCGAAAAATTCAGACCCAATCAGGAGCGCATCATAAACAATATATTATCCGGTCAGGACACTTTGGCTATAATGCCCACCGGTGGAGGGAAATCAATTTGTTTTCAACTGCCTGCCCTATTATTACCCGGAATTACGATTGTGATTTCACCATTGATTGCCTTAATGAAGGACCAGGTAGACAGTTTAAAGACCAATGGTATTCAAGCTTGTTATATCAATAGTAGTCAAAGCCAAGCCGAACAGGAATTACATATTGAAAATTTAATAAACAACACCATCAAATTGGTTTATGTGGCTCCGGAGAGTTTATCCTATTTAGAGAATACTTTCAATCAAATAACCGTAAGCCTCATTGCCATTGACGAAGCGCATTGCATTTCGGCCTGGGGACATGATTTCCGACCGGCTTATACCAATTTGGGATATCTGAAAAACCGCTTCCCTTCTACCCCAATCTTAGCTTTAACTGCAACGGCTGACAAAGCTACTCGTGAAGACATTAGCCAACAGCTGAATTTAAAAAATGCTAAAACGTTTATCTCTTCTTTCGACAGGAAAAATCTAAGTTTAGAAGTTCGGCCTGCCTTAGACCGGATCAAGCAAATCATTGATTTCATTAACAAAAAACCAACCGAAGCCGGAATCGTATATTGCCTAAGCCGGAAAACTACCGAAGAACTGGCCGAAAAATTACAAAAAGCTGGCATCAACGCCAAAGCCTATCATGCCGGTTTGGATAATGAAACCCGTTCTAAAACCCAGGATGAATTCATTAATGACGATTGCCAGGTGGTCTGTGCCACCATTGCTTTCGGAATGGGAATTGACAAATCCAATGTACGTTGGGTAATTCATTACAATCTTCCCAAAAATATTGAAGGGTATTACCAGGAAATTGGACGTGCCGGTCGTGACGGCCTTCCGTCTGAAACCATTTTATTTGAAAGTTATGGAGATGTCGTTCAATTGCAAAAATTTGCCTCCCAGGGACTGAATGCCGAAGTGCAGCTGGCAAAACTGGAAAGAATGCGACAATATGCCGATGCTTTGAGCTGTCGCAGAAAAATATTGCTTTCTTATTTTGGGGAATTGGTAACCGAAAATTGCGGCAATTGTGATATTTGCAAAAACCCACCCGACTTTTTCGACGGAACCATTATCGCACAAAAGGCACTATCCGCCATTATGCGACTGAAAGAATCAGAACCCCTTCCGGTAATTGTTGATTTTTTGAGAGGTTCCAAAAACGCATATATCTACGAAAAGGAATACCAACATTTAAAAACCTACGCCGTGGGTAACGATATTTCCTGGCACGACTGGAATCAATACATCATCCAGCTAACCAATCAAGGGTTTTGTGAAATCGCTTTTCACCAACAAAATAAAATCAGATTAACTCCTTTGGCGCGGGAAGTTTTATTTGAAGGCGAAAAAGTCCAGCTTACAACGGTTCAAAAAATAACTATCGAAAAGACCGAACTGAAGGAATCAAAAGTCAAATCGCCCCCTAACTCTCTTTTTGAAACACTGAGAAAATTGCGGTATGAAATTTCAAAAAAAGAAGAGGTCCCTGCTTATGCTATTTTTAGTGATGCAGCTTTACGCCAAATGGAAACGATACGACCAATGGGTGATGAAGAATTCATCAGTATCGATGGGGTTGGAAAAACAAAATTAGAAAAATACGGTGATGCATTTATAAAAGCGATTATTGAGTTTCAAAAAAACAAACCGCTTAAAACCAAGAAAGAAGCCGGCACCTATAATGAAACCCTGACTTTATTACAAAGCGGATTGACGGTGGATGAAATTGCCTTGAAAAGAAAATTAGGCATCGGAACGATCATGTCGCATTTAGCCAAATTGTACAAAGACGGAAAACCAATCGATTTAAGTCCATTTGTATCTAACGAAGAAGTTAAACTTATTAAAGAAGCCCGTATAAAACTGGAAAAACCAACCATTTTGAAGCCTTATTACGATTTTTTTGAAGAAAAAATATCCTATGAAAAGATAAGACTGGCTTTGGCCGTTATAGAAAAAGAAACTGATATCTAATTTTTAAGGCATGATCGCTTCATTTGCACCCATCGTAAATATAAATACCGAGATATTAATTTTAGGAACGATGCCCGGTATTGCTTCTCTGGAAAAGCAGGAATATTATGCACATCCCAGAAACCATTTCTGGAAAATTGTATACACTGTTTTCAGTACTACTCCAATTCCTGAAAATTTCCAGGACAAGATAAGCTTTTTACAGTCTAACAAAATCGGATTGTGGGATGTTCTGGAAAACTGCGAAAGAAAAGGCAGTTTAGACATTCACATCAAAAATCATAAGGAAAATGATTTCGAAACTTTATTCAAGGAATATCCGGCGATCCATACCATAATTTTTAACGGAAAAGAAAGTCATCGGTATTTTTATAAAAAATTCGGGCAAAAAGAAGGCATCACGTATTATGTGATGCCTTCTACCAGTCCTGCAAACACCATGTCCTTTGAAAACAAATTAAAAAACTGGTCCAGCTGTTTTCTATAATCTATAAATACCTTTCCTGAAAAACCTTTTGGTGATGCTTTTGATGTCCGATAAGGATAAAACCAATGGCCCTCACCGAAATTTCGTTATTTGACACAATTCCCATTCTTTTCAATTGTTCTTCCGAAAAGCTTTTAAAAAGTGCCAGAGTAGATTCCCTGACAAGCGCCAATTCAGTCAACAATCCCTGCAATCCCCGACTGTTTGCATCGGTATTGGCAGCATAATCATTTTCTTCAAAACCCGGCAAAGGAGTTTTGTCATTTCTGGAAATCCGTAATGCCCTATAACCGAAAATACGCTCGGTATCAATAATGTGTTGGATAATCTCTTTAATAGTCCATTTGCCTTCCTCGTATCGAAAATCAAACTTATCCATCGGGATATTTTGTACAAAACGAATAAAATCGTGAAGACAGATTTCCAATTCTTCAATCATATTCACATTCCCGGCCGCCTTGATATAAGCGGCCTGAAAATTAGAATATTCGTTTATTGACAACTGATTGGTTTCCATTGTTCTGATTAAGCCGAATTTCTACTGGCATTCGTGTTTCCAAAAAGAGAACGTGTTACTATCTTTTCGAACACCTTAATCAAATCTGTATTGACTACTTTTTCTTTATTCAATTCATTAATTCTCAAAAGCGCATATTGTTGTATAGTCAACAATGGTAATACAATACGCTCTCTTATCTGAATTGATGCTTTACCATCAGGATAGTTCTCCATTAATTCTTTATGACCTGCAATTTTCAGCAACAACCTTTTTGTTTCTAAAAACTCATCATAAATAATCTGCCAGAACTCCCCAAACTCAGGATCTTTTTTCATGTATGCCGTTAAAGGGAAAAATGATTTTGCCAGTGACATCATACTGTTTTCCAAAAGCGTTTTAAAGAACATCGAGTTATCATATAAATCCTGAACTTTATCCCATTCTCCTGCATCTTCATAGTACTTTAAAGCCGAACCTACACCGAAAAATCCCGGTACATTTTGTTTCAATTGGCTCCAAGACCCTACAAAAGGAATCGCTCTTAAGTCGGCAAAATCCAGACGCTCCGACTTACTTCTTTTAGAAGGCCTGCTTCCGATATTCGTCTTCGCATAATATTTCAACGTACTCATTTGCTCCAAATACGGAATGAATTTTGGATGATTTTTAAAACTTAGGTACTTTTCGTAACCCAGTTCCGCCAAATGATCCATTACTTCTTTTTGCTCCTTGGATATTCTATTTTTATTTTTATTAAATACCTGATTGGTAACCCCGGCACTTAATAAATTTTCTAAGTTATAACGACAGGAATCTAAAGTTCCAAAATTAGAACTGATGGTTTGCCCTTGAACCGTGATTTGAATTTCTTTGTTTTCAATATTTGGCCCTAAAGAGGCATAAAACTTGTGTGTTTTTCCTCCACCACGTGCCGGAGGCCCACCACGACCATCAAAGAAAATCACTTTCACACCATATTGTCTGGAAATTGCAGTAAGCGCTTCTTTGGCTTTATAAATACTCCAATTCGCCATCAAATACCCGCCATCTTTTGTCCCGTCAGAAAAACCAAGCATAATCGTTTGCTTCATTCCTCTGTTTTTCAAATGATTTGTATATGTAGGATTGCTATACAATTTTTCCATGATATTATGCGCATCCAATAAATCATCTACTGATTCAAAAAGCGGCACTACATCTACAGTTGGATTCTCCCAATCACCCAAACGAATCAAGGCAAATGTCTCCATGACATTAAGTGCACTTTCATTATTACTGATAATGTAACGATTAGCACCGAATTCCCCATTCTTTTTCTGAATCACTTTCAAAGCCTGAATCGACTCAATCGTAGATCTTGTGATTTCATTTTCAAAAACCTCAGGATTAAGATTCCCTTTTACTTTGGATAAAACATCAAATTTCTCCAATTCAGTCAATTCATAATAATTCTTTGGAAAAACAGCAGGATCGATTGTTAAGTAATGCTCAAATATATCTTTGAAAACCGCATCATGTATCTTACTGTTTTGTCTGATATCTAAAGACGCAAAATGGAAACCGAATAAATTTACTTTTATCAGAAGCCCTTCTAATTCATCCAAATAAAGCGACTCATGTTGATCGATGATTATAGTTCTTATTTTATTCAATTGCGTTTTAAACTCTTCCAAAGTGATAAAAATTTCACCTGTAGAATAAAAAACAGAACGGTATAGTTTATGTTCTAATTCAGACACCAAAACATCAACACCTGAAAAAGTTAACTTTCTTTTTAAGCTTCTCATCTCAAAATAGTAACATTTCAAAATAGAAGTTCTTAAACGTTCAGCCACTTTCAGGGTGATTTCAGTCGTTACAAATGGGTTTCCGTCACGGTCTCCACCTGGCCAAAAACCAAGTTTGATTAATGGATTTTTGATTGACTCCCCTTCAAACACATTCTTTTGAAGATAATGAACCATATCTCCGGAAGTATTATAAAAAACGTTTTCTAAGTACCAGATCAAACTTACCGCTTCATCAAAAGGATTTGGCTTCTCGTTTTTTATAAAAGGCGTTTTACCCAACTGCGCCAAAAGCTGATTGATCCCCAATAAATTATTATTCCTGATGGCATCAGTCAAATCATTAATAATACCTAAAACCGCACCAGGATAAAATTGGGTTGGATGCGCTGTCAAAACCGTCCTTACATTAAAGTTTTCCAGGAATTCCTTAAGTTCCTCTATCTTATCTTTGGCATCTGATTTTTCCTTAATATCCCTTAAAGAACCTCTTCCTTCCATGTTATTAACTATAGGAAAGGCAGCATCTTCAACGGCATCAAACAAAACAATTTGACGTTCGATATATTGAATAAAACGGAACATGATATCTATTTCATCCGCCTCATCATCCGTGTGTAAATATTTTTTAGCGAAAAATTCAACGATTTCTTTAGGAGTTTCTTGTTTCTGAAATCCTTTCTCGCAAACTTCTGTAAATAAAGGGAGTAAAACCCCGGTATTGTCTACAGAATCGAAAGGCAAAGTAATAAATACACTGTTGTAAATATTATATTTTGAAAAAACCGTTTGATTAAAACGTTCAATTTTAGGAAGTGTATACATATAAATTAAGTAGATTGTCTGATTAATTATTACCAAAAAAATAACCCCAAGAACTAACTTGAGGTTATATTTAAAATATAGCCTTCAAGTTTAATTACATATTTTTGAAAATAGTATGCATTAAGCGCTTTTTATCGTTTATACTTTCTTCAAGAGAAATCATCGTTTCGGTTCTATAAACACCATCGATATCGTCAATCATAAATATAACGTCCTTTGCGTGTTTGGTATCTTTTGCTCTAATCTTACAGAAGATATTAAATTTACCTGTAGTCACAGAAGCTACCGTTACAAAAGGGATTTCATTGATGCGCTCTAAAACAAACTTTGTCTGTGAAGTATTATTCAGAAAAACACCAACATAGGCAATAAAGGAATACCCTAATTTGTCATAATCAAGCACCAATGAGGAGCCCATTATAATACCCGCATCTTCCATTTTCTTTACCCTAACATGCACAGTACCCGCTGAAATCAACAGCTTTTTTGCAATATCCGTAAATGGAACTCTCGTATTGTCTATCAACATGTCTAAAATCTGATGATCTACTTCATCTAAACGAAATTTACTCATAATTCTTTAATTAATATTATTTAATCGCATTAGCACGGTATAAAAATATACATAAAAACGATAAAAGAAGCGAAAATATTATATTTTTATCAATCCGTTAACGAATTCTATGTTATTGTCTAAACAAAAACTAGCTTTTTTGTTCAATTCCGGAAAACCAGTAGTATCATCTTTATACTTTGCACCATGTCCATCATATACAAAATGACCGAAATACCCTTCTAATTCCCCAATTTCTGCAATATAAGCATTGAATACAATGGCATCATCAATCAACTCTTCCTTATATTGTGCAGCAAAATTCGTTATTTTTTCAATACCATCATAATTTATTTTGATGTTTTTGTATATAAAATCATAAAAAACGACTTTATTTTGAGGAATATTCAAATATTCATCCATTCCATTGTCGTCTACAACGTTTTCGTCAAGCAATTTAAAACTCGAAACCAAGGCCATAAAAACATATTTCCGGGTTTGCTCCCTGTGATAATCATCTTGAAAATGCCCTGCCTCAAACAAAATCGTAGGCACACCCAAAAACTGAAACGTATCCCCAATACAATTAATATTGAATGAATCATCAAATCGGCCTACCTGCCCCGGAATGTATTGCTGCAACACCCCATTCATTCCCGCAATAAGGTTAATGGCTTTCAATCGGGACGCATTTACGTCTCTTTCTTCATTATATGAAGGTGCTAAAAAAGATAACGTTGCCGGCTTGCCGGTATCGCTTACACCAAAAATAGTTCGCTGATCATGCAAATTATAACAGTAATCCGGTTTGAATTCCTCAAAAGTTTTTCGCAGAACAATACTTTCCGGCTGGGTTAAATCCTGTGAATCCCTATTTAAATCAATATTGTTCGCATTGGCACGGGTATATAATTTGGCCCCGTCAGGATTCAACATCGGAATACTGCAAAAAGTAAATGCAGCCAACAGTTTTTCTGCCAATTCGGATTTACTGTGTAATACATTCAAAAAGTCAAACAAGGCTTTTGTAGTGGTGCTTTCATTTCCGTGCATCTGAGACCAAAGATAAATTTTAGTATTCCCGGTTCCAATTTGATATTTATAAATCGATTTTCCCAAAACCGATTTCCCGATAACAGACAGTTGATTATCGGTATTTAATTTATTTAACAAAGGCTCAATTGACTCTAAAGTAAGATACCTTCCTTCAATTGATTGCTCTTTGTTATCCCTAAACAATTGTTCTAAATCCATACTATATTATTTGATTTACAAAAGTAAACATCTTTATTTTTACAATTGTAAATAAAGCTAATCCCAATTATTTTAATAATGTAAACACTTTTACGGTCAATCTTCCAACAAAGCAACTTTCCGTAATTGACAAATGTTACCAATTAAAATAAATTAAATTAAAAATTTAAATATCAGTTGTTTAAATATCTCTACTTGTTACTTAACTTTACTTATTTAACTCCCAAAAAGACTATTTACAGTTGTAATTTTGTTAGTTTGATTTCATTTGATTTCATTTGATTACATTTGTAAATAGATTGTTTTTAAAAATATTTTACAATGGTAAACATAGAGGATTTTATAAAAAGATTAGAAATTATACTGGATTATTACAGCCTGAACGCTTCTTCTTTTGCCGATAAAATTGGCGTACAGCGTTCCAGTTTATCCCACCTCCTTTCCGGCAGAAACAAACCCAGCCTGGATTTTATACTTAAAATCCTTGATGTTTTTCCTGATGTCGATCTGTATTGGATTTTAAACGGAAAAGGAACATTCCCTAAAAAATCGGAATCCATGGATAAAAAAGAAAACACTATTGATGTTCCTCCCAAACAGCCCATCCCTACGCCTATGCATGAAGAAATTATCCCTGAAGATTTATTTTCAGAGATACAGAATACAAATACGACTGCTGTATTCGAAACCAAAAAAACAGAAAACCCCAGTTACCCACAAGAATACGCATCATCTGAAATCGATAAAATTGTGATCTTTTATAAAAACGGAACTTTCAAAAGCTACACCCCTGACTAAAACAAAAATCTTCAAATTCAAAAAAAATAAATTTGAGGTTTATATTGTAATTCCATTTAAAATATTGTTTTGATGTTTTTTATAACTACTTTATTAAAACAAAGATTGAAGTCATGTTGTATCATTACAAACAACATCCAGAGGATTTATACCGTAAATTACAACTTGATTTGCTGTACATCGGAATCGTTATTGTACTCCATCTGTTAAAAAAAACATCTGTAAAATTATTTCTTCATTCTTAGAGTGTTTATAATTAAAAACTTATTTTTGGTTAAAACTGTCCCCATGTTAAAAAGAATATTCAGCTATCTGATCCCCATAACTATTTATAAAAAGAAATCTTCGTTGAGCAAGTCGATTGAAATCACTTGGGCTAACGGGGAATTGGTTTTGGATTCAGAAAACACTAATTATTCCTATGGCAGCTTGCAACGCATCTTAAGAATTGGATTAAAAAACATTGGTTTCGAAAAGATTGCCGCAATGAATCATATTTTGGTCTTGGGAGTTGCCGGTGGCAGCGTCATCAAGACTTTGATTGACGAGATTCATTACAAAGGAAAAATTACGGGAGTTGAAATTGATCCGGAAATCATCCATCTAGCCAATCAGTATTTCCAATTAAGCAACGTACAACAATTGAACATTGTTCTTGATGATGCTTTTGAATTTGTCTTGAAAACCAAGGATAAATATGACTTGATTATTATTGATGTTTTTCAGGATACGACCATGCCTAATTTCCTGTTTGAATCTTTTTTTATCAATAGAATTTGTTACCTACTCAAAAACAAAGGTTTTGTGTTGTTCAATACGATGTTGTTGAACAGAAAACAAAATCTGAGAAATGAAAAATATATCAATGAGTTTGACACTACTCATTACAGCATCAAATCGATTTCAAGAATAGAAAAACATAACGAACTAATTGTTATTGAAAAATTGACATAAAAAAACCACCAAAATTTGGTGGTTTTTTTAAACTTCACAGAAGCTCACTATACGTGTAACGCTCTGTTATCTGTCGCTGCCAATGCCGCTTCTTTTATCGCTTCCGCAAAAGTAGGATGCGCATGTGACATTCTTGAAATATCTTCAGCAGACGCTTTAAATTCCATTGCAGTAACGGCTTCTGCAATTAAATCGGCAGTTCTGGCTCCAATCATGTGTATACCCAAAACTTCATCCGTTTTCTCATCCGCAAGAATTTTTACAAATCCGTCTAAATCTCCACTGGCTCTTGCTCTACCCAATGCTTTAAATGGAAAACTTCCCACTTTGTATTTGGTTCCGGCAGCTTTCAATTGCTCTTCTGTTTGTCCAACAGCAGCTACTTCCGGCCAGGTGTACACGACACCAGGAATCAAATTATAATCGATATGCGGTTTTTGACCTGCAAGAATTTCAGCAACCATAGTTCCCTCTTCTTCTGCTTTGTGGGCCAACATCGCTCCACGAACTACATCTCCAATTGCATAAATATTGGAAGCAGATGTTTGTAAATGATCATTTACTTCCACCTGTCCTCTTTCAGATATTTTCACGCCGGCTTTATCAGCATTCAATCCGTCAGTATACGGACGACGACCTACAGAAACCAAGGAATAATCCCCTTCCAAAGTAATGACTTCCCCTTTGGCATTTTCAGCCTGAACGATTACAGCATCGCCTTTTCTTTCTACCGATTGTACCTTGTGGGACGTGTAGAATTTCATTCCTTGTTTTTTCAAGACTTTTGTCAATTCTTTAGACAAAGCCCCGTCCATTCCAGGAATGATTCGGTCCATGAATTCCACTACAGAAACTTGCGCCCCCAATCGTAAATACACCTGACCTAATTCGATACCAATTACACCACCACCAATAATAACAAGGTGTTTTGGCACTTCTTTAAGCGCTAAAGCTTCTGTAGAAGTGATGATTCTTTCTTTGTCAATTTTGATAAACGGTAAAGAAGATGGTTTTGAACCTGTTGCAATAATGATGTTTTTAGCTTCAATCGTTTCAAAAGTTCCATCCTCCTTAGCGATGGCCACATGAGTAGCATCTACAAAAGATCCTAAACCATTGAAAACAGTCACTTTATTTTTATCCATCAAATAATTGATTCCTCCTGAAGTTTGGTCTACAACAGCCTGTTTACGGGCAATCATTTTTTCCAGATTCACTTTTACCTCTCCGGAAAGTTCAATTCCGTGGTCTGCAAAATGTTTAATTTCATCATAATGATGGGAAGAAGACAACAAAGCCTTGGAAGGAATACATCCTACATTCAAACAAGTACCTCCTAAAGTGGAATATTTTTCAATAATGGCTGTTTTGAAACCCAATTGTGCACAACGAATTGCCGACACATATCCGCCAGGTCCAGAACCTATAATGACTACGTCAAATGAACTCATAGTATATTTTTTTAGTGTGTTTTTATTTATTGAGGCACAAAATTAAGGAATTAAGTTTTGTTTAAAGTTTAAAGTTTATGATTTTTTATTACGAATTTTGACAGCTTTGTGTTTTTTAAATTAAAATTCAATCCATAATCTTAAAATCTTTTTCCTAACCATTTATAGATTCAACTTACTGTTTTTTCGACTAAAGCTAAAGTAAATCACCAGACCAATAAACAACCAAATGGTAAAATAAATCCAGTTCCAAACACTCAACTCCGCCATCATATACAAACAACTGATTAAACCTAACAAAGGTATCAGGGATAAGTTTTGTCGAAACGACCAGACTATCAGCCCTACCAGAACAATCAGGAAAATCCACATGGGGATTTTATGTTTGAATAAGCTAAAACCTCTTTCATATTTCAAGGAATCGGCAATGGGTAAATGGGCCACAATGGCAGCATACTGCGCATCATCGTTCTCGTACTGGCTCAATAATTTTTCTAAATCCGGATTGCTTTCTGCCTTTTTCAGATGACCGGCTTCCATCAGATAAGCATATACTTTCTTTGAATCGGCAGTATTCAATGATGTGATGATATCCGTTGCTGAGTTGATCTGAGGTTCATTGGTAACAAAATCCATAGTTGCTTTAGTGTTGAATTGGAAAGCATAAAACAAACCCAAAACTACCGCTAAAGGCATGATATATTTAGAATTCACATAAGGTGTTTTAAATTTTCCCTTGGGCATATCCGGTTTATTCTGTAAGACCAAAACACCCGCACATACCAACACAAAAGCAAACAAAGTCCCTATACTACACAAATCGGTAACCATTGTTAAATTCAGAAACAAAGCCGGAATCGCCACCACAAAGCCAGTTACCACAGTGGCATAAGAAGGGGTTTTGTATTTTGGATGGACTGTGGCAAATTTTTCAGGCAACAATCCATCCCGGCTCATGCTCATCCAGATGCGGGGTTGCCCCATTTGAAAAACCAATAAAACGCTGGCCATGGCAATTACGGCACTGACGGCAATAATTCCGGACATCCATTTTAAATTTAATTTTTGAAATACAAATGCCAGCGGATCACCTACATTCAACTCCGAATAACGAACCATTCCGGTTAAAACCAACGCAATAACCACATACAAAATGGTGCAGATAATAATCGCCCACATCATTCCCCGGGGTAAATCCCGTTGCGGATTTTTGCATTCTTCTGCTGTAGTTGAAATGGCATCAAAGCCTATATAGGCAAAGAAAACAGCCGAAACACCTTTTAAGACCCCACCAACTCCATTGGGAGCAAACGGGCTCCAATTATCGGTATCTACATAAAATACCCCTACAGCGATAACCAATAAAATAATACACAATTTGACCACCACCATCATATTACTGGCATTCCGGGATTCTTTCATTCCGCGATACACCAGGGCGGTGATGATAATGATGATGAATAAGGCCGGTAAATCGGCAACAAAATGAAAAGAACCTATCGTTGGTGAAGTCGTCCAGGCGGTATAAGCAGCCTTCAAACCATCTCCTAAATCATCAAAGGATTTGCCATTTTGCATCAAAGCGGAAGCATCATTAAAGCCGTTGGAGGCCGTCAAATAATCCATTTGAACCCATTCTGGCAAATGGATTCCGCCACTTTCCAGCAATCCCGTAAAATAATCACTCCAGGAAATGGCGACGGTAATATTGCCGATAGCATATTCCATGATGAGTGCCCAGCCAATAATCCAGGCGATTATTTCCCCAAAAGCCACATACGAATAGGTATAGGCACTGCCTGAAACCGGAACCATCGAAGCAAATTCGGCATAGGCAAAAGCGGCAAAACCACAGGCCAAGGCGGTAAACAGAAAAAGAAAAATCACTGCCGGACCTCCGTCGGAACTGGCTTTCCCGATGGTACTGAAAATACCGGCTCCCACTATGGCCGCAATTCCGAAAGCAGTTAAGTCCCTTGTTGTCAAATACCTTCCCAGAGCATTATGCCCGTCGCTATTGTTTTCTTCAACCCGTTTTAAAATATCCTGAACTGTTTTTTTTCGGAATAAACTTGAAAATGCCATACGCCAATTTTTGTGGATAAAAATAAACACTTTAAATCTATTATCCAGCTAAACACAGCTCGAAATTTGTGTGACGTTCTATTCCTTTTTAGAATGCTCAATTCCTTGTTCTATAAGTGCTGGTAAAACAAATAAAAATTGAGCTAAAGCCGTCGTAAATTCAATTAATTTTTTTGCATCATTTGAATTTGGAAGTTCAGCATCTTCATCAGCATGTCTTTCATCATTTGCATCTAGTCGAACCTGATGCGCCCATTTTGCCATTTCAGTTGTGATTAAATGTTCATCTACAGCTTTCTCAATTCTTTTATATAGACTTCCATCTTTGTAACCTTTGGCTTTTAGCATCGCATCTACACAACTTGCGGAGAGCATAATTGAACCTGAAGGAGAGTGTATGGTTTCATTCGCTTGGTGTAAAAAAGCTTTTGCTTTTGGCGGTAAAGCATTATCAACCATTTTAATTTTTGGATAAAGTTCTACTACATCTTGAGTCCAATCCCAAGAAGATGCTGTTATAACTCCACCACAATTTGCACAAATATAAATTCCCCAAGTTCTTTTGTGATGTTTATCAAAAGATTGAGTTTCAAAATTATTATGTAAGCTAACATTTGGTTTAGATACACTACAATGTGGGCATCTATCAAGAGTAAGTTGTTGGTCTAGAAATAAATTGTACATAGTTTAAATTTTATTCAATGATAAAAAATGACTTATTAATTATAAGTTTTTTATGCGTAATATTTGCGGATGTCAACCAATCGAGTCACGCAGGGGAATTTCACCCCTACGTTCTCACGGAACCGTGCTTGAAAGTCTCCCTTCACACGGCTCTTCATAGTATTAAATCACACAAATGTACTAAACACTTATGGATGCA
>JAKFBW010000109.1:0-30416 GCA_036676965.1 Flavobacterium sp. | reverse complement strand
ATTAATAGGAGGGCAGGAACAGGCAGATGTTAGTTTTTGGTCAAAATCTTGGGGAGATAATGGTTCTTCTCCATATCTTGTAACTGGAGAAGCAGGAGTTTACTGTGGTAACAATTCTATTAAAATAGGAAATGGAAAAGGAACTTGTTGGCCAAATGGAGGCTCATTGGCTGCACCTATAACATGGGAACCAAACACAAACTACCGTGTGATAGGTTGGTTTAAAGCAGATGCGGGTAAAAAATTCAATATCTTTTTAGGTGATGTTGATATAGATGGAGCTGTAAACAAGAATTTTATTTTTGTTGCCACTGGAGATTGGCAAAAAGTAGATTTTACTTTTATGACTGGGTCAGCTGCAAGTACAAATACAGTGGAGGCTGAAGTGATAGCTGTTAATACTTGTTCAATCAGTGCAACAGCTGAGAGATCTTTATATGTATCTATAGATAACTTTGAATTGTACAATACGATGACCATCAAAAAAAATCAAACGATTAGTTTTGGTTCTATACCCGAAAAGCACATTAATGATGCTGATTTTGATGCAGGGGCTATTGCTTCTTCTGGATTAGCAGTTAGCTATACCAGCTCAAATGAAAATGTGGCTACAATAGTTAGTAATCAGATTCATATTGTAGGTGCTGGTACTTCTGAAATTACTGCTTCACAAACTGGTAATGATATGTACAATGCTGCCCCTTCAATTACACAATCATTAACAGTGACTAAAGTATTTTACGTAGATGGAGATCATGACGGTTTTGGTTCAACTACAACTGCTTTATTTCCAGTGAACGAAGCTCCTGAAGGATATGCGGACAACAATACCGATTGTAATGATAGCGATGCCACTGTTCACGAACCTATTCTATATTATGTAGATGCAGATCATGATGGATTTGGTTCTACTACAGAAGAGTACTTATGTTCGTCAGTTGCTCCTGAAGGATATGCTACCAATAATCTTGACTGCGATGATAGTAAATTGTTATATGCAGATAATGATGGTGATGGCTTCGGTGCAGGTAATCCTGTAGCTTGTGGAGTTGCAAACAACACAGATTGTGATGACACTAATGCGGTTCAATTAACTGCAACGATTCCAAATGTGTATGCCCTTAATGCTGCTGTAGATGAAAAAAATACCATTTATATTGGATATGGTCCAACTTCACTTAGTATTTCAGCAACTCCAGCAGGAGGTACAGCACCATATACTTATGCTTGGAGTACAAACCAAACCTCACAAAGTATCACGGTAGCAGCTGCCGGAACTTATACAGTAATAGTTACAGATGCTAAAGGTTGTCAAACATCAGCTTCGATTGTGATGAATACAATAAATTTACAATGTGGTAACTCTGGCGATAAAGTTATGGTTTGTCATAATGGTAAAGAAATTTGTGTAAGTTCCGATGCGGTTCAAGCACATTTAAATCATGGAGACAAGCTGGGTTCTTGCAGTACTAATACAGCCAAGACGACAAGAAAAGGCATTAGTAATGAGAATATTGGAGAAAATGTTACCGTTTATCCTAATCCTGTTACTACCCTATTGAACATAAAAGTAAGTGAAGTCCATAGTGGTGCTACACTTGAATTATATAATTCATTGGGAATGAAAATAAAGTCTCAAGCTTTGACCAGTACTTTAGAAGTAATGTCTTTGGATAGATTGCCTTCTGGAATGTATTACTTAAACATTACGAACGGAAATACAACAATCGTGAAGAAGATTATCAAAGAATAAGTGTTAGTAAAGATGATAGATTACTAATCGGTATTTTTAATGGCTATCCTAAAAAGCATATAAGTTGAAATGCCTAGGCTTCGATTTTTATAATCGGAGCCTTTTTTTCTAATGTTAAGGGTACATTGGTTCAGAACTATCCCCCCATTTTGAATAGGTATCAATAATTTTTTTACTCCTTTTCTTAAAGCCAAAAAATAACGATTTAAATAGGACATCATCAGTCGGGAATGACTTTTATTAAAAGTACTTTTTTATAAATAATCATTAAAAATGGACGATAATTTATACAAAATGAATTATGATTTATATTCAAATCTAGCTATTCAGGGTAATTTTGAAATTGATGGTTAATGAATTGTTAATAGAAGATTAAGTTTAGAAAAAAAATATAAAAATAAATATGAATAAAATTAACATACATTCTTTTTTCAGCTCTTTTTTATGCGAGTTATGTTCAAACTGAAGCTATTACCAATAATGAAGTAAAAAGGTTAGAGTTAAATTTTGATTTTTTAGACGCAAAAAAGAAATACAGAGCCTGAATCTATCAAGATGATGAAAAAGTGAATACCAAAACTCAGCAAGCCTTAAAAGATATTGTGATTAAAAAAAGCGCAAAACTACAATTAGATTTAAAAGCATCTGATGGAGTAACGATTTGGATTACAGAGGAAATTAAATAATAGTTTTTTAAATAATAGAAATTAAATAGAAAATGAGATCGAGTTTAAACCAAATAGCGATTTTTTTAGGAATTCTGATGTTGTTTTCCAGTTTTAGTAGTACTGCTAAAAGTAAATTAAATAAAAGAATAGTGATTCAAAATACACTTCAATTTAATAGAAATGAAATTGTATCTATCAAATTGAATAAGTACAAATGCATTGCTAAACTTAATGATTTTAGTTCACTATTAGTTAAAGATGAAAACGGAAAATTATTGGTTACACAATTAGTAGATGTTAATCAAGATGGAACTCCAGATGAATTGTTATTTCAGGCTACTGTTCCTGCCAATTCAAAAGCTGTTTATACACTTTTTTCAGACTCAAGTCTTTCTACCCCAAAAAGTAATACAACTACTTATGCCCGTTTTGTGCCGGAAAGAATCGATGATTTTGCCTGGGAAAATGACAGGGTAGCTTTCCGAACTTATGGTCCTGAAGCGCAACGCTTGGTTGAAGAAGGAAAAGAAGGTGGAACGCTTTCGAGTGGTATTGATCTTTGGTTAAAAAAAGTAAATTATTCGATAATTGATTCCTGGTATGCTAAGAATGTAAAAGATGCTGGTTATTATCATATCGAGCATGGAGAAGGTTATGATCCTTATCATGTGGGTAGCAGTAGAGGAACTGGAGGAACTGGAATTTGGGAAAAGGACAGTTTACATATTTCTAAAAATTATACTAAATATAGAATTATTGCAACAGGCCCTTTGCGTACCATTTTTGAATTGGATTATGACCCTTGGAGTAAATACGGAGTGAAAGAAACTAAAAGAATTTCACTTGATTTGGGTTCTAATTTTTCAAAATTTGAAAATAAAATCAGTGCAACAACTAAAATACCTAACTATACTTTAGGAATTACACTCCACAAAGAAAAAGGAGTGGTGGCAATAAATGCCAAAAACGGAATTTTTCGTCACTGGGAACCCATCGATGATTCTTTCGTGGGCGAAGGGATTATAATAGACTCGAATTTAGTAAAAACGGCGATGGATCATCGTTCTAAAGCTGCCGACCAAAGCCAGATTTTGGTGGTAACAGAACCCAAGAATGACACATTGACGTATTACGTTGGTTTTGCCTGGACGGGAAGCGGTCAGGTACAATCCGTTCAAGATTGGGACGCGATGTTGGAAAAACAAGCGCAAATTATTCAAAATCCATTGTTGATTACAATTAAATAAAGCTTGATAATGAGGAATAAAAGTCTTTTTCTGGGTATGGGTATTTTGATTGTCAGTGGATGTGGTTCTGTTGATAAAAAAAATAGTGCACCTGTTCATCCAGAAAACAAAACAGAATACTATGTATCTGAGGTTTGGAAATCCGATCAAGGCGACGGCACTTTTATCAATCCGATTTTGCATGCCGATTACTCCGATCCCGACGTGATTCGGGTGGGGGATGATTATTACATGACCGCCAGTAGTTTTAATTGTGCTCCAGGTTTGCCGATTTTACATTCCAAGGATTTGGTGAATTGGACAATCATTAATTATGCGATTAACAAAATAGTGCCGGAAAAGGTTTTTGATGTTCCTCAGCATAGCAAAGGAGTTTGGGCACCAGTAATCAGATACCATAAAAACGAATTCTATATCTATTGGGGAGATCCTGACTTTGGAGTATATATGGTAAAAACCAAAAATCCAGCAGGTGCTTGGGAAGCTCCTGTTTTGGTTATGGAAGGCAAAGGAATTATCGATCCTTGTCCGCTATGGGATAGAGAAAACACCTATTTGATTCACGCTTGGGCGGGAAGTCGAGCTGGAATTAACAGCTTGTTGACCATCAACCAAATGAACAGCGAAGGAACCAAGGTTATTGATGAAGGAAAACATGTTTTTGACGGACATGAAAAACACCACACATTAGAAGGACCAAAATTATATAAAAAAGACGGTTACTATTACATTTTTGCTCCTGCGGGAGGCGTGGCTACAGGATGGCAGTTGGTATTACGTTCCAAAAATATTTATGGGCCTTACGAAGAAAAAGTAGTGTTGGAACAAGGAAGTACGGCTATCAATGGGCCGCATCAAGGGGCTTGGGTAACGACTCAAAATGGAGATTCCTGGTTTGTGCATTTTCAAGATAAAGGAGTTTATGGAAGGGTTTTGTTTTTAGAACCGATGACTTGGAAAAAGGATTGGCCGGAAATGGGAAAAGATTTGGACGGCAATGGAATTGGCGAACCAATATTGCATTTAAAAAAACCTGTTGCAGAAAAGCAATATCCCATTCAAACGCCACAGGAAAGTGATGAGTTTAGTAATGGAAAGTACGGAATTCAATGGCAATGGTACGGGAATCCGTCGATTAAATGGAGTGCCCAGATTCCGGGGACTGATTATTTGAGGCTTTTTTGTATGAGTAAAAAAGAGTTGCCCAATTTATGGGATGCTCCCCATTTATTATTGCAAAAATTACCGGCAGAAAATTTCACGACCACTACTAAAGTAAAGTTGAATATCGAATGGGAAACGAGCGGAAAAACCGCAGGATTATTAATGATGGGACAGTCGTATGCCTATGCAGGAATCAGTTTTGAAGACGGTCATTTTTGGGTGAAGCAGGTCACCTGTACGGATGCCATCAGTGGGAAGCCGGAAAAAGTTATTGAAAAGAAAAAGCTCCAAAAAAAGGAGGTCTTTTTAAGAATGCAGGTGAAAGCTCCGGATGCCAGTTGCTATTTCAGTTACAGCGAAGACGGGGTGCATTTTCAAACGATAGGGGAAAGTTTTAAAGCACAAAAAGATTTATGGATCAGTGCTAAAATGGGGATTTTCTCTGTAAGTGAAAGTACTGTCAGAATGGGAAGTTATGTCGATTTTGATTGGTTTAAAGTGTCAAAATAAGCCGAACACATATAAAATTTAAAAAAAATAGTAAAGTAAAAATAATTCTATAAAATGAAAAAAATATTAATTTTTGCCATGACAATGACAATTGCAATGGCGAGTTGCCAAAACAAACAACAAGAAACGTTTGATATCGATAAAAATCTAGCATATTGTGTGGCACAAGCCAAGAAAACCTTGACTATAGCACCAGACACTTTGGCCATACCCAGAAATATTGCTCCAGGTACTAATGACTGGCATTATGTAGGCTATGAGGATTGGACAAGTGGGTTTTGGCCAGGAGTTTTATGGTATTTATATGAATATACTGGAGATACTGTTTTGAAGACCAATGCTGATAAGTATTCTCGTTTCCTGACTCCGCTATCAGTTCGTTCGGCAACGGATCATGATTTAGGGTTTCAGGTATATTGCAGTTTCGGAAATGGACTTAGATTAACGCATAATACATATTATAAGGATGTTATCCTGAAAACATCGGATACTTTGGCAACTTTGTACAATCCTAAAGTAGGTACAATTTTATCTTGGCCAGGAATGGTAAAAGAAAAAAATTGGCCGCACAATACGATAATTGATAACATAATAAATCTCGAAATGTTATTTGAGGCTTCCAAATTGGGGGGCGAAAAAGCATTGTATGATATGGCGGTAAAACACGCTGAGACAACGATGAAAAATCAGTTTAGAAAAGACAATTCAGTTTACCATGTAATAGTATATGATACGCTTACGGGTAAAAAAATAAAAGGAATCACACATCAGGGGTATGCTGATAATAGTATGTGGGCCAGAGGTCAGGGTTGGGCCATTTACGGTTACACGATGGTGTATAGAGAAACCAAAGATCCTAAATTTCTAGATTTTGCTCATAAGGTAGCTAAAGTCTATTTGGATCGTTTGCCAAAAGATTTAATTCCGTATTGGGATTTTGATGTGCCTAATATTACCAATGAACCTAAAGATGCTTCGGCAGCAGCCTTGGTAGCTTCGGGATTGATAGAATTGTCTACTTATACTAAAGATGCTGTTTTGGCAAAAAACTATTTAGATAAAGCAGAAGCTATGTTAGCAGAATTGTCCAGTAAAAGATATCAAAGTGGCGACGTAAATTCAGCTTTTTTATTGCATTCAACGGGTCATTATCCTAATAAAACGGAAATAGATTATTCTATTATCTATGCCGATTATTATTATGTGGAAGCCTTATTGCGTTTGAAAAAAATAAAATTAGGTAAGGATATTTTTGCTCCGCTTCACAGGAATAAAGCTATCGCAGCCAAAAAATAATAATAAACAATCCATCCTGATTTGGAGTTTTTTTCGGTGCACAACTGTCCTTAGCTTCCGTAGTCGAGTGTCAAATGTTTGAAGAATACGTAAAAAGAAAAGCTGTTTGAGTCCCGAAGCTTCGGGACGAGTGCTGCCTCTTTTAGTATTCGAAAACTAATTTGACCGATGAGGAAGCGTAAGACTTGAAATCGAAGATTCATGAATACAGAAAAACAATAAGAACGCATGAATATTTTTTTGTTTCTTTTTTGATCAAGCAAAAAAGAAAATTAATAAAATTGAATTTTTTACTTTCAATAAAAACGTCATTGATAGTGATTTTCGATAGAAAATTCTCAGGATGGTAGAATAAGAAAATTTCATTAAAAACTAATTACATCCAATCTGATTAAAATAAATATTATGAATAAAATACTTTTATGGTCAATTACGGCAGCTTTAGCCGGTTTCTTATTCGGTTTTGATACCGTTGTTATTTCGGGTGCCGATAAAAAATTACAAGAATTATGGCAAACTTCTGATGTTTTTCATGGTTCGGTAGTAATGGCAATGGCGTTATGGGGTACTGTGATTGGAGCTATTTTTGGAGGAATTCCAACCAATGCCTTAGGAAGAAAGAAAACATTAATCTGGATTGGTGTTTTATTTTTAGTTTCAGCTGTTGGTTCGGCTTTAGCCAATGATCCTTATACATTTGCCTTTTTTCGCTTTTTAGGCGGATTGGGAATTGGAGCTTCTACAATTGCTGCACCTGCTTATGTTTCCGAGATTGCACCGGCAAAAGACAGGGGACGTTTGGTTTCTTTATATCAATTTAATATTGTATTGGGAATTTTAATGGCATTCTTATCTAATTACTTATTGAGAGATGTAGGAGAAAATGCCTGGCGCTGGATGATAGGAGTGATGGCATTTCCATCTTTCTTTTATATGATAATTGTTTTTGCGATACCGGAAAGTCCAAGATGGTTGTTGTCTAAATCCAGAAATGAGGAAGCGAAGAAAGTATTGCAACAAATTAATCCTGACGCTAAAATCGAGGAATTGATAGCAGAACTTCAACTTGGCGAAAATAATCATGTAAAAGGGGAAAACATCTTTTTAAAGAAATACAGATTCCCTTTGATATTGGCCTTTTTGATTGCACTTTTCAACCAGTTATCTGGTATTAATGCCTTCTTATATTATGCACCAAGGATTTTTGCCGAAGCGGGATTGGAAGAAAGTGCCGCTTTGATGAGCAGTATTGGAATTGGTTTGACCAACTTAGTGTTTACCCTTTTTGGAGTCTTTTTAATTGATGTACTGGGGAGAAAAGTATTGATGTATATTGGTTCTATTGGATATATTATCTCTCTTGGTTTAGTTTCATTAGCTTTTTTTATGAAATGGGAAGGAATGGCAGTGCCTATTTTCTTATTTATGTTTATTGCATCACATGCTATTGGGCAAGGAGCAGTAATTTGGGTATTTATTTCTGAAATATTTCCAAATCATTTACGAGCCAGCGGTCAGGCATTTGGTTCTTCTACTCATTGGGTGTTAGCAGCCATTATACCATCGATGGTTCCTTTTCTATTTTCGACTATCGGTGCAGGAATGGTATTTTTAATATTTGCCGTAATGATGGTATTTCAATTGCTTTTTGTGATTTTTATGATGCCCGAGACTAAAGGAAAATCATTGGAAGAATTGCAGGAAACGGTTTTTAAGCAGAAGTAATTTTTAGTATTTGAGTTGTTTTGATTTCAATTTTCAAAAGAATCAAACAAGAATTTTGTCGCTAGAAGATTTTAAATAGAAATTTCGCAAATTTCTGTATTACGAAAATTATTAAATCAATAAAACAATTGGATCGAATGAAAATGTATAAAAAAATAGGATTCAGTATATCATTTACTTTATGTATATTAATGACTGTATGTGGTCAACAACCAAACACGGAAAACATAAAGAACAAACTCTCCGCGAAAAACAAATACAGTTCCTACCTCTTTGTTTATTTTACGGCAAGTGATAAAGATGAAGAGCAAATTCGATTTGCATGGAGCGATGATGGATATAATTTTAAAGCATTGAATCACAATCAGCCTGTTTTAAGTTCTGAGAAGATTAGTGAAAGTGGGGGAGTTCGCGATCCACATATTATGCGTGCTATCGATGGCAAAACATTCTATATGGTGGCTACAGATATGGTTGCCGCAAAAGGATGGGATTCGAACCGGGGAATGGTATTGTTGAAATCAACCAACTTGATAGACTGGAAATTCAGCAAAGTGAATGTTCCCAATACATTTCCAGAGTTCAAATCCGTAAACCGTGTATGGGCTCCTCAAACAATTTACGATCCTGTAAAAAAGAAATACATGATTTACTGGTCAATGCGATCTGGGAATGAACCTGATAAAATCTACTACGCTTATGCAAATAAAGATTTTACAGCAATCGAAACCGAACCTGAACAATTATTTTTTGAACCTCAGAACAAAGCTTGTATTGATGGGGATATTATTTACGATGGCAGTAAATATCACTTATTTTACAAGGATGAGGGTAATCTGAATGGAATCAAAAAAGCGGTGTCGAGCCAACTGACGGAAGGTTATGTAAAGCAGGACAAACCGCTGCAGCAAACTACAGAATCAGTTGAAGGTTCCTGCGTTTTTAAACTAAACAATTCGGATTCCTGGATTTTAATGTATGACTTGTATAGAAAACGGCAGTTCCAATTCACGAAAAGTGACGATCTTGAAAATTTCAAGATAATTGATCAAGAAGTGACAATGGACTTTCATCCGCGCCATGGAACAGTCATGTCCATTACGAAGAAAGAAGCAAAAAGACTCCGAAAAAAATGGATGATTGGTACTGAAAAAAAAAAATGTAAGGTGACATTTATTTGGTACAATTGACAAATGAATTCATAATTTTAATGAAAAATATTCCATGAAATCGCCATGATTCAATTATCACAATCACGAATGAAGAATGGCGATACCATATTTCTATAAAAAACAAATTTTATCTACACATGAAATTAATCAAAAATAACATTCTGTTCATCCTATTTATAGTTTTTCAAACCACTATAAATGCACAGACAGTTAGAAAAAATATCAATATCAATAGGGAGTGGAAATTCAAGTTGGGGGATTATTCTGGGGCGGAAGTGCCTGCTTTCGATGATTCGAAATGGGATAATATTGGAATTCCGCATTCGTTCAGCATGCCTTATTACCAGTCGGCTAAATTTTACAAAGGATATGGTTGGTACCGCAAAAATATTACGATTCCAGAAGAGTGGTTTGGGAAAAAGGTAAGCCTTGATTTTGAAGGAGCCTATCGAACTGCTGAAATTTATGTCAATGGAAAATTAGTGGGTAAACACAATTCAGGATATACCGGTTTTGAAATTGATATAACCAAAGCAATTAAAAAAGGACAAAATACGGTTGCCGTCAGACTGAATAATCTTTGGGATTCCCGTGTGGCACCGCGTGCAGGAGAACACGTTTTCAGTGGAGGAATTTACCGTGACGTAAAATTAGTGGTTACCGATCCAGTGCATGTTGCGTGGTACGGAACTTTTGTCACGACGCCAATTGTTTCTAAAGATTTGGCTACGGTAAATGTAAAAACGGAAGTTGTCAATGAAAAAAACACCGAAGTTTCGGTCACAGTTAAAACGACAATATTGGACGTTAATGGAAAAAAAGTAACTGATTTTTTCTCAACGAAAAATATTCCGGTGGGTCAAACCATTGTTTTTGACCAAACCAGTAATCAAATAAAAAATCCAAAATTGTGGAGCCCAAAAACACCGAATCTTTATTCAGTAAAAACAACAGTGTTTGTCAATGGCAAAGCCGTAGATGATTTTATTTCACCATTGGGTTTCCGCAGTATCAAGTTTACTGCCGATAAAGGATTTTTCCTGAATGGGGAACGTCATTATTTTAAAGGTGCCAATGTACATCAGGATCGTGCCGGTTGGGGCGATGCGGTAACCAACAATGCCTTTCTCCGAGACATCAAAATAATGAAAGAGGCCGGATTTGATTTTATTCGCGGGTCTCATTATCCGCATGATCCTGCTTTTGTTGATGCTTGTGATAAAGAAGGAATGTTGTTTTGGTCTGAAACTGCATTTTGGGGTTCTGGTGGTTCACGAACTGAAGGGGATTACGAAGGGAGTAATGCTTACCCGACGAATCCCGATGATTGGGCGGCATTTGACCAAAGTGTATTGGAACAAATGAAAGACATGATTCGAATCCATCGCAATCATCCTTCCGTTATCGTTTGGAGTACCAGTAACGAGCCGTTCTTTACGACCAAAGAAACACTTCCTCCAACACGTGAATTGTTGAAAAAAGAAGTAGAACTAGGACATCAACTAGATCCGACCCGTGCGGTTGCCATTGGCGGATGCCAACGAGGCGAAATGGACAAAATAGGTGATGTGGCAGGTTATAATGGCGATGGAGCCCGTCTTTTTATAAATCCAGGCGTTGCCAGCGTGGTGAGTGAATATGGTTCTACCGAAACTGCCCGTCCGGGAAAATATACACCGGGTTGGGGTGATTTGCCTCTTGGAAAAAATCAGGATAAAAATCAAAAATATCCATGGCATTACGAGTGGAGGAGTGGGGAAGCGATTTGGTGTGGTTTCGACCACGGAAGCGTTGCCGGAAAGCGTTTTGGTTCCATGGGTATCGTGGATTATGCCCGTATTCCTAAAAGGGCATTTTACTGGTATCGAAATGAATATACAGGAGTTTCGGCTCCTCCAGAGAGAGTGGAAGGCACAGCTGCTGCCATCAAACTGACCATAGATAAAACGGTAATTGCGAATGATGGTACAGATGACGCCTATTTGCTTGTCAGTATCGTGGATGTGAATGGAAAAGGAATCAGCAATTCACCTTCTGTTAAATTGAGCATTGAATCCGGTCCAGGAGAATTTCCTACTGGTACTTCTATTACTTTCGATTCCAAGTCAGATATTGAGATTATTGATGGATTAGCCGCTACTGAATTTCGTTCGTTTTTTGGAGGAGAAACCGTTATTCGTGCCACATCACCAGGATTGAAAGATGCTGTAATCAAAATAAAAACGATCGGTTCACCCAAATTTGTTGCCGGAAAAACACCAGTGGTTGCTGATCGCCCTTATGTTCGTTTTACAGGGAAAGAAGCCAAAGCAGCAGCAACCAGTTTTGGACTTGACAACCCTACCCGAACCAGTAGTGAAGCTCCCGGGCGTTCGCCGAGCTTGGGTGGTGATGGAAACACAAACTCATTCTGGCAAGCTGCCAATACCGATATTGGAAACTGGTGGCAGGTGGATTTGGAGCGAAATATTGATATTGCTTCTGTGAAACTGACCTTTCCGGAAGAGGCCAATTTCGGTTATAAAATTGAAACATTGGATGCTGATAATAATTGGAAGTTGGTAACCGACCAATCCCAAACCACTTCAACAGATAAAATCCGCATTGAAAATATAAACGAGAAAATTTCTGGACGTTTTCTTAGAGTGACTTTTACGAAACTTCCAGTAGGAAAATCGGCAGCACTTTCTGAAGTTGAAGTGTTTGGCTCTCTTATAAAAGCATATCCTTAATTTATAAAAACAGGATATGTAAAAAACATTTTCACATTAAATGAAAAATGGACAATAATTTACATATAATGAATTATAAGTTATCATTTAAAATAGTTGTTTACGCTAAATTAGGCAAGTATTAAAAATGAAATTTAATGATATTAAAATTTAAATCACTTCATGGATAATTTTTTGTAAAAAAAAGAAATAATTGTAAATGGAAGTATTCCGACGCAAAGAAATAAGCCAACCGTACTTATATGAAAGCCAATAACATAATATTCCATCTTTTCTTTTTAATGGCATTGCCAGCCATAGGGCAAAATGTTGTTAAAGGAACTGAGGCAACGATACAATCTCCTGATAAAAAGCTTACAGTAAGGTTTTATCAGAAGGCATTTGATAGCGGTAAGCGAAAAATGTACTATCAGGTAAACTATAATAGTAAACCGGTAATTAACGAGTCGGAACTTGATTTACAGCTTGATAACAATTTGTCGGAAAGGGCAATGGCGCTTCAGGTAGATAAACATGAAAAATGGTTTGAAAACCTAGTTGTTACAAAGCTTACAAATGCCTCAAATGATACAACATGGAAGCCTGTAGCTGGAGAACGCGCTTTGATACGAGATCATTATAATTTGCTAAAAGTAGAAACTGTCAAAGACGATAACCCTGTTTATTTGGTCAATATTGAAATTAGAGCCTATAATGAAGGAGCAGCTATCCGCTATTCTTTTCCGGAAAATTCCAAAGGAACCTACTACAGGATTATGTCGGAGAATACAGAATTTTCTCTGCCTGAAGGTACTAAAGCCTGGCATGCATCCTGGGCGCAGGCCCCATATAAATTGTTACCGCTGAAGGACTGGCCGGACGAAAGTGAGCGGCCGCTTACTCTTGAATTAACTAACGGGCTTTACGCCTGCCTTGCAGAAGCGCAGATGGTAGATTATGCCCGCACCAAGTATAAATTAAGTGCCTCCAAGCCTAATACCCTGGTTACCTCGATGTATACTCCGGCTGATATGATTTCTCCTTTTGCCACACCCTGGAGAGTGATTATGGTTGCCGAGAAGGCAGGTGATCTGATTGAGAACAACCACATTATCTTGAGTTTAAATGAGACTTGTAAGATTGAAGATACGAGCTGGATCAAGCCGGGCAAGATAATGCGGGTCTCCAAATTAAGCACTGCTGATGCCAAGGCAAATATTGATTTTGCAGTACAACATAATCTTCAGTATATATTGTTCGATTGTTGCTGGTATGGCCATCACTTTTCATTTGAGACTGATGCAACAAAAGTGGGCATAGACAACTTTGATTTACCGGCCATTCTTCAATATGCTAAAGAAAAGGAGGTTGGAGTGTGGTTATATGTGAATCAGCAGGCTTTACTTGCTCAGTCTGATTCGCTCTTTAAGGTCTATAACAGCTGGGGTGTTAAAGGAGTGAAGTTTGGCTTTGTGCAGGCGGGCTCACATCGCTGGACCACCTGGATCGAAAAAGCAATCCAACAAGCGGCCAATGCAAAGATTATGGTAAATGTTCACGACGACTGGAGGCCAACCGGCGAGCAACGTACATGGCCTAATTTGATGACTTCAGAAGGTATTCGCGGAAACGAGGAAATGCCTGACGCAACCCACAATACAGTTCTTCCTTTCACACGTTATATTGCCGGTGCTGCGGATTATACTATCTGCTATTATAATAATCGGATCAAAACCACGCATGCGCATCAGCTTGCAATGGCTGCTGTTTATTACAGTCCTATTCAAACTTTGTACTGGTACGATGAGCCTAAGTTCTCGAGCAATGAACCTGAGCTGGAATTCTGGGACAAGATACCGGCGAACTGGGATGAAACACACGTGCTGCAAGGGGAGCCCGGAAAATTTATAACAACCGCGAGAAGAAAAGGAAATGAATGGTTCATCGGTACACTGAACAATAATGAATCAAAGGATTTGAAGGTTCCATTGAACTTTTTACCGGCTGGAAAGAAATATATCGCAACTATATATTATGATGATAAAACAGCACCGACTAAAACCAAAGTTGGCATAAAATACATAAAAGTGAATTCAACGAGTGTTCTGGATGCTAAGCTGGATGCTTCAGGAGGACAAGCGGTATGGATAAGACCCTTGTAGAAATGCCTCATTAGCTTCAGATATTTCAATTTAATAAACAATATATGTCAAATAAATTTATGAGAATTAAGCTTGTAATTATACTATTAATGTTAGTAAGCCTGACACAAACAGTTGCATCTCAGGAATATCAGGTTCGCTCACCTGATGGCGATACCTGTATGCATATTCTGGGCCAGGCGATTATGATCGAGCAGGAATAATAGTTGATGCTTTAAGTGTTGTTCCAGTTGAAAATTCAGGGATAGATTCTCCCTAAATTAAATAAGTTGAAACCAACCAAACGACAGAAGTTGTGATAAATAGGTTTTATTATTAATATTGTTAAACTAAATTAAACTAATTATGCTAAAGAAAATTTCAGTAATTTTTTTCCTGAACTTGTTAATCAACTCACCTAGTTCTGTTAATGCCCAGGGTGGCAATGGAAAAATATCTAACCCAATAATGCCAGGTTACTTTGCGGATCCTACTATTGTAAAAAACAAGGGCACTTATTTCATTTATGCAACAATTGATCCATGGGGAGGCGAGGAGCTTGCGGTGTTCGAGACTAAGAATTTTGTGACCTTCAAGCGCCATCATCTTAACTGGCCAACCAAATCATTATGTACCAGTCCTACATCAAACAAACATATGGTATGGGCGCCCTCGGTGGTAAAGGGTACAGATAATAAGTTCTACATGTATGTGTCGATTGGCAGTGAAGTTTGGGCAGGAGTTAGTGCAAATCCACTCGGACCATGGAAAAATCTTAAAAAAGACAATACTCCCCTTGTGAAATTTACGGATTTTCCCAACATGCACAATATCGATGCAGATTGCTTTATCGATGACGACGGACAGGCCTATCTATATTGGGGTTCAGGATGGGATTGGGTGAATGGGCATTGCATGGCGGTCAAGTTAAAGAAGGATATGAAAACCTTTGACGGAACCCCTCTTGATGTTACGACTCCCCATTATTTTGAAGCCCCGCACATGATCAAAAGAAATGGAAAATATTATTTGATGTTTTCAGAAGGCAAGGCCATTGATGCAACGTATCAAATTGGTTACGCCACTTCTAGTAGTCCATTGGGACCATTTGTTGAACCAGCGCAACGGGTGATTTTAAAAACAGCAATTGATAGTTCTGTAGTAGGACCAGGACATCATACAGTATTTAGGGAAAAGAACCAGGATTATATCTTATATCATCGAATTTTTCCGCAGAAGAAAGATTATGTATTGCGTCAGCTTTGTCTGGACAGCCTCAATTTTGATAAGGCGGGAAATATTAAAAAGGTAAGTACAAAAGGAGCTAAATTATAATAGGCTTAAAAGTCCCTATCTCTAAATTGAAAATTGATACCCGAAATCGAATTTCGAAAATAAAAAAACACCTTAAGTTATGAACAAAATTTTCTTTCTTGTAATTGTATTAATCTGCTCCGCAACTGTCCAAGTTTTTGCACAAGACAGCCTTGTTACCTATGATGTTCCCAAAGCCCTTTTTTATTCCAAGCACAATGACGATTTTACGGTGCAGGTTCGAAATCCGGGTGGACAATGGAAAGATCTTTATGAGTATAAAGTGCAGGTTGATTTGGATCAGGTACAGGATGCTTCAATGGTTTATTTTGACTTTTCAGGAAAAGTGGAAGTAAAAATACGTAAGAACAACGGAAATGTGGGAACTGTGGCTATCAGGCCATTGTCGTATGGCATCCCATCGGAGGTAAACGGGAGTACCATCCAGTTTACCCTTGACAAACCAAGAAATATTTCCATTGAGATAAACGGCGACAAACTACACAATCTGCACCTGTTTGCCCAGCCTGTTGAGGAAAGCAGACCAGATCCTAATGACCCGAACGTCGTTTATTTTGGTCCGGGCGTACATGAAGCGCCGGACAAGCCTGGGGATGTCTTCCGCATCAAAAGCGGGCAGACCGTGTACATCCATGGAGGTGCAGTAATCAAGGGAAAATTGCTTTGCGACAATGTTAAAAACGTTCGCATCATTGGTAGAGGGATTATTTTAGAGCCTGAGAGGGGTGTGGAAATCCGATTTTCAGAGAATGTAGAAATTGATGGAATTCATGTCGTCAATCCCCAGCATTATACTGTTTTCGGCGGACAGTCTAAGGGGTTGAAAATCAAAAATATGACTTCTTTCAGCTGCAAGGGCTGGAGTGACGGCATTGATTTAATGAGTTGCTCGGATGTTGAGATAGACGGTGTTTTTATGCGCAATTCAGATGATTGCATTGCCATTTATGCGCATCGATGGGATTTCTACGGTGATGCAAAAAACTTTAAGATCACGAATTCCACCCTATGGGCAGATGTTGCCCATCCGACCAACATAGGAGCTCATGGTAATACGACCCATGAGGGAGATACGATCGAAAACATCACCTTCTCAAACATCGACATTCTGGAGCATGATGAAGATGACCCATGTTGTCTGGGCACTATGGCTATAATAGCGGCCGATAACAATCTTGTGCGAAATGTGACTTACGAAAACATCCGGATAGAAGATATACAAGAGGGCCGTTTATTTGATTTACGTGTGGTAAATGACCCGAAATACAATACCCAATCAGGAAGATCGATTGAGAATATTCATTTTAAGAACATTACTTACAATGGCTCTAGCTTACGCCCTTCTCAAATCATGGGGCACAATGAAAACCGGAATGTCAATAATGTAACATTCGAAAATGTGAAGATTAATGGTAAAAAGATAATGTCTGCCAAAGAGGGCGATATCATCATCGGAGAATATGTAAAAGATATAAAATTCGAAAAGTAGTATGCTACAGATAAAAAAAATGAAGATCAAACGTACCATAAAAATAGTAATCATATATCTTGCGGTCCTGGCGCAAGGATTGACTGCCGATGCTCAGTCATTCATTCATCCGGGCATTTATCACAGTCGGGAAGATCTTGAAAGGATGAAAAATGGAGTGATGGAAAAACTGGAACCTGTCTATTCTGGCTACAAGATTTTTGCCGAAAATCCTTGTTCCAGCAGTTCCTATAAAATGCAGGGACCTCTGTCTATGGTGGGAAGAAATCCAACGGTAGGGCAAGGCGTTTATGACGGTGACGCGAATGCAGCACATCAAAATGCAGTAATGTGGGCTATAACTGGAGAAAAAGTCTATGCAGAAAAGGCAATACAAATCCTTAATGCATGGTCATCGACCTTAAAATCAATTACAGGAAAAGATGCCGTTTTGATGGCTGGTTTAGGTCCTTTTAAAATGGTTAATGCTGCCGAAATTATACGCTATACCAATGCCGGATGGAAGGAGGAAGATATTAAACAAACTGAAAAGCATTTTAGGGAAGTGATTTACCCGGTGATAAAAGATTTTGCACCTTTTGCCAATGGAAATTGGGAGGCAGCTGCGATGAAAACCGTCATGGCTGTTGGTGTGTTTTGTAACGACAGGGAGATTTTTGAAAGAGGTTTACGCTATTATGTAAACGGAGCAGGTAACGGGAGATTAACGAATTATGTAATCAATGAAGAAGGACAAATACAGGAAAGCGGGCGTGATCAGGGACACACGCAATTGGGCATTGGAATGTTGGCGGAATGTTCAGAAATTGCCTGGCATCAGGGACTTAATCTTTACGGTTATGCCAATAACAGATTGTTGAAGGGATTTGAATATGTGGCAAAATTCAATCTAGGGAACGAAGTGCCTTTTGTCGAAAACTTAGACCGTACAGGGAAATATCACCATCTAACAATAGCAAGGAAAGATCGGGGACCATTAAGGGCTGTTTATGAACAAGTGTATAATCATTATGTGAAAAGAATGGGCTTAACAGCTCCTTATATAACTGCTGCTGCAGAAAAGATACGGCCTGAGGGACCAGGAAAACCAGGTGCAGATCATCCTGGGTATGGAACTTTATTCTTTGGCAGGCCAGAAGCTAATTTGAAGCTTTCTGTTCCGGCGCCGGCAGCTCCCGGAGGATTAATAGCAGAAGGAAGTTTAAACAGTATTTCTCTGAGTTGGATAGAATCTGTGGGTGCAAAGTCATATACCGTAAAACGATCTGAAAAAATAGGAGGGGCTTATACTATTATCGCAAAAAATATAGCTGTGCCGGGTTATACCGATCGAACAGTAAAACCAGAAAAATTATACTATTACACAGTAAGTGCTTCAAATAAAGAAGGGAAAAGTGCAGATGCTGTTGAAGTAGGTATTTGTGCAGGCTTACCTGTACAATGGCAGCAGAGAAGTATTGGAAAGCTTGGCAAAGAAGCCGATTGTCAGTTTGACGGAAAACATTTTATTCTTACTGCCTATGGAAAGGGATTGGATAGCTTAACCGATGAGCTGTATTCTGTAAGCCAGCTTCTTAATGAAAATGGAGAAATTACAGTTCGCTATGTTCCTCAGCTCAGCTCCCAATTTACAAGTTTTGGAATAACTATCCGGGAAGGCTTTGCTGCAAACGCCGCTCATGTTTCACTAACAATAAATCCAGGAAAAACAGAACAAATAGAAGCCCCAAACTGGCATGTGCAATTTCTGAAAAGAGCTAGGGAAGATGAAGTGGTTAAATGTCTTAGCACCGTTTCAAATTTGCCGGTGACAGTAGTAACTAACGGAAGGTTAACAGGCTACTACTGGATGCGTTTGAAACGTAAGGATAAGAAAGTGGGGGCTTTTGTGTCCGTGAACGGAACAGAATGGGAATCTGTTGGAAGTTCAGATTTTACTTCGAACCAACCATTATATATAGGCTTTATTGCAGCATCAGGAATGCCGAACAGTACAGTTGTAAAGCTTGATCAGGTAATTGTTACTGGCAATTAAATGAACTTATTGATATACAGAGGATTGTGAATTATCCGGTGTGTGCGTAGTGTTTGAAGTGCCTGAGAGCAAGGACACTCTTGGATTTAGGCGTATTTGTGTTGTGCATTAGCTATATCTATAATGAAAAAGAATTTTTAAGAGAAAAAGCTTATCCCGTGATGAAAGAGGCTCTCTTTTGTTTTGATTGGCTGATAGAAAAAGATGGTTATCTGGTAACGGCTCCATCGACTTCTCCAGAAAATGAATTTCGCGTAAACGGAAAAAATTATGCTGTAACAGTAGCTTCAACAATGGATATGTCTATTTGTTGGGACTTGTTCACTAACCTTATTGATGCTTCTCGTATTCTTGATATTGACGCTGAATTTCGTGACCAATTAATTGAAAAACGTTCCAAACTATTTCCTCTTAAAATCGGAAGCAAGGGACAATTACTGGAGTGGAGTGAAGAGTACGAAGAATCAACCCCTCGTCAGCGACACGCTTCGCAATTATTCGGCTTGCATCCTGGACATCAGATATCTCCAATCACTACACCAGATTTTGCGGAAGCCTGCAAAAAATCATTAGAACTTCGAGGTGACGAAGGAAGGGGTTGGAGCAAGGCGTGGAAAATCAATTTTTGGGCAAGATTACGAGATGGAAACCACGCATACAAGATGCTCCGCGATATTTTAAAATATACCGATGAGCAGAAAGGCGGCGTAACTGGTGGAGGTACTTACCCTAATTTTTTTGATGCACACCCTCCTTTTCAAATTGACGGAAACTTTGGAGCAACTGCCGGTCTGACCGAAATGTTATTGCAAAGCCAGACAGGTGTTATTGATTTGTTACCTGCATTGCCTGATGCTTGGATAAATGGTTCTGTAAAGGGACTACGTGCAAGAGGAGGCTTTGAGGTAGCTATTATTTGGGAAAATAAATTAATGAAAACAGTAAGTATAAAAAGCGTTGGCGGTACAGCGTGTAAAGTTCGTTATAATGGAAAAATTGTTGATTTCAATTTTCAAAAGAACCAAACAAAAATTTTGTCATTAGAAGATTTCAAATAGAAATTTTGCTTATTTAATTCTGAATTAAAAAAATAGATATAAATGTCTTGTGAAAAATTAACCCAATCAAACTGAAAAAAAATAGTAAGGGGCACCATTTGGTGAAATTGACAAATGAAATCATAAATTCAATAAAAAACATTCCATGAAATCGCCATTAAAAAACAGGTTTGCGGAAGCAAACATCAATAAATAAAACGGCGACCCGAGCGGTAGCGAGCTGGCGAAGCATACCATATTCCTTTAGAAAACAAATATTATCTACATATGAAATTAATCAAAAATAGTATTCTGATCATCCTATTTATAGTTTTTCAAACCACTATAAATGCACAGACAGTCAGAAAAAATATCAATATCAATCGGGAGTGGAAATTCAAGTTGGGGGATTATTCCGGTGCAGAAGTGCCTGCCTATGACGATTCCAAGTGGGATAATATTGGAATCCCGCATTCGTTCAGTATGCCTTATTACCAGTCGGCTAAATTTTACAAAGGATACGGTTGGTACCGCAAAAATATTACTATCCCGGAAGAGTGGCTTGGGAAAAGGGTAAGCCTTGATTTTGAAGGAGCCTATCGAACCGCTGAAATTTATGTCAATGGGAAATTAGTTGGGAAACACAATTCAGGGTATACCGGTTTTGAAATTGATATCACCAAAGCGATTAAAAAAGGGCAAAATACGGTTGCGGTCAGACTTAATAATCTTTGGGATTCCCGTGTGGCACCGCGTGCTGGAGAGCATGTTTTTAGCGGGGGAATTTATCGTGACGTAAAATTAGTAATCACTGATCCTGTGCATGTTGCCTGGTACGGCACTTTTGTCACGACTCCAGTTGTTTCTAAAGATTTGGCAACGGTAAATGTAAAAACGGAGGTTATCAATGAAAAAAACACCGAAGTTTCGGCCACAGTCAAAACGACAATACTGGATGGTAATGGAAAAAAGCTGACGGATTTTTCATCTGCCAAAACGATTGCAGCAGGTCAAACAATAGTATTTGACCAAACGAGTCCTACCATCAAAAATCCTAAATTATGGAGTCCTCAAACACCGAATCTCTATTCAGTAAAAACAACAGTAATTACTAATGGTAAAGCCGTTGATGATTTTATTTCACCATTGGGTTTTCGTACCATTAAATTTACTGCCGATAAAGGTTTTTTCCTGAACGGGGAACGCTATTATTTCAAAGGCGCCAATGTGCATCAGGATCGAGCCGGTTGGGGCGATGCAGTGACCAACAATGCCTTTTTAAGAGATATCAAAATAATGAAAGAAGCCGGATTTGATTTTATCCGAGGTTCCCATTATCCGCATGATCCTGCTTTTGTCGAGGCCTGTGATAAAGAAGGAATGTTGTTTTGGTCCGAAACTCCATTTTGGGGTTCTGGAGGTTCACGAACTGAAGGGGATTATGAAGGGAGCAATACCTATCCAACGAATCCCGATGACTGGGCGGCATTTGACCAAAGTGTATTGGAACAAATGACTGACATGATTCGAATCCATCGCAATCATCCTTCTGTTATTGTTTGGAGTACAAGTAATGAACCGTTCTTTACTACCAAAGAAACATTAGCTCCAACACGTGAATTATTGAAAAAAGAAGTTGAGTTGGGACACCAACTAGATCCGACCCGTGCGGTAGCCATTGGCGGATGCCAGCGTGGCGAAATGGATAAAATAGGTGATGTGGCAGGTTACAATGGCGATGGAGCCCGTCTTTTTATTAATCCGGGTGTTGCGAGTGTCGTGAGTGAATACGGTTCTACCGAAACCGCCCGTCCGGGAAAATATACGCCGGGTTGGGGTGATTTACCCCTTGGAGAAAATCAGGATAAAAGTCAAAAATATCCATGGCATTACGAGTGGCGAAGTGGTGAGGCGATTTGGTGTGGTTTCGACCACGGAAGTGTCGCCGGAAAACGATTCGGCTCTATGGGCATTGTGGATTATGCCCGTATTCCTAAAAAAGCATTTTACTGGTATCGAAATGAATATACAGGAGTTTTGGCTCCTCCTGAGAGAGTTGAAGGCAAAGCTGCTGCCATCAAACTGACCACAGATAAAACGATAATTGCAAATGATGGTACAGATGACGCCTATTTGCTTGTCAGTATTGTGGATATTGAGGGCAAAGAACTAAGTAATTCCCCTGAGGTAAAATTGAGCGTTGAATTCGGTCCGGGAGAATTTCCCACAGGTACTTCTATTACTTTCGATTCCAAGTCGGATATTGAGATTATAGACGGATTAGCCGCTACGGAATTTCGTTCATTTTTTGGAGGAGAAACGGTTATTCGTGCCACATCACCGGGATTGAAAGATGCCGTAATCAAAATAAAAACTATCGGTTCACCCAAATTTGTTACTGGAAAAACACCTGCGGTTGCTGATCGTCCCTATGTACGCTTTACCGGCGAAGAAGCCAAAGCAGCAGCGACCAGTTTTGGCCTTGATAACCCTACACGAACCAATAGTGAAGCTCCCGGACGTTCCCCTCGCTTAGCCAGTGATGGTAATCCGAATTCCTTCTGGCAGGCAGCCAATGCCAATTCAGACAATTGGTGGCAGGTGGATTTGGAACGGTTTGTTGATATTGCCCAAGTGAAGCTAAGCTTTCCTGAGGAAGCTAATTTCGGCTATAAAATTGAAACATTGGATGCTGATAATAACTGGAAGTTGGTAACCGACCAATCCAATACAACTTCGACAGCTAAAATCCGCATTGAAAATATAACCGGGAAAATTTCCGGACGTTTTCTTAGGGTAACTTTTACAAAACTTCCAGCAGGAAAATCGGCCGGATTAGCTGAATTTGAAGTTTTTGGTTCCATTTCTAAATAATAAAATTTTAATTATAGAAGCCTATATAACGGACAAAAAGAGTGAAAAATAATAATCATTTTTTAGATAATTTAGAGAGGCTGTCCAAAAAAGGCAGCCTCATTCAGTTTCAAAAGATTCCGATTTTTTTAATACCCCTTGGAAGATTTATGCTTCATTGCTGAATTTTGCTCTATTATGTTTCTTTATAAAAGGAAAGGGGGATTTTATATACTACAAAACCAAATAAATCGGAACAAAATTTATTTTCAATAAAAAAATCGCATTAGTATAAAAGTTAAAATATTTATAAAAAGATATAAAATATTTTACAAAATAAACTTTTTAGTATATTTTTGTCCTGTAAAATAATATTATGATGTTGACAAAAGCTGAAAGAACAAAACAATTTATTATAGAAACGGCAGCTCCAATTTATAATCAAAAGGGAATTTCAGGGGCTAATATTGATGATGTCCTTGATGCCACAAAATTAACAAAAGGCTGTCTTTATGGTCATTTTGAAAACAAAGAAGATCTCTCCTTGCAGGTTATTGATTATATGATTGAATACAATACCAAGAAATTAGTTTCAATGATCAGCAAAGAGAAAAGTGCTAAAGGTAAAATTTTTAGCTATTTTGATTTTTATAAAAACCCAATTGAAACTCATATTAAAGGTGGATGTCCTTTAATTAATATGGCTGTTGAATCGGACGATAATTTTCCTGTTGTTAGGGAAAAAATAGCCGAAGTATTCAGACAAGGCCAAAATATGTTTGTTGAAATTTTAAAACAAGGTATTCAAAACGGGGAATTTTCTAATGATCTGGTACCTGAAATTTATGCTTTCAAAGCTGTTGCAGCAATTGAAGGGGCAGTTGTTATGTGCCGCATTATGAACACGGAAAAACCAATGCAGGGATTGATAAAAAGTCTAAAATTCGAATTAGAGAATTATTCAGTTTAATTTTTTTGGTTTAAAATATACTTTTTGGTCTATTGTAGATTAATTAAAAAGAAACAGAAGAATCAGTGAAACAGCTTATAAAATATACTAAAAAGTCTAAAAAAAAGTCTAAAAACTAATTTATAAAATAAAATAATTATGAAACAAACAATTTTAATAACAGTATGAAACAAACAATTTTAATAACAGTATGAAACAAACAATTTTAATAACAGGTGCATCATCAGGTTTTGGTTTGCTAATTGCAAACGAGCTACACAGAAAGGGTTACAATGTAATCGGTACAAGCAGAAACCCTGAAAAGTATGCATCAAAGTTGCCATTCAAAATGATAGCATTAGACCTTGATTCAGAACAATCCATAAACACTTTGTCTGAAAGAATTTTCAAGGAAATAGGTCAGTTGGACATTCTTGTCAACAATGCTGGTTTTTTAGTTTCTGGTATTGCTGAAGAAACACCTATTGAACTTGGTAAAAAACAATTAGAAACCAACTTTTGGGGAACTATCAAGGTAACAAATGCTGTATTACCGCATTTTAGAAAACAAAAATTTGGTAAAATAATAACGGTAGGTTCAATTATTGGGCTTGTGTCGTTCCCTAATGCTGCTTACTATGCCGCTTCTAAACACGCCTTGGAAGGGTATTTCAAATCACTACGATATGAATTGGATGGGTTTAATATTAGAGTTGCTATGATTGAACCCGCTGCTTTTAAAACGAATATTTTAGATAATTCTTCTTCGCCTTTTTCTAAAATTGAAGATTACAATTCATTGAGAATTAAAATTGAAAAATTTACTAATGACTTAGTGAAAAATGCCGAAGACCCTGCAATGGCAGTAGGTAAAGTGCTTAAAGTAGTTCAAACGGATAAGCCTAAATTTAGGAACATTGTGGGTAAGGGTACTTCTACTTTACTCAATCTTCAACATTTTGCTTATGGTATTTTAGAAAAAAATGTTCTTAAACAATTAAACAAATTTTAAAAATGAAAAAAATATTTCTTCTTGTAATTCTATTCATAGTGAAAATGAATACAATAAATGCACAAAGCGGTAACTATAATTACGCAACTGTGCCTACTCAGTTTGTGGAAGCCAACGGAATAAAATTTGCCTACCGTTCTTACGGCAAAGAAGGTGAAATACCTGTTATTTATCTCAACCACTTAGCGGCAAACCTAGACAATTGCGATCCAAGAATTATGGATGCCATTGCCGCACAACGCCATATAATTTCTTTTGATTACAGAGGTGTTGGTGCAACAACAGGCGAGCAGGGAACAAGTATTCCTGATATGGCAAAAGATGCTATTGTTTTTATTCATGCTTTGGGGTATAAGCAAGTGGATATTGTAGCATTTTCTATGGGTGGTTTTATAACTCAGGAATTACTTTTAGTTGAGCCAGCTTTGGTTCGTAAAGCAATTCTTGCAGGAACAGGTCCAAGAGGTGGGAAAGGGATAAGTGATGTTGTTGACTTAACCTATAAAGAAATTAAAAAAGGACAGGAAACGTCCAGAGACGCAAAGTTTTATTTATTCTTTACTCAAAATAAAGTTGGTAAAAAAGCTGCCGTTGATTTTCTGAAACGATTAAAAGAAAGAACAGAAAACCGAGATACAATAGTAGGACTTAGTGTGTTGGAAAAACAGCTTAAAGCCATTGAAACATGGGGACATGAACAACCTGCTGATTTGAGTGTTTTCAAACTTCCTGTTTTTATTGCCAATGGTGATAATGACAGAATGGTGCCAACACCAAATTCGTATGATATGGCAAAGCGTTTTCCAAATGCTGAAATTGTGATATATCCCAATTCAGGTCATGGTGGTATTTTTCAATATCACAAAGAATTTCTAAAAAAAGCAATACCATTTTTAACTAAATAAATTTCAAATAAATGAAAAGAATATCATTAATTTTAATGTTTAGCATAGCCACATTCATTGGTGCTAATGCTCAAAATACAAACGCTGTAAAAGTTGCAACGAAAGTAAAATCAGAAGAGCATTTGTCGTCATCCATTTTACTTTGGATGCGAACAGACAAAGCCCGTCAAGAAGGGATGAACCGATGGAAAGGTCCACATTCTAAAATAATTTCTGCAATTAAAGCGCAGTGGGAGTATCGCCAAATACATTTTGCAGAAAACAATACTGGTCTTTGGACTTCAATCAAAGATGTGGAAACGACAATACCTTCAGAGCGTAAGATAGACGGTGTCGCTGACGTTACAATAAAAAGTATCTTTTCAGACAAAGACAAGGAACAAATTGGGCTTGCCTTTAAAGATGAAGTAAACTTATTTAAACGGACCATCCTTTATTCCGCAGCACCACAAAATTCGCTTTGGTACGAATTCGCCGAACCAAGCCCAAAAATTGAAGCCCGTAGTATGGTTTTCTTTAGGATAAAACAGGGGGTTAAAGAAGAAGATTTTAAAAAGTTTTTCACAGAAGAACTGACACCCATGCTTGCCAATACTGGGGTTCTAAAAGAATTAAGAAGCAAAGTCTATAACGCTTGGAATCAAGACGAATGGAATACGCCTAATGTTGCACACGACAATGAGAAAGCGGTGCAATTTCAAGCGTCATTGATTTTAGGGTTTAAGGACAAAAAAGCCATGAAACAATTTTTTAAAAGGAACGATGTCAAGAAAATGTCTGACAGATTATCCGTTTTCTGTTCGGCGGTTCACGCTTATAAAGTACAGGAAACATTGACCTTTGTGGCGAATGGTAAAGAACTTTCACTTTTTCCAGAAAAATCGGTTGAGCCAAATAAGGCGTACACCCACGAAACAGTTCCGACACAATATGTAGATGTAAAAGGGATTAAATATGCCTATCGCTCTTTCGGAAAAAAAGGAGGAATTCCATTATTGTTTTTTGTGCATTTTACGGGTACTATGGACAATTGGGACCCTGCCATTACCAACCCTCTTTCCAAAAATCATCACGTAATTTTATTTGACAATAAAGGAGTTGGCAGTTCAGAAGGCATAACTCCTACCACTATTGCAGAAATGGCAACTGATGCAATTGATTTTATTACTGCCTTGGGGTATGAAAAAGTCAACATTTTAAGTTTTTCGCTGGGTGGTTTTGTGGCACAAGAAATTGCAGAAAAATATCCGCACCTTGTTAATAAACTAATACTTGCAGGCACAGGTGCAATTGGGTCGAGTGGAAACACAGAACTTTTACATCATGTAGAAAAAGCCATGAAAGATGGTGCTGAAAATGTTGTTATCAACTTATTTTTCTCTGAAACAGCCACAAGCAAACAAGCTGGTAAAGATTTTATGATAAGGCTACAATCAAGAACTGAAAACAGAGATACGCCTTCAAACCAATCTACATTTGATAATCAAGCAAAAGCTATCATCCGTTTTGGAGGGGCGAATAATGAAGGGTTTCGACAAGCAAAAGCCATAAAACAACCTACTTTAATTGTGAATGGTAACAATGATATAATGGTACACACAATTGGCTCGTATGATTTGCTTCAAAATATGCCCAATGCAAAATTGGTGCTTTGGAGCAATGCGGGTCATGGTGCCTTATTTCAATACCATGAAGATTTTGTGAAGGAAGTTGAAATATTTTTAAAATAAATAAATTTCAAATAAATGAAAAGAATAGCATTAGTAATAACACTTTGCATAGCCATATTCTTTGGTGCTAAAGCTCAAAATACAAACGCAGTAAATGTTTCTACGAAAGTAAAATCAGAAAAACATTTGTCCTCATCTATATTGTTATGGATGCGAACAGATAAGCCACGCCAAGCAGGAATGGAAAGATGGAAAGGACCTCATTCAAAAATAATATCTGCAAACAAAGGGCTTTTGGAATATCGCCAAATACATTTTGCAGAAACTAATACAGGCTTATGGCCAGCAATAAATGGTGTGGAAACTAACATTCCACAAAATCGTAAAATTGATGGTGTTGCCGATGTTACTTTAAAAAATCTATTTTCAATTTTTAAAGGAAAAGAACAAAATAAACTTGCCTTTGCCGATGAAATAAATTTATTTAAGCGAACTATACTTTATGCCGCTTATTCACAAAATTCACGTTGGTACGCTGTAGCCGATTCTGAAACTAAAATTGAAGCAAGTTCAATGGTTTTTTTTAGAAAAAAGGAAGGTGTATCTGATAAGGATTTTAAAAAATTTATTAATGATGAACTTACACCTACCCTTGCAAATATAGGGATTCTAAAAGAATTGAGAAATAAAGCGTATAACCCTTGGAAACAAAAACAATGGGATACACCAAATGTACAGCACGACAATGATAAAAATGTTCAGTTTCAGGCATCGTTGATACTAGGCTTTGCAAGTGAAAACGAAATGGGCAACTTCTTTAATAGTCCAGAAGTTTCTAATCTTTCTAAAAGAATAGCTCTGTATTGTTCAGCAGTTCATGCTTATGAAATTACAGAAACCATCACTTTTGTGAAAGAGGGTAAAAAGATAATTAATAAATAAAATAAGATGAAAGCATTTATAATAAAAAAATACAGCAAAAAAGAAAAATTACAACTTACCGAAGTAGCGGAACCAATAGCGAAAGAAAATGAAGTTTTGGTTCAGATACACGCAGCAGGCGTCAATCTTTTAGATTCTTTGATAAAAACAGGGGAGTTCAAACTCTTTTTGCCGTACAAGACACCAATTATAAACGGTCACGATATGGCAGGAACTGTGGTTAAAGTTGGTTCTGATGTAAAGAATTTTAAGGTTGGTGATGAAGTGTATTCAAGAGTAGGGGATTACAGAATAGGCACTTTTGCTGAATACATTGCTGTAAATGAATCTGACTTAGCTATAAAACCTAAAAATCTTACTATGGAGGAAGCGGCTTCCATTCCATTAGTCGGATTAACTTCCTGGCAGGCTCTTGTTGAAATTGGTAAGCTAAAAAAAGGACAAAAAGTTTTCATTCAGGCTGGTTCCGGAGGGGTTGGTACATTTGCTATTCAACTGGCTAAACATCTGGGGGCTTTTGTAGCAACAACTACAAGTACAACAAATATAGATTTAGTAAAAAGTCTTGGTGCTGATTTAGTAATTGACTATAAAACAGAAGATTTTGAAGCCAAACTTAAAGATTACGATTTGGTGTTGCATAGCAATCGTGACCCCAAAATACTTGAAAAATCATTACGCATTTTAAAATCTGGCGGACAATTGATCTCACTGGTTGGACCGCCAACTCCAGAGTTTGCAGAAGAAATTGGTTCGCCCTGGTATATAAAATTAATAACAACATTGATAAGTTCCAGTGCAAAGAAAAAAGCAAAGAAACTAAATACCACTTTCAAGTTCTTGTTTATGAGAGCCGAAGGAAGCCAATTAGAACAAATTACCCAGTTCATAGAGTCAGGTGTCATAAAACCAGTTATTGACAAAGTATTTCCATTTGAACAAACCAACGACGCAATGGCTTATGTAGAATCCGGTCATACAAAAGGAAAAGTTGTGATAAAGATTAAATAATTTTAAATTTTAATAGTAAAATAGATTGAAACAGTTATAAATGAAAAATCACCAACTATTTTGATCACATTACAGAAAACAAAAAACCGCCTCAAGTTTTTACACAAGAGACGGTTTTTGCTTTTAGAAAAAGATTAGTTATTCTTTGAGAATCTTTTTCACGGTAATTTCAGTACCATTTTTGATATTCAAGAAATACATTCCGGAAGGCAATCTATCTAAATACATTACTTCTGAAGTACTTTTTAAAGTTTGGGAAAGCACTTTCATTCCTAATGAATTGTAAAGTTCAAGTGTGGCACCGCTATGGACTTCACTTACTTTTACATTCAATAGGCTGGTAACAGGATTAGGGTAAACGGTTACGTCTTCCGCAGTATTTTCCTCACTAATCAAGACTTTACTGGAGTCTTTATTTGTCATGTAACTGCAAGAACCTAGTTTGTCTCCATGATCCAAATGCGATTGAACCGAATTGGAACTTACACAAATTTCTTGTCCATTATGACAAACCATAACTTTATCACCGGAGTTGCCACACTGCACATTTATGGTTTTAACCACAATAGCAGTCGTAGTTTGACAACCTTTAACATCAGTTACTACCACAGTATACGTTCCTGCAGCTGATACTGCAATGGTTTGTGCTGGTTGGTTTGTACTCCAAATATAAGTGTAAGGTGCTGTCCCTCCTGCCGGAGTAGCTGTGATGCTAAGGGATGACGGTCCATAACCAATATAGATGGTGTTTTTCTCGTCAACAGCAGCATTAAGGGCATACACATCTGGAA
>JAKFBW010000108.1:0-17484 GCA_036676965.1 Flavobacterium sp. | reverse complement strand
ACTTCTAACCTCTAACTTCTGACTTTGAATAATCCACTCTACCAATTCTTCGGTTTCGGGTCTTGGAATTAATACATTTTCATTGACTTCAAAATCCAAACCATAGAAACTGGTTTTCCCCAAAAGGTATTGGACGGGAATTTCTTTTTTCAATTCGTCCACAAACGAATGCCACACCGCCAGTTCTTCTTCTGAAAAAACCAAATCAGGATGCAACGCCAAATCAATTCTTTTCAATTGGTGTTTGTCTTCTAAAATCAAATAGAAAAAACTTTCGGCCTCCTCTTCGCCATAAATCGGACGGAGCAACTCCACAAACTGACTTCTGTATTCTCTTATTTTCATCGGGACTACCACACTAATTTTCTATAAATTACAAAATATATTTTCGCAGCACAAAAATAGCCATTGTTTATTGTTATTTTCGAAAGTTTTAAAACTAAATCTTACTCCCAAAAATTACTACTTTTGTATGGTGAAAGTACAAGAAAAATACATCCGTCGTTGCATCGAATTAGCCCAAAACGGCTTAGGAACGACCTATCCCAACCCGATGGTAGGAAGTGTCATTGTTTATGAAGACCGCATTATTGGCGAAGGCTGGCACAAAAAAGCCGGAGAACCACATGCCGAAGTGAACGCCGTGAATTCCGTAAAAGACAAATCGTTATTACAAAAAGCAACTATTTATGTGAGCCTGGAACCTTGCAGTCATTTCGGAAAAACACCGCCTTGTTGTGATTTGATCATTCAACATAAAATTCCGAATGTGGCCATAGGAACGGTTGATCCGAATGAAAAAGTGGCCGGCAGGGGCATTGCAAAATTAATCGAAGCAGGCACGAATGTTAGCGTTGGTTTTTTGGAAGCCGAATGCAACGAACTCAACAAGCGTTTTTTTAGCTTTCATCAAAAGAAAAGACCGTACATTATTTTAAAATGGGCAGAAACCAGCGATGGTTTTATAGCTCCCAAAGAAAGACTGGAAACCAAACCGGTCTGGATTACCAACCAATACTCGAGACAATTAGTCCATAAATGGAGGAGTGAGGAACAGGCCATTCTCGTGGGAACCCAAACCGTTTTAGAGGACAACCCCAAATTAGACGTAAGGGATTGGGCTGGAAATTCTCCCGTGAGAGTGATTTTAGACCAAAACAATCGCATTCCTGAACATTTCAATGTCTTGGACAACCAAACCAAAACCATTGTTATTTGCCAAACTAGAACAACTATTGACAAAGAAAACACTATCTTTGAAGTAATCGATTTTAAACAAAATATTGCCCGTCAAATTACCGAAGTGTTATACCAACACCAAATTCAATCTTTAATCGTTGAAGGCGGTCAAAAAACCTTAGCAACTTTCATCGAGGAAAATCTTTGGGATGAAGCACGGATATTTACAGGAAACACAATATTCACATCAGGAACAAAAGCCCCAACTTTCATTAAAACCCCGTTCGAAAAATATCGGATTGGTAATGACGAACTTATAATAACCAAAAACCATGATTAACGCAATTATTTTTGATTTTGGAGATGTGTTTATCAATTTAGATAAACAAGCCACCATAAATGGGCTAAAAAAAATAGGATTATCTGAATGGAATGAAGATTTAGACCGCTTAAACATCCTTTTTGAAATGGGGAAAATCTCTAGAGAGAATTTCCTGTCAGGCATTCAACAGCATGTACCCCATGCCAGTATCGAAGAAGTTTTGGAAGCCTGGAACGCTGTTTTATTAGACTTCCCTTTATACCGATTGGAATTCCTTCAAATGTTATCCAAAAAATACCGTTTGTTCTTATTGAGCAATACCGATGCTATCCACATTGACACCTTCGAACAAAGAACAGGGCCTTCTTTTTACAGTGATTTTTACCAATGTTTTGAAAAAGTCTACTTTTCTTTTGAAATAGAAAACCGAAAACCCAATGCTGAAATATACAACTACGTGGCCAACAAACATGATTTGCAACCCAAACGCACATTATTTGTAGACGACAAAAAAGAAAACACCGATGCCGCAGCAGCACTGGGATTCCAGGTTTGGAATTTACAGGTAGGCCAGGAAGATGTTGTTGATTTATTTAACAAAAACAATATCGTTTAGAAGAACCTTTCAGCTTTTGGAAATTAAAGACACATATAAAACCATTGAAGCCCCTTCAATGGAAACCCTATTCAAAGAAAAGAAAAGCAAGTTTTATGGCTATGCCTATCCTATTCAATCCGAAGAAGAGGTAAAACCCATAATTGATGCCTTACGCAAGCAACATCCCCATGCCTGCCATTATTGTTATGCGTACCAAATAGGCACCGAAAAAACATCTTATCGGGCCAATGATGACGGCGAACCCAACAACAGCGCAGGAATGCCCATATACGGTCAGATTCAGTCTTTTGGCATCACTAACACATTGGTGGTGGTGGTACGGATTTTTGGCGGGGTAAAATTAGGTGTGGGCGGATTGATTACCGCTTATAAAACTGCAGCGCAAATTACTCTGGAAGCCTGTACCCTAATCGAAAAAACGATCGATGTCCATTATTTGATTTCTTTTGACTATAAAAACATGAATAAAGTCATGCGGGTGATTAAGGAACAAAAAACGGATATTGTAACCCAAGAAATGGAACTCCATCACGAAACTGGATTACCGATTGGAAAAATCGAAATCAAAACACGAAAAAAAAATGCCGAAACGGTATTCGACACTTTTCAATCGATGTTTGAAATTGATATAAAACAGGTGTAAAAAATGTTAAAAAAAAGATTTTTCAATCGTTTATTTCATATCCTTCAATAGTTCTAAAATATAATTAGGAGGAGCTGTCGGACGACCTGTTTTTAAGGACACAAAAACCAAAATAAAATGGGCTGTTGTTAATAACTCTTTTGACTCATTATAAATGGCACAATCAAATTCTATCTTCACAGAAGTCTGACTTTTGAAAACCGTATGAACCGTCAGAAGCTCATCGTACCGGGCCGATTTTTTATAGTTGATATTCATCGAAACAATAGGCAGCCCGATTCCGCTTTCTTCCATGAGTTTATACGAAACCCCTTTGTTTCTAAGCCATTCAACCCTACCTATCTCAAAATAAGGGATATAATTCCCGTGATATACCACCCCCATTTGGTCGGTTTCAGAGTATCGTACCCGAACTTGAATTTGATGATCTTTCATTAATTATCTATTAAAAATTTAAAAACTAAAAAGGGTCCTTACGACAATAATTTATAAAATTACCAACTAAATTATTTTTTTTTACAGAATTTTGTTCACATATTTGTTACCCTGAAAACCAGCAAAAAGCCACCTGTTTTTTGAAAGAAAAGAATTACCGAATAAAAAAAATAATTTAACAGAATATATGAACAAAACTGCTCAATCAGTATGGGAAAACTGCTTGTCTTTCATAAAAGACAACATTCAAGATCAGGCCTATAAAACATGGTTTGAGCCAATCAAGTCAGTTGAGCTTACCGATAACGCATTATATATTCAAGTTCCCAGTAAATTTTTCTACGAATGGTTGGAAGAACATTACGTAAAGTTATTAAAAGTGGCACTTACCAAAGAACTTGGAAAAAACGCAAAGTTACTCTATAAAATCAAAATGGAAAACACTTATGGTAATAAACAACCGTTTACGGAACAATTACCAAGTGCGAATCGGGCTCCAATGAAACCACAAAATGTGGATGCTCCTTTTAAAAATCTAAATCCGGAATTGAAAAATCCATTTGTGATTCCAGGGATTAGAAATTTAAAAATTGAATCCCAATTAAATCCGAATTACAGTTTTGATAATTTCCTCGAAGGAGATTCTAACCGACTGGCTCGATCGGCTGGTATGGCCGTAGCCAATAAACCGGGAGGAACCTCATTCAATCCCTTATTGATTTTTGGTGGTGTAGGATTAGGTAAAACACACCTGGCGCACGCCATCGGAGTAGAGATTAAAGATAAATATCCTGAAAAAACAGTTTTGTACATCTCTGCTGAAATTTTCACACAACAATACATCGACTCTGTCAAGAAAAATAACCGAAATGATTTTATTCATTTCTACCAATTGATTGACGTATTAATCATTGACGACGTTCAATTCTTATCCGGTAAATCAGGAACACAAGATGTATTTTTCCATATTTTCAATTATTTACATCAAAACGGAAAACAGGTTATCCTGACTTCTGACAAGGCTCCCGTTGACATGCAAGATATCGAACAACGTTTGTTGTCCCGCTTCAAATGGGGATTATCGGCTGAATTGCACCAACCGGATTACGAAACCAGAATTTCTATCCTGAAAAATATTTTATACCGTGATGGTGTCGAAATACCGGAAGACATCATTGAATATGTAGCCCGAAACATCAAGTCGAATGTACGGGAACTCGAAGGCGCTATCATCTCTTTGATCGCCCAATCTTCTTTCAACAAAAAAGAAGTGACGATTGAATTGGCGAAAAGCGTTGTTGAAAAATTCGTAAAAAATGTAAAACGGGAAATTTCTATCGATTACATTCAAAAAATTGTTTCCGATTATTTCCAATTGGATATCGAAACCTTACAATCGAAAACCAGAAAAAGGCATGTCGTTCAAGCACGACAACTGGCTATGTTTTTTGCCAAGAAATTCACTAAAGCTTCTTTGGCCAATATTGGTTCACAAATTGGAGACCGTGATCACGCAACTGTTTTACATGCCTGCAAAACCGTTGACAACTTGGTAGCCACCGACAAACAATTCAAAAAATTTGTCGATGATATCAATAAAAAATTAACGCTATAAACGCATTATGCCCGTAAAAATTTTAATGGTGTGTTTGGGAAATATCTGTCGGTCGCCTTTGGCCGAAGGGATATTAGCCTCAAAACTTCCCAAAGAAAAATTTATAGTCGATTCTGCCGGAACCGGTTCCTGGCATATCGGAAGCACTCCTGATTCCCGTTCTGTAGCTACTGCCAAAAAAAACAGGATTGATATTTCAAGACAAAAAGGAAGACAAATTTCAATACATGATTTTGAACAATTTGATTACATCTATGTAATGGACAACTCCAATTATCAAGATGTAATCCGACTTACGGATAATCCGGAACACCATCAAAAAGTGCAACTCATTTTAAACGAGCTATATCCCGATGAAAATGTAGATGTTCCCGATCCGTATTACGGCACGCCAAACGGATTTGAGATGGTCTACAACATGCTTGATGAAGTGAGCAACATAATCGCTGCCAAATTACTCGAAAAACACGTCTGACTTTCGATTAGAAATTTCACGATAAAATCACAAAATTGACACATGAAATCAAATACTCTTTTAGGCAAACTCTATTTAATCCCAACTACCATGGGAGAATGTGACCCAATGGATGTCCTGCCACAAACCGTAAAAAGAACCATTGATTTCATCGACTACTATATTGTTGAAAACGAAAAAACAGCACGCAAATCCATCAAAGCCGTGCATCCCGAAAAAAAGCAATCCGATTTAGTGCTTTTTGCTTTAAACAAACACACCGAAGTCAAAGAACATCAGGAATTCATCAAACCACTTCTGGAAGGAAAAAATGTAGGTTTAATGAGTGAAGCCGGTTGTCCAGGCGTTGCCGATCCGGGCGCGGTCATTGTAAAACTGGCCCATGAAAAAGGCATTCAGGTGGTTCCCCTTGTCGGGCCTTCTTCTATTCTTTTGGCAATGATGGCTTCCGGGATGAACGGACAAAGTTTTACTTTTCATGGCTATTTGCCGATTGAAAAAGACGAGAAAAAAGCGGCACTGAAAAACTTGGAAAGAATCTCCTTCGAGAAAAACCAGTCGCAGATTTTTATTGAAACCCCATACCGTAACAATAAACTACTGGAAGATTTGTTGCAAATTCTGCATCCCGAAACGCATTTATGCATAGCCACTGATATTACCTTACCAACAGAATACATCAAGACCAAAAAAGTGGCTGCCTGGAAAAAAGAAAACGTCGACCTGCACAAACGTCCGACTATTTTTATCATCCACAAAATGTAACATTTGGAGGCATGAGTAAACTTCCCAATATTGGCACGAGTATTTTTACGGTAATGACCAAAATGGCCAATGAGTATAATGCCATCAATCTTTCACAAGGATTCCCTAATTTTCCCGTTGACGAACGACTAACCGATATTGTCGCCAAACTGGCTAAAGAAGATGTTCATCAATACACTCCGATGGCTGGCTATCCGCCGCTTATAGCCAAAATCAAACAGCTTATCGAGAAATCGTACAAGCGAATCATACAAGCCGAAACCGAATTATTGGTTACCACAGGAGCCACTCAGGGCATTTTCACCACATTGTTGGCTTTGCTGAAAACGGAGGATGAAGTGGTTATATTAGACCCCAGCTATGATTGCTTCGAAGCACCTATCTTACTGTCAAATGCCAAACCGATTCGGGTAGCCCTAAATGATGACTACACACCCCATTGGAAACAGATTGAAAAAGCCTGTTCTTCGAAAACCAAAATGATTATCATCAACAATCCGCACAATCCTACCGGAAAAATTTTAACGCATGCTGATTTTCAATCCTTAGAACATATCTTAGAAAAATTCCCGGACATTTTGATACTTTCGGACGAAGTGTACGAATACATTACCTTCGAGGAAAAACACATTTCTGCCCACACCCGACAACGCCTCCAAAATCGTTGTATTATAGCCTCCTCATTCGGTAAAACATTTCATGTTACAGGCTGGAAAGTGGGTTACCTGACTGCCCCGGAATATTTGATGAACGAGATCAAAAAAGTGCATCAATTTGTGGTTTTTAGTGTCAACAGTCTTTCGCAAGCCGCTATTTCCGACTACTTAGACATTGTTAACGTAAAAGAAATCGGCCCCTTTTATCAGGAAAAAAGGGATTATTTCAGAACGCTGCTTCAACCCAGTCGTTTTGAACTGATGCCTTGCGAAGGAACCTATTTTCAAGTGGTTTCCTATGCGGCCATTTCGAGCATGAATGATGTCGATTTTTGCAAATGGCTCATAACCGAACACGGAGTGGCCGCCATACCGATTTCTAATTTTTATGCCGACGGGAAAGACCTCCGTCTCATCCGTTTTTGTTTTGCCAAAGACAACGCCACACTCGAAGCAGCCGCCAAAAGATTATGTGCCGTTTAAAACCGCATTATTACCTTTTTTTAGGTTAAACTCCAGTCTTTATTTTCATATCTTTACCATAAAGACCCCAAGAATATGAGTTATACCGACAAAATGTTGCGCGATGATGCGCTAAAAAATAAGGTAATTGTGGTTACCGGAGGCGGTAGTGGTTTGGGAAAAGCCATGACCAAATATTTTCTGGAACTGGGCGCCCAAGTAGCCATAACCTCCCGCGACATAGAAAAACTGAAAGCTACCGCTTCAGCATTGGAAGCCGAAACCGGCGGAAGCTGTTTGCCTATTCAATGTGATGTACGCCATTACGAAGAAGTCGAAAACATGCTGGCGGCAGTATTGCAAAAATTCGGCAAAGTCGATGTGTTACTCAACAACGCCGCAGGGAATTTCATCTCCCCAACCGAGCGCCTATCGGCCAATGCTTTCGACACCATAATTGACATCGTCCTCAAAGGAACCAAAAACTGTACGCTGGCTTTTGGAAAACACTGGATTGACACCAAGCAAGAAACCTCTACAATTCTAAATATCGTGACCACCTATGCCTGGACCGGTTCGGCTTATGTCGTGCCCAGTGCCACGGCCAAAGCCGGCGTACTTGCCATGACCCGCAGTCTGGCGGTAGAATGGGCGAAATACGGCATCCGCTCGAATGCCATTGCGCCGGGACCATTTCCTACCAAAGGCGCCTGGGACCGACTCTTACCGGGAGATTTAGCCGAAAAATTCGATATGGCTAAAAAAGTACCGCTCAAACGCATAGGCGACCATCAGGAATTAGCCAATCTGGCCGCTTACTTGGTTTCTGATTTCTCGGCCTATGTCAATGGGGAAGTCGTGGTCATTGACGGCGGGGAATGGCTGAAAGGAGCCGGACAGTTTAATATTCTGGAAGCAATCCCGGAGGAACTTTGGGATCAACTGGAACAGATGATTAAAGCTAAGAAGAACAAATAAACCCTCTATTTTTTTTTTGGGCGTTACCCTGCATACTCCGCAAGCTCCGTATTTCGGGTCAGGCTGTACGCTGTATTCCCGATTTAGAAAACTACGGCAAAAGCCTTGTTTTTCTAAATCGGGAGATGCCGCTTCCATCCTTAACGCGAACCAAAACGACCAAGTTTGTCTTTCCAACGAAGGAGGACTCGAGCGATAGCGAACAGGCGAAGCAAACTCCGCACTGTTTTTTTAATATTTTCAACTAAAAAACGAAGTTACTTGTGAAGATTCCTCATTCTTCGGAATGACAAGATTGTGGATATAAATTCCGTAAAAAAATTTTACACCAACCAAAACCACCCAGTTTGTCATTCCGAAGAATGAGGAATCTCCATGCTACTTTTCAAAAAATAAAATAAATAAAAGGAAAAACAATTAGCTCTTATATATTTAACAATACTATTTTTCTTATTTTTTAAGAAAATTCACATCAAATATATTTTGAAAAATTTATTAAATTATGATAAACAAATTTATTTACTAAAAATGAAAAAACTATTATTGCTAATTACTATTATATTTACAGGGTATAATACTATCGCTCAAAATACAACAACAGTAACAAAAATATATAAATACTTAACTATCCCTAATGCAAAGGACATTCAACCTTCTAACACTAAAGTCGTTTTAGATATTATTAAATCTAACAAAATAACTCTTTATCAAGATGGATTAGTTCTTGTATTAACTCCTTTAACAAAGAACAAAGGAAAAACCGAAAATGGACAATCTTACACTCTTATAAAGACTATTAGTAAAACAGGAGCCAAAGTTGAACTTCAGTTCTTTGATAATACACTTAGAGTTTTTATGAAAGAAGGTACTTTTATTTTCTATGAAAACATAAAATAATGAAAATAAGATTTAAGTAATTTTAAGTCCATGATGGTAAAATAGAAATCTATAAACAGTTATAATAATTAATTAAAAAATGCTATTTAAAATTTTTAGCCTAACTGACATTATCAGATTATATTATTATGAATAGAAACAATAATACATTAGGTTGCATTTCAATTATAGTTTTTTGTGGTTCATTATATATTTCTGTTACAACACATTTTCCATTATTTGGATATTTAATGATAATTGTCTTTGCTTTTATTTTTTTAGTTATAATATTTGATATTTTCTCTTCAGATATATCAAATAAATCAGCCAAAATCAATAATGAAGTTAAACAAAATTTAAATGCAGTAAATATTGACTACAATAATTTAAATCCTGCAAAATTTTCTAAAACAAACCATCAAACTTCAAAAAACACAAAAAAATCAGTGACAAATATCATAATATGGATATTTATTATTTTTTGTTTTGTGACTTGTGCAAGTAGACATCGAGTCGGAGCAATTTGTAATGATGGTTCAACAAGTAGCTCAACCGGTTCAGGAACTTGCTCGCATCATGATGGAGTTAGTCGTTGGAAATATGAATATTGGTGGGATTAGATTAATTTAGTAAACAACTTCACCCAGCTCCGCAAAGTTTGCAACTTTGCGGTAGTGACTGTCTGTTTATAACCGATATTTTTAATATTTTTTTTCTATACCTGTCACAGACAGATTAACACCTCCTCAAAGTCAAAGACTTTGCGGAGCTAGAGTACAAAAAACACTGTTGAAAAGACGCCAATATTTAGCCTCAAAACCGAAATGGGCTCCCATATAAATTACTATTTTTGTAGCCAACGCAAACAAAATTAACTTTATGCTCATTATAGGAATTGCCGGCGGAACGGGTAGTGGAAAAACAACGGTAGTGCATCAGATTATGAATGAATTACCGGAATCGGAAGTGGGGATCATCTCGCAGGATTCCTATTATAAGGAGACGAATCATTTGAGTTATGACGAACGCGTGCTGACTAATTTTGACCATCCCAGAGCGATTGATTTTGAATTACTGGTCAGTCATCTGAAAGAACTGAAAGCCGGAAAAACCATCCATCAGCCTGTCTATTCATTTGTCACCCACAATCGCACGGTGGATACCATAACCACTTCGCCCAGAAAAGTGATGTTGGTGGAAGGCATTTTGATTTTGGCCAATCCGGAACTGCGTGACTTATTTGACATCAAAATCTACGTTCATGCCGACTCCGACGAACGCCTGATCCGTCGTTTGAAAAGGGATATTGCCGAGCGTGGACGGGACATGCACGAAGTGGTGAACCGATACCAAAATACCTTAAAACCGATGCACGAGCAATTTATTGAACCCACCAAAGCCTTTGCCGATATCATCATTCCCAACGACAAATACAATACCGTGGCAATTGATGTAGTTCGGGCGGTCATAAATCAAAAAATTCTATAATTTTATTGTATTTTTAGCCTACGCAAATAATGCAGGAAAGACAACTCTTTTGGGAACGAACCTCATTAGAACCAGACGAAAATTACAGTTACTCTATACCAAAGACACACAATGAAAAATCCCTATAAAGACAAGGCATGGTTTAAATTCATCAGCAACAAATACATTTGGGTGCTTTTGTTTTTTGCGGCCTGGATGATTTTCCTGGACAATTATTCTTATTTTGAACATCGTATTCTGGACAACCAGATTGACGAACTGGAAGACAACAAAGAATACTATCAGGAAGAAATTAAAAAAGACGAACAGCAAATCAAACAGCTCAAAAACCCGGAACAGGTGGAAAAATATGCCCGCGAAAAATATTATATGAAAAAAGACAGCGAGGATATTTACATTATCGAGTTTGAAGGTGACACGCTGGGAGCAAAAAAATAAGTTGTTCAATATTAAAAACAATCCAAATGGACGCTACGCTATTCGATTCCTTCGACCCCGTTTCCAGCAAACAATGGAAACAGAAAATCCAGTTCGAACTCGATGGAGCGGATTATAATGATACTCTCATTTGGAATTCCCCAGAGGACATTAAGGTGAAACCTTTTTATCACAACGACGAATTTCTTAAAATCCATCCTGTTGTCACCAAGGCGGGCGATTGCAGCATTTGCCAAAATATTTTTGTTTTTGACATCGATAAATCAATAGAAAGAGCCTTGGATTCCTTGCGTCGTGGTGCCGAAAGTTTGCTTTTTACCGTTGAAAACCCTGCGTTGGATCTCACTAAATTACTGAAAAAATTACCGTTAGACGAAATTCGTACGTACTTCCGTTTTGGTTTTCTCTCTATCGACCATATCGCTGCAATTGAAAAAATAGCCGCAGCAAAAAATGCCAGACTGTTTTACAATCTGGATCCCATAGGGCAATTGGCAAGAGAAGGCAATTGGTTTACGACCAAAGACAAAGACAACTTTGAAACCCTGAACCAACTTCAAGCGGTTATCAAAAATAACGCGAGTATCAGTATTGACGGAGCGTTATATCAAAATGCGGGTGCTACTATCGTGCAACAAATCGCCTATAGCCTGGCACATGCCAATGAATATCTGAACCGGATTCCGAATTACAGTCAGCCCATCGTTTTTAAAATGGCGGTGGGAACCAATTATTTTTTTGAGATTGCCAAATTGAGAGCCCTCCGATTGCTTTTTGATGTCATTGCCAAAGAATACAACTCGGATATCCAATGCCATATATTGGTTAGTCCGACAAAACGCAACAAAACACTATACGATTACAATACCAATATGTTGCGCACCACGACGGAATGTATGTCGGCTATTATTGGAGGTGCAGATGTCATCGTCAATTTGTCGTACGATTCTTTATACCACAAAGACAACGAATTTGGAACTCGGATGGCCCGAAATCAGTTGCTCATCCTGAAACACGAAAGTTATTTTGACAAGGTAAACAATCCGGCTGACGGCAGTTATTATATCGAGTCACTCACGAGTCAAATGGCCGAAAAAGCATTGGCATTGTTTAAAGACATAGAGGCTTATGGCGGTTTCCTGAAACAATTGAATGACGGAATCATCAAAAAGAAAATCCAACTGAGTGCCGATAAAGAACAGGAACTCTTTGATTCCGGAAAAGAAATACTGGTGGGAACCAATAAATTCCCGAATAAGGACGAACAAATGAAACAGGACATCGAGTTGTATCCTTTTGTTAAAATAAAACCCCGAAAAACATTAATCACGCCAATAATCGAGAAACGACTGTCTGAAAGGGCCGAACAGGAACGCTTAGCACTTGAATAAGAACAAAGAAAACCGTGATAATTAGCGTCTAAAAATGATACGAAAAGACCTCAAACATATTCAGTTACCAACGCTTAATCCCAAAGAGCATGCAGCCAACCAAAGTCAACCTAATTTGACCGAAGGCTTTCTGACTGCGGAACATATTGAGCTGAAGTCCAACTATAGTCCAAAAGACGTAGAAAACCTGGGACATCTTGATTTTGGAGCGGGTTTCCCTCCTTATTTACGAGGTCCGCACACCACGATGTATGTTCGCAGACCCTGGACCATCCGCCAATATGCCGGTTTTTCGACCGCCGAAGAAAGTAATGCTTTTTACAGACGCAATCTGTCTTCCGGACAAAAAGGACTTTCCATTGCCTTTGATTTACCCACGCATCGCGGTTATGATTCCGACAATGAACGCGTTATGGGAGACGTAGGAAAAGCGGGAGTCGCCATTGATACGGTGGAAGACATGAAAGTACTATTTGATCAGATTCCGCTGGATGAAATGTCGGTTTCCATGACGATGAACGGTGCGGTATTGCCTATCATGGCTTTTTATATTGTAGCAGCCGAAGAACAGGGAATAGCACCGGAACAACTTTCGGGAACCATTCAAAACGATATTCTAAAGGAATTTATGGTGCGCAACACCTACATCTATCCCCCTAAGGCTTCCATGAAAATCATTGCCGATATTTTTGAATATTCAAGCCATAAAATGCCTAAATTCAATTCGATATCCATCTCCGGGTACCATATGCAGGAAGCGGGAGCTACCGCCGATATTGAATTGGCGTACACCTTGTCCGACGGACTGGAGTATATCAGAACCGGACTGGAAACCGGAATGAAAATAGATGAGTTTGCCCCTCACCTTTCTTTTTTTTGGGCCGTAGGTATGAATCATTTTATGGAAATTGCCAAAATGCGTGCAGCTAGAATGATCTGGGCCAAGTTAGTCCAACAATTTAACCCAAAAGACCCTAAGTCATTGATTCTGAGAAGTCATTGTCAAACCAGCGGCTGGAGTTTAACGGAACAGGACCCTTTCAACAATGTTAGCCGCACTTGTATTGAAGCGGCAGCGGCAGTCTTTGGCGGGACACAATCCTTACATACCAATGCACTTGACGAAGCTATTGCTTTACCAACTGATTTTTCTGCCCGGATTGCCAGAAATACCCAACTCTTTTTACGGGAAGAAACAAAAATCACCAAAACGGTAGACCCTTGGGCCGGAAGTTATTATGTAGAAAGTCTGACACATGAAATTGCCGAGAAAGCCTGGAAACTCATCGAAGAAGTCGAAGCACTTGGCGGCATGACCAAAGCCATCGAAGCCGGGATTCCGAAATTACGAATCGAGGAAGCAGCCGCAAGAAAACAAGCCCGTATTGACAGCAATCAGGATATTATTGTAGGAGTCAATAAATACCGACTCAAGAAGGAAGACCCTTTGCACATCCTTGATGTAGACAACCAGATGGTACGAAAGCAACAAATAGAAAAAATACAAAAAATAAAAACCAACAGAAATACGGAAAAAGTTGAAAACTCATTAAATCAATTAATTCATTGTGCTAAAACCAAAGAAGGAAATTTATTGGAACTAACCATTGATGCAGCTAGAAACAGAGCCACTTTGGGAGAAATCAGCGCTGCATTAGAAACAGTATACGGAAGATATAAAGCACAAATTAAAACCATTAGAGGCGTGTATAGTACAACCATCAAAGACGATAAAAATTTTGAAAAAGCAAAACAGCTAGCCGATGCCTTCGCCCAAAAAGAAGGCCGTCGTCCTAGGATTATGATTGCTAAAATTGGACAGGACGGGCATGACCGTGGAGCCAAGGTAGTTGCCAGCGGTTATGCCGATATCGGTTTTGACGTAGATATTGGCGCCCTTTTTCAAACACCTGCTGAAGTCGCCAAGCAGGCGGTAGAAAATGATGTGCATATTTTAGGGATTTCGTCTCTTGCCGCTGCACACAAAACTATGGTTCCCCAAGTAATTGAGGAGTTAAAAAAACGCGACAGAGAAGATATTATGGTCATTGTCGGTGGCGTTATCCCGGCTCAGGATTATCCCTTCTTAATGGATGCAGGTGTGGTGGCTGTTTTTGGCCCCGGAACAAAAATCAGCAATGCCGCAATCACACTACTGGAAATCTTAATTGGAGCACAATCCTGAGATAAAAACAGCTTCAAATCTTTACAGTTCCTTTTCAAAAAACGAGACTAACCCCTAAAAATAGTCTCGTTTTTTTGTATTTTTAAACAAATTTGAATGCGTTTTCCTGTTAAAAAAAATCCTTAATATATTCTTAAATTAACACAACAAACATAAACCATTAACAATCAGCAACTAAATAAAATAGTACCTTTAATGTAGTTCAAAACAGCACGATAATACATCTTAAAATTTGTTCTGTTAGTTTTTTTAACAAACAAAAGCATCGCTATCAAAATGAAAAGGGAATCGAAATAAAATCCCTATAATCCGTTTCCCTTGCATTAATACACTATCTGTTATATTCATTTGCAAAGCATATTCATTTAAAAACAAAACATCATGAAAAAACTTTTATTCACACTACTATTGTGTATGGGTTTTGCTTTTTCAACTTATTCGCAAGACAAGACGAAAAAAGACACTATAGAAACCATGAAAATAGTAGAATTACCCGCGGTAATTATCAATAGAGCGGGCGCTGATTTTTCAGTATATATTACCGACAAACACCCGGATAAGAGTGTCACAGATTTACAGGAAAAGTTTGTGGCCTATGACCTAGGGAAAGATTATGAGGGATACGAAACGTATTTATTAATAATGAAATCAAAAAACAGATCTTTATCGGCAACTTATAATGAAAAGGGAAAATTAGTCCGTGTGGTTGAAAACTATAAAAATATAAGAATGCCTAATGAAGTCATTTATTCAGTTTATAAAACCTATCCCGGCTGGACAATTGTCAACGATAAGTACTTATATTCCCAAGAAGAAGGGGATATCAAAAAGAAAGAATACAATATTAAAATTAAAAAAGGGGATGAAATCCGTAAATTAATCGTTAATGATAATGGAGAAATTTTAAAAGTAAAATAGCCAATTTCTAAATACAAAAAGGCTTCCGGAATATTCGGGAAGCCTTTTTGTAATTTAGTTGACTCAGCTTAGTTCAAACTCACAATGGCGTTATTATTGGCCACAATAAAAGACGTATCATAGCCTCCAAATGCTTTCAAATAACTTCGTATGGAAGTACCATAAGCATCTTTTAAAAGTCTTCTGCCATTATTTCTGAAATATTTTTTTACCGAACCGGCTCCACCCAAATGTGCAGCTGCCAAAATTCCTGATTCAGTAATTAGAATATCATTGAATATGGTGCCTTCATATTTTTCAATAATATCTTTCAAGAGCCATTTATTTTTGGACAAAAGTGCCACAAAAGCTTTTTCTTGCATTTTAGGACTTTTCAAAAATAAAACGCTGTCATGAATCCCGATAGATTTTAAAGTTTCAACACCAAACTGGTATTTCCCTAAATAACCCAGTGAATTAATTTTTTTATATTTTCCTTGAGATTCTTTCAAAGCGATTGCTTCTTTGAAACCAATAAAGAAATTTCCGGTAAAAGGAATATTCAAATTGGTGTAATTTTCTTGTTTTTGAGATGGATTTAAGTATTGTTTCCCCTCTGTGTTTTTTATCAAAAACCATTGACTTGCATCCATTTTAAGAGGCCTGAAACCGTAGCTTAAAAATGCAATAATAATGGCTATACCTGCATAAAAATACCACTTCTTTATCATAAATTGTTTTTCTTCAAAACGCTGTCCCGTTAAGAAATTTCTACACACAAAGATACATAAAATTTTACAAACCTGAAAATCAAGCTGTTAAACTTGTCTAAAAATACAAAGCATGTACTCTAAACCCTTCATTAGCGGTATATTCAAGAGTTGGAGCCGGAATTTTTATGGTGTTAAAAACAGAGAAAAAAGTCTTTAAAAAATGAGATTGAGTCTCAATTTTTGTCAAATCCAGGTCGAAACTCAAGTAAAATTGCCTGAATCTTCCCGGTTTTGGGATCAAAATCAAGTCAGAATTTTCGCAATTTCCATACAACATTCCTTCTCCTCCATAACCGATGGCCACATTAAGCCATCGTGGCATTTTTGACGCCTTAAAAAAGGAATGTAAATTGACCGAAAGCCAATAGGTTTGACCATTGTAATCTTTTATTATTTGTTGGGTTGTTGAACTCCCTAAAACATTTGGTCTGAGAGCAGCAAAATGTGTTTGATGAGAAGAAAATTTAGGAATAATCCGCTGTTCTTTCCAAATCAATTCCTGGGATACATACAAAGCCGTTCCGGAGGCATTGGCAATCACATCGCCAACAGAAGCACCCCATTCTGACGAGAAACCATCCATCACTTCTACAGCAGTTAAAAAAGTAAATCCCAGGCCGGCACCATAAATCAATTGATTTTTCTTTGTTTCTCCACTCCACGCCAACATTTCGGCCCCAAATCGTCCGATATGATAGGCGGAATACAAATGCCCTGCTTTGTCCATTTGTAACCACTCGGAGTTATCATTTATAAAATGAAAATCAGTTTTCGGATAATCGGCATACCACAGTTGATTCAAACCAACCAAAGCTCCGGTAGCCAAAATAGATTCCGTAATGATTACTGTATTTTGTCGCTTTAGATTTAAAGTATCAGAAGGCTTCAGAAAAGTAGGGATACTTTCTTGACCAAAGGAAAATTGGAATCCAAATAATACAAAGAAAAAAAAGAAGGTATAGTGTTTATACTTCAAGACTATCTTTTTACCCCCTGGCTGTTAATCCAATCTGAATATTTCTTGGCATTTACATTGTGTTCTGCCAAGGTAGCGGCAAATTCATGGTATCCAAAACGGTCTACACTGGCACAGAAATAGATAAAATTGTTTTTTTCCGGTGACAAAACCGCTTCAAGGGCAGTAATATCAGGCATGGCAATGGGTCCTGGAGGAAGCCCAATATTTATATACGTATTATATGGGGAAGCCATTCGCAGATCATTAAAAAAGACCCTTTTGATGACTTGATTGAAATCATTTTGTTTTTCTTTGATGGCGTAAATCAC
>JAKFBW010000107.1:0-18524 GCA_036676965.1 Flavobacterium sp. | reverse complement strand
TCGAATAATTTTGATAACTACCTTGGGAAGGATAGGACGGAATCCGACAGCTACCAAGGAGTGCAGACCTTTATTTGGATAACTGAAAACAACCTCACGGAAGTACATTTTATTAAAAAAAAAATGTATCGTAAATTAAGAACCGCCTTGGTACGGATCCGTATGCCGGGTGGTGTGGAAGGTCGCCTAGGGAAATAATCCCTAGACTCCTATCCGATTATACCAGAATAGGAGTTATTATGGATGTTTGTATTAATTCAATATTATCAAGCTAAATCGGTTGAATTTTAGCTGTTTTAATAGTTTTAATGCCATTATTGTAATTTTGATTGCCTTTTTTTGTTTCTATCAAATTTTTAAAATAATATAATTACAGCATCCTGATATTCAAGAAATGGTAGTCTTTTATGAATAGGTTAAGTTATTGTTTTTGTGTTTTTTATGAGAATTACCGTCGTAGTTTTGACCTGTAATTTAAAACTAAAAATCATGAAAAAATTATTTTTATCAGTTATTGTTACTTTATTTATGGGTTCTGCCTTTGCGAATCCAAAGTATCCTAATCCGACGGAAAAATTTAATGAAACGCATAAAGAATTATCAAAATTGCTCAATTCATTCCCAACTTTAGAAATGCAGGAAGATGAGCTTTTGGTAAGGGTGAAAATTACTCTGAATGAGAAGCACGAAATTGTAGTTCTAAATACGAGTACTACTAACAGCGATTTGAATTATCACATCAAAAATACCTTGAATTATCAGAAAATAGACTCTGATGAATTGGCGGTGGGTAAAGATTTTGTTTTCGTGGTTCGATTCATGAGATAAACGAATATCTTATTTAAGAAAAAAATCCTAAGTAGAGACTTAGGATTTTTTGTTTTTACCGTTTTTGAATTGTACTTTTTCCACCACCTGTATTTTGGGTGCTGCTTTTTTACCTTTTGATTTAAAAGCCGGTTTTTTCTTGAAATCTGATTTTTGATTTTCTTTCGGCTTGGCTTTAAATTCAGTTCTTTCTTTAGCTCCTTCTTTGGCAGGTATTTCCGCTTTGTGTTTTGCCAAAACGTCTTTTGGATTTTTTGGGTTTTCTTTTGTACCGCGCAGATGAATTACCAAACCGTTCAGGAAATTACGCAGGACTTGGTCACCACATTCCATGTAGTTTTCATGTTTTTCATCACGGAAAAAAGCACCTAATTCAGATTTTGAAATTCTAAAATCTACCAATTCCAAAATTTCAACTATTTGATCGTCGCGCAACATTAAGGCTACACGCAGTTTTTTGAAGATATCGTTGTTTGTCATGTTTGTATTTTTTACAAAGGTACGTTTAAAAAGTAATTGGACTGTTTTTTAGGTCTGGATTTATTGTTCGTTTAAGAGCATTACTATTTTATCTAAATCCTCTTTTTGATGATTGGCCGTAATGATAATCCGGTTTAAAACTTTGTTGTCCGTCGGGTATTTAAAATTAGTTATAATGATTTTATTGGACTCTAATATTTTAGTTATGTTTTCAAAAGTGGGATAAATAACCGGATAATCAGGATTGAATGACACCTTGTTGTTGTGTTTTAAAGTAGTATTTATATAGCGTAAATTTTCTTTCAGTTTTTGATGTTGATTTAAATAAATGGTTTCTGCATCGGCCATGGTTTGTACAAATGCGGCATTCATCCCGGCACTGGAAACAAATGTGTCCAATTCCTGTAAACGGCTAATAAAATCTAAGTCGCCGGCAATAACCCCGCCGGTCAAACCAAAGGCTTTTCCCAAAGAGGCTACCATGATTTTTCGTTTAATATTAGGAAGATCAATACTCGAAAAAATGCCACAGCCATGTTCTCCCAAAATGCCAAGCGAATGCGATTCGTCAACGACCAAGCTGATTTCTTTATGAGGCGGAATCGAATTCAGAATTGAAAAATCAATTGCTTGAATTTGGAATGAAGGAACTGCATCAGCCAGAACCGTAATTTTTTCTGCAACGGAATTGAGTAAACGTGGATTCAGTTGGTCTTCAATAAAAAAAGGCTCGCTATTGGGCGCTTTTAATGCTTGATGCGTATTGGGAAAATGAAAAAAAGAATCGGCTTGAGAGGTCAATGCTTCAATAACCAATTTTCCGGCCAGCATTCCCGAAGAAATAGTAAGTGTGGCTTCCGATTGAATAAAACGGGCCAAAAATCGTTCCCCGTTTTCGTAGGCAGAAAGTTGAATATTGGCACTTCTGGAACTTCCATAAGCAGTTCCCCATTGCCTGATATTTTTGATTAACAGATTTTGAAAATCGGGATGGGTAGGCAAACCCAAATAAGAGGTGCCGCCAAAATACAAATACGATTGGTTGTCGATTTCAATGCTTCGATCCGGAAATTGGTTGACTTTCATTTACAATTAAATTAAGGTTACTCCAGTTCCGTTTGCGTCAGCATAATGTACTTTTCCATAATCCAAGGTCACTCCTGTGGCAATATCTTCAGATAAAAGCAAGGCGCCATCCATATCAACGTAATCCAACAGCGGCAATAAATGCGCAATGGCTGAAATGCCAACACTCGATTCGGTCATGCAGCCCACCATCGTTTTCATCCCCAATTTTTTTGCTTCCTGAAGCATTCGTCTTCCGGGAGTCAATCCGCCACATTTGACCAGTTTGACGTTTACGCCGTGGAAATGATTGTGACATTTGGTGACATCCTCTTCAATGATGCAACTTTCGTCAGCGATTATGGGTAAGGCGGAGTGTTTGAACACTTCGGCGTGTCCTTCCCAATCGTCCGCTTTCAACGGTTGTTCCAGGAATTCGACTCCCAGTTTTTTCAATTCGATGGAATTATTGATGGTTTCGTCAATACTCCAGCCACAATTCGCATCAATTCTGAAGAGAGCATCGGTGTGTTTCCGAAGGGCTTTTACAATGGCGATGTCTTCCTGTGTTCCCAATTTTATTTTGTAGATTGGCCAAGGCAATTCTTTCATTTTTGATACCATTTTTTCAATGGAAGCAATCCCGATGGTATAATCGGTCAACGGATTGTTTGCTGTAGCATATCCCCATAATTCATATAGTTTTTTCCCCTGCTTGCGGGCATATAAATCGGTGTAAGCCATATCTAAAGCGCATAGGGCAAACATATCTTCCTTTAGATAAGGATGTAGTTTTGTCCAAAAAACTTCCGGGGTTTCATCATCTGTAGATTCAATAATGGGACGGATTTTTTCTAAATCGGCCATCATCATCGGGACGGTAATATGGTAATACGGATTGGAAGTCGCTTCTCCATATCCCGAAAATTCACCACTTTTTAATGTTGCAATTAAAGAAGGTTGCTCGTCAATTGATTCTCTTGAAATGGTAAAGGTGTGTTTTAATTTTAGGTTGTATGCTCTTAAAATGAGTTCCATATAAAAGGTTTAGAAGCCAGATAAATAATGATGTATTACTATGTGATAAAGGTATCATTTAATTGGTTTAAATTATTTGGAAGGACTTAAATAATTCATTTTTATAATTTTAAGAATGCCCTAATTGGAGTTTAAATGAGGTTTTTTGTTATAAAATATAAGATGCTGTTTTTTATTGGTGAAAATGCTAAAAAATATAACAAATTATTGAATTGATAATATTTTGGTATTTAATTATAAAATTGATATTTTAGCTAAAAAAAAATATCAATTTGATGAATACAACTGAAGAGAAGATAAGATTGCTTAAGGAAATGATTGCTTTTTCGGCAGTTAACGGGAAGTTAAGTAAAAAAGATTATGATTTTTTGTTTATGATAGCCAATAAATTAGATGTAGAAAGAGGTGTTTTTATTGATTTGTTCAATCAGGAATTTCCTAAATTGCCTATAAGGAATGAATTTCAACGCATTCAACAATTTTATCGATTGGCATTAATCATGTACAGGGAGGAACTATTGGATTTGAATGAATCGATAGGGATGCAGCGAATTGCCATCGGTATGGGACTCGATACAGAAGCGACCAAACGAGTGTTGAAGCGGATGAAGAAAAATCCGGATTCCATCATTCCGCCGGAAGCCTTGCTTAAAATTTTCAATGAAGAACGCAGTTAATCCAATTGTGTCTGTAGTTTCTTTATCTCATCACGTAATTTGGCCGCTTGCATAAAGTCTAATTCTTTGGCGGCTTTTTCCATCGATTTGCGTTTTTCACGAATCAGTTTATCGATTTCAGATTTTGACATATACTTGTTTTCCTGTTCGGCGGCTGAAGATAAGGTGTGTCCCAATTCGTATTCCACCAAAGGATTTTTGGTAAACGCACTGTCTATTTTTTTATTTAAAGCCTGAGGAACAATATTATTGGCGGTGTTGAAATTGATTTGTTTGGTTCGACGATAATTGGTTTCATCAATCGTTTTTTGCATACTGGCCGTGATTTTATCCGCATACATTATTGCTTTTCCGTTCAGGTTTCTCGCCGCACGACCAATGGTTTGTGTAAGCGAACGATGGGAGCGCAAAAATCCTTCTTTGTCGGCATCCAGAATGGCCACCAAAGACACTTCGGGTAAATCCAATCCTTCACGTAATAAGTTTACCCCAATCAAGACATCAAAGATTCCTTTTCGTAAATCCTGCATGATTTCGATTCGTTCCAAGGTATCCACATCCGAATGGATGTAGCGACAACGAATACTCACTTTTGTTAAATACTTCGCTAATTCTTCTGCCATTCTTTTGGTCAATGTAGTTACCAAAACCCGTTCGTCCAATTCGCAACGTTGCTGGATTTCTTCAATCAAATCATCAATTTGGTTTAAGCTTGGGCGAATTTCGATAATGGGGTCTAATAATCCTGTCGGACGAATGACTTGCTCTACATAGACACCATCAGTTTTTTGTAATTCATAATCCGCCGGGGTTGCCGAAACATAAATGACCTGATTTTGCATCGCTTCAAATTCATCGAATTTCAACGGACGGTTGTCCATCGCCGCGGGAAGCCGGAAACCATATTCCACCAAGTTTTCTTTTCGACTTCTGTCTCCGCCATACATGGCATGCACCTGGGAAAGCGTCACGTGACTTTCGTCGACCACCATCAAATAATCTTTTGGGAAATAATCCAACAAACAGAACGGTCGGGTTCCGGCCTGTCTGCCATCGAGATAACGGGAATAATTTTCGATTCCGGAACAATAACCCAATTCCCGAATCATTTCCAAATCGAAATTGGTTCTTTCTTCCAATCTTTTGGCTTCCAGATGTTTGCCAATTTCTTTGAAGTATTCGACTTGTTTGACCAAATCCTGTTGGATTTCCCAAATCGCGCCTTGCAGCACATCGGGAGAAGTCACAAACATATTGGCGGGATATATCGTGAGTTTTTCGAATTTCTCAATCACTAAGGATGTTTTGATATCAAAAGATTCAATTTCTTCGATTTCATCACCAAAAAAGTGAATTCGAAACGCATCATCGGCATAACTGGGGAAAATTTCCACCGTGTCTCCTTTTATTCTGAAATTTCCGGGATTAAAATCGGCTTCGGTTCTGGAATATAAACTTTGCACCAGACTGTGTAATAATTTCGTTCTCGAAATCGTCTGGTCTCTTTCGATAGCGATTACGTTTTTCTGAAATTCCACCGGATTCCCGATACCATACAAACAGGATACCGAAGCGACCACCAGAATGTCTCTTCGGCCTGAAAGTAGGGAAGAAGTGGTGCTCAAACGCATTTTCTCCAACTCTTCGTTGATGGATAAATCTTTCTCAATAAATACTCCGGTTACCGGCATAAAAGCTTCAGGCTGGTAATAATCGTAATAGGAAACAAAATATTCCACTGCATTGTTAGGGAAGAATTGTTTGAATTCGGAGTACAATTGGGCTGCCAAAGTTTTGTTGTGTGCCAAAACCAACGTAGGTCTTTGCACTTCCTGAATCACATTGGCGACCGTAAATGTTTTTCCGGAACCCGTAACACCCAATAGTGTTTGGAATTTTTCTCCATCAACAAGCCCCTGGGCTAATTTTTCAATCGCCTGGGGTTGGTCGCCTTTCGGCTGGTAATCGGATACGACTTGGAAATTCATTTGTTTAAATTACTGAACGGCAAAGGTACAAAGGAATTCAAGAAAAATAAGTTTATAAAAACTTAAAATAGTACGCTTTATCTAAGCCTATTACTAGAGTGTCAATCTCAATTTAGTTCCTTTCTGAGGTCTCAGTAGTTCTTATTTCTAATTGATTTCAAAAAATTATAAAACAGGACTAAAGCTGTTTTTTTGCATATTTTAACTACGTACATATACTTAATTTTGGTCAAATAATAATTCAAAAATTGTAAATATGAAAAAAATAATACTTAGATTATCATTAGTTGTACTATTATCAATCTCTGTTTTAAGTTTTAAAAGCCCCCAAAAAACGGATGCAATTTTAATCAAAGCGGAGACCTATCCTCCAAAGACAAAAAAATTAAATTTAGAAAAACCCAATGTTACTTTAGGCTTTATAAAACTGACGGATATGGCACCATTGGCCATTGCCAAACACAAGGGGTTTTTTGACGATGAAGGTTTGAACATAACTTTAGAAGTACAAGCGAACTGGAGGGATATTTTTGATAAAGTTGTCGATGGTCAAATTGATGGAGCCCAAATGTTGGCAGGACAACCAATAGCAGCAGCAATTGGTTGTGGAAGACAGGCAGAATTGGTGACTCCGTTTTCTATGGATTTAAATGGAAATGCCATTACGGTTTCTTATGATGTTTGGAATAAAATTGTAGCTTATTTGCCGCGTGAATATGGAGTGCCGGTACATCCAATATCTGCCAGTGCTCTTTTACCGGCTATTAATTTATATAAGAAATTTAAAAATCCCTTCACAATGGGAATTGTTTCCCCTTATTCCAATCATAATTATCAGTTGCGCTATTGGTTGGCTGCGGGAGGGATAAATCCGGGTTTTTATAATAGTGTTAATACTCAGGGAGCCACTACCGGGCAAGTGATATTGTCGGTAATAGCACCGCCACAAATGCCGGGTTCCCTTCAGACCGGAGCCATTAGCGGGTATTGTGTAGGAGAGCCTTGGAATCAACAGGCAGTAGATCAGGAGATAGGGGTGCCCATTATTGCCAGTAAGGATATTTGGAAAAATCATCCTGAGAAAGTGTTTGTGATGACCCAGGCGTTTGTTCAGAAAAATCCAAATACGGCAATTGCCATTACGAAGGCATTAATTAAAGCCGGAAAATGGCTGGATGATCCTGAAAACAGAAAAGAAGCCACCCGGATATTATCTAAATCAGCCTATGTTGATGGTGAAAAAAGGGTAATTGATAATTCGATGTTGGGAACATTTGAGTTTGAAAAAGGGGATGTGAGGTCTTTGCCTGATTTTAATGTTTTTTTCAGATACAATGCGACGTATCCCTATTATTCAGATGGGATTTGGTTTTTGACACAAATGCGACGTTGGGGACAAATTACAGAATCAAAACCGGCAGAGTGGTACGATTATAAAATTAGAGAAGTTTATAAACCGGAGATATGGAAGAAGGCTGCTAAATTATTGATGGATGAAGGTTTTTTAGAAAATTCGGAGATTCCGGAAACGGACGGATATAAAGCACCCACCACGGAGTTTATTGATAATATGTATTACGATGGTAAAAAACCTATAGAATATATAAACAGTTTTAAAATTGGGAATAAAGATTAATTGTTCCAAAGATTTTAAAAGGATGTTTTAAAAAAAAATCAGGGATGTTTCTTTCTAATTGTCTCTTTTTTTAAAGGATTAATCTTTTTATGCCCGATAGCTTTCTGAAAGCTGTCGGGTGTTATAAAAAACGATTAAAATCTAAATTCACTATCGTAAAATTGAAGACTTTGCGAGGTAGATTAAAAAGCCAATCGTTATGGGCACGGATTGAAAATCTGAGCTATCGGGGTTTGCGATATATACAAAAGTAATTGGGACATAATAGCTGTAAAACTACTGAGATATCCACCCATGTTAATACGAAAAGTATTCAGGAAATTAAAAGTCCTTTTGATGATTTGTAAGAAAAAAACAATATCTTTGGAAAGATATAACAGTAACAAACTTTCACCTATACACCTAATTTGGTATACTTTGCGAAAGTTTGTTTCGCATATGTATATGGGGTTGTGTGTAATTGTAAAAATCGAACTATGAAAAGAATTTTATTGCTTTTAATTTGTTTTATCGTTTTATCGTTTTCTCCGAATAAAAATATTGAAGAATATAATTTCATTGGAAAATGGAAAGGTATCGACGATAAAGGTGAAACCGGATGTATTATTTTTGAAAAAGATGGAACTGCATCGATGAAAATTGGTGATAACGCTATGGTGGGCGGTAAAGATTATTATATAGAAGGTAAAAAAGCAACGATTACATATATTATCGATATTAAAGCAAAACCTATCCGTATTGATTTTATCATGAATTTAGAAGGTTATGAACTACCAGGGAAATTATCTTTTGTAGCAGAAATAATTGATGATAATTCTTTTAAGATGGAATCAGTTAAGGAAAACAAATCAGGGAAAACAAATCCAACGATATTAACAAGGATTCAGGAATAACGGCATACAATAGCTAAGTCACAGCACAAACAATCAAACCTGTGTTGAGAACGGAATTTCATTTAATCATTTTCAGAATTGCAAAGTTACGAAGGAATTCAAGGAAAAATTGTTTTAAGATGGTTTTTCGGATGTTCTTGAGGAATTAAAAAGCGCAATCGTTATGGGTACGGATTGAAAATTAGTGCTATCGAGTTTCTAAAATGTCGGGTGTTATAAAAATCGGTTAGAAACAGAAAATCATCACTTCAAAGTCTCTGACTTTGAAGTGATGATTTTCATTTTATTGACTTCCTAAAGAGGATGATTTATTATTCGTAATTTTTTATTGTCGTTAATAGTTCTGTTTTATATGTATAAATTTCTTCAAGTGAATTTAGAAGCTTTTTTTCTCCATTATCTTTTCCATTATTGAAAAGTTCAATGTATTTATTTGATGAATTAAAATGTAGTCTACAAATTGGTTTACGATTATTATCATCTAATAAAATTCCAAAATATGATTGAGTATCTCTAAAAGCAATTCTTGATGCAGGTAAAATTTCTCTTAAAATAGCTTTTATTATTTGAGCACCCTCAATTTCTTCTTCTGTAGTTATGAATTTTGGTATTTCTGTATTTTCATCTATGGGAGTTATTTGCTCAATTGTTTTTGTTGGAATATTTTCACCAATATTTAAAGCATTTTTTAATCTAAAATTTATTGATTCATTGATTGAATTTGAAAATGCTTTTTTAGTGTATTCTTTGAAAGCTGCCATTCTTGTGGCTGTTAATGGCTTGTCAAAAAATCTGCTAACCAAAAGTTTTACGATTTCATCGGAAGGATGTTTAAGCTCATTTTCAAATTCGTTTCGAATTGCTTTGATGTATTTTAAAGCTTCTGCTGAATCTAAAATACCTTCTAAATTATATCCGTTTTTTGAAAATTTTTCTAATATTTTTAAACTGGAATCTTTTAGATTTGATAAGTCCAAAGTGAAGAATGGTTTTTCATCCATTATATTAGGCTTTTCTAAGTCTGCAAAAAAGTTATAAGTATGTCCATTCGTTAAAACACCAAATCTAGATTTAGAAACGTGATAATATCTATGAAGTTGAGAATTATGTGCATCCACCTTTTCTTTCCAGTGTTTGCATTCAATAATTAAAATTGGTTCCCCATCTTTTTTAATTACATAATCTATTTTTTCACCTTTTTTAGTTCCAATATCACAGATGAATTCAGGAATTACTTCAGTTGGATTAAAAATATCATATCCTAAAATTTGAATAAAAGGCATTACGAATGCATTTTTTGTAGCTTCTTCAGTATTTATTTGCTCTTTTAAGGAATCAACTCTTTGGTGTAATTGTTCCAACTTCAATTTTATATCTGTTTCCATTTGTTATGATTATTTGGGTTTTGAAATAATAAAAATCATTCTATTTTGCTAATATACGGTTTTTATTACAAATGGAACAAGAAAAAACTTCTCTAAAAAACAGGCTGTTCCATCTCGAATTTCCAGTTTTTTTTTTGGGTTTCGGTTAGGAAAGTCCAGGCAAGGATTCTGCTTGTTTTTTGCCCTTGTGCCATGTCAATCGTTTTTATTTGGGCTACGTTGACCTTGTTTAAGGTTTTGTAAAGGCTGGAAAGATGCGATTGTTTCGACACTAAAGTGGTGAACCACAAACATTGCATCGGGTATTTGGCGCTTTCGTAAATCATCTGGGTGATAAAACCCAATTCGCCGCCTTCGCACCATAATTCGGCATTTTGACCGCCAAAGTTCAAAACGGGAGTGGTCGTTTTTCTATCACTTAAATTGTTGACTTTTCGCAGCGAACCTTTGGTAGCCTCTTCTTTGGAGTTGTGAAAAGGAGGATTACAGATGGTAAAGGCAAATCGGTCTTCGGGAGTGATGATGTTTTTGAAGATAAAACGCGATTCGGTTTGTTGTTGCAAACTGATGGCGTCGATTAATTGTGGATTTTTTTCAATGATGCTGCTGCAATTTTGAAGGGCTTTTTCATCGATATCCGTTCCCACAAAACTCCAATCGTACACGGAATTCCCAATGATGGGGTAAATACAATTGGCACCAACGCCAATGTCCAATCCTTGTACGGCGTCGCCTTCGGGAATGATTCCGTTATTGCTTTCGGCCAATAAATCGGCGATATAATGGATGTAATCGGCACGGCCTGGAATGGGAGGACAAAGATAGTTTTTAGGGATGTCCCAACCTTGAATATCGTAATAGGTGAGCAGTAAAGCGGTGTTTAAACTCTTTACGGCTTCGGGATTACTAAAATCAATCGTTTCGATTTGGTGTTCGTTGATGCCAACAAAAGGTTTCAACTTCGGATAGTTTTTACTTAACAGTTCAAAATCGTATCGAAATTTATGTAGGTTTCTTGGGTGTAAATTGGTCTTCTCCGTAATTGTCTTTGACATCGTTTTTTAATTTCGGTGCAAAGGTAAGGTTTTCAAATTTGTTTATCGCTTATACTTAGTTATTTGGGAGTAAATTAGTGGGTAGTTTTTTGAAACACAGATTGAAGAAATTGGAAAAATTTATAAATTTTTATAATCAGTGTTCCTTTTACTTTAGGAATAGATTAATCCATACATTCCATCAACAGTAAATCGCCTTCATCGTGTTCTATTTTTACGATGCCGTCCTGAATGACATGGTTGCTGCTTCCGGTGCGGTAACCAATAATCAGGCTGTCATCTTTTAAAGGATAGAAAAGGTTTTCCGAATGAATTCCGGTGACATGGCCAATCGGGATTAACGAAATCGGGGTGTTGGCAGGATACCATTTTTCGAATTTTTTCGGCAATAAAAAGACTTTGGAATGGTCGTCCAGAATGACAATTTTCAATTTGTCCCGGTAGCGTACAATATTGGTGAGATTGGTTATCGTATGGTCGGTACGTTTCCCGGTGGCCCAAACCACGTTTACCGCAGGGATATTTCTTTCGAAAAGGTAATCAAAGGCTTTTTCTAAGTCGGTTTTATTTTGGTCGGGAGTATGCACAATTTCAATCGGGTATTGCTTCTCTTTGTAATAATTGGCATCAAAACCACGGTCAAAATCGCCCAGCAATACGTCTACTTTGATGTCGAGTTCCATTACGCGTTCTATGGCCGAATCCAGCACAATGACCAAAGGGGACCATTCTAATAGTTGGCCTAATAATTCCGGGTTGCATGAAGCACCATTGGCAATGATTAATGCAGGTTCCTGGTCGTCGCGAACGATATGGTGTGAAGACATTGGGGATTGGATTAAATTGAATTCAGGATATAAAGATAGCTAAAAACATGAAATCAGACTTTACTTAATGGTGTATGATCTGGCATCGACTTCACTTAATGAAAAATAACCTAAGGCATAATTATCCCGGTTTGTGGTATTGATGATATTTCCTCTTACGGTTGCAGGTGGCGATTGAAAAGGGCTTCCGCTAATACTTCCGGAGATGTTTATTAATATTTTTATGTAATTGTAATAGGATTTAGAGATGCCAAAGTGGATAATTTCGATTTTGTCCCCCGGTTTTAGATCATCATTTTGGGATATGCTGAAGAATTCATTTCCTTGAAAAAAAGTATCTTCGTCGGCATAAAAACTTTGGGTGACTTCATCCGTATAACTGTATTTGTATAAATAGTGATTGGTTTCATTGGCAGGGTCATTATAATAGGTTTTAACTTCTATCTGGTCTCCTGAAAATCCACCGTTATTGCTTTGTTCAATTTTAGTAATTGGTGTTACCGGTTTTAATGTTTCGCTTGCGGTATAAACCTCTCCTTTGTATTGAATAGTCAAGGTGTAGGTTTCGTTTATTTGCGGGACAAAATTATTGCAAATGTATTCGCCGGTATTAGGGATTTCAGTGAAATTAAATACCGTATTCGAACTGTTTTTAATAGAAATAGTCGCACCGGAAACGACCGGGATTTCAGGACTAAAGTAATCGGACGTTGTGGTTAATTTTATTTTTTGGTCTTTTCCCGGAAGTCCTTTGAACCAAATGATGGAAGCCTCAATCACCAGTTTTGGAGGTGTCGTTTTCAAATCGACATCGACCACATCTTCACAGCCAATGAAGAAAAGGGCTACTATACAATATATAAATAGGGTTACTTTTTTCATGGGATTAGAATTTAAAATTATAACTGAAAGCAGGAACTATACCAAAGATGGATGTGCGTAGAGCTTCATTATATCCGGTGTCAGTATTTTGTCTGAAATTGATGGAAGCCGCATTTTTTCGACTGTATAGGTTATAAATACTAAAAACCCATTCGCCCTGCCAGTTGTGGTTTTTGTTTTTAGTGGGGGTCAAAGTGGCAGCAATATCCAGATGATGGTAAGCAGGAAGCTTGTTGGCGTTTCTGGGGCCATAACTCGGAACGATGATGCCTAAATAGGAATATTGTCCGTTGGGATAGTTTGCCGGTTGTCCGGTTTGAAAAGCAAAGTTGGAGCTGAAAGACCATTTTTTGTTTAAAATATAGGATCCGGTTACGGCAATATTATGCAGTTTGTCATAAACGGAACTGTACCAATCGCCATTGTTTATTCCGGGTTCTTCAGCTGTTCTGCCGGGAGTTTGCTGTTCTGATTTAGACAGGGTATATGAAATCCATCCATTGAATTTCCCGGTGTTTTTCTTAAAAAGCAGTTCGAGACCGTAGGAACGCAATTGACCGTTCAGCACAATTTGCTCAATGGCTTTGTTGGCAATCAAGTCGGCACCATTTATATAATCGAGTCTGTTTTTTACTTTTTTATAATAGGTTTCCACCTCAAGGGAATAGTCGTTACCACTGAAATTTTTAAAATACCCTAAAGCGACCTGATCTGCAATTTGAGGTCTGATAAATTTGTCGCTGGGCATCCATACATCCAGCGGAGTCGGGGAGGAAGTGTTGGAAATGAGCTGTAAATACTGCACCATGCGGTGGTAACTTCCTTTGATGGATTCGTTGTCATTGAGTTGTTGCGAAATCGAAAATCGCGGTTCCAGATTGCCATAATTTTGAATGACTTTGTTCTTTCCGTAATACTTGCTGCCAATAGGGATTCCTTTTTCATAAATCTGTAAATCGGTGTTGAAAGTCAGGGGTTGGTTGTCTGTGTAGATGTTTACGTTAGAAGCACCTAAACGATAGAACAAACTATAACGAAGTCCGAAAGATAGGGTTGTTTTTTTAGTGATTTCCTGTTCGGCATTCACATAAAAAGAAGGTTCGAAAGCGTATTTTTTATCTAACTGCTCAAAATTAATTCCGGAGGTGTCATCGGTGGGTTTTATGGTTCCCGGGTTGAATTCGTAATAAATGGCATTGGCGCCATAATTCAATTTGAAAGTGTCGGAAATATAATTTTTGAAATCGTATTTGATATTGTAATTCTTGATTCCGGAATTCCAATTGAAGCCCACAAAATCCAAATCCAAACCGTAATAATAATCGCTGTAGATGAGCGACAGGTTTGAAAACAACTTGTCTGAAAATAAATGATTCCATCGTAGATTTAAAGTCGAATTCCCATAAATATTGGTAAAACTTTCGTTCAATGCAAAGACATCCCTTCCGAAATAACCTGATAAATACAGGTTGTTGTTGGGGTTGAGTTTGTAATTCAGTTTGGTGTTCAGATCATAAAAATAGATGGAATTGTTTTTTTGTTTTTCCGAAAGTTTTAAAAAGAGATGCGCATAGGAACCTCTTCCGCCAATCAGGAAAGAGCCTTTGTTTTTGACCAATGGGCCTTCGAGTAAGAGCCTGCTCGAAATTAAACCAATACCACCATTGCCATGAAATTCTTTACTGTTTCCGTCCTTTTGATAAATATCCAATACCGAGGAAGCCCTGCCTCCAAAATTAGACGGAATGCCACCTTTGTACAGTTTTAAATCCTTGATGGCATCGGGATTGAAAACAGAGAAAAAACCAAAAACGTGTGAGGAATTGAAAATGGTCGCTTCGTCCAAGAGGATTAAGTTTTGGTCGGCACCGCCACCTCGTACATTAAAACCGGAGGCACCTTCGCCGGCATTCGTCACTCCCGGCAATAACAATAAGGATTTTAAGATGTCGACTTCCCCAAGTACCACCGGCATTTTTTTTATGGAGGAAATAGAAAGTCGGTTGACACTCATTTCGGGGGACCTTGTATTGGTGCTGTTGTTTTTGTTGGTAACGACCACTTCTTGCAGTTCTTCGCTGGTTTCGAATAAGCTAAAGTTGGTTTGGATGTCTTTATCCAATACTATTTTTTGGGAAATCGTCTGAAAGCCGATGTAGTTTATTATAATGCTATATTCTCCTTTTGGAAGTGTAATGGAGTAAAATCCATATTGATTGGTGGTGGTGCCGGATTTGGTTTCAGGGATATAAATAGTAACCCCAATCAGGGTTTCATTGTTTTTGTTATCTAAGATTGTACCGCTAAGAGTATACTTTTCTTGGGCAAATGAAGGTGTACAGCATATAAAAAATAGGAATACAAAAGCAATTTTTTTATTTGGCATAAATATAAATTAGAATTGCAAATTTGGTCAAAGTGTGGCAATTAGTGTACTAACAATGGTTAAAACTATGTTAATAAAAAAAGACAACCGTTTCCAGTTGTCTTTAAAGTATAATGGGGATAAAATTCAATTAAGCGATATTTACCGAAGCATCAATTTTTGATAAAATAGTATTGAATGTTGCACTTGGTCTCATGGCTTTATTCGTTAATTCCGGATTAGGTTGGTAGTAACCACCAATGTTTTGTTGTTTTCCTTGAGCGCCTAATAATTCCTCATTGATTTTAGCTTCATTGGCAGCAAATGCAGCAGCAATTGGTTCAAAAGTAGCTTGTAATTCGGCATCTTTCGTTTGTGCAGCCAAAGCCTCAGCCCAATACATTGCCAAATAGAAATGAGATCCACGGTTGTCAATCTGACCAATTTTACGAGCCGGTGACTTATCTGTTTTCAGGAATTTGTCATTGGCCTGATCTAAAGTTTCTGATAAAATAATCGCTTTTGAATTGTTTAACGTTTGACCTAAATGCTCTAAAGATGCGCCTAAAGCCAGGAACTCACCAAGAGAATCCCAACGCAAGTACCCTTCTTTGGTAAATTGCTCTACGTGTTTTGGGGCAGAACCCCCGGCTCCTGTTTCAAACAATCCGCCACCATTCATCAAAGGAACGATAGACAACATTTTGGCAGAAGTTCCTAATTCTAAAATTGGGAATAAATCAGTTAAGTAGTCACGCAATACGTTTCCGGTTACTGAAATGGTGTCCAATCCTGCTTTGGTTCTTTCCAAAGTATAGTTAGTCGCCTCGATTGGATTCAAAATACGAATATCTAATCCGGTTGTATCGTGGTCTTTTAAGTATGTTTTTACTTTTTCGATGATTTCTCTGTCATGCGCCCTGTTTTCGTCTAACCAGAAAATTGCCGGAGTATTTGATAAACGGGCTCTGTTTACGGCCAGTTTAACCCAGTCCTGAATAGGGGCATCTTTGGCCTGACACATTCTGAAAATGTCGTTAGCTTCTACAACTTGTTCCATCAAAACGTTTCCGTTGGCATCTACCACACGAACAGCACCGTCCGCTTTTATTTGGAAGGTTTTGTCATGAGAACCGTATTCTTCTGCTTTTTGAGCCATCAAACCTACGTTTGGAACACTTCCCATTGTAGTGGGGTCAAAAGCACCATTCTTTTTACAGAAATCAATGGTAGCCGTGTAAACACCAGCATAACAACGGTCTGGGATTACAGCTAACGTATCTTGTAATTGTCCGTCTTTGTTCCACATTTTTCCTGAAGTACGAATCATGGCAGGCATGGAAGCATCTACGATTACATCTGAAGGAACATTAAGGTTAGTGATGCCTTTTTCTGAGTTTACCATTGCCAAAGCAGGACCGTTTGCAATCGCTTGATTGATGGCTGCTTCTACTTCAGCTTGTTGTGGGTGTCCTGCAATTTTTGCATATACATCCCCTAAACCATTTTTGGTATCGATATTTAATTCACTGAATAAAGCAGCGTATTTTTCAAAAACATCCTTGAAATATACTTCAACGATGGCGCCAAAAATAATTGGGTCAGACACTTTCATCATGGTTGCTTTCAAGTGAACAGAAAGTAAAACGCCTTGCGCTTTAGCTTCCGCAATTGTTTTGGCAACAAAAGATTTCAAAGCGTTTAAGTGCATTACAGAACTGTCAATGATTTCTCCTGCTTTCAATGGAGTGCTTGCTTTCAAAACAGTGGCAGTACCATCTTTTGCAACGAATTCAATTTTAATGTCAGTGGCTTCTGTAACAGTCAATGATTGTTCACTTCCGTAGAAATCACCGCTTTCCATAGCGGCTACTTGTGTTTTTGAATCAGCGGACCAGGCTCCCATAGAGTGTGGGTTGGCTTTCGCGTAGTTTTTTACCGCTCTCGGTGCTCTTCGGTCAGAGTTTCCTTCACGTAAAACAGGGTTTACAGCCGATCCTAATATTTTAGAATATTTCGCTTTAATCGTTTTTTCTTCTTCGTTTTGCGGATCTTCAGGGAAATCAGGTATTGCATAACCGTGAGATTGCAATTCAGCAATAGCTCCTTTTAATTGAGGAACCGAAGCAGAGATATTTGGTAATTTGATAATGTTGGCATCAGGTGAAGTAGCTAGTTTTCCCAGTTCAGCCAAAGCGTCACCAACTTTTTGACCATCAGTTAAAAATTCCGGGAAGTTGGCCAAAATTCTTCCTGCCAATGAAATGTCTTTTGTTTCGATTTCAATGTCAGAGGTAGTGGTAAAGGCTTTTACAATTGGTAAAAATGAGTAAGTCGCTAACAAAGGCGCTTCATCCGTTAAGGTGTAAAAAATTTTTGATTTTTGTGTCATTTTTTTATTTTTATAATCGTATCCCTAATAGCTAGGATGTAAATGTGTGTTTTGCCTAAAAATTAAGCGCTGCAAATATATGAAAATCAGACGTAATACCGGTCTGGTTTTGTACAGAAATATACCGAATTATGCGATTAGTAACGAGTTTGTATTAAAATGTTATTTTTTGTAATTCTGCAGGCTGAAATTCCAGAACCTTGATTAATTCGCAAATGAGCAAAAAAAAAGTCCCGACATTGTCGGGACTTTTTTGATAATGAGATAGTTGACTATCTTCTTTTATCTTTAATTTTTGCTTTTTTACCAGTAAGATTTCTGAAGTAGAAAATTCTAGCTCTACGTACAGCACCTTTTTTGTTGATCTCTACTTTTTGTAAAGCAGGTAAGTTAACTGGGAAGATACGCTCAACACCAACTGAACCTGACATTTTACGGATAGTAAAAGTTTCAGTACTTCCTGTACCTCTTCTTTGAATAACAACTCCTTTAAAAAACTGAGTTCTTGTTTTTTCACCCTCTTTAATTTCGTAGTACACCGTGATAGTGTCTCCAGCTCCGAATTCAGGGAAATCTTTTCTTGTTACAAATTCGCTATTAACGAAATCTACTAAATTTGCCATTTTAAATGCTAATTATGGTTTTAAAATAGAGCAACATTCACGGTTCTCGCCAGAGGTTGGTCTAATGTGGGCGCAAAAGTACAATTTTTGTTTGAATTTACAAATTTTTTGTAAGCAGTATTTTTTAGTCACAGTATTCAGTCACAGTATTCAGTCGCAGTATTCAGTTATGCTTTTTAGTTCAAATATGATTTGATTAAGTTGCGGTGCATCCAAATTTTTCAGGATTGTTAATCATGTAATTTATGAGTTTTCCAATTTCGACAGTTTGGACATGCTAACTTAGCCATCACAGAAAGTTAAGAAATAAATCTTAATTTTAACTTATGAAACAAGTGCGCAAAATTTATGACAAGGCTTTTAAAGAGAAAGCAGTCCAATTGAGTTATG
>JAKFBW010000106.1:0-12940 GCA_036676965.1 Flavobacterium sp. | reverse complement strand
TTATGGTGTTAAGAACAAAGTTGAAGTTTTTAAAGCCAGATTCTTCCATGCTTCTGTACCAATGAGCCATTTTGTCAGAGCAATCTGTTTGTTGTTATTGTAATTGTAAATACTTCGAAGTTGTAGGGTCAAATTATATACTGTTTTTTATATCACAGGGTATGATTCGAATAGTATTTGCGCTCTTTCCTTTTGATTCTGAGTCCATTTGTAATTTCTGTCTTATCTTTTTTGTATTGCTTTTAAACTTAAATTGATTTAAGTTAATTGTTTCTTATTTTTGATATATTTTAGCGTCATATATCTTTAAATAATGAAAAAACGAATATTAATTGTTGTATTTATGTCTTTTATGTCTGTTCAGGCTCAGAAACGTCCTAAATTGGTTGTTGGTATTGTTGTAGATCAAATGAAAATGGAATATCTCTATCGATTTTCAGATGATTTCTCTTCAGAAGGCTTTAAGCGTCTTATGAGTAATGGATATACTTTTCAGAATATGCATTTTAACTACATGCCTACTTACACAGGACCAGGCCATGCTTCGGTTTATACAGGGGCGACTCCGTCTATGCATGGTATCGTTGGGAATACTTGGTTTAGTAATTCTTCTGGAGCTTATCGATATTGTACGGATGATAATGATGTGAAAACGGTAGGCGAAGGAACAGAAGCAGAAGGGAAAATGTCTCCCAAGAACCTGCAAACGACAACAATTACTGATGAATTACGTTTAGCGACTAATTTCAAAGGAAAAGTAATTGGTTTGAGTTTGAAAGATCGAGGTGCTATTTTACCTGCGGGACATTTTGCCAATTGGGCATTTTGGTACAGTAATACCGGGGCATTTATATCCAGTTCATTTTATGGTGAGAATTTACCTGATTGGGTAATTCAATTCAATAGGGAGAAGCATTATTTACCTTATTTAAACAATGATTGGGGTTTATCTAAGCCTTTAGGTGTTTATAATGAAAGCTTAGCTGATAACAATCCATATGAAGGGAAATTGTATAATAGTGATGCGCCTGTTTTTCCATATAATTTGAAAAGTATGTATGATAAAAATGGTGCTGAAGTAATACGCTCTACTCCATTTGGGAATGATCTTTTAGCTGATTTTGCTGAAAGAGCAATTGTAAGTGAAGAATTAGGTAAAGATGATGTGACAGATTTTATAGCAGTCAGTTTTTCTTCAACAGATTATATAGGTCACTTGTTAGGTCCCCGTTCGATGGAATTGCAGGATACTTATTTACGATTGGATCAAACAATAGCTAAATTTTTATCTTTCCTGGATAAAACTGTCGGCAAGGATAATTATTTGCTTTTTTTGACAGCTGATCATGCCGGTGCAGAAAATGTGAATTATCTTAGGGATAATAAATATGAGGTCAAAAGTCTTGACAATAAAACATTGGTTGCTGCTTTAAGAGATTTTTCTGTTACAACTTTTGGAATTGATTTCATTAGGAATTATTCTAATTTTAATGTTTTTTTGAATAAAGAAGTTATTAAAAGTAAAGGGTTTGATTTGGCACAAGTTAAAAATTCGTTTAAAGAATTTTTAATGAAACAAAATCAAGTTAAAAGAGTCTATACAGAGGATGAAATTTTGGCTTCTTCAGGCAATGATTATCATCTCAATTGTATTGCAAATGGATACGATGCAAGTCAAAATGGAGATTTGGTTTTATTGAATAAACCAGGGTATTTAGATCATCAGGGAACAGGAACTTCGCACGGAACCGCATACAGTTATGATACTCATGTACCATTAATTTTTTATGGATGGCATATAAAAAAAGGAGGGAGCTTCGATCGTAAAGTAATTACACAAATAGCTCCTACTATTGCACAAAAAATTAGCATACCGTTTCCTAATGGAACTGAAGCCAATGTTTTGACGGAAGTGCTTGAATAGATGACAAATGAATAATAAAAAATCCCATTTCAAAAAATATTTAGAAATGGGATTTTTTTATTGTTTTAAACATTTGTTGTTGCCGGCAACGGAATCTGATTTTTTAGTAAGTCTTCAAAAGTTTCATGTGCTCTAATCAAATGGCCTTCTCCATTCATCCATAAAACCTCTGCCGGTTTATATCTTGAATTGTAATTAGATGACATGGAGAAGCAATAGGCTCCTGCATTTCTGAAGCACAGAATATCTCCTTCGTTAATTTCAGAAATTCTTCTGTTGTTGGCAAAAGTATCTGTTTCGCAAATGTATCCCACTACGGAGTAGAAACGTTCTTTTCCTTTCGGATTCGAAATATTTTCTATATAATGTTGAGAACCATAAAACATTGGACGAATCAAATGATTGAATCCGCTGTCTATTCCGGCAAAAACAGTTGAAGTGGTTTGTTTAACCACATTTACTTTGGCTAAAAAATATCCTGCTTCACTTACTAAAAATTTACCAGGTTCAAAAATTAAAGTCAAATCTTTACCGTATTCAGCACAGAAAGCATTAAACCTTTTTGAAAGTTTTTTGCCTAATTCTTCAATATCTGTTTCGATATCATCTTTTTTGTAAGGAACTTTAAATCCGCTTCCAAAATCTAAAAACTCCAGATTTTTGAAGTTTCTGGCAGCGTCAAATAATATTTCGGCAGCATATAAAAATACTTCAATATCCAAAATATCAGATCCTGTGTGCATGTGGATACCTACAATATTCATTTTGGTATTTTCAACAATACGCACCAAATGGGGTAATTGATGAACCGAGATACCAAATTTACTGTCGATATGTCCTACTGAGATGTTTGCGTTTCCTCCAGCCATAACGTGTGGATTAATACGGATACAAACAGGAACATTAGGATGTTTTGTTCCAAACTGCTCTAAAATAGATAAGTTATCAATGTTAATTTGAACGCCTAAGGCATTTACTTCTTCTATTTCTTCCAGAGACACTCCGTTTGGAGTATAAAATATTCTACTTGGTTCATATCCTGCATGAAGGCCTAATTGTACTTCCTGAATAGATACAGTATCTAAGCCAGATCCCATTTCTTTAAGCAACTGAAGAATAGCAATATTTGATAATGCTTTCATAGCGTAATTGATACGCAACTTTTCTACTTTTGAAAAAGCTTTTGTTAATCTATTGTATTGAGATTTTATTTTTTCGGCATCATAAACATATAATGGACTGCCAAATTGTTCTGCTAATTGTAGTAAATCTTTAGATTGCATTGTTGTTATTTTTAAGCAAATTTATTACTCTTTATCTATACCTACAAGCATAAAATTTATATTTAACAATTCGTAACAAAATGTTACAATATGAACTTTTGTTTAAAAATGATAAAAAAAATAACCCTTGATAAATGAATATCAAGGGTTATTATATGAATTAGTTTATGTTATACTCCCGGTAAATCACCACCTTCTTTTGTGGCTAAATTACTTTTCCCCATTAAGTATATGTCTACTTGTCTTGCAGCTTCTCTACCTTCCGAGATAGCCCAAACAATCAATGATTGTCCTCTTCTCATATCTCCGGCAGTGAATATATTAGGTACATTAGTTTGGAATTTACCAAATTCTGCTTTGTAATTGCTTCTGAAATCAGTTTCTATACCTAATTGTTCAGCTAAAGTTTTTTCCGGACCTGTAAATCCTAAAGCCAATAGGGCTAAGTCACAAGGCCATATTTTTTCAGAACCTTCTATCTCAATCAATTCAGGACGTTGCCCAGGAACCATTTTCCATTCTACGTTTACAGTTTTAAGAGCGGTTAGTTTACCATTGGCATCTTTGATGAATTCTTTGGTATTAATCAACCAGTTTCTTTCGCATCCTTCTTGGTGAGAAGAAGATGTCTTCAACTGTAATGGCCAATAAGGCCATGGAGTAGATTCGCTTCTTCCAACTGTTGGTTTTGGCATAATCTCGAAGTTAGTAACTGATTTGGCTCCGTGTCTGTTAGAAGTACCCACACAGTCAGAACCTGTATCACCACCACCAATTACGATAACATCTTTACCGGTAGCCAATACTTGATTTTCAATTTTTTCGCCAAAAACTACTTTAGTTTGTTGTGTTAGGAAATCCATTGCCTGTACCACACCATCTGCATCTGCTCCAGGAGTAGGTAAGCCTCTTCTTTCTGTTGCACCACCACATAATACGATTGCATCGAATGCTTTCAAGTCATTAATGTCATAGTTTACACCAACATTAGTATTTACTTTAAACGTAATTCCTTCTGCTTCTAAAATGGCGATACGTCTGTCAATGATTTCTTTTTCTAATTTGAAATTAGGAATACCATAGCGTAATAATCCTCCAATTGCATTGTCTCTTTCAAAAACAGTAACGGTGTGACCTGCTCTGTTTAATTGTTGTGCACTGGCCAAGCCTGCAGGTCCTGAACCTACAACGGCAATTGTTTTCCCAGTTCTTGTTTTTGGAGGTTGTGGTTTAATCCATCCTTCTGCGAAGGCACGCTCAACGATATTTTTCTCAATATTTTCAATAGAAATCGGATCGTTTATAATTCCTAAAACACATGCTTTTTCACATGGGGCAGGGCATAAACGGCCTGTAAATTCAGGGAAATTATTGGTTGAATGCAATATCCATGATGCTTTTTGCCATTCTCCTTGGTGTACCATGTGGTTGAAATCCGGAATCAAGTTTCCTAACGGACAACCACTGTGGCAAAATGGGATTCCGCAATCCATACAGCGGGATCCTTGTTTCGTAATTTCAGCTTCACTCAAGGGAACTGTAAATTCTTTATAATGTCCAACACGCTCCTGTACAGCTGTGTATGATTCATCTTTTCTTTCGAATTCTTTAAAACCTGTTACTTTTCCCATTGTATTATGCTGTTAATTCTTCTACCATTTGTTCTTCTGTTTCCAAACGCTTTAACGCTTTTTTGTACTCCGTTGGCATTACTTTTACAAAATTGTTTAAGCTGTTTGCCCAATCATTTAATAACTCTTTTCCTTTACTACTGTTGGTGTAAAGTACGTGTCTGTCAATCAATCGTTTTAATTCATCAGCTTCTTCACCTTCCACTGTTTCAAATTCGATTGTTTCGGTGTTACATAATCCGTTTTTGAATTTACCGACCGGGTCATAGATATAGGCGATACCACCACTCATACCTGCAGCAAAGTTTCTTCCGGTACTTCCCAGAACTACTACTTTACCACCAGTCATGTATTCGCAACCGTGATCTCCAACTCCTTCAACCACTGCGGTAGCTCCTGAGTTACGTACTGCAAAACGTTCTCCTGCAATACCATTGATATAGGCTTCTCCTTCAATTGCACCAAATAAACATACGTTTCCAACAATAATATTGTTTTCGGCAACAAAGGTTGCTTTGGCCGGTTTCTTGATGATTAATTTGGCTCCGGATAATCCTTTACCTAAATAATCATTGGTGTTTCCTTCTACAGTAAAAGTTAATCCATGGGCGCTGAAAGCTCCTAAACTTTGACCGGCAGAACCAGTGAAGTTGATGTTTAAAGTGTCTTCAGGTAATCCAAGATGGCCATAAATTTTAGAAATTTCATTACTAACAATAGCACCAACAGAACGGTCGGTATTTTTGATAGGATATGCCAAGGTCATTTTTTCTTTTCTGTATAAGGCTCTATGAGAATCTTTCAAAATTTGGAAATCCAGAACATTGTCTAAACCATGATCTTGTTTTTCTGTATTTCGAACAATCATATTTTTATAAGCAGCAGGTCTGTATAAGATAGATGATAAATCTAAACCTTTCGCTTTATAATGAGTAATCGCTTTGTTGGTGTTGATTTTGTGAGTTTGTCCCACCATTTCAGCCAAAGTTCTGAATCCTAATTGCGCCATAATACCTCTTAATTCTTCTGCTACATAGTAGAAGAAATTAATTACGTGTTCAGGAGTTCCTTTAAAGTTTTTACGCAATTCTTTGTCTTGTGTTGCAATTCCAACCGGACAAGTATTCAAGTGACATTTACGCATCATAATACATCCTGACGCTACAAGAGGAGCAGTTGCAAAACCAAATTCTTCAGCACCTAATAAAGCAGCGATAGCAACGTCACGACCTGTTTTCAACTGTCCGTCACATTCTACAACGATACGGCTTCTTAGGTTGTTTAATACTAAGGTTTGTTGTGCTTCAGCCAATCCAAGTTCCCAAGGAAGACCGGCGTGTTTTAATGATGTCAATGGAGAAGCTCCAGTTCCACCGTCATAACCTGCAATTAACACTACATCCGCTTTTGCTTTGGCAACACCGGCAGCAATGGTTCCAACACCTACTTCAGAAACTAATTTTACGTTGATACGTGCCTCCCTGTTGGCGTTTTTCAAGTCAAAAATTAATTGGGCTAAATCTTCAATTGAGTAGATATCGTGGTGAGGGGGTGGTGAAATCAATCCTACGAATGGAGTTGAGTTACGGGCCTCGGCAATCCAAGGTAATACTTTTTCACCTGGCAATTGTCCTCCTTCTCCAGGTTTAGCACCTTGAGCCATTTTGATTTGGATTTCTTTTGCACTGGATAAATAGTGAGAAGTTACTCCAAAACGTCCTGAGGCTACTTGTTTGATGGCAGAGTTACGATTGTCTCCGTTTACATCTAATTGGAAACGTTTTCTGTCTTCTCCACCTTCACCTGAATTGGATTTTCCTCCAATACGGTTCATTGCAATCGCTAAATTTTCGTGCGCTTCTCTAGAGATAGAGCCGTAAGACATCGCTCCCGTTTTAAAACGTTTTACGATTTCTGTCCATGGTTCTACTTCGTCTAAAGGAATTGGATCTAAATTATCAAATTCAAACAGACCACGAATAGTCATCAAGTTTTGTGCTTGATCGTTTACCGTTTTAGCATATAATGCATAACTTTCCGGATCACTTAATCGAACTGCCTGTTGCAATTTTGCAATGGTAGTAGGATTAAACATGTGTCTTTCTCCGTTACGTCTCCATCTGTATTCTCCTCCAATGTTTAAACCTAAACGGTTTGGAATCAAATTGTCCGGGTAAGCGTAATTGTATCTTTCACTGATTTCTTTTTCAATTTCGTACAATCCGATACCTTCAATTCTTGAAGCGGTGTAAGGGAAGTATTTTTCAACGAATTTAGAGCTGAAACCAACAATTTCGAAAATTTGAGAACCTCTGTATGAATGTAAAGTAGAGATTCCAATTTTGTTCATGATTTTTAATATACCAGAACCAATCGCTTTGTTGAAATTATCAACTGCTTTTTGTTCGCTGATTCCAGTGATGAAACCTTCCTGTACTTGTACACGAATGATTTCATTTACCATATATGGATTGATGGCACTAGCTCCATAACCAAATAAAGTGGCAAAATGGTGTGGTTCACGTGGTTCTGCCGATTCGATAATGATATCGAAATAAGAACGCTTACGCAAACGGTTCATTTGGTGGTGCACATAAGAACAAGCCAATAAAGAAGGGATAGGAGCAAAGTCTTTATTTACACCTCTATCAGATAAGATAATGATGTTAGTTCCTCTTTCAACTGCCTTAGTGATTTGTACAATAATGTCTTCTAAAGCATTTTCAAGACCATTTAATCCTTTTTCTTTTGGATATAAGATTTCAATAGTCTCTGCTTTGAAGTTGTCTATTGAGATGTTTCTTATTTTCTCTAAATCGTCGTTTGAGATTACCGGATTCTGGATTCTTAATTTTCTGCACTGTTTGCTTGAAATATCAAAAATATTACGGTCCTGACCTAAAGCCAAACTGATATCGGTAACAATTTCTTCACGGATACCATCCAATGGTGGGTTAGTAACCTGTGCGAATAATTGTTTGAAATAATTAGAAATCAATTGTGGTCGGTCTGATAATACCGCAAGTGGAGTATCAGTTCCCATAGAACCTAAAGCTTCTTTTCCGGCTTGGGCCATTGGGGTGATCATGTCTTGAATATCTTCTAAAGTATAATTGAATAAACGCTCTCTTGTTTTAAGATCGATAGTTTCAATTGGGCAAACTTTTGTTGTAGTTGGTACGTCTCTTAAGTGCAAACGGTATTTTTTTAACCATTCTTGGTAGGGTCTTTCCGAAACAATTTTGCTCTTAATTTCCTCATCGTTGATGATACGTCCTTCATTCATGTCTACCAGGAACATTTTTCCTGGCTCTAATCTTCCGTGCATTTCTACATCTTCCGGATCGATTTCAACAACTCCAATTTCAGAAGCCATGATTAATTTACCGCTTTTGGTAACGGTATATCTTGATGGTCTTAAACCATTACGGTCCAATAAAGCTCCTACATAATCCCCATCAGAGAAAGGTACAGAAGCAGGACCATCCCAAGGTTCCATGATACAGGCATTGTATTCGTAGAACGCTTTTCTTTCTTCAGACATGGTTTTGTGTTTTTCCCATGCTTCAGGAATCATCATCATCATTACTTCCGGTAATGATCTTCCGGTGTGTGTCAATAATTCAACAACCATATCCATAGACGCAGAATCTGATTTTCCTGGAATAATGATTGGAAATAATTTATCTATTTGTGGTCCGAAAACCTCACTTTTCATGATTTCTTCACGTACACGCATTCTGCTCACGTTACCGCGTAAGGTATTAATCTCTCCATTTTGACACATGTATCGGAATGGTTGGGCCAAGTCCCAAGTAGGCATAGTATTCGTAGAGAAACGTTGGTGAACTAACGCTAAACGGGTAACTAAATCCGTTTGTTGTAAGTCAGTATAATATGGACCAATATCTTCCGGCATAATAATACCTTTATATATTAAGGTAGTAGTAGATAAACTCGGAATATAAAAGTATCCGCTTTGTGATATTTTTGAATTGATAATTGCATGTTCGGTGATTTTACGACCGGCATACAATTTTGCTTTGAATACAGCGTCTTCTATTGGCTCGCTTTTTCCAACAAAGATTTGCTCGATAGTTGGTTCAGAAGCTAAAGCGATTTCTCCCAGCTGAGTAGAATCTACAGGTACTTGTCTCCATCCTAAAACGGTAAGCCCTTGCGCTTTAATTTCTTTTTCAAATATTTCTTTGCAATAATCGTATTGATTTTTAATTTTTGGTAAAAACACCATTCCAACCGCATATTCACGTGCAGCAGGTAATTTGAAATCACAAACTCTATTGAAATATTCGTGAGGTATGTCAATTAAAAGTCCAGCTCCATCTCCCGTTTTTCCATCAGAACTTACACCACCACGGTGTTCTAGTTTTACTAGAATTTCTAAGGCATCATGAATAATTTGATTTGTTTTCTCACCTTTAAGGTTGCAGATAAAACCAGCTCCACAGTTTTCATGCTCGAATTCTGGCAAATAAAGGCCTTGTTCTTTAACTTTCATGCTTGATAATTTTTTTTTACAAAAGTAGAGATTTCATTGCAAATTAGGAATTCAAAATGGTTTTTAGAATCGATTTTTACAGGAATAGTAGAAAAACGCACTATAATTAATAATAATAACATTTATCTGTGGTAGTATTAATAAATTGTTAATGAAGGACGTTTTTTGCCGGTTGGAATTAACAAAATAGAGCTTAAATTTAGTCTTTTGTATTCGATTAAATTAAAGATAGTACTCCAGTTTTAACTAAAGTACTCTATATGTCCAATAATTTTGAGTATAAGAGCATAAATAATGAATATATTTTTTTGAAACAAATTTCTGCTTTTTTAGAAAAAAATGATTTCCCTGTTTAGATGTATTTTGCTATTTTTGTCGCACTTTTATTCTGAAACAAATTCAGGAATCAGACAAATTCTATATTATGAACATACACGAATATCAAGGAAAAGAGATTTTAGCTAGCTACGGAGTTCGCGTTCAACGCGGAATCGTTGCCAATAGTCCAGTAGAAGCAGTTGTGGCTGCAAAACAATTAACTGCCGAAACGGGAACGAGTTGGTATGTTGTTAAAGCCCAAGTTCACGCAGGTGGACGTGGAAAAGGAGGAGGAGTTAAACTAGCCAAAAACTTGCAACAAGTGGAAGAGATTTCCGAGCAAATTATCGGAATGCAATTGGTTACGCCTCAAACATCTGCAGAAGGTAAAAAAGTACACAAAGTGCTAATTGCAGAGGATGTATACTATCCTGGAGAAAGTGAAACATCAGAATTTTATGTTTCTGTTTTATTGAATAGAGCTACAGGTAGAAATATGATTATGTATTCTACTGAAGGTGGAATGGATATTGAAGAAGTGGCAGAACATACTCCACATTTAATTTTTACTGAAGAAATTGATCCTGCTGTTGGATTACAAGGATTTCAAGCAAGAAGAATTGCCTTTAACTTAGGTGTTTCAGGAAATGCTTTCAAAGAAATGACTCAATTTATTGCCGCTTTATATAACGCATACATTGGTTCAGATGCTTCTATGTTTGAAATTAATCCAGTGTTAAAAACATCGGACAATAAAATTTTAGCAGTTGATGCTAAAGTAAATATTGACGATAATGCACTTTACAGACAAAAGAAATATGCTGATATGCGTGACGTTCGTGAGGAAAATCCAATCGAGGTAGAAGCAAAAGAAGTAGGATTGAACTATGTTGACCTTGACGGTACTGTAGGTTGTATGGTAAACGGTGCTGGTCTTGCTATGGCAACAATGGATTTAATTAAATATGCTGGTTTTGAGCCTGCAAACTTCCTTGACGTAGGAGGAACAGCAGATGCTAAACGTGTGGAAACCGCTTTCCGTATCATCTTGAAAGATCCAAACGTAAAAGCTATTTTGATTAATATTTTTGGAGGTATCGTTCGTTGTGACCGTGTGGCACAAGGTGTTGTAGATGCTTACAAAAATATGGGTGATGCTATAAAAGTGCCAATCATTGTTCGTTTACAAGGTACTAATGCAGCTATCGCAAAAGAATTAATTGACAATTCAGGAATGCCAATCTTATCGGCTGTTGAATTCCAGGAAGCGGCTGATCAAGTACAAGCAGCTCTTTCTTAATTCAATAAGAAATATTCTATACTAAAAATCCTGTTCGCCACGGCGAACAGGATTTTTTTGTGATGCATTTTTAATAACGAAATCGAATTTTTTTATAAATAAAAGGATTTTAGTCATCAAATAAAGTTATCATAAGAGTTTAATTATGTGTGCGATATCGAATACCTTTGTATTGTGCCTGATTATTTCGGGTTTATATAAATCTGTTGCAAAATGAAACTTCATATACAAAATAATTTCACCACTGAATTACCTGCTGATCCAAGTGAAATCAATACTCCGAGACAGGTTGAGCAAGCTTGTTTTTCGTATGTAATGCCCAAGCGGCCTTCCAATCCGTCACTTATTCATGCTTCAGTAGAAGTAGCGAATCTTTTAGGACTTTCTGAGGAAGATACTCTTTCTACGGACTTTCTAAATGTTTTTTCGGGGAATGCCGTTTATCCGGATACAAAACCCTATGCTTTGAGTTATGCCGGACATCAATTTGGGAATTGGGCAGGCCAATTAGGAGACGGTCGTGCCATCAATTTAACCGAAGTGGTTTATAATAATGAAACGTATACGTTGCAGTTAAAAGGAGCCGGGCCCACACCATATTCCCGAACAGCCGATGGTTTTGCCGTATTGCGTTCTTCCATTCGGGAGCATTTGTGCTCAGAAGCGATGCGTTATTTGGGTGTTCCCACGACACGTTCGCTTTCGCTGATGCTTTCCGGCGATCAGGTACTGCGTGATGTGCTGTATAATGGAAATCCAGCCTACGAAAAAGGGGCTATTGTATGCCGGGTAGCACCTTCTTTTATTCGTTTTGGCAGCTTCGAATTGTTTGCTTCCCGAAAAGATCATGCAAATCTTAAATTGTTGGCTGATTACACTATCAAACATCATTTTCCTCATATTGAAGGAGAAGGTGTCGGGAAATATCTGGACTTTTTTCATGAAGTAACCCAAACTACATTGAACATGATTGTACATTGGCAACGTGTGGGTTTTGTTCATGGTGTAATGAATACCGACAACATGTCTATTCATGGCATTACGATTGATTACGGGCCTTACGGCTGGCTGGACGATTACAACTCCAATTGGACGCCCAATACAACAGATAGCCAGTATAAAAGATACCGTTTTGGTAATCAACCGGAAATTGCGTTGTGGAATTTGTACCAATTGGCAAATGCTTTGTATCCTCTGATTCAGGATGCAAAACCGCTCGAAGCTATTTTGAACGCCTATAGTTCAGATTATGAAAAAGAGTATTTGCATATGATGCAGGATAAACTCGGTTTCCAAATTAAAAAAGAAGAGGATGCTGTTTTGATAGAGAGTCTGACGCAATTACTTGAAAGTGTAGAAACCGATATGACCATTTTCTTTAGAAATTTGAGTAATGTTACCAAAGGAGATACGGCAATAACTGCTTTCGATACCATAAAAGAGGCTTTTTATAATGAAAATGATTTGAATGATGCTGTGTTGAAAAACTGGCACGACTGGTTGGAGAAGTATCGTGTTCGAATCAATATGGGAACGTTGTCAGATGCCGAAAGAAAAGAGCTGATGAATGCCGTAAACCCTAAATATGTATTGCGAAACTATATGGCGCAATTGTGTATTGATGACGCCGATAAAGGAGATTATACCTTGTTAAAGGAGCTATATGAAATGCTGAAAAAACCCTATGACGAACAACCTAATTTTCAAAAATGGTTTGCCAAAAGACCGGATTGGGGCAGAGATAAAGTGGGTTGCTCTATGCTAAGTTGTAGTTCTTAAAGTGTTTTTTTTGATGGAACACGGTTAAAGATAAAAGAATAAATCCTGGGTTGAAGCCCAGGATTTTTTTGTTGTGTGCCCAGCATGGGCGGTAACTCTAGGGTGGAAGTCCCGAACACGCCTTTACAGTGGGAAGTGTTAGCTAAATGCAAGGGTGTCCATTGTGAGGTGGAATCTGAAGGAAGC
>JAKFBW010000105.1:0-2063 GCA_036676965.1 Flavobacterium sp. | reverse complement strand
TTCATCTTTAGTCCATACTCTACCAACAGGATTATGTGGGGAGCACAAGAGTATCATTCGTGCATCAGCAGCACACTTCTCTAAGTGTTCAAAATCAATACTGTAATGATTATTTTCAAATCTAAGAGGATTCAATAATAGGTTTCTACCAGTATCAATAACCGCAGAAAAAAAGGGAAAATATACGGGAGGCTGAACAATGACTGAATCTTTAGAAGTAGTTAATGCTGTAATTGTTGCATTAAGAGACGGTACAACGCCTGGAAACATCACAATCCATTCCTGTTCTACAACCCATCCGTGCCTAAGTTTTAGCCAGTTTATTAGAGAGTCGTAAAGACTATCCGGAAAAACTGTATAGCCATTAATAGGATGATTTGCGCGCGCTATGAGTGCTTGTGTGACTGCTGGGGGCGATGCAAAGTCCATATCTGCCACCCATAGAGGAATTACATCTGGATTACCAAATATGTCTTGGCGCCCATCATATTTAAGACTGGCTGTACCTTCACGATTAATGCAGCTATCAAAGTCAAAATTATCTTTCAAAACACTCCCCGAATTAAATTATCTTTAGCTCTAAAGTATATGTCTCTTATTTATACCTAGTCTTTTTCACTTGCCAGAGTGAATCGATAAAATAGTTTTGTTGATCAGAATAATGGGCTTCAATTTTGAATCCTGAATGACTAGCAAGATAATTGATGTCTGCCTCAGAAAACTTAAATGAATATTCTAAGTGAAGCGGCTCAAACTTATCAAAGTGAAAGCTCTTTTCTAGCGCCGGTATATAAATTAATTGGTTTTCCAAGGAAATGATGTAACTCTCCATGGCGCCTAATATGGGATTATAGAAACCATAATGTTGAAATTTTGCTAAATCAAAATTGGCACCCAATTCTAAATTCATTCTATTAAGAAGATTTAAATTAAAGTCTCTAGTCAGCCCATCAGAATCGTTATAAGCCTTATTCAATATCTCTATATCTTTTTTTAAATCATAGCCAATTAATACATGATCATTTGCGTTTAGCGATAGCCAGAGTTTTTTGAGAAACTCCATGGTTTGTAATTTACTAAAATTGCCAATATTGGAACCCAAGAAAAGCACTAATTTCTTATTATTAGATATTTGTTTTAAATGGGTAAGTCCATGAAAGTAATCTGCAACAATGCCATGAATATCTAAAAGTCCTCCAACTGCCAAGTTTTCGGCTAATAACCCCATCGCCTTTTCGGAAATATCGATTGGGTAAAAATTAACTTTAGTACCTATATTTAGAAAGCTATCGATAATTAATTTGCTTTTATGACCATCTCCTGCACCTAATTCAATAATATCTATCTCTGACTCGTTAATTTTTTTTGCAAGGGCGGCGCCATGTGTTTCAAGAATTGAAAACTCAGTTTTAGTTAAGTAGTAGTCGCGATGTTGGGAGATTTTTTGAAACAGCTCACTGCCAACATCATCATAGAAATATCTTTCGGCAATAGTCTTTGGATTGCTATTGAGTCCGATTAATACATCAGCCTTAAATTGTTCTTTATGCTCTGTAGTCTGATTCGCAAGTATTAAGTTAGTTATTTTCAAATGACATCCTTAGCTAATCTAATGCCTGAAAACATCCAGCGCTGTTGGGGCTGATAGAAATTTCTATAGGTATGGCGGTAATGATTATTTGGTGTGGCGATGCAGCCACCCTTCAAAACAAATTGATTGCACATAAACTTACCGTTATATTCATTTAATAAACCATCAAATGCCTTGAATCTCGGATAGGGTGCATATTGGCTTCTAGTCCAACACCAGACCTCCCCACTGGGAGACGATGAATCATTGGGGTGAAGTAACATATCATCTTCTAAGGTTCTCTTAGTTTGTGAATTGTTCAAATAAACTTCCAATTCTTGCTCTGTGGGTAGTCTAAGTTTCTTCCAGTTCGCAAAGGCATCAGCTTCAAAGTAGCTTATATGTACTAGCGGCCTATTCAAATCTATAGGTATTAATCCATGTAAAGTATATTCATGCCAAATGCCACCTCGCTTTGACCAGTATAAAGGTT
>JAKFBW010000104.1:0-15053 GCA_036676965.1 Flavobacterium sp. | reverse complement strand
ATCATAACTCAATTGGACTGCTTTCTCTTTAAAAGCCTTGTCATAAATTTTGCGCACTTGTTTCATAAGTTAAAATTAAGATTTATTTCTTAACTTTCTGTGATGGCTAAGTTAGCATGTCCAGAAACTCTCCCTGAATATTTACAAGAATTGCCAAAATATAGGCAGGGATTTATTGATACCATTGACAAAGAAAGTGCGACAGCTAAAATTTCGAGATTAAAAATTCTATCTAACGCTTATCTTTCTAATTCTAAAAACTTAAAAAATAAAATCCACACTATTGCGGATATATATTATGCAATGTATATGTTTATATATACTAATGGTGAAATGCCAAGAAAAGAAAAAGATGCTATAATTCCTAAACGTGGAGAAATGGAGAGGTTTATACAAGATTTAGAAAATGCTATAATAGCTGAAATGAATTTAGGTTATAAAAACATTGATCAAAAATCCAAAAGGGAGTATTATAAAAATCAGTTTAAAAAGGATTTAGAAAATAAATAGATAGAATAATTATGAAAGTAGCTTATCACTTTAATTGTAGTCATATTGAAGAACTATACGATAGTTTATTTTACAATATTGTTTTTAGTGGAATTTTGAAAATAAATGACCCTTTTTTCTCATCGAAGATTCTAGTTGGAGATTTACTTATTTATGAAATGATTAATAAAGTCGAACAACCCGAAATTTTTTTAAGTTATTTATTTCAGACTAAAGGAGATAATTGGAAAAGGATTAGAGATGATAAAGTAAAAAGTTTTTTGGATCACAATGTTTTTATTATTTGTTTTGAAACTATTCAAAAGGAGACCGCTGTCAGATTACATGAGATTCTCTTAAAGGAAGATCGTTATTTAGGAGCTTTTGAAATTGATAATTCACTTGAATTGCACTGGTGGTTATATGGTGAATGTATTGGACCTAAATTTAGAATTTTAAATAAAAATATTAATATCCATTTAGATGACAATGAAATAGAGAGTCAAGAATATGCCCAGAATATGAGAGAAAGGCTAGAAAAAATACCTTTTGATAAAATTGATATTGAGTTTTCTAATTATAGATATAGCTTATTTGATGATAAACATAATTATGAAAATGCAAAAAGAGCAACTGAGTGGAAAAAAGGAACCGAATCAATATTTGCTACAATCACTGATGAAATTGTAGCTAAATTAACTGATACTGCTCCAGATTTAACCGATAAACTTTGGGCTATTTATAATACTTTCTCAAATGCCCAAACGGGTGAACAATATGCACAGGCGATGACTTCTTGCAGGAGAGTGTTTGAATACGTGACGGACTGTTTATTTCCTGCTACAAGTGATATAATTGATGGGCATTCTTTAAAAAAGGCAAACTACAAAAATAGACTTTTTGAGTTTGCGAAAAGGGAAGTAAGAAGCGAAACTAATATCGATTTAATTGTTACCAATACAGCTTCTCTTTTTGATGAATGGAACAAACTTTACGAATTATCGAACAAGGGAGTACATTCAGAGCCTCATAAACAAGAATGTAGAAGATGTATAATTAGAACAATATTACTTCTTGACGATTTGATTGCAATAAAGCGTACACCATTTGCTGTAAATATTAAAGCGGATAAATTTATTAATGATTTTGAAAATAGACACGATATTGATCATTGAGTCAATCTATTCATTTGGTAGTTTTGTAAAGAGATATACTAGATACAAGTTTTTAAAATTTTCTATAAATTCATTCTAAAATAAATGATATGCCAAAAAGTAAAGGGAGAAAAAAAACCAAAAAAACAAAAAAGCAAAGTAACAATACTAATAGAGATGTATTTAAAAGTAATGGTTTAGAAATTATCAGAGAAGGTAAAAATGTGATTTTTAAAAATAACAGGACGCCTGAAGAACATGCTACATTTGTTGAGGAGTTAAAGAAAAATCGCCCTCAACAATTTGAGTTTATTGAATCCGAAATAGAAAAAGTAATAAAAATTTTTGATGAATATGATTCTCTAAAATTACTAGGAGCTTTATCATACAATCAAGTAGTAAATGAACTTAATCCCCAAGACGATGGCTTGTCAGAGGTGACACTTGAACTAGGACTTAGTTTTGCTACAGCAATTCCGAGTGTTTCAGTAAAAAATCCTTCTCCTAAGATAGTTAATGATTTAATATCTCATTTAATTAATATTAGACATGGATATAATACCTATATGATGTCTGAAAATGTAACGGGTAAATATTCTGAAATTGAGAGTAAGATTAGATTTAAAACTATCTTGGAAGCACTTTACATTAGAGGAAGTGCATATATGGAACATGTTTATTCACTGTATAAAGAATTGTTTTCAGGTCACGATGAATTTTTGAAAACTCATTATGGTTTTGCATCTCAAGATATACTCAATACAATTTTACAACTTGAAGACTCATTTTGTTGTCGTTTAATTTTGCCTAATGGAATGCCACATCCAGCAAGTCATGCTAGATTTGTTGATTGGTCACAAAGCAAAACTGATGCAGAAATGATTGAATCGGGAAAACACTTTATAGATGTTTTTGGAGAAGATAATCTAGATATTATTGTGACGAATACTAAAATCAATATGTATTCAATAGACGAAATTGAAACATATCCCGATTTGTTTAAAATCAATTACAGGTATCCAATTCATAAATTAGTTGTTTCAGCTATTTCACAAAAACTTGGGGATAATCACGATTTTTTAAACCCAAAATATAAAGGACTGCCTTTAAATAGTTCAACGATAAGTACTCATCCAATTATTGAAATAAATGGTGATTATTATATATTTTCATTTTCTCTTCCAACTAGAACTTTATTTGAAATTACAGAAAACCTGATTGAAACAGCGGATAAAAAATATTATAAGGAAAAGTTTTTAGGGAATAAGTATTCGAAATCTAGAGATAATTTTCTAGAATTGAAAACAGCAGAATTATTTAAAATAATAATTCCAGAAGCACTGTCATATCTTAATATTAAATATAAGCCAGGTCAATTAGATAAAAACGGAAATTTAGTTGAAACTGAATTGGATTTATTGGTAATTTCAGAAAAGGCAAATTACTTAATCGAAATGAAAGCTGGCGGGTTGTCTGCACCTGCTAAAAGAGGTGCTTTAACTAGTCTGATGGGACAATTAAAAGAAACGGTGGGTTATGGTGCGTATCAAAGTTTTAGAGCATTAACGTTTATTACTGAAAATGATTCTCCGGAATTTTATACTGACAAAGGGGAAATTGTCACAATAGATAAATCTAAAGATACTTATAGAATAACAATTACATTAGAACATTTAGCTGATCTAGTAGCTTACATGTATGATTTAAAAGAGCTTGGTATAATTGAAAGAAATGTTGATTTTGCTTGGACGTGTAGTATATTTGATTTGATGGTTTTTTCTGAACTTCTTGAAGATGAAACTGATTTTATAGATTATTTAAAAAAACGAGTCCCCTTGTATCAACGACCTGAATTAGATTTTCAAGACGAGCTTGACTTATTAGGACACTTTTTAGAGGACGATTTAAATTTTGATGAAAATTTAATTGCAAAACTTAAGACTTTTAGACTAAATAAATATTCTATTGACATTGATGACTACTTTCAAAAAGGTGGAAAAAAGCCAGTACGAAAAAGCAGAAATATATGAGAATAAAAGTTTTGTAATATTTCATTTAGGTGGAATTATATAATTTATATTTTAGTTAAAAAAATATGCTCTTTAAATTAGGGATTTTTACTGTAGAAAAGGTTTGAAGCCCTATAAGTATATTCCAATTGATGTTCGACTGCGACGAGTATCAACTTAAAATAAAAGATAAATCGTAGCTTTTTTAACGCGATTAAAAAAAAGGAATATGAGGCTTTACTAAAAATGAAATTTATATAGTTTTATTTTCACCCTTCCTGTACCAAATGCTGTAAATCAGGATCATTTATAATGCGTTCCAATTCACTTTCAATAATCAGAACGATATCCTGTTTTACTTGCCTATAATTGGCTTCAATTTCGAATTTCATTTTATCTTCACCATTTTCATCAACGAAAGATAAAATCTCAGGTATCTTTTTATAAGCCTTGGTTTCTGTAGCTACTTTTTCATTGTCTACTACAATTTCGGAATGAAAAATTTTCTGTTCAATACGTTCATCAAAGTTGTCAGAAACAGCTCCCACAAACATTCCTTGTGTAAGAGTTGAAATTTTTGAAGCAGGTATAAGGCTGTCCAATTGTGTGGATATGGAAGTTGATTTATCGTTTCGATTAATGGTCATACTTTGTCTTTTCTGTAACACTTTTCCAAAGCGTTCTGATAAACTTTTAGCGGTTTCTCCAACAACCTGTCCACTAAAGATATTACCCACAGTATTTTGGATAACCTTGCTCTCCTTGTCACCGTAATCACGTGTTAATTGGGAATAATCCTGAAAGCCTAAACAAACCGCCACCTTATTGCTTCGGGCAGTCGCTATCAGATTATCCAAACCTCTGAAGTATATGGTTGGTAGCTCATCAATAATAACCGAACTTTTTAATTGTCCTTTCTTATTGATTAGTTTTATAATTCTCGAATTGTACAAGCCTAATGCTGCAGAATAGATATTTTGTCTATCCGGATTATTCCCCACACAAAGTATTTTAGGCTCTTTCGGATTATTGATGTCCAATGAAAAATCATCTCCGGTCATTACCCAATACAGTTGAGGTGAAATCATCCTGGACAAAGGAATTTTAGCGGATGCGATTTGTCCTTGTAATTGATCCTGTGCGCCGCCTTGCCAGGCATCCATAAAAGGAGATAGGTAGTTTTCGAGATCAGAATAAGAAGTAAGGATAGTGAACACATCTATATATTTTTTATTAAGTAATTCAATAGCATGAGGAAATGTACAGTATTTTCCATTATCATAGATTTTTAAAAACCAGATTATGGCAGCTAACAGAATTATTGGTGATTCAACAAAGAAATCGCCTTGCTTTTGTATCCAACTTCTGTTGAGGTTCAGCATGATGGTATATGCTGATTCATAAGCATCAGAGATATCAGTCATGAAATTTGGATTGATGGGATTACAGCGATGGCTTCTTCTTGGATCATCAAAATTGATAATATAGAACTTTGGTTTTACTTCATATTTATCGGTATGCTTCAACAAATGATTATAGGCGATGGTTGAAAGATCATCGAATTTGAAATCATAGATGTACATCGAAAATCCTTTTTCGATATGCTGTTTGATGTAATTATTTATAATAGCATAACTCTTACCCGATCCAGGTGTACCTAATACTATAGAAGCTCTGAACGGATTGACTACGTTGATCCATCCCTGATTCCATTTGCCTTTATAATAAAACTTGGTGGGAAGATTAACGGAATATTCATTTTCCATCAATTTAGTTTCTTGCATGAAACTTTCGTTTTCGTTATTGAAAACATCGTCCATCAGATTGTTTCGCAGCAAACGGCTAATCCATACACCAGCCATCATTAAAGCAATATAGCCTATTGAGCTTGTCAGTATGTATAAAGAAGTTGCTATTTCAGCATGTAATCGCAGTAGTGGTGTATTTAGAAAGAAAAGTATAAAACCGATAATTAGGGCGGAGTAGATTTTGGTCCAGGTAATCTTTTCATTTTTTACTCCTTTTGTTCCCAAACAACTTAATGCCAATAAGACTAAAGAAAAAATCTTGGTATATAAGGTATGGGAAAATAAGTTGGCTGTCCTTTGGAAATTACCTAATATCTTATTGATGATTGGTAATGTCCAACCTCGTTCTAGAAAAAAGCTGTAACAAAACCAGTAAAAGTGCATCAATACCAACAAGATGCTTACTGCACGCATAAAAGCCATGATTTTGGCTAATCCTCTTAAATCGTCTTCTCCTTGCATGTTTAAATAATTAAAAATGTTGCAAGTGAATGTAAGAGTTGTATAGTAAGGTTCTAAAAAGTTGTAGTATATGACGTTGTGTTGTAGTGTTTGTCTATGTTTTAACCTTTTATGAAAATCCATAATAATCTAGAAAAAAATGTAACTTTAAGGAAATTTAAAAAACTATATTTTATGGAATACGATGAAAATGACTTAGTCAATCAGGATTATGTAAACACAACTACTAACGGTGATAATCCAAATTATACCGCAATACGTGATCGGGAGAAGGTAAGTAAAAAGGAACGTTATGAAGTTATTTATTTTTGTAATGCTTTTGTAAAAGGATATCAAGTACCAAAAACAAAAGCAAGTTTTCAAAAGGTTGAAAAAATAGTTAGACTTCCAGAAGCCAGTGGTATTGTAATGAGAGATGAACTTAATAAGTTTGTTGCTCAAAATTGGAATAAATATTAACGCAACAACTTTTTAAGAAGATTGAGACTATCCAATTAAATAAAATCCTTTTTTGGATAGTTTCCTATTTATATTTAATGCCCTTTTAGATGTTTTTTTTTCTTTTTCATTTTATTAGCAAAATCAAGCTCTTCATAATCCTCTCCTTGTGTTTCTGGTAATAAACTACCAAGGCTTTCGATAAAACCAAAATCGGTATTAGTTTGAGTTGACTGATCTTTATTAAGAAAATCAAAAAGTGAATGTGGTTTTTCAGTTTCTGGTTTTTTATTGTTAGTGCTTTCGGGAAATGTAATCTTCATATTGTCATGTATTCCATCTTGGCGTTTTTGAGTAATTTCTTTATTCCAGCAATCATTAAAAATATTAGCAGAAAGGTTTTTACCCAATTGTGATCCGTTCCAAACGCAGCGGGATTCATGGTCAATAAAAGAAATACCGTAAATACGTCCTTCGTTATTTCTACGAACAACAGTATTGATTCCTTGTTCAAGTAGTTGCTTCTTGAATTCTGTTTCATTGGATGTGGTATGGATTGCAACTTCTATTGTCTTTTTTAGGATTTCTTTTGCTGGCTCTACTTTCATTTTTTCTTTTGACTGCTCGAAGTGTTTTTGTAAAGCATCAAGTCCCGCATGTTTACCAAAGCGAGAAGCCTTGAATGGATTACTCGCTTTTTCTCCCCGCTCATTCAATGCAAAATAGACTAATCCTTGTTTAGCTTGTCCGTGTAATTCTTCTTTTACTTCCTCTGCGGTAATGTTAAAAAGAGAAAGTAAGGCGTTGTAAGTTCCTAATCCTTGATACTGGTAATATTTGGGTAAATGCCGAACTACCGAGGCTATTTGGCTTTTTACATTAGCTGCTTTGTAGTCAATTGGTCTGAATATTTCTTCTTTTGGATTACGAGATTTTTCCGTTGCAGGTATTAGTTTGTATTCTTGTTCCAATGCACGACAGGCATCCATGGAACGTAATTTTTCATAGTTGTCAGCTAATTTTTTACCGTTACGGTCTACACAGGTCGATACAATATGAATGTGAGTTCGTTCAATATCGGTATGTTTAAAAACTACATAAGGCTGGTCTCCATAGCCCATACGTTCCATATAATCTTTTGATATTCGTTTGAAATCTTCATCATTTACGTTGTCTCTAGGATCAGGGTTGAGAGAGATATGTAACACAGGTTTTTCCGTTCGTTTATTCGCAATCAGATAAGGTTGAAAAGACTGATATAATTGAGCAACGGTATAATTTCCGTCAACTGTTTCTCTTATTCTATGGGTTGATAATACCTCTCCGTTTTCTTGATCAACTTTGAGCTGATTATAAGAAAGTGCACCAATAATATTTGCTCCACGACCAATCTTTGCTATCATTTTTCTTCATTTTTAATCAAATGTTTTGCTTCAAATTCCTCGGTCAATTGTATCATATCACGGCATAATTTTGCTAATTCTACTGTTTGTTTTTCTAATTTGAAGAGATAAGCAGATGCTTTCTTTTCGGAAAAATTGCGGTATAATATTTTTACTATCTGATTGTAATTAACGCCAACAGCACGAAACTGACCATATAAAGTGGTTAATCGCATGTAGTAATCCATGGCGGCCATATCTACTTTTACGGTTTTTATTTGCTTTTCAAACAGAATAGAAGTGATAAAATGAGCTTTATTATCTGCTCCTGAAGCTTCATAAAGCGAAAGAAATTTGGCATTTTCTTCGTCAGTAAGTCGGAAAACATAACGGTGAATACAAGGGTTCTTTTTAGGATTCCTGCCACCTTTATGCTGTTTTTTGTTGTTTTCTTGTTCATCCATTACTAATCCATTATAAATTTCACAAAACACCGACTTCGGAGGGTGTTTTTAGCCCCTGCAAGGGCAAGTTGTTTTGAGGCACGGAATTCATTTCGAGTGCCTCAAAACACAACTTGCTCTGTTCTGGTGAACAGATAATCCGTGTCCGCCTGTCGGCGGAACCGGATTTAAGATAGCAGGGAAAAACGGCTTAATGCCGTTCCAGTTGTTATCCCAATATTGATTTAATCTTTCCATTGATTAATCTGATTATTGTTTTTACAAAGTAAATGATTGAATACAGAATCATTATAGTGTGAAGAGTAGCCAAGAATTGCCAGTAAATGCCAATTACTACCAAGAGAATAAAAGCAAATACATAGCTGTATTTCTTTGTACTTATAAATAGATATAAGGACATAGTTAGCTATGCAGGTAACAACGTACTTACACAAATAGAAATGTAGAAAAGTACAGTTATATGAATTTAGATAGGTGTATAAGTAAGTTGATAAACGCTTACTTATCTACCTACGTTTATAAAGACATATTCTGATATGTAAACAGCTTCGCAAGTACTTGCTTAACTATATAATTCTGTACATAGAGATAAACCTATACGCGGTAATGAGTAGATAACTGAGGATATAAATACATGAGTAATTGAATATATAATAAAACCTTTTAAATATGAACGTAAAACACAAAACAGTATTTATCGCTTTTTCTTCTCAAAAGGGTGGTGTTGGAAAAAGTACATTCACAACACTTATTGCCAGTACGATGCACTATCGATTGGGCTACAATGTTGCTGTGTTTGATGCCGATTTTCCACAACACAGTTTAATGAAAATGAAATCCCGTGATCTGGCTATGGTAATGGAAAATGAGCATTTGAAAAAATTAGCGTACAAACAATTTACCACCATTAACAAAAAAGCTTATCCGATTATGCAACACAAAGCGGAAAGTGTATTGGAAGCAGCTCAAGAATTTTTGGATAGTTCTTCTGTTTCTATTGATGTTATATTCTTCGATCTTCCCGGAACGGTGAACACTCCCGGAATTCTCAAAGCATTGGCAGGAATGCACCACATTTTTACGCCTATTACGGCAGACCGTTTGGTAATGGAGAGTACACTTGTTTTTACTCAGCTTTTACAGGATGTGATTATGAAAAAAGGGACGACTTCCATAGAAACCATTAATCTGTTTTGGAATCAGGTGGATGGCAGGGAAAGTACACCCTTATATGATGTTTATAACCAACTTATTGCACAATTGAGTTTAAGCCTGATGCAGAGCCGAATCAAGAATAGCACCCGTTTCCGTAAAGAAAGTGAAGAGAATAGCAAAACTGTATTTCGCTCTACAGTTATGCCTCCGGATGAACGTTTAATGAAAGCCTGTCAGTTAGATCTATTTGTAAACGAATTTTTAAAAATTATTCAATTATAGTTTATGGAGAAAGATAATAAGAGAAAAGTGGCTCCTGAAATTAACGAGGAGTTGATGATGAACCTGATGGTGGATGGGATAAAAAAGGAAGGCTTACAGCTTCCGTCAGAACTGACCGAAGACTCACAAAATGAAGATAGTAAGCCTAAAGAATTGCCTTCTTCAAAATCAGAAATTAAAGAAAAGACGAGAGTCAAAAAGACAAGCGAACCGGATTATGAAAGCATTTTTTTCAAAAGACCAGACACCAATGCCCGTGATGGAAAAACGGTGTACATCAGACCTGATTTTCATGAAAAACTGTCTCGAATTGTGCAGGTAATTGGTGAAGACAAGATAACTATTTATGCCTATTTGGATAATTTACTGGATTACCATTTTAAGGAATTTGGTGAACAGATAACCAAGAGTTTTAATGATAAATACAAACCTATTTTATAAGCCATGGAAATAGTAATTGTGATATGTTTACTGATTGTAATTGTTCTGCTTTTGCAGGATAAGATTATTATCAAAATAGGGGTGGAGCAAAAGCCAACACAGAAAAAAAACAATCCAAAGCTGCCCGATATTATGGGGCAACCCAAAACACTAAGAAGCCTTTCAGTGCCAAACAATGCTAATGAAAGTCAGAACAAAAAGCAGGAAGAGAAAAGGGATAATTTTGATATTGAAATTGACGATCAAGATATTGATAGGCAAATTCCGCAGGAAGAGCTGGACGAAGTTTCTGGAAATATACCTGATTTTGAGGACGAGGCAGAAGAATGGAATAGTTATGGAATATCAGATGGTGATAACGGTTTTGCCCAAGGCGTTACCTTTGAAGAACTAAGCTCCGTGGGGATGCTGCTGCAAAAAGAAAATTTGGAGCCCTCTCAAAAGGAAAAAGCAATTGGCATAGTTCAGAAAATACAAGGAACCGAATTATTCAACCTACTGGAGAATTCTATGGAAAGTGCTTCCCGTAAAATAGCCGAGCTATTAGACAGTAGCCTTTCTTCTGAAATAGAAACCGGTTCTTCCACTTTGCGGAAAAATGATTTGGAGGATTTTGATATTGGGGAGTTTCTATAGACTTCCCTTTGTCTTTTATAAAAGATAGACATTATGGAAAGAGAATTACCCGAAATTAAAATTGAGGGAACACAATACCAGTTCGACATAAACCAAATGGCATTACTCGAAAAAGAAAGGCCTGAATGGAGACTCTTGCTGGAGGATATGAAAGATTGTGGCACACATTACGAATTTGTATATGATAGAAATTCCAAACGTATTGACCAATCAAAAACTACCGATGGACTAAATGCATCTGATATAGCAAAACAAATTTTTACGACTGTCAAAATACCCCAAATTTCCGAAATGGATCCATTGGGTATGTGCAAAAAGTACAACTGCTCACTTAGTGATATCCGCCAAAAGACCGACTTTGAAATAATGGTGGATCAGAAAGCTTTTGATTTGCGTATAAATAAGGGACTGCTGCCCACTATAGAAATTGCAGGGCATACTTTTTATGTTGATTTACGAATGGACAAGCTAAGACCCAAAGATGATTTCCTTTCCCAAGGCATTGTATTTTCAGATATCGAAAGCTACTATGACGGAGATAAAAGAACCTATATCATTCCCTATAATCCAAAAACACACCAATTTCAGGAGCCTGATTATCGTATCATAACCGAATTTCCTAAGGATTTAATAGCTGTTGAATTTCCATCTGAAAGATTATTGGACAGGATTGGTTGGAACAGGAAGTATGGATTGGACATTAAGCATGGACTGGTAAAGCAAGGATTAAAATTGCAGTTTACAGCAAAGAATGTTCCGTGGGAAAAAACTTTTCTAGTCGATTTAATTAAAAGCAACCTTAAAACAGAAAAGAGACTAAAAAAAGCTACCGAAAAACCACAGCCAATCCAGCCAAAACAAAGTAAACAAAAAGGCCGCAAAATGTAAATTGAAAATGCTAAACAGTAAAACGTCAAACGGTAAAAATTTAGCATTTTTTTATATCCAATTTCTGTTCATAAAATATAAGGAACCGAATTATTCGACCTACTGGAAAATTCTATGGAAAGTGCTTCACGAAAAATAGCCGAGCTATTAGATAGTAGCCTTTCTTCTGAAACAGAAACCAGTTCTTCCACTTTGCGGAAAAATGATTTCGAGGATTTTGATATTGGGGATTTGTGTGAGCTCTCGAAAATATTAAATAGCTTTATCAAGTCTTTTATGAATGAATGATATTGTGTTTAAAATATCAAGAGCTTCATCTTCAGTAATTTCAAACCTAATTTTAGGTTCATGTGCCGTAGAGTTTCTAATTAAGCCAAACATACCTTTAATTAGATTGCATAATCCTAAATGTTCGCTTCTATCTGTATCTGTTTTTAGATGATTGATTTTAATCAATGGATTACTGGTAGAAAATGAAGTTTCAGCTAAAGCATTACCATCTGCGTATAGTCCAGTCATAGCTCTTAAGCGATCTGCAATACTTTTGGTAGCTTCAAAGACTGAATGAAAGTAATTTTCAACCAATAATTCAGATTTACAATATTCAAATACAACAGAATGAACATTTCTGTTTTCCAACTTATGTTTTAAACGGCTTGCACGCTGTTCAGCTTCTGCGATTGTTGTAGCTTTTTCAACTAACCTGAATTTGCCTTGCTCTGTAAGCTCTGTACCTATAAAATACAAACGTTTATTAACCTCCAATCTACGGTTATGAAAAATGTCTTCTTTTCCAATGTATCTAACAGGTTGTAAGGCGTCCTGAACAAATCTTAGAATATGATTTGAGCATTGATTTTTATTTTGCCAATCAGCAAATGCATGATATAGTCTTTTCCATTTTGTGTTTTGAGCATCAATATCTGGAATGTTAGAATTCAATAGGATTTGACCTATTTCCGTACCAGTCAAACCATCAGAAGTATTTCCAATAGCTCTACATAACCCCTCTAATACGTGTGGTTCAAACATTGGTCTTTTAATGTTAGACATATTTTTTACTTTTCTTCGTCATAATAAATTTTATAATATTTTCTACCATCTTTTTCTACGCCTTTTTCTATTAGGTTTTTATTTCCGTGAATATAAATATCAAAATTCTTATCAAGTTTTAATACACTTTTAAATATTCGTGATTGTTTTTTTACAGCCTGAGAAGATATTTGAAAATTATCTTTTAAATCCAATTCATTATCTTGTCTGTAGGTATGGTCAAATTTTCTAAAAGATTCAATCACAGTATTATCTCCAAATACTTCTTCCTCAAATTCAGATTTATTAAAAGTTTCGTGTTTTTTAAAGTAATCTACTGAACGATTTAAAAAATCTATCTTATCAGCCTTACTTATTTCAAAATCATCAGAGAGTTGTGTAGTAACAAATTGTTTTGCAATACCTAAAAATTGATTAGTTTGGTGGTATTCATCTTTTTTTGGTTGAACACTTAAAAAATCATCTTTCCAGTATTGAGCTTCAGAACTTTTATTAGTATTATCTATGATAGATACTAGAAAACCATTTTCTTTTTCAGTATTAAAAATCAAGCATCCTTTGTCAAGCTTGTTAATATTTAAACCCAAAATATCTGTTAAATCAAAACCTTTAATAGTACTGTTAATTTTAAGGATTGTCTCTTTATTTTCAGATTTGAATAATGCAATACAATCAATAATCTCATCGTTTAGCCGACAATCTTTTAAATAAGTTATACATAATTCTCCGCTTTTTATATTAGGGTGTGTACTTTTATCATATAGATATCTTCCCGTATTTTTTGATTGTTCAATAAATGATTCAGTATCTTGAAAAATAGAATTTACAAACTGATAAACGGGATTGAGTTTTAAATTTGGTTCAAAATAGAAATGATATAATTCTTCCGCTTTAAAATTTGTATTCAGTAAACTGTTCAAATGATTTTCTACTTTGATGAAATCTGTCAACTCCTCTGCAAACCTAACTCCATCACCATTATTTTTATTACCTATGAAATGGATAATTAGTTTATCTATACTACCCAGTGTTATATTTTGCATAAATTAATTATTGTAAATGTTTTGAGGGATTAGTCCTTTTCCATCTATAAATTCATCAACAGTATGAAAATATGATAAATCATTTTCAAGCCAATATTCTTTAGAAGCATGCTCAACCATAAAAATCTGGAACGATTGTTTTTTTGTTTTATTTATGTATTCTATAAAAGAATTTAATAATGTGAATGCATCAATAAGTTTTGATTTATCATCATTTCCCTTTTCATTGTCATTAGCATTAGCATAATAAGGAATGCTGGGTTGATCAATAAATAAAAATGGAGGAACATGATTCTGCTGTAAATTAATCATATGCTCATGTAGTCCTAAATAAACACATAAGTGCATAAACATATAATTAGATTTACTCCCTACATTATCTAAAGGAAATAGTTGTCCCTTAGGAGTAAGTTGCAAAATCATTTTTTCAGTATTGAAATCCAATTTACTGTTTTGGTAAGCGGGCAGGGATTTTAAAAGATCGAAATTACGTTGTATAGAGTCATTTAATAATGTTCGCATCGTATACTTTATTTGTGAGGTTTCAGCTGGTACCTTTGAAAGCCTTTCTTTCTCTTCAGTAAGCCGATTGAGTTTGATTACATCAATTGGCTTAGTAATTTCACGTTTTTGTAATTGTTCATAAGCATTCTTTATTTCTCCTAAAACGATGAACTTTTCACCTTCAGCAAGATAGTTTTTTTGAATTTTAGTTAATTCATCAATTTTATCACTAATATTCTTTAACTGATCTTTTAATTCTTTAATGTCTCCATCTACTTTTACAGGCTCCGTAACTTTTTTTGTAAGTGAACTTTTGATATTCTTTAGAGATGTTTCAAGAGAGTCTAAAAAGAATTTTGTCTCATATGAATTTACCAGTTGATCAGACAAGTTCTTATTAAGAAATTCGATAGGTTGAAGACTGTCTGCAGTTTTATTTAAATTTTTTCTGTATTGATCATATTCTCTTTGATATTGAGTTACTGCATTTATCTGACCCTGTATTTTACCTCGATTTTTATTTAAAATATCTAATTCCAAAAACAGACTAGAATTCATTGCGTTCTTTTTTATGTTTTCAATTACTTCTTGAATTATCGCCAAAGCTTTTTCAGGAGTATCAATAAAATGATCATATTCAATAAAATTGTATTCTTTACATTTGTCTAGTAAACTGTACACACTAGTTCCAAAGTTTTTCTTTTTTGTTTCATTACTTTTATTTTGACTCTGAATCTTTTTTAACTCATTTTCAATTTCCTTAAGACGTTCAATAGCCTTTAGGTTCTCCAAATCATTTACTCCTATTACTAAATCGAAAATATGGCTGAGAGCTTTTTCATATT
>JAKFBW010000103.1:0-17154 GCA_036676965.1 Flavobacterium sp. | reverse complement strand
AAGTTAGCATGTCCAACCCAACCCTAACGGAATAACAGAAGAAGAATCTATTTTGTACGGAGATATAGTTTTACTGTTAGCCTCGTTTTATCATCATTTAAAAATTGATTACAGATGTCGGATAATATATTTAATTGAGAGTACAATCATTATAAAAAATATTGAGCAAAGTAATTACATTGATAGAAACGGAAACCTTTGGAGCTTTGGTATTAATGGTAGGTTTAACAAATTTCTTCAAATGAGTTGGCAAGAAGAAACTTTAAAAAACTTTGTTTTACTTTCAAAAGCAGTTAAATTATTTAATCAATCACTTCAGGTTGATAACTATTCAGCCTTTTTAATACGTTACAATATTATTGAAATTTGTGATAAACAAATACATACTGATGGAAAATTTAAACTTTCCATCGATAAGAAAGAAGCAAAAGCTAAACTAGATCAGGCGTTAAATATATTATTAGAAATGATAGATTCAAATGAGCACGAACTGTTTAAAGAACACTGGCAAAATTCACAAAAAAACATACAATACAAACCAGTAAAAAATCAATTAGATACGTTTTTGAGAAATCAAAAATTATCTCCAGAAACTTTTTTAGTAAGTACAAGTGACTTAAAAAAAATACGAGATAATATCACTCACGGAATAGTAGAGAGAGTAGATTCTAAGCAGCTTAAAGATGCCAATGCACTGTTGTATAGAATTAGTGGAATACTAATTCTAAATTTAATGGGAATAAGTGAATGGAAATTGACACAAAGATAGTTTCAGTCTAAAACGATAAAAACAAAAAGGTCTTTCAAACAATTTCGGAATACCTTTTTTGATATGTGATTAATCGCTTTCTAAAACTTATGCTCTTTTTTACTAATCACCAATAAAGAAAATAAAGAAATACAGGCGGCAATGGTCAAGTAAAAACCAACATAGGTCAAACTATAATGGGTTGCTAACCAAATAGCAATCATTGGCGCAAAAGCAGCTCCTAGGATCCCTGCCATATTAAAAGTCAATGAAGCACCAGAATAACGAACCGTTGTAGGAAACAATTCGGACAGGAAAGTCCCCAACGGTCCATAAGTGAATCCCATCAAAGCCATTCCCATACAAACGAAAGCAGTAACTAAAACCGTACTTCCTGAATTTAAAAAATAAGAGAAGAAAAATCCAAAAATCGCAATCGCTATGGTCGTATAGATAAGCATTTTTCTTCTTCCGATTTTATCGGCTACCAAAGCGGAAATTGGAATAAATAAAGCAAAAAACAATACCGAAAACAATTGGATTAACAAGGCATCTCTTTTGGTAAAACCTAAATCAGATGTCGCCCAACTCAATGTAAAAACCGTCATTAAATAAAAAACCAAAAAGGTGGTAATGGCAGCAAATGTTCCAAAAATCAATTGGTTTTTATAGGATTTCAACAAGGTGAAAAAGGGAACTTTAACCTCTTGCTGTTCCTCTTTAGAATTTTCAAAAGCCGGAGTTTCAGTAATTTTCAATCGGATATAGAAACCAACAATTACCAAAAGAGAACTAGCTATAAATGGAATCCTCCAACCGTAATCCATAAAATCTTCACTACTCATACTATCGGTTAGCAATAAAAATGTCCCTCCCGAAAGCAGCAACCCGATTGGTGCCCCCAATTGCGGAAACATTCCGTACCAGGCGCGTTTGTTAGGCGGTGCATTCTCAATAGCTAATAAAACAGCTCCACCCCATTCCCCCCCTAAACCAACACCCTGCCCGAATCGGCACAACATCAACAACAAAGGAGCAGCGATACCAATACTGGCATAACTTGGTAAAAAACCTATGGCAACTGTCGAAATTCCCATCGTTAACAAAGCCACTACCAAAGTGACTTTTCGTCCAACCTTGTCCCCGTAATGTCCAAAAACAGCCGAACCCAGAGGCCGGGAAAGAAACGCTATCGAAAATGTAGCCAACGATTCCAACGTAGAAGTAGTACTATCGGTTCCGGGAAAAAATAATTGCGGAAAAACCAAAACAGCTGCGTTGGCGAAAATATAGAAATCAAAAAACTCAATCGTTGTACCAATTAAACTGCCAAAAAGCACGTGTTTCAATGAATTTACCTTGTCCTGACCGGAATTTACCTTCATGTGTAGTAGTATAGATTATGATAAAATGGATAATTAATTTTCAAAAGTAACAAATATATTTTGTTCCAATAATTTTAGGTAATTTTACTCCAAATAAATTTTCCCTATGCCTACCGACTGTATCAGCTATAAAAACTCCGGATATTTCTCCTCTTTAATGAAAGATTATTTAGACCAGAAACCTAATGTACAGTCTTTATACAATCGGTTTCCAACATTGGAAAATTTTGAAGCTCAACTGCAGGAGAAACAAAGCAATTTCAACGATTCATCCAGAGCGTCATTGGTTTCCGTTTTACAACAGCAATATCAAAATATTGAAATTTCAGATGCGACGAAATTGAATATCTCGGCTTTGGCCAGTTCCAATACGTTTACCGTGACCACCGGACATCAGCTCAATTTATTCAGCGGTCCTTTGTATTTTTTGTACAAAATTATCTCGACCATTAATTTAACAACCGAATTAAAAGAAAAATACCCAAGCTATAACTTTGTTCCCATCTATTGGATGGCGACCGAAGACCATGATTTTGAAGAAATCAATTATTTTAATTTCAGAGGAAAAAAATTCCATTGGAACGCAGAAAGTACAGGTCCTGTGGGAAGATTAACCACTGAAGGATTAACTGATTTCTTTGAAATCTATGAACAGGAATTGGGCTCAGGCACCCATGCCAATACCTTAAAAAAACTGTTCGAAGAAACCTATCTCCAACACGATACTTTGGCAAATGCCACACGACATCTGGCCAATGCACTGTTCGGGGAATATGGTTTAGTGATTTTAGATGCTGATAATACAACCTTAAAAAGGCAGTTTATCCCGTTTATAAAAGAAGAATTATTGCAGCAAACCGCTCATCAATTAGTGACGGAAACAGCCGAAAAACTTAAAGAATATGTGGTTCAGGTGAATCCCCGTAAAATCAATTTATTTTATATTGAAGATGATTTACGGGAACGTATCATCCTTGAAAACGGTAAATACAAAGTAAACAATACCCAAATGAAATTTTCTGAAAAGGAAATGCTGGAATTACTGGAAAAGCATCCGGAAAAATTCAGTCCCAACGTGATTATGCGTCCACTATATCAAGAAATCATTTTGCCCAATTTATGCTACATTGGCGGAGGCGGGGAAATTGCCTACTGGCTGGAACTAAAATCTTTTTTCAATGCGGTGAATGTTACTTTTCCGATGCTATTACTGAGAAACTCCGTATTGTTAGCCACCGAAAAACAAGCCAAAAAAGCGGATAAATTAAACCTGACCTGGGCTGATTTATTCTTGAACCAAAGGCAACTATTAAATCACAAAACACAGCAGTTATCGGAATTCTCGATTGATTTGAGTCCGCTAAAAGCGCAATTACAACAACAATTCGAAATCCTTTACGATAAAGCAAACCGCACTGACGCTTCTTTTGCGGGAGCCGTAAAAGCCCAGGAAGTGAAACAAATCAAGGGATTGGAAAATTTGGAAAAACGCCTTCTTAAAGCACAAAAACGTAAATTAAGTGATGTCTTGCAACGCATCACCGATTTGCAAAACGAATTGTTTCCAAACCAAAGTCTACAAGAACGCCAAACCAATTTTTCAGAATTTTATCTCGAAAGTGGTGAAAATCTCATCCCTGAATTGAAAGACAAACTCCAACCCTTGGAACAAAATTTTGATATACTGATTCTTAACTAGAAAAAATCCTGGTTTTAACTATCCAAAAATTAAACTGTTACCAAATAATCCTTCTTTAGATATGATTTTTTATCCGAAACATTGATAAAAAATCATATTTTTACGCCTCAATTAAAAAAATAAAAAATGGCCACTAACAGAACATTTACCATGATTAAGCCTGATGCTGTCGCTAACGGACACATCGGAAATATATTAGCAATGATTACCAATGCGGGTTTCAAAATCGTTTCTCTTAAACTAACGCAATTAACAGTTGCCGATGCACAAGCTTTTTATGCTGTTCATGCTGCTAGACCTTTCTACGGGGAATTAGTTGAATTTATGTCAAGAGGGCCTATTGTTGCCGCTATTTTAGAAAAAGACAACGCTGTTGAAGATTTCAGAACATTGATAGGAGCCACAAACCCTGCCGAAGCAGCCGAAGGAACCATCCGTAAAGCCTACGCAGCTTCTATTGAAGAAAATGCCGTTCACGGTTCTGACAGCGATGAAAACGCAGCTATCGAAAGTGCTTTCCATTTCGCCGGAAGAGAGCAATTCTAGTGATCAGTTTGCAGACATCAGAAGGCAGAAGACAGATTTTGCGATAGTAAATAAAAAATCCCGTTTCAAATTTGAAATGGGATTTTCTTTTTCTGTAAACTAAATACTGAGACTGCAAACTGCCTCCTGCTGTCTGAAATCTTGTTATCGTAAAACCACATCCCTGACCACATCCCTGCGCAGTTCTTCATTGATCATGGTGATGATTTTCGATTTTCCGTGGCTCAACTCTTCCCTCAAAACCGATGAAGTAAGTTCAACATACAACGTACTCCCTTTCAAAACTACATTTCGGGTATAACTGTTCACCCCATTCCCCATCAGGTTTTTCCAGGCCTCTCTCACATCAATCTGATCCATGCCGGACTGCAATTTATTCACTTCAATAATTTGCTTCAACACATCCCCGATCGTACTTTGATTATTTAGTCGTTTTGCCATCTCCTGTCAAGTTTATCGGTCCTGTTTTTTTATAATGATATTCCTTTTTTTCTGCGTTAAGTACAATCAATTCATCTTCCGTCAAGCTGATTATTTCCTCACTCCATTTGGCATACGGAGTGGTATATTGCAAATACGCTTTATCGCCTTTAAACTGTACAGCCACCTTTTCATACGTATCATTAACCAAAAAAGTACCATCCAACTGTGGCATTACTTTCTTTCGGATTCCTTTATTATTTTTATCTATTTTGAAATAATCATAGCTTTCGTTCATCTTGTATTCCTTATCTTCCCCTTCGTCAAAAACCACTTTTTCAATCTCCCAATACCCGTTCATTTTTACGATATCGGCCGGTTCAATTTTTTGCTGACACGCAACAAACAAAAGCGAAAGCAATAGAATTCTAAATGTGTTTTTCATATAATATATATTTTTTTAGGAGCTGTTTCCTGCTGTCCGCTGTATTCCCGATAAATAAAAACTGCGGCTTGAAAAAAGCCTTGTTTTTTTATTTATCGGGAGATGCCGCTTCCACCTGCCTGTCGGCAGACAGGTCAGGGCTAAGGATTTTGGTAACCCAATGCATTATTTTATGGCTACAAAGTTACTCTTAAAAAATTCAAACAAAAGAAAAATAACAAAACTCATTAAACTATTTTCTCTATTTTTAATCCAACGAAAAACAAAAAAATATTCCATGACAAAAATAATCGCCAAGCTGCTTATCCTGTTTTTGTTGCTGGGTTGCAGTTCCGAAACGCCAAACCCTTCTCCCTCAGAAGCAATATATTTCCCTCCCCTCACAGGAACTACATGGGAAACGAGATCTATTGCCAATTTGGGTTGGAATCAAGCCGCGGTACAGCCACTGCTGGATTATTTAGAACAAAAAAACTCCAAATCCTTCATAATACTGGTTAATGGAAAAATCGTGCTGGAGAATTATTTCAACGGACACACCGCTTCAACCAATTGGTATTGGGCCAGTGCCGGAAAAACACTAACCGCAACCCTCACCGGAATCGCTGCTCAAGAAGGATTTATCAATACCAATGACAAAGTATCCGATTATATTGGAACAGCCTGGACGAGTTTGCCATTAGCCAAAGAAAACCTCATTACCAACAAACACCTGCTCTCTATGACTTCAGGACTCGAGGACATCGATAACGGAGACACTGTAGATCCGGCAAGCCTTACCTATAAAGCCGATGCCGGAACCCGTTGGGCATATCATAATGTGTATGTAAAACTACAGGATGTAATTGCAGCTGCCACCAACCAAACGTGGAACAACTATTTCAACACTAAATTAAGGGATAAAATCGGAATGAACGGCACTTGGGTAATACTTGGGAACAATTCGGTTTATGCCAGCAACTCCCGAAGTATGGCGCGTTTTGGTTTACTGATGTACAACAAAGGAAAATGGGATAAAACAGTAATCTTAAATGAAAATTATTGTACTGAAGCCACCACAACCTCACAAAACATCAATTTAAGTTATGGGTATTTGTGGTGGTTAAACGGCAAAAACAGCTATCATCTGCCGCAAACACAAATCCAGTTCAACGGAAGCTTGATTCCATCAGCACCCAATGATATGTTTATGGCATTAGGAAAAAATGACCAAAAAATTTATATCATCCCAAGTAAAAAAATGGTAGTTATACGAATGGGAGATGTCGCCAATCCTGACAATCCAACGTTTGCCCTTTCCGGATTTGACAATGAATTATGGACAAAAATCAGTGCTTTGTACCAATAATAACTATTGCTTTTTTATTCTTTTGGTGAGTCCTAACACAAAAAAAACAATACCTAAGACCAATAAAATATAATAGAAAACCAGATTTTTATCACGAATCATATTCGCTGTTACAAAACTGACGATGCTTACAAAATAAAAATAAATAGGACTCCAATTTTTTAAGGATGAAAAACTCATGATGCGTTATTAAGGTTAGTTTAGTCCATTTTTGAACTTCGACAACATTTTTCTATTTAAAGAAACTGTCTACAAATTCATATTTATTAAAGACCTGTAAATCTTCAATTCCTTCCCCTACTCCAATATATTTTACAGGAATTTGGAATTGGTCTGAAATCCCAATTACCACACCGCCTTTGGCTGTCCCGTCCAGTTTGGTTACGGCAAGTGAAGTGACCTCTGTAGCAGCGGTAAACTGTTTAGCCTGTTCAAAAGCATTTTGTCCGGTAGAACCATCCAAAACCAATAAAACATCATGTGGGGCATCACCAACCACTTTTTGCATCACCCGTTTTACTTTGGTCAACTCATTCATCAGGTTGATTTTATTGTGCAAACGTCCTGCGGTATCGATAATCACCACATCTGCGTTTTGTGCCACTGCCGATTGCAAGGTATCAAAAGCTACAGAAGCCGGATCACTGCCCATATTTTGTCTCACGATAGGAACACCTACCCGGTCTGCCCAGATTTGCAATTGATCGATGGCTGCCGCCCTGAAAGTATCAGCCGCACCTAAAACCACTTTGTAACCTGCTTTTTTGAATTGGTACGAAAGTTTCCCAATAGTAGTTGTTTTACCAACACCATTGACCCCAACCACCATCAAAACGTACGGTTTTGTATTAATTGGAATTACAAATTCAGTAGCTTCGCCAGAATCTATTTCAGAGAGTAAACCAGCAATTTCTTCTCGAAGAATCTGATTGAGTTCTTCGGTTCCAAGGAATTTATCTTCGGCGACACGCTTTTCTATCCGGGTAATTATTTTTAACGTAGTCGCGACACCCACATCCGAAGAAACCAGAATTTCTTCCAGATTGTCCAATACCTCATCGTCAACCTTAGATTTTCCGGCAACGGCTTTGGTCAACTTAGAAAAGAAAGTTGTTTTTGTTTTTTCAAGTCCTTTATCTAAAGACTCTTTTTTTTCTGATGAAAATATTCTTTTAAAAAAACTCATTTTAATTTTAGATTTTGCGATTTTAGATTTAGGACATCCAAAATCTAGAAATTATATTATTTATTTTTAGTAATTGACGTATCAAATAATTCTTTAAAAGAAAATGAAGATTCTGTCTCTCCATATTTCTCTAATTCAAGGAGTTTGTTTTTTCCATCTTCGGCAGTTGGATAATCTCCAACCTTAACCCACCAAAGTGCCATATGCGGTGTTTTCATTCTCTCGAACCATTTGGCTCTTTTTCTAAAAACCTCCATATGATCAGAATTATAAACAAAGTCTTTTAAATCATCGACAGTTTCCCAAACTGACATATTCACTATAAAACTGGAATCGTCAAACGGATTTATATTAGTAGCATTACCTGTATCATCTTTTAATCGCCAGACAAATCCTTCACTTTTTTCGGCAATTTCATTGATCCTATCTAAATCCTCAACAAAATCTTCCAAAAGAGGACTATCAATTGGTTCTAGTAATTTTGCAATGTTGATTTGTGCTAAATGATACATCATTAACTATTTATTCTAACTTTAAGAATTGAAGCTGTAAATATAGAAAATAAAATAGCTACTTCCGAATGAAAGTAGCTATTGAATACCAGACAATTTATAGTTTCTAATAAAATCCGAATAGTAACGTAACATTAAATAGAAAGTAAAACATTACTTCTCTAAATAATCTAAATCCTTATCGTGGGTTTCGGGTATGGTAAGAATGCAAAAAATACCAATAATAAAACAAATAAGCCCAAGCATTTACAACTTACTTCACAGTCAATGAAGCATATTTTACAGCCGCTTCCAATATTTTTTTGGTAATGGCTAATTCATTCTCATCACGTGGTGAATAAATCATCATATACGTTTTTGCCATTTCTCCACCTTGTCCAGCCAAGCCGTGCAGTTCACCCCAACCGTTTTCTATTACCGTTTTTGTATCCGAAGGACTCAAAATAATATGCATCGAACCATCACTTGGATGTATGTGACCAATTTCTCCTTTAGAAAAAGGCATTAGCGTTGCATTACCTTTGCTCGTATCTTTTAAGAAAATGGCAGGACTGTGTTTTTCAAAAACACTCATCTTGTATTCAAGCTGATATTGAGTATTAGCCACTTGTTCGTCAAATATCTTTTTTTGTATACCTCTTAAATCTTCACTATTAAGTTGGTCTGTTTGACGATGCGGTACCGCAAAGGGTGCAATGATTGGTCGCACTCCTTGTCGTTTTGGTAAATTATTCAGTACTTTAATATCTCCTTTTTTACCAATATCTCCTTTAATCAGGTTTATATTTAGAGGATTTCCCATGTGTCTGCCTAAATCTTTCATGTAGCGATATCCTTCCAATGTATGTGCTATCCCGCCTACACCAAGTGCTATCCATGCCTGATAATCTTTATAGGATTCGTCTCCTAATATCATTTGCATTGCATCAACAACAGTTTGTTTTTGAGTGCCAATATTTTCAATACCCAATTCAACTACATCGTTAGGTTTTAAATATACGGGTGGCTTATGCCCCAAACCTACACCACTTGGAGTACCTGTAGCAATTACATCTCCAGGTAATAACGTCATGTATTTACTTACTTCACTAACCAGTTTTTGAATACTAAAAATCATTTGGTTTGTATTGGCAGTCTGCATGGGAACACCATTTACTGTAAGCCATATTTTTAAATTTTGCGGATTGCCCAATGCAGCCGGAGTAACAAAATAGGGACCTAGAGGTGCAAAACTATCAGAACTTTTCCCTTTGTCCCACTGACCAGCAGTTTGCTCTAATTGCCAAGATCTTTCACTATAATCATTAATAACAGTGTAGCCAGCTATATAATTCAATGCGTCTTTTTCATTGATATATGAGGCTTTTTTACCAATTACTACTGCCAGCTCTGCTTCCCAATCCATTTTGGTAGCATTGAGTGGCATAATGGCATTATCATAAGGACCACAAAGTGACGATGTAGCTTTAAGGAAAATAACAGGATTTGTAGGTGTTGGCGCACCACCTTCTTTTATATGCTCGGCATAATTAAGTCCAATAGCCACAATTTTAGAAGGGCGAGCCACACATGATGCAATTCTTTCAGTTGGAGCAACAATTGGGCATTTTGATTGATTTTCTTTCAACCAAATTTCAAGTCTTACCAAACCATTTGTTTCAAAAAAATGTTCGTTATAATCTTCTCCAAATGCAGTAACATCGATCATTTGGTTTTGTGCCAATACTACACCAGGCTTTTCATTCCCAATATTTCCAAAGCGAAATAATTTTAATGAAGGACTGTTTTGAGCTATTGCCATATTTCCTGTGACAAGCAATACTAAAATGAAGTGTAATTGTTTCATGGCTGATTCTTGTATAATTATTTTGAAATATATTTTTCTAAACTGTATTTTCCACCACCTGCTAAAGCAATAGTAATAAAACCGCCAAGATAGATGTACACTAATTCCGAATGATCGTCACCAAAAGAAAAATGGTGCATTAAGACAAAAACCACAAATAAATTGATGGAAATAAAAAGTGCAGCAATTCGAGTTCCTAAACCCAGAATTATCAAAACAGAACATATCCCGTCTGCAATAAGGGCAAAAATCAAGCTTGGTGTAGAACCTACATGTATAAGGTCTGGAAAATGTTGGCTCCATTCAGAAAAATTCACAAATTTTTCGATACCATGTTTTGCAAACAGACTAAAGCCGAGCCAAACGCGCAATAAAAGTAAAGCGAAATCAGTATTTACTGGAATAAAATCAAGGTTAATTAACTTTTTCATACTTGTAATTTAATTTGGTTATATAATATCCAAAATTACATAGTAGAGACAGTAAAAAGTTTAGACTATTTATAGTATAAGTTATAAAATTTACACATTAATTACCTTAATATGTGTGTCTTACGAAATCCAATTGGAGCAATTCCTGTATACTTTTTGAAGAAATTACAAAAATAAGCATCACTTTCAAAACCTAACTTAAAGGCTATTTCGGATGCTTGCAAATTGGTATGCAGCAAAAAGGATTTGGCTTCCAATATTAGTTTCTCTTGAATATGTGCCGAAGCTGTTTTACCTGTACTTTTTTTTATCACACTATTCAAATAACTAGCATTTACAAAAAGCTGATTGGCAAGTATAGAAACTGTTGGCGTAAATTCTTTTTTTCCATTTACCAAAAGTTGCATATAATCATCTAATTCTTTACGAAATTTATTGAATAAGGATTTATTCTCTTTTACCTCACCACTAAAAGCATTTATATATTGCTGATAAATCCTAGTTATTTTATGCAAATATATATGAAGTAATTTCTTAGTAAATTCTAACTTATCGGAATGATTAGAGTCCAATTCGGCTATCATTTCTTCAGCCAATATTTTTAGTTCCTCCGCCTCATTTTGCAATAAGGGAAGCAGAGACTCCGAATTAAAATTGAAGTAAGGAAAATCTACATCAAATTTTCTATGGGTAGCATCCATTCCTGCAAATTCGGCCGTAAAATAAACAACATAACCATGTAGTTTTCCCGAACGTGTCCAAGATTCCAGTTTGCCAGGATATGTAAAGCAAAGACAATTATTAATGACAGAATATTCTTTTTCACCTATCCAAAATTTTAAATCTGAATTGGTAAAAAATATAACCCGATAAAAATTAGCTCTGCTCAAAGGCATGTGCATCAGCCTTTCTTCGGATTGGTCACCTAGACGCATACAGATTATTTCGGACTGTGGAATTTCACTCAAGCCGTATTGCACAAAAAACTCATTTATGGTTGCAATATAAGGGATATGAGAAACTTGTTTCGGCATTTTTACTCCAATTTAATTAGTGTTTTAAACCCAGAATAATACTTCGCTAAAAAATGAAGTTATTAAGAATCTAATTTTAAAGCATCCCACTTGAATTTCTGAGGAGTAAATATAAAAAATAAAAAAGCTACTTCCGAGTGAAAGTAGCTTTTCTATATACTGTACAGTAAATTATTTCTTTTTCAAGAATTCATCAACTGCTTCTGGAGTCATAATAGATTCTACGAATGTATATGCACCTGTTTTTGGAGATTTCACCATTTTGATGGCTTTTGATAATCTCTTAGAAGCGGTTTGTAACGATGCTACGGTTTTCTTTGCCATGATTCAATGTTATTTAAATTTTAATAAAATCTTCAAATGTGACCATTTGAGATTTTTTATTAAAATCTCTAATTATTACTTAATTTCTTTGTGAACAGTTACACGTTTCAAAACTGGATTAAATTTTTTAATCTCTAATCTGTCCGGTGTATTTTTTTTGTTCTTTGTTGTTATGTATCTTGAAGTTCCTGCAACACCTGATGCTTTGTGTTCAGTACATTCTAAAATTACCTGAATTCTATTACCTTTCTTTGCCATCTTGCTATATATTTATTTTGGAAAAGATTATTTAATAAATCCTTCTGACTGTGCTTTTTTCAAAACAGCAGCGATTCCGTTTTTGTTAATTGTTTTTATTGTAGATGCTGCTACTCTAAGAGTAATCCATCTATCTTCTTCTGGAAGATAAAAACGCTTTTTAACTAAGTTAACAGAAAATTTTCTCTTAGTTTTATTCATAGCGTGAGAAACGTTATTTCCTACCATCGCTCTTTTACCTGTAAGGTCACAAACTCTTGACATTATATATATCTTTTATCGTTATTCAAAATCAGGGTGCAAAGAAAAGAAAAATAAACGGATGAAACAAAAAATTACAACACATTTTTTGAAATTTCTTTCTGTAATATTTCTAAACTTTTATACACGGCTCTATCTATCACTTTTTCACGGGGTTGACCAAAATTAAACTCTTCCACAATTACTCCGTCCGGTGTGGCCAATGCTATAAAAACGGATCCGATTTCGGCATTACCCTCTCCTTTTGTCGGTCCGGCATTTCCCGTTGTCGCTATCGCATAATCGGTTTTCATTAACGTTTTCACACTCATCGCCATAGCCGACGCAACCTCGGCACTGACCACCGAAAATTGATCAATTAAATCCTCTGAAATACCTAAGACATTTATTTTAGCTTCGGTCGCATACGAAACCACACTGCCTTTAAAGTATTCCGAGGCTCCGGCAACAGAGGTAAGCAATTCAGCAATAGCCCCTCCGGTGCAACTTTCAGCAGTAGCAATGGTCTTGTGTTGCTTTTTCAGCATTTTACCCATAACCACCTCAATGGTTTCGTCTTCTTCAAAACCTACGATAATATCTCCAATGATAGCATCTAAGGAATCAACAAACTCGTCTATGGTACCCACTAATGCTTCTTTATCGATGCCTCTGCCGGAAAGACGTAAACGCACCCTACCCGGACTTGGTAAATATGCCAGCTTCAAAAAATCAGGAAGACTGTTTTCCCAATCCTCAATACGTTCCGCCACCATACTCTCCCCTTGCCCGTAAGTTAGAATCGTTTTATGAATAATATAAGGACGCTGATACTCCTTCACTACCTTCGGGATGATTTCATTCTCCACCAAATATTTCATTTCATAGGGCACTCCCGGCAGCGAAATAAAGACTGTATTTTCTTTTTTCATCCACATCCCCGGTGCCGTACCCACTTCATTGTGAAGTACGGTACATTTAGAAGGCACCAACGCCTGATCTTTATTAATCTGTGTAATGGTACGTTTAAAAAACCCTTCTATCAATTGCGTGACATGCGCCAATACCGTCTGATCAACAACCAATTCATCACCAAAGTATTCACAAAACGTTTTCTTGGTCACATCATCTTTGGTCGGCCCCAGACCTCCGGTAATAATAACTAAATCGACCGTGTTTTGAAGTTTTGAAAAAGTACTTAAAATATGTTCTTTATCATCACTTATCGAAATCATCTCCTTGATCTCAACCCCAATTTTATCCAATGCCTTCGCTATAAAAGCCGAATTTGTATCGACAATTTGACCAATTAAAATTTCGTCACCTATAGTAATTATGGTTGCTTTCATCTTTTAATATCCCGTTACTGTTTCTTTGATTGTATTCTAAAACAAAATTCAACATTCAAAAATACTTGAATGTTGAATTTTAATAGTTGTAGTAAAAAATCGATTTGTTTATAAATCGAAATCCTTTTTAATTTCTTTGACAGCGTCATTGATTTGATCTTTGATACTTTTAAAAATATCCTCGATATCTTTCTTTTTACCTTCCGCTTTTGTCCAGGCTTCTACCTGAAGAATTTCTTCAAATGCTACAGTCATTCCAAGCAAATCGAGCGTTGGTTTAATTTTATGAGCATAAGCATAGGCATGTTTATGATCTTTCTTTTTTATTCCTTCTTTGATTTGTGATAAATCTTCTGGAACTTCGTTAACGAATAAGGTCAGAATTTCATTTACAAATTCTGAGTCGTTGTCTGAAAGTGCGTACACTTTTGAAAGGTTGTAATGTAAAGCCATTATTTTACTTGTATTCTAAATAGTTTTTGTCCTTCTAAATATCCTTCTAAAACATCTTCCGGTTTCACCACGTTTACTCCTTCGGGTGTTCCCGTAAAAATGATGTCACCGATTTTTAACGTAAAAAATTGCGAAACATACGAAATAAGTTCATCAATTTTCCACAACATATAACTGGAATTACTCATCTGAACGGTTTTTCCATTATTAGTTAATTCAAATGTAAGATTTTCTAACGAACTAAATTGTTCTTTTGGTAAAAAATCTCCAATTACTGCCGAACCGTCAAATGCTTTGGCAATTTCCCAAGGCAAACCTTTGGCTTTTAACTTTTGTTGCAAATCGCGGGCAGTAAAATCTATCCCAACACTAATCTCATTATAATATTTATGAGCAAATTTAGGTTCAATATACTTCCCTACCTTATTTATTTTGACAATAATCTCCACTTCATGATGAATCTCTTCCGAAAACTCCGGAATCACAAACGGATGTTGCTTTAATAAAATTGCCGAATCGGGTTTCATAAAAATTACCGGCTCCGTAGGGCGCTCGTTTTGCAATTCTTCGATATGACTGGCATAATTTCTACCGACACAGATAATCTTCATTTTTTCGTAGTTGCTAAGTTACTAAGCTACTAAGTCACTAAGAATTCCGGCATAAAAAACTCAGAACCTTACAATCTTAGCTACTCAGAATCTTATTTTGTATTTAATTTTCTCAATTTAATTGCCGTAAGCACTTTTTTGGTATACAAAGGAAAATCGGCATTCTGAATCCAACTATAATAGCCGGGCTCTGTTTCTAATACTTTTTCTACTTTAACCCCTTTATGTTTTCCAAACGAAAAAACCTCTTCCCCGTCCTTATCAAACGCAATCATTCCGGCAAAATCGGCTATTTTTTTTCTGGTCGAAAATTCCGAAAGCAATTTTACGTCATTCTCCAATTCGGGATAACGGTCTAATTGGGCTTTTAAAATTTCATAAGTCGCCATCGTATCGGCCTCCGCAGAATGGGCATTATCCAAATTTTGTCCGCAATAGAATTTCAAGGCAGCACTCAGAGTCCGTTCTTCCATTTTATGAAAGATGGTCTGAACATCTACCGAAACCCTGTTTTTCATATCAAAATCAACTCCGGCACGAAGCAATTCCTCTGCCAAAAGCGGAATATCAAATCGGTCTGAATTAAAACCTCCCAAATCACTGTCCTTAATCATGTTGTGTACCTGAGAAGCCAATTCCTTAAAAGTGGGTTCATTTGCCACTTTTTCATCGGTTATACCGTGAACAGCGGTAGTTTGAGGCGGAATAGGAATCGTTGGGTTCACCAACCAGGTTTTGCTTTCCTTATTTCCGTTCGGATAGACTTTAAATATTGAGATTTCGACAATTCTATCTTTTCCGATATCAATCCCGGTAGTTTCTAAATCGAAAAAACAAATGGGTTTATTGAGTTTAAGTTCCATTTTTTTATTTTGAATGAGCACAAATATAGATATTTGATTTTATTTCAGTTTAACGTTTAAAAGTTAAAGTTTCCTATCGAAATAAAAAACAAAACCCGACAACTGGTAAAAGCTGTCGGGTCGAATAAAGTTTATACTATTTTAAAAATTTCTATCCACATCAAAAGCCTCTAAATATTCGGCCACGCGTTTGACAAACATTCCGCCCAACGCGCCATCAATAATACGATGATCGTAACTATGCGTTAAAAACATTTTTTGACGGATTCCTATAAAATCTCCTTCTGAAGTTTCTATCACTGCCGGTACTTTTCGGATGGCCCCTAAGGCCAAAATCCCCACTTCCGGTTGATTGATAATAGGCGTTCCGAAAACACTTCCAAAAGACCCTACATTCGTCACCGTATAGGTTCCTCCTTTGGTTTCATCCGGTTTTAATTTTCCGGCTTTGGCACGATTCCCCAAATCATTCACCGCCTTAGCCATGCCTACCAAGTTCAACTGGTCTGCATTTTTTATTACAGGGACAATTAAATTCCCGTTAGGTAAAGCCGCGGCCATACCCAAATTTATATTTTTCTTTTTGATGATATAATCCCCGTCAATAGAGATATTCATTCCCGGATAGTCTTTTAACGCTTTGGCCACAGCCTCCATAAAGATAGGTGTAAACGTTAATTTCCCTCCTTCTCTTTTTTCAAATTCGTTTTTATGTTTGTCACGCCATTTTACAATATTCGTCACATCAACCTCAATAAACGATTGTACATGTACCGAAGTCTGAACAGAAGCCACCATATAACCCGCAATTAGCTTGCGCATCCGGTCCATTTCTATAATTTCATCGCCACCGTTTACGGACTCGGGAGCCGACTGTGGCACAGCAGCATTTGAAACAACTGCTTTCGGACTCGAAACATTCGATTTACGATGTTCAACGTATGCCAAGATATCGTTCTTAGTCACCCTTCCGTCTTTTCCTGTACCGGAAATAGTTTCTAATTCCTCTAATGAAATACCTTCTTCCTTGGCTATATTTTTTACCAAAGGAGACAGGAATTTTTCAGAATCAGAAAAATCAACAGCTGCCTGAACAATTTCTTTGGCAATGCTCACTGTTTTTTCAACCGCAGCAACAACTTCCGGTTCCACTGCTTCTTCAATTTCTTCAACAGAAGACACCTTCCCCTCCTCTTTTGTTTCTTCCTGCCCTCCTTCTGTTTCAATAATAGCAATAGTTTGCCCTACCTGAACCAAATCATCCTTACTGAATAATTGTTCCAATAAAACACCCGAAACTTCGCTAGGCACTTCACTATCCACTTTATCAGTCGCTACTTCCAGCACCGCTTCATCCGCTTCAATCTTGTCCCCAACTTGTTTCAACCAATTTGTAATGGTTGCTTCTGCAACACTTTCTCCCATTCTTGGAAGTTTCAATTCAAATCTTGCCATA
>JAKFBW010000102.1:0-17733 GCA_036676965.1 Flavobacterium sp. | reverse complement strand
AGAACCAAAACATACTCTTTTTTGCCTTTTTTTACAATCACACAATCAATCACGCTGAAACCAGGATCGCAATACAATTTCGTATCCGAAAAGGTTTTGAAATCCTTGGTAGTTACGTAATACATTCGGTGGTTGTTTTTCTCGTCTTCTACTCCTTTTTCGAATCGGAATGGGATTGTTGATGCCCAGATAATGATGTATTCTTTTTTGACATCATCATAAAAAATTTCGGGTGCCCACACGTTTACGACTTCCGGCTCATTTTTCATTACCGGAATATATTCCTGTTTCGACCAATGAATCAAATCTTTTGAACTGGCATATCCAAAACCATTTCCGCCTTTCCAATCTGTTGTCCAAACCAAATGATAGGTTCCGTCTTTCCCTTTTGTAATCGATGGGTCACGCATTATTTTGCTGGCACCAATCTCGGGTTTTAGAAATGATCCTTCTAGACCTTTCCAGTTGTAGCCGTCTTCGCTATACGCCAAGTATAATCCTTCCGTGGCGGGTTCCCTGAAAGAAGTGAAAAGGAAAATTTCTTTCTTTTTCTGGGAATAGCTTATCGCAAAAAGTGAAAGCGTTAGTATGATAAATAATTTTTTCATTGTTATGTTTTAACCTCACCCCAGCCCTCTCCAAAGGAGAGGGAGCCGAAACTGAATAGTTGATATTTTTTCTATTATAGTTTTTCATTCCTACAAGGTCAAAAAAAGACATTGCAGGATAAACTATTGTCTTATTCTACGATTGCTTTTTTATTCAAGTCTTTTCCTTTTTTCACAACGGTATTTACATTATTGAATACGTTGTTTTTTAAGAAAACACCCTTTGTTTCTTTCCCATCGGCTTCGATAAAAATATCGGTGGCGTTGAATGGAAAATTGTTATTGATCATAATATTCGAAGCATTATCGATTTTGATCACCGGAATTCCTTTAATCGGTGTCGAAGAACCTACGTTGTCCAAAATAAGGTTCTTGGCATCGGAGATTTTGAAAGAGGAACCCACTGTTGCATTCACTTTCACATCGTGAAATTCTACATCCGTTGCAGTAATTACAGTAAAACCTTCTTTACCATCCATATTGATATTCGAAAAAGAAATATTTTGGATTGGCATTTCAACAATTCCGCGAACGAAACCGGCTTTGTTTACATTTCCGCCCGTAACGTTGCTGATGTGGATGTTTCTGAAAATTGGCGTGCGCTCCGTAACCGGCTCTACGGGATTATCTTTATCATAGAACAAATCCAGAATAATCGCTTCTTCCTTGATGTTTTTCATTACGATATTGTCCACGCGAATGTCCTCGACAACTCCGCCACGACCACGAGCGGATTTGATTCGGATTCCTCTGTCGGTTCCGTCGAAAACACAGTTTGAAATGGTGATTTTTTTGATTCCGCCCGACATTTCGCTTCCAATCACAACTCCTCCGTGACCGCTTAACATGGTACAATTGGTAATCGTAACATTTTCAGTTGCTTTTCCGTATTTACGTCCGTCTGCATCCCTGCCCGATTTGATGGTGATACAGTCGTCGCCCACGCTGATATGGCAATTCGAAATATGAACGTTTGTACAAGACGAAGGGTTGATTCCGTCAGTATTTGGAGAATGTGGGTTGAAAATCGAAATTCCCGTTACCGTTACATTATCGCAAAATTCAGGATTTATCGTCCAGAAAGGTGAGTTTTTGAACGTAACGCCTTCGATTAAAATATTCTTGCAATTATAAGCCTGAAAAAAAGAAGGTCTGAAAAACTTTTTGTCAATTGTTCTTTTGTAATACGGCTCATACACAATTCCTTTGTTTTGTTCTTCCCACATTTTTTGGTATTTCGTCATCGGAATTGGTCCTTTTGCAGTTTCAATTCGGTATACTTCATTCCACCATGCTTTTCCTTGTCCGTCGATTACGCCTCTTCCTTTGATGGTGATATTCTCAACATCTTTGGCATAGAATAATGGCGAAAAAGACTGCATCACGATTCCTTCATAACGCATTTCTACATACGGCAGGTAATCGTCGAAGTTCTCTGAAAATTTCAAAAGTGCTCCGGAATCCAAATGGATTGTGATGTTGCTTTTTAGTTTTAAAGCCCCTGTTAGATATTCCCCGGCAGGGAAAAAGATTGTTCCACCACCTTTTGCAGCCGCTTTATCTATGGCGCTTTGAATGGCTTCGGTGCATTTTATTCCTTTGTTGTTTCCGCCTTCGTTAAGGATGTTTAGCCAGCCGTCATTTGCGAAAGCGGTATTGAATCCTGTAAGGAAGCAGAGTATTATTATGATATTTTTGATTTTCATAGTGTTGTTTTTTTGGTTCTCGCAGATTTAGCAGATTGTGCGGGATTTTTTTATTCTCATTTTTGTCATCCTGACGAAGGAAGGATCTCCGTTAGTAGCTCCGCATGCTAAATAAACTTTGTGTTAGTTTCTTACGGAGATTGCTTCGCCAATTCGCTATCACTCGTGTCCTCGTTCCTCGGGATGACAATTATTGTGGTTACTTTGAACTTAAAATAAGAACCCAGTCGTTTCCGTCTTCTTTTTTGCCAGACGGCTGAAATTCCTGAACGCCTTTATTGGCTACAGTCCTGATTTTAGTTCTTTGTCCGTTTCTTGGGTTGTACCAACTTGCCGTTACTTTTCTTCCAGCGATTTTCCCCATATTAACGGCAATTTTTCGACCTGTATAGGTATAAATCATAGCATATTTATTCCCTCTGGTAGCTGTTAAATAATCGTATTTCTCTCCTTGATTTGCGATTAATGATTGGTCTGGAACACGTTCTAAATAAGGGAAATCCAATATTAATTTTTTAATATAAACCATTTGTGCAGCTCCTGGTGCATTGATGGCATCATTCCATAAAATTTTGTTTCCATAAGCTGGATTATCGCCTTTTCTGAACATTTGCATTACGGCATTATGACCGTAAGTATAACCAGCCCCTCCTGCAAAAACAGACCAATAACCATAACGTCTTACATCACTGTCTTTCCATAATGGTTGTAAAGTATCGTGCAGTCCGTGAGGAATTCCTTCATAAGATGGTTCTCCGTCCAATGTTGGTTTGGTAGGTTTTAAAGTCAAATCTCTTTGAACAAATTTATAATTGTCTTCTTTAAAAGAATTTGGTAATGTATCTTGGTCGTATCTGCGGTGACCGGATTGGAACATATTGAAATCCAACCAGCTTGCATTATGATAATTCTCTGAAGAATCGGTTCTTCCAAAGGGGTGGAAAGTCACCAACTGTTTTGGATTATTGGTTTTCAATGTGTTTCCGATGGCGCTCCAAATGTCTTGAAATTTATCCCCGTAGGTATCACCACCGTTCAGCCAAATCACATTGGTTCTGTTTTTATACCTATCAGCTAAAAACTTCGCATACTGGGTTGCTTGCTCTTTGTTTACTTTATCCCCTTTTGAAACATTGGTTCCCCAAACCGGTACCATCGCTACGTAGATTCCATTTTTCTGGGCTACTTCCAAAGTGTAATCTACATGATCCCAATAATCATATTCTTCCTTATTATTGAAATTATTTCCCGGTGTTGTTATCGGTTTCGAAACGTCCTCATTCACTAAAGCTTTATCTCCATATACATTCACCGCATTGATGTTATGCAAAACCATTACCTGAACAACGTTGAATCCTTTTTCTTTTCTGTCCTGTAAATATTCAACAATACCCTCTCTGTCTAATTTTCCAAATGCCAGCCATCCTGTATCACCCAACCAGAAAAATGGCTTTCCGTCTTCGGTAACAAAATAATGTTGGTTCTTGGAAACTTTAAGTTTTGGTAAATTTTTGGATTGCGAAAATCCGCTTTGTGCAGTAAACATAAAGCTTATACAAAGGGCGTATAAATATTTAATTTTCAGGTTCATTTTATTTTTATTTTGAATTATGTTTTTTATTTTTTTTACGCAGATTCAGCAGATTTTTTTTAATTTTTCTTGACTAGGAATAGTACTTTTTCCTTCATATCAGAAGCTGAAATTTCTACTTTTTTCCCTCCGATAATGTTTGTTTTTTTAGTATAATTTCCTGTAGATGCATTAATTTCATACACTTCAAAAGTTCCTTTTTCATTAGATAAATCAATAGTAATTTGACTTTCTTTTTGCAAATAATAAAGATACGATTCTCCATTTTCTTTTAATGACCAAACTGCACTATTGTAGTTCTCCTCTTGCGATGGTTTCATATTTGTCAACGACTCATAAAAACCTGGAATGGTAATTTTAGGAATAGCTGCCAAAGAACCTCCAGCCATCAAAACCGACCAACCAAATCTACTCGCTCCCGGTGTCGAATAAATAACCGCTTTATTGCTGTATTTATCTCGGTACTCTCGCACGGCTCTATAAACCTGCTCGTCGGTTTCCTTACCCACTTTCATTTGGCGGGCATGTTGTCTTGGTGCTAGGTTTTTTCCGCCTTCTGGAGCATACAAACTTCCATCTTCTTTGTAATACCAATATCTAATATCGATTACATCAACTGTAGCTGCTCTTTTTGCATCATTTAAAATTACATCCTGAACATCTTTAGTAGCACTTAAGGCTATTTTCGATTCGTTTTGATGTGCTTTTTTGTAATTGCTTATTACATCAATCCAAAATTGCATAAATGTTAACGGTCCTGTATATTCAGCACTTGTAAATTGCAATACATTGGCATTATCCTTGAAATTATCTAAACTTTTTTCGATGAAACCCTGATGTAACTTTTTGATATTTTCGTTAGTAACATCATAAAACTGTTCGGCTATAAAAATTCGTTTATCACCCATATAAGGTGGCGGCTCAGGAAGTCCTGTATTGTTAATATTATTGGCTGGACGCCAAGGCGAACTCGACCAGTGCGCTCCTGCCTCTAAAATATTATGTTGAAAATACTGTTGATTCATCAATATTTTGCTTTTTTGAGCAGCGAGATCAGCAAAGGTTTTCAAACGATCCCAATACCAGGTATTGAATCGGGTTAAATCGTATTTACTTAAATGATCCCAAGCCGTTCCCTGACCAGTCCTGTCAAAAGGTTGTTCATAAAAAGGAGCCCAAACATCGGCATCCATTCGGCGAATGCGTTCGTGATCGGCCATTCTTTGTTCGTACCACAAACCGTAATTATGGTCTAATGCTGATTTATTATTATCCACTAAAAACTGAACCGTTTCGGCTAAATTATCAGTATGACCCACACCATAATGCCCGGGAGTAAAACGCGTAACATGTGGTCTTGATTTAGCTATTTCAACATCGCGTAAACTTCCTCTCCACCACGGAACATCAATAATTTCTCCTGTTAACAATCGGTTATTAGCCATTAAAAGTCCGTTTTTAATTTCAACTTTTTCTGTTTCCGATTCGGTTACGGCAATTTGAGTTTTCACTTCATGAATCACTTTTGCTTTTGAAGCATTAACTGCAATTGGATTTCGGTTTGCAGCCTCAGCAATCCACTCTTTCAAAGTGATTTGTTTCTTGTAAGATTCAGCCGTTAAAGCTGCTGCTTGTTCCACAGTTGGACTCGAAGAAGGCTCGGTACCCAAATCTAAAATTTGAGCTTGCATTGGCAATTTGCTTAATCTTTGTTCCAATAAAGCATAATACAAACTTCTAGGGTTGATATGACTATTTACATCATTCCAATGTCCGTTTCCAGCCCATTGTGCCCATACTCCAAAAGCCCAATTATCAGCAGTAGGCGGACTAAAATTATCTATTTTAGATGCCGATGTTTCCCAGATTACACTATTGGCTGCATTCCAACCAATTCCGCGACCATCTTGTCCTAAATTTTTAAAACTTAAGGCGTTTCCATCAATCAAAACGACGTCGAATAACATTCCCGTAGCCCAACTTCCAATGGAACCACTAAAGCTATAAGGCAAATACGATTGACATTGTAAAAAAACATTCGGTCCCGCAGTAGCATAGCCACCAACAGCAAAATCGTTATAACCAAATTCAGAATAACAACGCTGAAATAAAGTTTGTTGTCCTTCGGTATAAAAAGTATTTCTTCTAAAAGCCGCAATCTCTGAAACTGGATTTAAAGACGCACAATCTTCAACGGTGATTCTTTTAGCCGATTTCAAAATCGAAACCGCACCACCAGCGAATTGTTCAAAATTGACTTGTCTTACCCAGACATCTTCAGCATTTTGTATCGAAACGCCATACCAACGGTGTTGTTCGTCCTTTGGATTTGTAGTATCAAAATCAGATTTTAAAGTCAGATTTTCAACTCCAATATTCTTAATTCTACCCGACCATGTATAAATCACTACATCCGATGCAGATAATTTTTCGTTCAAAGCATTAGTTAAAGGAGCGTCCATAGTAATCTTGTTAGCCTGCACCTGAGTCACTTCCCTATCGGCACGAATTACAAAATCATCTTTTTTCCAACCAATCCATCCTGTTTCTCCACCAAAATCTTTCATCTCCAGACTATCAATCCACTGTTGAGTGATGGGAGTATTCACTAAAATACGATCGCCTTTTTTAATATTGTTTGTATTTTTTAAAGAGATTGTATTGCTTCCCAGTGGTGTGTAAACATCAGCCACTTCAAATTTATCTTTCAAAACACGATTTGCAGTTCCCGAAATAGAGATAATAGCGCCTCTATCTGTTCCTGTCCCCAGTATAATTGTTCCGTTATTTCCGGCTCCGCTTCCTCTTAAAACAATTCCGCTTTCTTTTACTTCCAAAACACCAGAGACCTTAAATATTCCTTTGTCTAAAAGTACTGCCCCCCTAAAACCATTAGCATCCGCTTTGAGTGTTGTAACGTAATCTATTGCAGCCTGAATGGTTGCAGTAGCATCAACTGAAACATGAGGCACAAAAGCTTTGACAGCAACGTTTGGAATAGCATATTTGCCAGCACGATAGCCCGCATACGAAAAATCAGGAATTTGGTTTCCTAGCTTGTCTTTCGTTCTAATTACTTTTCCAGCCTTGTCCTTAGTAATTGTTGGAAAACTATTTTGCGAAAAACTATTTGTGAAACTAAAGAACAAAACAAAACAGGAAATAAAAATTAAATCCTGTTTTGATATCATTCTATTTTTGAGTTTTATAAAATTCACGTTAAAGTGGTTTTAATATTAGATTTAAAAAGAACTATTTTAATGATTCTTTTTTCTCTAATTGCTTTTTTTCCCAAGCTTTGCTTGTATGATGCAATTCAATTCCTTGTGAAGCTAAAATATTATTTATTTTTCCTCTGTACTTGGCAAACCATTGAAATTGCCATTTATGAGTTCCCACATTCATAGCATTTTCTCTAGCCTCAACCAAATGATTATAAATCATCTTTTTTTGCTCCTCATTAAGATTCTGAAACATGTCCAGAAAATTATGGTAGGTTTTGGGCATTGCCTGATAAGTCATGGCATCTTTGACTTGAACTATTTGCGATTCATTTAGTTTTTTAGACAGCTTATTCAAATAAACATCATGCAATTTACTAATCAAAGCCTTGTAATCCGCCCAAACTTCCTCTGATTTTAATTTCTGTTTCTCTAGATCAATTACTGTTTTTTTAATCTTTTCTAATTTAGAATCTCTTTTTCTTTCAATTTTCTCAATGCTGACGTATTGTTTAAGAACAATTGCTTTTATTTCTTTTTTATCAGCATCATTGATATCCAATTTAGATACAATCGTTGCAGCGCGTTCATTAATATCATTTATATAGTCTTTAACTTCATGCTGTTGCGCATTGGCTACAAAACCGATACACATCAAAAATAACAGTTCTAATTTATTGATTTTTTTCAACATAAATCTTTGCATTAATTTAATAATGAATGATTTAGAGTTTCTTTATTATTTACAGGATTAGTCCAATCTACTTTTGTAGTAGGATCGATACCATTGATGTATTTTTCGATGTTTGTATAACCATCACCGTTTACATCTTTAGTCGCATCCGAAGCATCTTTTGGATTTAAACCGTATTTTTTCTCCCAAGCGTCAGAAATACCGTCATTATCTGAATCTTTATAGGCTTTACCTTTGTATTCCGGATAGCCACCCACCTGATTAGGGTTGGTAATAATCCCTTTTTTATAGGAATCAGCCGGTAATCTTCTTTTGATAAATTCTTTACCTATTGCATTTTCAAGTCCGTCTTTGTATTCAATTTTTCCGGTACGAACTTGTTTGATAACCCGTTCATCAACAGCATCTCTTTTTGGCAATGTTGCCCCTACATTGTTCAATACAAACTCATACGCTTCTTCTGCCTTCATTATCGTAATATGTGGCATTGAAAATGGTTTTGGCTGTTTGATTAATTCCAAATATCCTTTCGATTTTTCCAATGAAAGGTCTTCCAATTGAATTCCACCATTCCAGTTATCGGCCGTAACTTCAGGAGCTCCTACTATATAATTCCCATCGACATAAGCTCTACCAAAGGTTTTTGGTTTCATATAACCCGATTCCGGTTTTAAGATTCTATAACGAATAGGCTCATCTACTGGAGTTATGGGTCCCGGTTTAAAATAATTATTGATAATATTAAACATCGAACGGTAATCGCCTCCGTCTAAAGACCGATTCCACCAATTGAATATGACATTATTTACAAAATTAAAATCACCATACATCCCTATAGAAGCATTTCTGGAAATATTATTGGCCCATAAATTTCTCATAAAGGTACTATTTAATCCACCAATCGTACTCCCGAAAGCATGATTATAAGTATCTAAGCCTTCTGACGAAATGGTATTTTGAATGGTAATATTACAGGCAGGTAATTTTTCCAGTTTTGAGGTTTCGTTTGCTTGAAACTGGTGTCTGTACAACGAAATATTTTCGTCCAGTCCCCAACTTACCGAGCAATGATCTACGATGATATTCCCTATCGGATTTCCGCCAAGGGCATCGTCTCTTCGGGTAACATCGGTTGCGCCTCTTCTAAAACGCATGTGCCTTATAATAACATCGTGCGTATCGATTACTAAAGATTCCCCGGCAATACAAATACCGTCACCCGGCGCGGTTTGTCCCGCAATGGTAACATAAGGTGCCCGCATACTGATGCGGTTTTTTAATCGGATGATTCCCGAAACGTTGAATACGATGGTTCTCGCCCCTACTGCCTCACAGGCCTCTCTAAAAGTTCCTGGCCCGCTGTCTTCCAAACTGGTTACCACAAATATTTTACCGCCTCTACCACCTTGGGTAAAAGCCCCTCCACCTTCGGCTCCCGGAAAAGCTGGAATTTCTGCCTGCACCAAATCTTTAGGATAAGCTGCCCATGGTATGTAAGGTTTCCCGTGTTTTGCCTCTTCCTGAATGATGTGGTAATTATTGGTCCAAATTTCGTTTAAACGCTTTTCTTCCTTTGCCAAAATAGAGTCGGTCTTCGCCTGAAGTTCTTTTGGGATTTCAGGATATTGGGCGTATGTTGATGAAATGACGAAACAAAATGAAATCCTCATCATCGTCCGTTTCAGGGTAGTATTTCGGGCACTATTTTGCATAAAAATCAGTAATAAAGAGTTGGTATTGTAATCGATTACATAAAAAGAGTGACTTACTTTTTAGATTTGCTTTTTTCGCGTTCTTCCAAACGTTTATGCCAATCGGCACTTTCTTTGTTTAAGTCGTAACCTTCTTTAGACAAATAATTATTGATTCTTCCTTTGTATTTTCCAAACCAAGCGTGTTTTTCTTTAGAAGAACCTCCATCCATAGCATGTTCTCTGGCTTCCACAAGAGCATCATAGATGTATTTTTTTTGTGCAGCGGTTAAATTAGGCAACATATCGTTATATCCGGCAACGGTAATCGGCAACACGCCATAAGTCATGCCGTCTTTTACTTCGGTAATTTTAGCTTCGCTTAACTGGGTACCCAATTGTTTGATATATGATTTATGCAATTTCGCAATCGATTGATCTGCTTTTGCTTTGAGTTTATCAATTTTAGCATTTTGCTTTTCTTTAGTCAAAGCACTGCTTTTTACTTTTTCAATTTCAGCATCTCTACCGTCATGAATTTCGCTTAAATTCCTAAATTGTTGAGCGATGATTGCAGTTACTGACTTTTCTTTCTCGGCATTAGACAATTCTAATTTGGCTACTATTTTCGCCGCACGTTCATTGGTAACCTTTATGTATTCGGGATCCAAATGTTGTTGTGCCTGACCTGCAAAACACACCAACAGTAATAACAATGCACTTATATTTAACTTCTTTATGGACATGATAATAAATTTTGAATGTTATATATTTTTATTTTTTTTCGACACCCTTACACCACAACTTTCATCATGGAATAAGAGTGCATTGAAAAAAAACTATTAAAATTAATCCAATAAAGGTCTTGTTAAAGTCTCTTTATTATTGGCCAAATCTTTCCAATCTACCTTTATGGCAGGGTTTACCCCATTGATGTAATCCTCGATATTAGCATAGCCGTCATTGTTCAAATCAGTTTTAGCATCTGATGGATCATTCGGATTTAAACCGTATTTTTTCTCCCATTTATCCGGCATACCGTCTTTGTCGGTATCTACATAAGATTTCCCTTTGTATTCAGGATATCCACCTACTTGAGAAATATCTGTGATGATCCCTTGCTTATAAGAATCTATAGGCAAGCGACGGTGTTCAAATTGGTAAAATGTCTTCTTCTCTAAACCTTTTGCATATTCAGGAACCCCTGTTTTTACGGTTCTTACGATTCTTTCGTCTACCTTATCTCTTATGGGTAAAGTGGCTCCCACATTTTTAAGTACAAAATCATAAGCTTCATCCGCTTTTAAAATTTTATTAAACCAAGGCATTGGAAATGGCTTGTCGCTTTTCATTTTATCGAAATACACTTTGGCTTCATCATAAGTCATTAATTCGCCTTTTTTATTTTCGATTTGAACGCCACCATCCCAGTTGTCTTTGGTCACTTTTGCATTGTTCTCTACTATATTTCCAGTTACGTGAGCTCTACCAAAAACCATATAAGGTAATTTACTTCTTCCTGATTCCGGTTTCAATATTCTATAACTAATGGGCTCTTTTAAATTGGTTACTGGTCCCGGCTTGAAATAGTTATTGATGATATTATAGTTGGCCGTATAATCTCCACCATCTATTGATCTATTATACCAATTATAAACCACATTGTTTACAAAATTGAAAACACCATTCCACCCGATGGAAGGGTTTCTACCGGCATTATTAGCCCACATATTTCTGACAAAAGCACAGTTTTCACCACCCAATGTACTACCAAAAGCATGGTTATACGTATCTAAAGCTTCCCCGAATAAACTATTCTGAATGGTAATATTTACCGTACCTACTTTTATGTCCGGATAACCCGCCCCAGGACTATAAATATGTCTATACATAGACATATTTTCATCTAATCCCCAAGTGGCCGAAACGTGGTCAATCATGATATTCCCCACCGGATTCCCTCCAATGGCATCATCACGACGACCTACAAAAGTCTCCCCTCTACGAAAACGCATATGTCGTATAATTACATCATGGGTATTTATCCACACTGATTCTCCAGCCACACAAATTCCATCCCCGGGAGCAGTTTGTCCTGCAATAGTTATATAAGGCGCACGTATAATTAAAGGACTTTTTATTTTAATAATTCCCGAAACATTAAAAACCACGATTCTTGCCCCACCTTTTTCACAAGCTTCACGCAAGGTTCCAGGACCTCTGTCCTCTAGACTGGTAACAGTATATACATTTCCGCCACGACCTCCAAAGGTAAACATACCTCCACCTTCGGCTCCAGGGAAAGCAGGAATCTCCGCCTGAGGCAAATCATTTGGCCTGGACGCCCAAGGAATATAAGGTTTCCCCTGTCTGGCTTCCTGCTCAATAATTACGAGCGCTTTCTCCCAAGCTTCATCCGAAAGTTTAGAAGCTTCATCCATAACCATCTTGGATTTAGCTTGAACCTCTGCAGAAAGAGAAGGATATTGAGCATAACCGTTTGCCATCCCTAAAAACAGACCCAATAAAATAAAATTTAACTTTTTCATAAGTGATTTAAAATAGTGTTTTAAAAGAAATTACCCTCGTTCAAATTAAATACAGGTATTTCATTTATAAATAATCAAATAAATTAATCAGTGGTTCAATAAACCCCACCAACACAGGGCAAGTTGCAAATATGGTGCCAAAACCCGTAATAATTGTCAAATTAACAAAAATAATTTGTCCTTTTCAAAACGGACTGCTCTTGAAACGTTTAGAGGATATAATTATCATTAGCACGCCTTGAAATACTATTTTTTTAGAAAAGCCTAAAAAGAGATAAACTTTCTTTAAACTGACTCAAGCAAATGTTTTTTAAAAGAAATTACCTGTATTCATGACAAATACAGGTAATTTCTTTTAAAAAATTAATTAAATTAATTTAATGGATTAAATGTTCCTCCCCAACCTTGAGTTTGCTCTAAGTATGGAGCTGTATCCAACAAGTTTTGATAAATTCCAAAAAAATAATATTGATTATACCAAGTAAATTTCCAATTGTTCGTTGTAGGATCTAAATTATCTCTTTCTACAATTTGAAAATGGTTAGTATACAAATAATCTAAATACTGATCAAAGTTATTTATAGTTGTTGAACCTATCGTAACAGGATAACTAGCCGGCTCCCTAACAATACCTGTTCCAGTATTTCCTCCTGTTGCATTAAAGAAAGGATCTGTAGTACCAACATATCTATTACCATCAGCCTTTTTAGCAACAATATAATATCCTGTCCTTCTGGTTCCATTAAGTGGCGTAAAACCTAATCTTGTAGTTGTTCCTGCACTTGCATCAAACAATTTCCATCTTCTTAAATCATAAAAACGCTTGTTTTCATAAGCAAATTCAATTCTTCTTTCATTTAATACAGCTGCAAAATGTTCATCTCTAGTAATAACATTTTCCAATCCATAATCATCTGATGGATTTGTTCCTTTAACTATACCAGCACGAACACGAATGCTTCTAATTAAATCTTTTCCTTCTGTTAATTTATTAATTCCTATTGCTGATTCAGCTAAGTTTAATACAACCTCAGCAAAACGCATTTCCATATAGTCAGTACCACTAAATTGGAAACCACTTGCATTACTTGCATTATCTGCGGTCGCTTTTCTTAAGTAAATACCTGTTGAATTTGCCCCTGCAGTTTCAGTAAATCTGTTTGGAATAGTCGTTGAAGTTACCGCTCCTGAAGCTGTCCAGCTATATGTCCATTGCTTAAAATTAGTATTCTCAGCATGTTTCCAAGTAGATCCATTGTATGCGAAAGTTTTGTAAAAACGTGGATCTCTATTTTTATAAAACAAAACTGGATTATAGGCAGCATTCCCTACAATACTTTTCCCGTCTGCCATTGGAAAAGCATCAACTATTTGTTTTGTAGGTGAAATTGACCCATTACCTCCAGTAGTTTTAGAACGAGCAGCTCTCTCCCATCCATTATTCTTCTGAAGATTTGCAGTTGCTGAATTATTAAAACCAAAAACAATTACAGACTCCTTATTATTAACTTCAGTAAACCACATATTCCCCCAAGCAGTTCCATTGGCAGTTCCACCTGTATTGAAAAGTGCCTTTCCTTCAGTTTCCAAAAGTGTTTTCGCTTCTGTATTAGCATCATAAGCACGTTGCCAACGTTGTACATCATCAGTTGGATTAAATAATGGACTTGCATAAGTAAGTAATACGCGCCCTTTAAAAGCAGCAGCAGCTCCATTAGTTATTCTTCCCCAATCTGAATTAGACCAAGTTACATCACTTAATAAATCTTGTGCCATATCCAAGTCGGCTATAATTTGTTTAATACATTCCGAAGTAGAACTTCTAGGTATTTGAGTGCTACCACTATCATCTAAGATTGGGTTTTGATCTGTTAAAACAATTGGCACACCCCCATATAATTTAACTAACTCAAAATACTGATAAGCTCTCCAAAAATACATTTGTCCTTTTAATGGATTTTTATCGGCTTCTGCCATACCGTGTTTGTCAATATTGTTTAGAAACAAATTGATTTCTCTTAAACGCGTCCAAGTGTTATTTCCAATACTAGCAGTCATTCGAGTTCCCAAATAAGGTAAACAATGTGCATTTACTGGAGAAATATCTCCCCATACTTTATTCCAATTTACCTCACCAGCGAGTTCCTCTGTTGTTTGAGTAAAATCATCATTACCACCAGAAGCCAAATCCCAAGTAAAAACTTGAGCATTGTTTCCAGGTAAAAACAAAAAGTATACATAATCTACATATTGCTTTGCTAATGCAGGTACTTCAAACACTTGTTCATTTACTCCAGTATAATCTTTTTTTCCCTCAAGAAAATCATCACTACAACTAGTAGCCCCTAAAGAAAATGTAACTAATAGCGTAACTAAACCTATAGCCTTTATATTTTTCATTTTCATAATTTTATTTTTTTAATTAATCAGTAATTTAAAATCCTACGTTAAGTCCCAAAGAAATTGTTCGAAGTGTTGGATAATTAGTAAAACTACCGCTTGGTTCTTGAAAACTATATGGATTGTACAATATAATAGGATTGAGTGCAGTCAAATTAAGTTTACAACTACTCATGTTTAATGTTTTTAGTGCTTTTTCAGGTAAACCGTAACTTAAAGTTATGTTTCTACAAGCTATTCTAAAAGCATTTACTTCCCAAAATTTAGAAACTACTGAGTTTATAGATTCAAAAGCAGGATTTGGCATTTTTCCATCAGGATTTAAATCGGCATCATATATATCATTCCAAATTGATACCGTATTATCAATAATTTGAGGAATCTTAGGTTTTAATGATTTTCTTACTGCACTATTCATATCTGACCAACCTCCTCCAAATGAAGCATTAATAACTGTATTCAAGCTAAATGACTTATAAGCAAATCTCAAAGTTGCACCAGCTCCATATATAGTAGAAGATCTTTTAGACAGTTGCACTTGATCATTTACATTAATAATCCCATCAGGAGCGGCAAACTCACCATTTCCTAAATAAGCTCCTCTTACATCTCGGTAATACAACATTCCTGGTCTAAGATTAGCCACTGGAGTACCAAAAACTGAAGTAACATTATATTGACTTACATATTCATTAACATCCTCTTGTGTTTTGAACATTCCTAAATAATCATACCCCCATACTCCATTATCAGAACGCTCCCCTGGTTTCGGATTCCATGGCAATAAAATATCAGCATCATTAAAATTACCTTTCACTACTTTATTATCAGACCATCCAAAACGCAAATCGATACCATATTTAATATCTTTTCCTACTTTATCATTCCATCCTAAAGCAAATTCATATCCCCAACCATCAGCCTCAGCATAATTTTCAGCAGCAATACTTCCTCCAACAGTAAAAGGGACATTACCAGTTCTATTAATTAATAAATTAGTTCCTACATTATAATAAGTTTCCGCTGTAAAAGACAATCTATTACCTAAAAATTTAGCATCAATACCAAAATTAGTTTTCAACTCATCGCTCCATGTTGCATCACGATTTGGAGAAACCTCCATTTTAAATCCATCAGTGTTATTTGAATTCCCACCAAAAACAGCTCCTTTACCATTTTGATAGGTAAAACGTTGTCTCCATTGCCACGGTCTAGTATCATCTTCCCCTGATAAACCAACAGAATATCTGATTTTAAGAAAATCAACAAACGACGATTTAAAAAAGTTTTCTTTAGAAATTACCCATCCTGCTGACAGAGAGTAAAATCTTCCCCAATAATTTTCTGGTGCAAATTTAGTAGAAGCATCAGTTCTAAATAAAAATTCAGCCAAATACTTATCGTCATAAACATAATTCAACCTACCTACATAGCCCAATGAACCTGTTTCATGCTTCGCTGTACTACCCTCAACTTCACCGGAAGCAGTATTAAACTGACCATTTGAACCATCTAAAACATTTAATCTATAAACTACTTCATTATTTGAAACCGCCTCCGATCTCTCTACTGCAAACAAAGCACTTACACTATGCTTACCAAAATCACGGTTATAAGAAGCACTTAAATTAAGCTGTTCTAAAAAATTTCTAGTATTAGAAAAATACAAACGATTACCATTCTCATAAAATTTTGAACGGATAGGATTAGTAGTGATGTTATCATCAAAAATATGTCCATTATCTCCTCTACCTGCAAATTGATACAAAGTATATCCAGTACCAAATTGTGTCCCCCTTGAACTACCCATATTACGAGCATAAGATCCTCTAGCAGACAAACCTTTAATAAAAGGAACCTTATATTCAGTATACATATTTACCGACATAGTATTGTCATTAGTCTCTGAAAGATTATTCAATCTTTGAATCTCTTGATAATGATATCTTTGATTCCCATCATTATTATTTGGCAATTCAATTGGCAACCCTTTCACATAGTTCGGAATATAAGGTACTCGTAATAACAATTCATTATAATCATTTTCATCTTTTTCACCACCAATCTTATTAAAAGTTTTGGTCTGATCAGAATAATATCCTGACAATTGCAAACCTGCTTTCCAGTTACTTGACAAATTAATATCAGCTCCTGCTCTAAAATTCCACTTATCATAATCTAAGGTACTTAAATTACCATTTTGTTTGTAATAAGAGGCTCCTGCAAAAAAAGTTGCTTTTTCTGTACCACCGCTTACATTAAAATTATGACGCATAGTATATGAAGGAGACCACTCGTCATCCAAAAATGTATTTTTTAAAGTTTTAAAATGTTCTAACTCATCAGCTGAAAAGAAATATTGAGGATCTGAAAGAGTTTGATTATAACCATTAGGACCGTTCATAATATTTACATACTGAGCAAACTCATAAGCATTCAACACTTTTGTTTGGTATGTCTTATCATTTGTTCCATAAGTACCACTATAAGAAAATTTAGGCTCTCCTATTTTACCTCTTTTAGTAGTTACCAAAACTACACCTTGCGCAGAACGCGAACCATAAATTGCAGCAGCTGCATCTTTAAGAAATGTTAAACTTTCAACCTCTGAAGCATCTAAATTATCAAATATAGTACTATCAGGAGCTCCTTGTGCATTAATTTGCACCACACCATCAATTACATACAATGGACTTCCATTTCCTCCATCTTTTGACAATGTATTATTTTGACGAATTGTCAATGTTGATTTAACTCCCGGCCTTGCAGAACCTCCAGAGACTCCAACTCCTAATACCCTGCCTGCAATAGCAGTAGCAATATCACCTACAGGAAGATCTTCGACTTCACTCAGTTTTATTGTTTCAACTGCACCGGTAAGATGTACCTTTTTCTGAGTACCATACCCAACTACAACTACCTCATTCAAAGTAGAAGAATCTTCCTGCAATGTAATATTGATAGCAGCACTATTGCCTACTGTCCGATCCTGACTTTTCATTCCTATAAAAGAAAATATAAGCACACTTCCTTCTTTAACAGAAATAGTATAAGCACCATCAAAATCTGTTACTACTCCGTTTTTTGTTCCTTTCTCTGTTACGTTTACCCCAGGCAGTCCCATACCAGTGTTATCGATTACAGTACCCTTGATGGTTTTTCCTCCACCCGCATTTTGCGCATAACCCGACAAACTCAACAGAGCAAACAACAATACACTACATACCTCTTTAATAGTTTGTTTCATAAGTGTTTTAGTTAAAAATTAATTAA
>JAKFBW010000101.1:0-80360 GCA_036676965.1 Flavobacterium sp. | reverse complement strand
ATTTAACCATTTGGAGAGGGTTTCTTCAATGACCCCTTTTACGATGGGTTTTGAAATGTAATCACTCATTCCGATTTCGATACATTTGCTTTTTTCCTCTTTTTCGGTTCCGGCAGTTATGGCAATAATCGGAGTGTTGTTGCCTGATTCTAGATTACGTATTGATTTGGTGGCTTCATAACCGTTCATAACCGGCATCTGGATATCCATGAAAATAATATCCGGAAGAATGGTTTGAAACTGGTTCACCGCTTCCAGACCATTTTTAATTTCAAAGATTGTGGCTTTAGGAACTATTTTCAGAATGATGGTTTTCAGCAAAAACATGTTGATTGCATTATCTTCTACGAGCATAATTTTGAATTTTTTATCGCTGGTAAAAACTGCTTTCTTTTCTACATTTGGAAGACTGTTTTTGGTTGTGATTCTTTTTGTAGGTTCATTTGATGTTTTTAAATCCAGTTCAAAATAAAATACGCTACCTGCACCCAGTTTGCTTTTCAATTGGAGTTGACTTCCCATCAGTCCCAAGAGTTTATTGGAAATGGTCAGTCCCAAACCGGTACCGCCAAATTTTTTGGTGGTGGAACTGTCTTCTTGGGAAAAAGCATTGAAGATTTCATTTTTGTTTTTTTTCCGTATTCCGATACCGGAATCAAAAACAGCAAAACGGATTCGCATTTTAGAAGAATTGCTGTCATCGACTAAAGAAACTTTAAGTTTAACATAACCTTTTTCGGTAAATTTCACCGCATTAGACAGCAGATTAACCAAAATTTGCTTCAGTCGCACCGTGTCAATCCAGCAGTATCTCGGAATTTCGGCATCAATATTAAATTCTAAATGAATCTTTTTTTGATTGGAATCAAAAGATATTAAATCGTTTATCTGGTTTAGTAATTCTCTAATGTTGTATTTTTCAATATGCAGATTCAGTTTTCCGGCTTCAATTTTAGAAAAATCAAGGATATCATTTACAATTTCCAACAGTGTTTGTGCTGATTGATTGACCGTAACCATGTGTTTTTCCTGAACGGCATTGAGTTCCGTTTTCATTAACAGGTCGGTAAAACCGATGATTCCGTTAAGCGGCGTTCTGATTTCATGACTCATATTGGCCAGAAATTCAGATTTGGCTTTATTGGATGCTTCAGCCAATTCTTTTCCTTTTATAGCTTTTTCAGCTTCTTTTCTTTCGGTAATATCAATGTAAATTCCTTCAATAAAAGCAATTTCCCCATCTTTATAAATAGCATCTCCAAATTCTTCTACCCAGACAATCTTATTTCTTTTATTCAAAATCCGGTAAACAGAATGTATGGGTTTGCCATTGTTTATTGCTTCTCTTTGTGCGGGTATAATGTCTACTCTGTCTTTAGGGTGCATTAAGTCCATGAAACTTATGTTTGCATTCAAAAACTCCGATTTTGGATATCCGGTTAATTTTTCAATTTCATCATTCAGGTATATTTTTGTGGAATGGTCATCGTATTTCGATAAATATACCGTCCCGGGAATATTATTGGCTAATAACCGGAATTTTTCCTCACTTTCATAAATGGAAGTTTCTGTAGTGATTCGTTCTACCGAAGAGGCAATATTTCGGGTCAGGGTTCTTAAGATATTAATTTCATCTTCAGTCCAATATTTTTCATTGGCGGTATCGTCAAATCCCAGAAAACCATGAAATTTATTTTTTATGAAAACAGGAACCACAATAATGGATACAATATCCAGTTGTGTCAGTTTCTTTTTTATTGAGGGATTGCTAATGTCTTTAGTAATAGCAGTAAAAATTTTGCTTTCTAATAAATCATCAAATACTTCTTCAAAATAGGAATAAGGTAAATTTTGCAGTTTCGGGTTTTTTTCTACCAATGCGACACTGTTGATAATCCAACGGTATTTCTGGCTGAGAGTTTGGGTGCTTTCATCGTTTTCGTAATAAAAAGCACGATGGGATTTTGTGGCTTTTCCCATGATAATGAGTACCTCCGTAAAAATATCGTTGATATCATTACTGTTGATAAACTTTTCGGTACATAAAGCCATGGCAGATAACAATTCACTTTTATACGCCAATTTCTTTTCGGTTTCCAATCGCATTTGGGATTCGATGGCAATAACAATAATGTCTGAAACCGATCGCGCAAAATTGATGTCTTCTTGATCCCAATTCATGATTCGGTCTGTAGACTCAAAACAGACAATGCCTTTGAGATTTCCATTAATAAATATGGGGGTATCTAAAAGGGAAACTATTTCATTTTCAATAATATATTTTTGGTGTAATTCTTTGGTAATTTCATTGGTGTAAACATCTGAGGCAAGGATTTGTATTTCGCTTTCCACCTTATTAAAATAGTTAGGATGCTGCTCTTTGGTCAATACAAGCCCTTTTTCAAAACGATTGCTGCTTAATTCATACGACTTTAAACAAATAATTTTTTCCGGATAATATTCCCAATAACTGACCCTGTTAATTCCGAAGGTTTGAGCGGTAACTTCTAAAATATTTTCCAGAATGGTTTCAAAATCCTCATAAGCTCGAACCCTTTTTGTGGTAAAGTTATGGAGTGTTTCATTGTATTTTAGAATCTTTAGCTGTCGTTCACTTTTTTCATTTTCAATATTTTTAAAAAAGGTGATGTCTCTGGCTATGATAGAATAACCGGTTATATTCCTGTTTTCATCTCTGTTGATGGATACTTTTTGAGAAACCCAGATCTCGTTTTTCGTTTTTTTATTGATAATGGGAAATTCTAATATGGGAAAATAATCCATTTCTACGGTTGATTTTCTGTAAAATTCAACTACCGTTTTTACATGACTTTTTTTGATTAAACTGATGAAATTGGTTTTATACAATTCATTGATACTATAGCCAGTTATTTTTTCGGAGTTCTTATTGATGAAAATATAATTCCCCTGTTTGTCTAATTCTAAAATGATATCGGTGGCCGATTCAACCAGGTTTTCATACGATTTCTGGATGTTCATCTGCTCGGTGATATCTTGCCCGATTTCGATGTATTGATTTTCAGAATATTTTTGGCAAGTCCATTGAATGTATTTATAATTTCCTTTTTTGTTTTTTAGTTTTCGGGTATAAATACTGCCCACCAATTCCTCATACTTGTTTTTTTTAGGGTTTAATACACTGTCTTTCGTTAATTCTCTAAAACGGAACCCCATCACCTCGTTGGCATCGTATCCTAAAATAGGTAATATGGTTTCACTGCAAAAAGTGACTTCTCCTTTTGTATTGGATACAATGGTTAGCGTATTTCCGTTATTTACAATTTTATTGGTAAAATTAAATTTGTCCTTGATGTTCAACGAAGACCTGTGCCGCACATAGTTTACACATAAAACAATTAAGGAATAATTGAATAATCGGAACGTTACGGATTGTGAAATTAATTCAAAAATGAAGGTAGATATTAAATATAGAAATACTAATCCGACAAAATAGTAATATAGTTTTATGGGTTTAAGTACGGTATAAGATAATAGAAAAACTACCGTAAAAGCGATTATCGGAATGCTATCGGTTGGAGATAAAATTAAATTTCTGCATATATAACCAAAAGATAATACAAACAGTATTTTAGAAATAAGTTGAAGTTTATTGAGCAACCGGAAAGATTGTTTACTGATGAGGTATAGCAGGATAAAAAAGCTGCCGATGATAAAATTTTGAATAAATAAACTTTTGGGTCTAAGATTGAAAAATTCGAATGTAGATTCTAAAATGATTACAATAATCCCTGTAAATAAGAGATAGATTTGATATTCCTCGTTTTTAACATTTTTCCCTGAATATTTTTCGAAGGATTTATTGTTTATAACAGGTTTGATCCTGAAATAATTGTAAATCAATAAAAAAAGTAAAATAATCGAAAATATAATTAGGTTTTTAATTGTATCTTTTTCAATGTTAAAGGTATTGATTAACAAAAGGGTGTAGGCGACTACGAGGTTGTATTTCAAATCAAAAATAATACCCACTAAAAAACCATAATAGAGTTCCATGTAATATATAGCCTTAAGTTTAAAAAAGGTACGGTTTAGATTGTTTTATTTTTTTATGAGTCGAAAAGTAAAAAAAATATTTTTATTTATCTGGTTTAATGTTAATTATTCGCAACAGATTCTTTTGTAAAGAAACGATTAATACGTGTTTTTGTTTTTAGAATTACTATTTTTTGTCTGTAATTTATGATTTGGCATGCTTATTCAAATCCAATAATCGATTCGTAAATGGAATAATACATCGCATATACAAACGGGATGGTGAAAAACACACCTACGACACATCCTATAAATCCAAAGAATGATAACAGAACTGCGATTATCATCAAACCTAAAATGACCAGAGGTTGTTTAGAAACAATAAGAACGCTCGATTTTATCGCGGTAATCGCTTTTATATCACCAAAGATGATTAGCGGAATGGTCAATAAAGTGAAACCTGCTATGATAATTGAAATTACGAAGCCCAGCAAGGGATTTCCCAAATACTCCAAAGCATAAGATAATAAGGTACTGCATGACGAAATGAGAAAGGTAGCTCCAACAAGTTTTTGTAAATAAGGTGATTTATAAAATTCAAAAACGGTGGAAAAATGGAATTCCTCATCCATTTTGGCGCAACGCACCATTTTTAATAATCCTGCAAAAAACGGACTGGTCAAAGAGGTGAATAATATACTGGAAACTAAGTTGATGATAATAAAATCGGGGTTATTACTCAGTGCGATTATATTTTCAGGTTTGAAAAAATCAAGAAAGGCTTTAAGTCCACCCATGGATAAAATTAGGATTCCTAAAAGTATGGCAAAAAACAATAGAAGTAGGGAACCTGCATAGACTGCTGTTTTTTTGTAATTCTCTAAGGCAAGATTGAAAACGGTTCCAAAATCCAACTCATACCCCTTTTTTTTAATCTCTTCAATTTTGTCCTGTATTGACATTTCGGATGCTTTTTTTAAATTTATAACTTATGATATACTTCTTCAAAAGGGACCCTGAAACGGTCGCCGTAGACTCCGTTTTCTTCCCGGATGCCACAGGCAATGATCATATTTATTTCAGAGGATAACGGTAAATCCAGTATTTTTTTGATTCGTAACGAATCAAAACCTTCCATCGGGCAGGTGTCGTAGTTTATGGCAGCCATGCTGATCATAAAATTTTGCGCTGCCAGTGCGGCACTTTTTTGGGCCACGATTCTCATGTCACTCCGTCTGGCTTCCCTGTAAATGGGTTTGAATATCCCGATGACTTTAAAAGAAATAAATTTTATGGCACCTAATATTCCAATGATGTCAAAATACAATTTGGGAACCATTTTTTGATAATAATACAGGGCAAATTGTTCTCTCTTGGAGTATTCTGATATGGGTTTGTTGCCAAATTTAGATTTTAGATGATCGATATTTGATTGCACCCTTTTCTTCCATAAATCTTTTCTGGCGACTACAACGACCATTTGATTGGCTGTTTTTGCCGCATTTTGAAAAAAACTGGCTGCCGTGATTTGTGCTAATAGTTCCGGGGAAGTGACATGGTAAAATTCCCAGAGTTGCATATTGCTGCTTGTGGGAGCCAAAGTTGCCAGACGAATACACTCTTTTACCTTGTTCCCGTCAAGAGGTTTTTGTTGAAACAGTCTTATCGAACGTCTGTATTCTATAGCTTCACTAACCGATTTTTCTGGTATTGTTTCCATTTTTAAGTGTCTTAATGATTGCTGTTTGAGCAATAGCAAATGAATTTTGTCAAGGTACTAAAATTAATAATTGTACTAAAGTACTCTTTGGAAATAAAATTAGCTTTTTTAGACGGCGTTCCAAATGACATCATTGGGAACCGGGGCAGTGATAGTCAGTAACTCTTTGGAAACCGGATGGATAAAAACCAGTTTTCGGGCATGTAAATGAATTCCCCCATCAGGATTACTGCGGTCAAAACCATATTTTAAATCCCCTTTTATAGGACAGCCGATAGCCGAAAGCTGAGCCCTGATTTGATGGTGCCTGCCGGTATGTAAGTTGATTTCCAAAGCAAAATAGTTGTTTAATTCCTTGAAAACGGTATACTCTAAACTCGCTATTTTGCTATCTGGAACTTCTTTCAGATGTGCTTTTGATGTATTGTTTTTTTCATTTCTTTTGAGGAAATGAACGAGTTTGTCTTCCGGTTTTGGCGGTTTGTTTTTTACAATGGCCCAATAGGTTTTTTGGGTTTCACGGTTTTTGAATAACTCATTCAGCCGGGTCAGCGCCTTGCTGGTTCTGGCAAAAACAACAATTCCGGTGGTAGGCCTGTCCAGGCGATGAACTACGCCAAGAAAAACCTCACCCGGTTTGTTGTATTTTACCTTGATATATTCTTTGACCACTTCACTGAGCGGTTTATCTCCGGTTTTATCTCCTTGAACAAGATCTCCCACACGTTTATTGACCACTATAATATGGTTGTCTTCATGTAAAATTTGTAGATTATTCTTGTTTGATACTTCTTTCATGAATTATTTTGAGATATAAATCGCCGTTTTGTAATTGTCTTCCACTAATTCCAGTTGGTCTTTGTATTGTTTAGGAATCTCTTTTTCCGCCTTTTTCAAGGTGATTAAAATTAATTTTGGATTGGCTTTAAAAACAGAGTCAAACTGGTTTGCTTCTTTGATGAGTTGCGCTTTTCCATTGGTGTAAAACTGCCCCGAATAATTTTTCTCTTTCCAATAGTAAATTGGAATTTCCTGATCTTTAGTTTTTTCTTTAAGGCTGGCCAAGATATATTTATCCGAATTCATTTTATAATCCACTTGTCCTGTAGCAAATACGGCAAAGTAGAAAATAAATACTACCGCAGGGAAAAAGGCAGCAATGCGAAACAAGATCTTTTTACTTTTAAAATCTTCCCACCAATAAACCATCAAAAACATGATAGGAACGGTTATAGGAAGCATATAGGTATGAAGGATGTTTCTGGAAAACGTAAAGAAAATGGGTGTCCAGAAAAGCCAGAATACCAAGAAAGAAACCCAGCTGTTTTGCAGTATGGTTTTTCTGTTTTTCCATAATTTGTAAAATACAATTTGTATCCAGGGAAATGCAAAAATAACCATGAATGCCCATATCATTCCGATAGGTTGCGATTTTGGTTTCCCGTATAAATCGCCTTTCCATCCCGACTCCACAAAACGTTTATAGTGTTCCCCCACAATGAAGTAATCTAAAAATCCGGGGGCTTTTTGTTCGGCCAAATAATACCAGGGAAGAGCAATGGCAGCCATGATGATAAGGCCTAAAAAGATGGAGAATTTTTGAAAAACGTCTTTAAACCGGTTCCAATCCAGTAGACACCACAAGAAGATAGGAGGCAGGGTCAGCATCAATACCAAAGGACCTTTGGCAAGCAATCCGAGTCCCATAAAAGCAGAGAAGATATAATTCCAATAGGTTTTCTCCGGACTGTTCATGGTTTTCCAGAACGCAATCATAACCATTGTGGTACAAAAGGCAAAAGCGGTATCGGTAGAAACGACCCCCGTATGAATCAGAAATTCAGGCATTGTCAACAGAATGAAGCCAGGTAAATAAAAAGAAGCCCCTGTTTTTTTAACAATTCGTCCAGCAATAACCAGTATAAGCACATTCAATAAATAGGAAGGAAAACGGGAGGCAAATTCGTTGATGCCAAACACGATATAGCTTAATGCTGATAGCCAGGTAGACAGCGGAGGTTTGGCCATAAAAGGAACCCCGTAGTCAATTTGGGGAACAATCCATTCATTGGTATCCCACATGATTCTTGCAATCTCGGCATATCTTGCCTCGGTTTTATCCAATAAAGGAATATGGGCAATTAATAATAGTCGAAACAGGAGGAGAATAATTACGGAAAGGTACAGTATGAAGGAATTGTTTTTAAGTTTCTCTACAATCATTTTCAATTGATGTTTAGGTTATATGGCTGTGCTAATGTTGGTGTACTCTTTTTTTATAGTGTACAAATCGAGCCAAAGTTTGAAAAAATACGTTGGTTTTACTTTCGAATTCCCTTTCTCAATCCATGATTTCAAAGGGACTTCGTGCATTTTAAGGATGGCTTTTTCTTTGCCGAAAAGCTGAATCATTCTGAAAAAGATTTCAACATCAAAAAGCCATTTTGAGATGAATGGTTTTTGAAATAATTGTGTTGAAATTTCTTTGGTAAAAACCTTGCAACCACACTGTGTGTCATAGACTTTTAAATCAAGTATATTAGAGATAAAAGTGGCGATGATCCGGCCAATCAAAAAACGGCTGTTTTCACGAATGATGGTAGAACCTATTTTTCTGATTCGGGAACCAAAACAGAAAACAATATCACCTTTTAAATAATTAGAAATAACCATGAATTCTTCTAAAGTGGTTGCTAGATCGGCATCCAGATAACCAATGATCTGGTAATCAAAGTTTTCGTTGCAATAGTTGATTCCGGCCCGGACGGCTTCTGCTTTTCCTGAATTTTTGGCAAGGGAAAGAATATGGATTTGATTGTTGTATTTTTCTTTCAATACATGGAGTAAATCCATGGTATTATCTGTAGAGCCATCATTTACAAAGCAAATGGTAGTGTTTGTATAGTTATCCAAAAAACGGGAATATTCTTCAATTGAAATTCCAATTCCTTCATTATAACAGGGAACAACAATACAAGTAGTTAGGGATTCGGGCATGTTATTTTATTTCTTGGTGCGTAATCAATCGTTTTTAGCGATTAATATTGTTCATTTTCGTTAGGGAAATCCTTTGTTTTCACGTCAGTAACATATTGGCTTATCGCCGAGGTCATTTCTTGGTATAGATTCAAATAACGGCGTAAAAATCTTGGACTGAATTCATTATTCATACCTAACATATCATGAATGACAAGAACCTGACCGTCAACACCACCTCCGGCACCAATTCCGATTACGGGAATCGAAATGCTTTTGGCCACTTTCTCGGCTAAATGAGCCGGTATTTTTTCTAAAACCAAGGAAAAACACCCCAGTTTTTCTAATAATTTGGCATCTTCAATCAATTTTTCGGCTTCCTGTTCTTCTTTGGCACGAACGGTATAGGTTCCGAATTTATAGATGGATTGTGGGGTTAATCCCAAATGTCCCATAACCGGTATTCCGGCATTTAATATTTTTTTGATGGATTCTTTAATTTCTTTTCCTCCTTCTAATTTTACGGCATGGGCACCACTTTCTTTCATGATTCTGATGGCCGAACGCAAGGCTTCTTTTGGGTCTGATTGATAACTTCCAAAAGGCAGGTCAACCACAATCAAAGCACGTTCTATGGCTCTGACCACCGAAGAGGCGTGATAAATCATTTGGTCTAAAGTAATAGGCAGGGTCGTTTCGTGACCGGCCATTACATTCGAAGCAGAATCACCTACGAGAATTACGTCTACTCCGGCTGTGTCAACAATTTTGGCCATGGTATAATCATAGGCCGTTAACATCGAAATTTTTTCGCCATTGGCTTTCATATCGATCAATGACTTAGTGGTAATTCTTTTGTAATCTTTTTTTGCTGTTGACATTTAAATACTGCTTTTTGTAACCAATTTAAGGTAACGAATTAGATGGTGTAAAAGTAGTGAAACAAATGCTTTTGAAGCAAAAAAATGGTTTCGAAATACGCGAAGCCATTACGGATAATTTTCAGCGAAGATTTTTTGGCTGTTTTTTCAATCGGTAAATTGGGTGTCTGATGTTATAGATATCAATCTTTTAATCAGATGAAGGAAGGCAATCGTTACATTTTTTGCAGATGTAATGATCTGGTTTACGTTTTGTAAATGGGAATTATATTGAAATTTTCGGCTTCTTTTTCTTTTAATAAATAGTCTTTTATGGCCATAAGCATTGCTTTATTGGAGGTGAAAAGTTCTCTGTTAAAATTGATGATGGTTGTTATATCGATGTCTTCAATGGCAGCTTGTTGTGCTTCGGAATAAAAGTCATTCAGTGCCGTGGCATAATGAAGTTCGATAATTTTAAAAAGTTCCTGCAGGTTTTCAAAATTGGCCGGTTTTTCTTCGGTCAGGAATGCATTAAAGGCGAGGTATAATGCTTCTGTTTCTTTTTTATTGTGTATAAAAAAGTTGTATTTGATATTTTTAGACGAATTGCTTAGGTTAGAAATATTGCTTTCGATGTCTTTCATGCTTTTTACAGCATGCATGGCACTTCGAACCGCCGAGATTAATTGGTTGATTTCGGAGAATTCCTCTGTTTGCAAAATAACCCTGAATTTTAAATAAAAAGCATGTATTTCGCCTTGGTGCTGCTTCATAAAATCATATTTCTCTTCGGGTGTTTTCAGATTGAATTTTATTTTTAGGTTATTGTTTTTAAATTCTGTTTCTTCATTTAAGTGTTGTGTATCAATTTTAAATAATTCGAGGTTAAACAACATCGAATTATGAATGAAGTATTTTGTTTCTCTCCTGAATAAATCCAAGGCTGTTAACGGTTCGGAAATAGAGGCATGTTTTATAAAAGCAGTAATAAAACCATTGGAATCTTTGAAAAATAATTCTAAAAAGCTGGTAAAAAAATTAAGGATAAATAAGAAAAGAATAACGGCAAACAGATTAATTAAACTGGAAAAAATAACTAATCCAATAAGAGGGTCTTTTACATTTATTACGGAAGTAATGAAGTGTAAAATAGGGAATAGTACTACATAAGCACTCAACGTAATAAATAGGTTAAAAAGAACATTGCCCAAAGCAATTCGCTTTTTGGAAGCATTACCACCAATAACACCTAATATGATTTTAATTGTTGTCCCGGTTTGAGATCCTAAAACAAGGGTTGCTGCAATTGGGAGGCTGATTACACCTACATGTAATGCGCTAAGAGTAAGTGCGATTGTGACAGCACTTGATTGTATCAACAAAGTGAGTATAAAACCAACAAGTAAAAAGAAGGCCAGGGGCATCTCGGTATATTTTGAAAAATCGAAGAGTTTTATTTGGGCTTCCATAGCCAGTTTTATGAATGAAAGGGCAATAAACAATAAACCAAATCCGAAAAGAAAAAAAGAGATATAGGTAATGTTTTTTCGGTTTCTAAATAACATTAAAAGTATTCCAGCCAAACCCACTACCGGATAGGCAACTACTTCAATGTTAAATTTAAAACCGAGTGTTGCCACTAGCCAGCTGTTGAGTGTGATGCCTAGATTTGTTCCAAGGATAATAGCCATGGCATTTCTCATCGTAAATACCCCGGCACCTACAAATGCCATTACCATAAACGAAACCATAGAACTGCTTTGCAGAATTCCGGTAACAATAGCCCCTCCTGTTGCTGCACCAATCTTGTTTTTGGTAATACGTTGCAGAAAGAGCTTGAAATTTCGTCCGGAAAGATTTTTTATGGACTCTTCAAGTAAGTATATGGCAAAAAGGAACAAGCCAATGCCTGAAACGAGTTTAAAGATAGAATTGAAAATTTCCATATTTTAAGAATGTATACTTAAAGATACTTAAAATCATAGGATTTTATCAATAAAAACTGATGTAAAATTGTGTTTAAAAATGTATTTGTTAAGGAACTTTCTTTAATGAAAAGAAACACAGGGAGTTAAAATGATTTTTTAATTCGGTCCAAATCCCGTTTGGTGTCCTGTTCTTTGAGGGATTCGCGTTTGTCGTAGGTTTTTTTCCCTTTACAAAGTCCGATTTCGAGTTTCGCCATGCCTTTTTCATTGGTAAAAAGGCGTAACGGAACAATAGTAAGTCCTTTGGCTTGAACACTCCGGGCTAAACTTTTCAATTCACGTCTGTTCAATAGCAGTTTTCTTTCGCTTCGGGCTTTATGATTGAATTGATTTCCAAAAGCATATTCCTCGATATAGGTATTGATGGCGAAAAGTTCGTTATTATTAAACTCACAAAAACTTTCGGTAATATTGGCTTTCCCTAAGCGGATGGATTTGATTTCGGTTCCTGCCAAAACAATTCCTGCAGTATATTTTTCGATTATTTCATAATCAAATCGAGCTCTTTTATTTAGTATGTTGACCGTTTTTAGCATAGGATTGCAAATGTAGCAACAAATCAATGAATCGGCAATATAATTTATAAAATTGATTTAAATTTGCGATATGGAAAAATCATCTTCAAAAGACCCGTTGCACGGAATCACTTTAAAAACCATTTTGGAAAAATTGGTAGACTATTATGGTTTTGACACTTTGGGAGAATTCATCAAAATTAAATGTTTTACGGATAATCCAAGTATCAAATCCAGTCTGACTTTTTTGCGAAAAACAGCATGGGCCAGAAAAAAGGTTGAAGAATTGTATATAAGAACGTTGCCTAAAATCTAAAGTTATAATTTATACGACACCATTATGCCTCCACGGTAAGGGAACCATTCGCCACTTTTGTTGTAGTCTTTTTGACCGTCATAGCGTTCTCCGGTGCTGATGTGATATCCTTTATAAAACCCTTGGTGCCAGCCGCCACCCAAAAAGCAATCCAGCATAAATTTATCGTTGAGCTTTACCTGATATCCAAGGGTTGCCCCAACAAAATAACCAATTCCTTTTTCGTATAGATCCGTGTTTATGTAATTCCATTTTTGGAAATTATATTTAGTTCCTCCAATATGGATTCCGGTATAGAGACCATTGTAATTTTCTTTAAAATGATACCTGTATTCAGAAGTGAAGGTGTAAAATTGTCTCGGGTTACCTTTGATTGATTTCCAAGGGGAAGCCAAAACGTCAAATTGCAACGTTGACTTATTTCCAATGCTGGTTTCAATCCCTGCATTCGGAATGGTTAATAAAGTAGTAAAGACATTGACTTTTACGTATGTTTGACTTTGTGATTGGATTGAAAATAAGAGAACTGCTAGAATAAAGATTTTTTTCATTTTTAGGGCAATGCTATTTGTTTTTAAAATTGGAATTAAAAACATCATTTATTTAGGAAATTTTGCGCAAATATATGGTTTAATTACAGCTTTTAGCCTTTGACAGTATTTTTAAATGAAATTATTTTTCGGTTATGGATAACGTAAAAAGGTAAAAATAATTAAAGGAAATATTTCTCTAATCCGGTATTCCATAAAAGCCAAGCATTTAGTTGAGGTCTTCTTTACCAGCTATTCTAAAGCACCGTTCGCTCCCTAAATACAGCGGGTTTCCATGTTTTTCTGACCAAAATCCATCCAATATATCTTTAGTGATGCATCGGTATACAGCAATGCCTTTGAAGATGTAGTCATCTTCGCCACGGTAGTTAAAATTAATCACAAGGATATTGTCTTTAAAAAAACCGTGTCCTGTTTGTTCCTGTTCTTGATTGATAAGCCATTTTGCTTTAATTCTGTTATTTTCATCAAGCAATAAAGACAAAGTGCCTTTGTAGGCGACATCATTATTCTCGTCTTGATTACTCCCGGCAATGGAATAGTCTCCAACTAAATCTTGAATTATCATTTACTTCTAAGTTTAAAGATTGCGCCTTGTTAAATCAAGCAAGTCAAAGCATAATTATTTAGATTTCGCTTGATTTGATGGTGTATTGCTATTTCCCGATGCAGAAATTAGCAAAAATATTCCCTAAAAGTTCATCATTTGTAACTTGCCCCGTAATCATCCCAAACTGATACAATGCTTCTCGGATATCAAGTGCCATTAAATCGCTGGAGAGATTGGTTTCGAGTCCGTATTTAACTTTCGAAATTTCATCTAAGGCTTTCAATAGGGAATCGTAATGGCGGGTGTTGGTTACGATGGTTTCGTTGTTGCGCAAGGCTCCGGTATTGACAAAAGAAAGCAGTTGGTTTTTCAATTCTTCGATACCATGTTTCTCTTTGGCGGAAATAAATTGAAGTTGTGTGTTATGTGTTGTGAGTTGTGTTTCAATTAACTTAATTTTTTCTTCTGAAAGTAGATCCATTTTATTGATGACAATCAAAAGTGGTTTTAAAGGAAATTGATTTTTAACTTTTTCAATCTCAATTTTTAGTGCTTCCAAACTCACAACCGATAACTCATAACTGTCAACTAAATAAAGAACTACCTGTGCCTGTTCGATTTTTTCAAAAGTTTTCTTGATTCCGATGCTTTCTACCACGTCTTTTGTTTCGCGGATTCCTGCCGTATCAATGAATCGGAAACCAATGCCGCCAATGACTAATTCGTCTTCAATCGTATCCCTTGTCGTTCCCGCAATTTCCGATACAATGGCGCGCTCTTCGTTGAGTAAAGCATTCAAAAGCGTTGATTTTCCTACATTAGGTTCTCCTACAATGGCCACAGGTATTCCGTTTTTAATCACGTTACCCACGGCAAAAGAATCGATTAAGCGCTTCAGCACAAATTCAATTCGGTTCAATAATTCGTGAAACTGGCTTCGGTCGGCAAATTCTACATCCTCTTCGGCGAAGTCGAGTTCGAGTTCAATCAGCGAGGCAAAATTCAATAATTCTTCACGCAGTTTGGCAATTTCATTAGAGAAACCTCCGCGCATTTGTTGCATGGCAATTTGGTGAGAGGCTTCATTATCTGATGAAATCAAATCGGCAACGGCTTCGGCCTGGGATAAGTCGAGTTTGCCGTTCAGGAAAGCTCTTAGGGTAAACTCTCCTGGATTGGCCATGCGACAGCCTTTTCGAAGCAACAACTGAATAATTTGTTGTTGGATATAGGTTGAACCGTGACAGGAAATCTCGATGGTATTTTCGCCGGTGTACGAATTCGGCCCTTTAAAAATAGAAACCAGCACTTCATCAAGGGTTTTATTTCCGTCAACAATATGTCCCAGATGCAGTGTATGTGTTTTTTGTTGCAACAAATCTTTCTTTTTGACGGATCGAAAAACATCATTACCAATAGCAATGGCATTTTCGCCGGAAATTCGGATTACCGCAATTGCTCCCGCTCCCGAAGGAGTAGCCAGTGCAACGATGGTATCTTGATGTATCATAATTTTTTATTCTAAGCTGCAAAGGTAATAAATCTGTGGCAGTATCTGTTTTTTATGAAAAAACGAAAATTTTATCAGGATAAAAAAGTAAAGAACTGGGAATTAATTGGTTAAAATTGTATCTTTATGGAGGTAAGATTTGATTAATTCCATAAACAGTCTAAAATGAAACGTATCCTATTTCCCACCGATTTTTCTGAAGTAGCCAACAATGCCTTTGTTCATGCTATAGAATTTGCCAAAACAGTCGAAGGCGAGCTCATTGTATTGCATTCGTATGATCTGCCTCCAATTGATGATCAATTTTTTCCTGAAAATTTTACCGAAGTCTATGATTCATTAGAGTTGGCCCAGTTTGATTTGTTTAAAGACGAGATTCCAAAACTGCGTGACATAATGGAAAAACATAATGCAGAACACATCAAGATGACCCATCGGCTGATGGAAGGTGGGCTCGCTGCCAATATTAAAAAATTGGTTCAGGAGGATAAAATAGATTTTGTGGTCATGGGAACTTCAGGGGCGACAGAGTGGGAAGCTTTATTTGCGGGTTCCAATTCCGGTTCCGTCGTTTTAGGATTAAAAGTGCCCATGTTGTGCATTCCGGAGGGAGTACAATTCAAAAAAATCTATACCATTGGTTTCACCACCCATTTTAGGGCAAAAGATAAAAAAGCACTTTTTACCATCTTAGAGATAGCCAAAAAAATAAAAGCCCATATCAAATGCCTTTATATAAAAACCAGCAATTCGGATGTTGATGAGGCTACTATAGCGCAATGGGAAGCGGAGTTTAGTAAAGAACCTATCGAATTTTTTGTGATTCAAAGTGATGAAATAAAGCAGGTGATGCTTGATTTTATTGCCTCTCAGGAAATTGATGTTTTGTCGATGTTGGTTTATAAGAAAACCTTGTTCGAAGATTTGTTTATTCCGGTTTATGCCAAAAAAACGGCTTCTGATATCACTGTTCCCATTTTAGTCATTCACGCATTGGAAAGTGCAAAACCTAATATATAACAATTGATTTAATGTCCCTTTATAAGTAGTTTTGATTTTCTAATCATTAAAATATCATCAAAAATGAAACGTATTTTATTTCCAACCGATTTTTCTGAAGTGGCCACCAATGCCTTTATCCATGCTTTAGAATTTGCTAAAATAGTTGAAGGCGAACTTATTGTATTGCATAGTTTTGAATTACCGGTTTTTGACAACCAATTTTTTCCTGAAAATTATATGGTGATATATGAATCCTTAGAACTTTCCCAGTTTGATATGTTTAAAGATGAAATCCCAAAACTTCGTGCCATGGCCGAGGAACGTCATCTGGGGCATATCAAAATGTCGCACCGCTTGATGGACGGGAGTTTAAATTACAATATCAAAAAAGCGGTAAAAGAAGATAAAATAGATTATGTGGTGATGGGCACTGCAGGGGCATCCGGCTGGTCTGAGTTTTTCTCGGGAACCAATACCGGTTATGTATTGTCCGATATCGATGTTCCGTTGTTGAGCATTCCGGAGGAAGCTAAATTCAAAAAAATAGAACATATCGGTTTTACCACCCGTTTCAGACCCAAAGATAAAAAAGCATTAAAAAATGTTTTAAAAATAGCCAAATTGGCCGAAGCAGATGTGAAATGCCTTTATGTAAAAACCAGTAAATCAGATGTCCCAAAAGAAACCATAACGGATTGGGAAACCAAATTTAAAGACGAGCCCATTGAGTTTTTTGTGATAGAAAGTGATGATGTTAAAAATACGATACTCGATTTTATTCTGTACAAAGAAATTGATATTTTGACGATGCTGACCTATAAAAGGGGTTTCTTTGAAGGGATATTTCATACCAGTCTGACCAAAAAAATAGCGAATAATTTTAATGTCCCTGTTTTGTCCATTCCTCTCGAAGAGTAAAGCTGCACTAAGTTAGATTATAGCTTATTTTCTGATGGTATTTTCTCAGGGGAAACCTATATTTGCCTTTCATTAAATGGGAAACATGGAATTTTATCATTCGAAAAGTAAACAATATACACAGCAATTAAGCAAAATCAATACAAAATACAATACCATCAGCTTGTTTCGACTGATGAGTATTGTATTTTTTTTGGTATCGATTTATTATTACATTAAAAATAGTAACCTGAATCTTCTGGTTTTGGCCGCTGCTTTTTTTGTGGGCTTCGTTATTCTGATGCGTATTCATTCCAAGTTGCTTTTTCAAAGAAAAATTACCGAAGCACTTTTAGATATCAATAAAAAAGAGATTGCTTATTTGGACAGACAGGGAATTCCATTTGAAAATGGATCGGAGTTTAATGATTTTCATCATCCGTACGCTTATGATTTGGATATTTTTGGCGACCATTCTTTATTTCAAAATCTAAACAGAACGGCCACTTTTATTGGTAAAAAAACTTTAGCCAAACAATTTTTGAGTCTTTTGCCTAATGATGAAATTCTGGATAATCATTCAGCCATAAAAGAATTAACTGGTAAATTCGATTGGCGTCAGGAGTTTTTGGCCTTGGCCAAAATAGGTCAGGATAGTAAATCGGGCTATGAGGGGTTGTTACAATGGAGTAAATTCAACAGTACGCCATTAACCAATGCTACCATTTGGATGTCGATTATTTCTCCCTTGTTGTTTTTGGGCGTTTCCATAAGTTATTGGATTACGTCAGACACTATTTTTCTAAATTATCTGGGTTTACTGTTTGTGTTGAATTTGGCTTTTTTAGGCAAATTTATGAAACGCATTCAAATTGAAATTGCCAATTCCACCAATATCAATCGAATCATTAGCCAATATGGTTTGTTGATGCAAAAAGTTGAGCAAGAGCCTTTCCAATCTGAAAGATTAATCCGGTTGCAACAAAAACTGACATTTAAAAAAGAAAATGCCAGTATTCATCTGAAACAGCTGGCCGATTTGTTTTCGAAAATGGACAGTATCGGGAATTTTGTAACGGCCATTCTTTTCAACGGAACATTTTTGTTTAATGTACATGTGTTGAAAGCCTTGATTGTTTGGAAAAAAGAACATGCCGAAGCACTCGAAGATTGGTTGGAAGTGATTGGTGAATTTGAACTGTTGAACAGCCTGGCAAATTTTGCCTATAACAACCCAGATTTTGTATATCCGGATTTGAACACGAATTATGAGATTTCGTTTTCAGGTATAAGCCATCCGCTGCTCAATGAAAAGAACAGGGTAGGGAATGAGGTCTCTTTTCAGCCGCAATCCTTCCTGATTTTGACGGGTTCCAATATGTCCGGCAAAAGTACTTTTTTGAGAAGTTTAGGGGTCAACGTGGTTTTGTCGGGAATGGGAGCACCGGTTTGTGCGACAAAGGCAAATGTGCATCCGTTGCCGGTTTGGGTTTCGATGCGATTATCCGATTCATTGTCGGATAGCGAATCCTATTTTTTTGCCGAGATTAAGCGTTTGAAACAAATTATGGACGAATTAGAAAATGGCCCAGCTTTTGTTCTGTTGGATGAAATATTACGCGGAACCAATTCTGATGACAAGCGTAACGGAACCATCGAGGTGGTGAAAAAAGTGATTACCAAGAAAGCCATTGGAGCCATTGCCACCCATGACATCGAAGTCTGTCTGACCACCAATGAATATCCGGAAATATTAAGCAATAAATGTTTTGAAGTCGAAATTCAAAATGATGAGTTGCATTTTGACTATATTTTGCGTGATGGTATTTGTAAAAATAAAAGTGCTACCTTTTTGATGAAAAAAATGGGCGTGATTTAATACCAAACACATTTATAAATTAATTCTGAAATTTTATTGTGTTATGCCGATATAGTTTGAAAATAGTACAATTTATTGGACTATATTGAAAACATAATCGGTATAAGGAAATAGAAGTTGCTTGAAACTTTCAATCAGCGTTAGAAATTGACCCTAAAACTCATATTAGGGGTCATGCCAAGGGATTTGTTATCCACTTTTACAGTAGCATTCGAGTTATTGGGATCTACTTTATAGTAACGGTTGATTACATTGCCTTCATTGGTGCCATTAATGAGACCGGCACGAAATATCCCTTTAATGCCTGTTGCAATAGTAAAGTTGTAGCTTAAGGAAGCGTCCAGTCGCATAAAATTATCCAGGTTTTTGCTGTTTGGGGAATCATAATTCACCGTTGTAGTATTTCCGTTTGTTACGGTTTCATTTCCTGCCAAAGGAATCGTGTAGGGTTGGCCATTTCTCCAGATTCCACCCACAGATAGTTTGATATTTTTGATGACATCATAATTAAAACCCATTGAAACCGAGTGCCTGATATCTACATTATTAGGAAAAGAGGAAGGCGTGAAGCTCTCAAATTCATAATTGTTGATACTGAAGGTATAACTCGTCCAGATACTGTATCGGTCTGCGGTTTTATTGGCTAAAAATTCAATTCCCTTGGCGGTGTAACTCCCATGCGCTTTTTTATATTGAAAATTATTGTAAAAACCCTGATTCGAAGCTGTAATCCCGTCTACGACTTTGTAAAATCCGGTAAGGTCGATATGCAGTTTGTTTTTATTGAATTCGACCCCAAATGAACCTTGTTGGCTGGTAGCGATGGGAATACTTTCGTTGTTGACCAGTACCCAACGTCTTTTTTCGACCCCCAGAAAATCATCGTCAAAATCGATAATTTGTGTTGTGGTTTGGTTTTTAAATTCCCCTTCGAGTTTTAAGGCCCATGCATTGGATAGTTGTTGTCTGATGTTTACTCTGGGTTCCACCAGCAATTTTTCGAACTTTTGAAAATAATTCAAACGGGCGCCAATTCTGAAATAAGTATTGTTTTTATGGTACTCGCCTTCGGCAAATAAAGCATGATTGAGGAGTACGTCTTTTTTGGTGCTGGAGTAGGAAGGCGCGCTAACGGTGGTTTGGTTCAGCATTCCCGTTTCATTGAATTGATATCCGGCCAATAGGTTAAGGTGCTCCGTCACTTTATAATGTGTATTTAGTTTGGTACCTGTTTCCAAAACCTCATTGGATTCGGTTTGCCGTTGATCGGTTTCCACCCTGTAATCCATAGCCTCGATGTTGTATTTAGAATAGTAGGAGATGAAATCGGTACTCCATTTGGAATTCCATTGTGCTTTCCAATTTCCGCCATAACCGATGTTTTTTTGCGAAAGCGTACTGGCTTTGGTTTCGGTATTGCTGTTGTTGGTACTGTATTCGGTATAATCTAACGCATTATTGATACCGATAAGATTCGCCCTGAATTGATGTTTTTCATTGAGATCAAAAAGGATTTTAGCCGTATAATCGTAAAAATAAAAATCAGAATTGGTGTTGTTGTGACGGCTGTCGGCATTGATGTCGCTATCCTGAAAACTTCGTTTGTAATAGTTGTTAAACGTAGGGGTATTGAAAATATCGGTGATGGAACGTCTGCCCGAAATATCAATTTCCAGATTTTTAGCCAGAGGGATGGCCAAAAAAGCATCGGCATTGATGAGGTTAATTCCTGCACCCCCCGAAACAACAGTATTGATTTTGTCATTGGTAAACATATTGATGGTACTGGAAACACCATCACTGTATTCGGCACTTGTCCCGTTTTTGGTGACAATTACTTTATTGGTAAGGTTGGGGTTGTAGGCGGATATGAGGCCGAAAAAATGCCCCGAATGGTACATTTTGATATTGTCCCAAATCATTAAATTTTGGTCGTTGGTTCCGCCGCGGACATTGATATTGGCAATGCTTTCGTTGGTGCTTTCCACTCCTGGCAAAGCCTGTACCGATTGTAATACATCGGGTTCAATCAGTCCTGGCAAAATTCCGAATTTCTTGGTGTTCAATACGGTACTTCCATCCATGTATTTTTGTAAACCGGGAGTCAGATACACATTAATCAAAACGGGATTGAGTTCCTCATTACTTGTTTTTAGCAGTATTTCTTGATTTTCGTTTGGTGTAGCGAACAATTCATTGGCCTTAAATTGTCTGGGTTCATACCCGATATGTGAAATAGAAACGTTGGCATCAAGTGGGACATTCGGAATGCTGAATCCTCCTTTTTTATTGGTAAGTACAACGCGGCCGTCTACGACTACAGTTGCTCCCGTTAATGGTGTTTTGGGATCTTCTGAAAGTACCAAACCACTTATTGGGATTGTTTTGTTGAGCACAGAAACCGTGACATAACGATTGTCTAAGGCTTTAAAATTTAAAAGTATTTTGGAGTTCAGGTAATCGATGGTTTCTTGTAAAGTTAGTGTTGTTGCTGGTTTTTCAACAGCAATACCGGCAACATCTTCGACCGCGTACGAGAATTTTACGTTAAACTGTTGTTCAATTATGGGTATAATTTTAGTTAGTGGAATTTTGTCATTCCCTTTTTGAGCATAGTTTATGCAACTCATGCTCAATAGCAAATAAAGCAACCATTTATTGAATTTCATAGTTGTAGAATATAATTGTTTTGCCTTCTATCCTGTAACTGAGTTTAAGCGGAATGGTAATGGCTTCCAACGCAATTTTTTTATTGGTGTGGGTAAAACTTCCCGTAAATAATTTCGAAGTATCCACGCCTTCCGTTTTTATTTTAATATCGTATTGACGCTCCAATTCGGCGATAACCTGATCCAGAGGAATGCGGTTAAAACTCGATTCCTGCTGCATCCATGACGGATTTTGGGCATTAAAATCTTCCACTTCTTCAATACGGTTATTAATGAGTCTGAAGGTTTTTCCGGGTGGCAGTTTGACGGTTTTCTTGTTATGGGTTACGCTGACCAATCCTTCGTAGCAACTGACTTCAAAATACTTCTGGCGTTGTTTGACGTTGAAATGGGTTCCCAGCACCTGAACCACACCATCGGTAGTGTGTACACTAAAAGTCTGTCCTTCTTTCACCAGAAAATAGGCTTCTCCTTCTAGGGTCAATTCCCGGTTGTCATCCCATTTTTTTTCATGGAATGTGATTTTTGAATCGGCGTTCAATAACACTTCCGAATCATCCGGGAGATGGAATGTTTTGGTTTGTGCAATTTGGGTTTTATACGTGGTTGTAGTGTTATAAAACAGGAAATACGTACTGCTTAACAATACAATCAGTACCGCTGCAATTTTGTAGAATGTTTTGGAATGTAAAGTTTTAACTTTTGGATCCTTTTTAGTTTTACTTCTTGCGTTAAAAGCTGCTAATGCTTCAACGGGATCTATTTCAGGGGTTTGAAGGTGAGCGGAATAATGAGCTATTTTTTCAAGCGTATCCGTTCCTTCAGCTCGTTTCAAATCTTCAATTTCCTGATTTGAAAGTTCCCCATTGAGCCATTTTAATATTTCTTTTTCGTTTTTCATTTTGAACCTCTGTAACAGTAAGACAACTCATCATGAAATTACCCTACTATGAATCAATAAATTAGATGTTTTCTATCTGTGTTTTTAGTGTTTTCAATGCTCCGGACATTCTTTTTTCCACAGCTTTTTGGGAAATATCGAGCAAATCGGCGATTTCTTTATACTTTTTGCCTTCAATTCGATTCATCAGGAATACTTCGCGTTGTGCTGCTGTTAATGAAGCGATGGCGTTTTGAAGTTTTTGTTTGAACTCTTCTTCTTCCAACAGGTATTCAGGACTTTGATTCGTGATATCCAGGGTAGGGGTGTCTTTGGCGTAAGCCATAACCACCTTTTGATGCTTAACGGAATTTAAGAATAAATTATTTACGGTGGTAAGCAAATAAGTCCTCACTTTGCTGAAATCAATCTTAGAACAATTCTCCCAAATTTTGGTAAAGGCTTCCTGCACTAAGTCTAATGCAGTATCCCTGTCACCGCATTTATAATAGGCAAAATTGGTAGCCGATTGCACATTTTTGATGTAAAAGTGATTAAAGTGATTTTCTTCACAAAGATTATTTTTATCGTCGCTCATGTAAAAACCAGTTCTTTATTTATAGTTTGTAAAAGTAGAATATTTTTTGAATAATGATATGGATGATAATTTTATCATCTCTTAAAACGTTTTTTATTAAAATTAGTTTATTTTTTTTAATTGATTTTGATGTTACTTTTTTAAATTTAAAAATAAATTGTAAATACTTGTTAATTAGTTTGTTGTTGGTGTTTTTGCTTTGCATTATTGTCCTTTACATAAAATAAAAATAGGTGGTTTGTTAAAATTTTTAATTTTTTTTTAAAATTGAGGTAGGGTGAAATTCTTATTGATTGTCTTATTATCAGAAGGGCAGAAATAACTTAGCCTAAATAGATAGAAAAAAACACTTAAATTTGAAATTATGAAAAAGTTTAGAATTATTACAGGAATTGCTTTAACAGCATTATTAGGTTTCACCTCTTGTCAGAGTGAGGTAGACAATGTAGAAGGTCAAAACCCAAATACGAATTCGGCTAACTCTACCACTGCCAATAACCTAAAGCGTACATCAATGTATGATGGTTCGTTTGACGATTTTATAGACGGGGCTTCTTGTTCATCAATAGTATTACCGGCTATAGTGAAAGTAAATGGCATCCAGGTTTCTCTTTTAAGTCAATTAGATTACCAACAAGCTATTTCTATTTTGGGTCAGTTCAATAATGACCAGGATTCAGTGGTATTACAATTTCCTTTAAAGATTAAAAAGAGCGATTATACCGAGGTAACCGTGAACAACCAGACTGAATATAATGCGATTCTTAGTGCATGTTCATCGGCAGAATCTTCAGGACAGGATGCCATCTCTTCCATAAATATTAATTTCCCTATCACAATTTTAACGTACAATTTGAGTTTAGAACAAACAGGAAGCATCGTTATTACATCCAAACAACAATTATATGCGTATATGACTAATATTGGCAGCACTGAATTATTTTCGGTAAATTATCCAATAACGGTGACGCTTATTGACGATACGACAACAACAGTTTCCAGTGATATCGAGCTTAAAGCAGCTATTAAGGCTTCTCTTGAAACCGAAGCGGCAATGGAAGTGGCTGCCGAGAATTCAGAAAAATTGGAAACTATTTTAGTGAACGGAACGTTTAAGGTTCAATCTTTTATAAGTGCCGGAGTGGATACAGCAACAAATTATAAAGATTTCACCATTGATTTTGCCAATAATATGACGATAAAAGTGATGAACACATTAACAACAGCAGCAACAGGTACATATGAAACAAGTTCAGAATTGGATGTTTTCCTGGATTTGAACTTTACAGGAAATGCTTCTTTTGTTTTATTGAATAATACTTGGAAAGTAACCAGCTTCAGTGCTACATCCATCTCATTGCAAAGCTCAACCAATGCTGCAGTGAAATTGGTATTGAAACAAATATAAATAGGTTTTAGGCAATAGTTATCTGTTTTGGTAACTATTGCTTTAATATTAAAAGTAAAAACATGAAAAGAATAATTGTCGCTTTAACGATGGTTTGTGCCTTAGCCCTTTCTTGTTCTAAACAGGATGCAGAAAGTGAAGATGTAGATGGGAATCCGGTTGCTAATAATCAAAAAGCATTAGGAACTTCCTCTTATGATTTGCTGGCTGATGATACCTTTACAAGTATGGTTATTGAAGTGGTCTATGTTGAGGGATATGAGCCATCTGCCACGGCAATCAACAATTTTGTCGCTTTTCTGAATGAAAGGGTTCATAAACCTCAAGGGATTAGCGTGGTAAAAAGAGCCATTGCCTCACCCGGAAAAGCAACTTTTACCAATCAGGAAATTATTGCCATTGAAGATGCCAACAGAACCAAATACAATACTTCGAACCAAATTGCGGTTTGGGCATTTTTTGTTGATGGAGCATCGGCGGATAATACCAGTTCCGGGTTTGTTTTAGGGACGGCTTACCGAAACACTTCTTTTGTTATTTTTGAGAAAACCATCCACGGATTAAGCGACAGTCCATTTGAACCGAGTAGAAGTTTATTGGAAACGACAGTTATCACCCATGAGTTTGGACACATATTCGGTCTGACTAATTTAGGGGCAAAATTGCAAAGTGACCATGAGGATACAGAGCATCCGAAACATTGTGAGGTGGAAAGCTGTTTGATGCATTGGGCTTCAGAATCCGGAAGCAGTATTGGCAATATGATTTCGGGCGGGATGGCACCAGAACTCGATGCCCAATGTATAGCCGATCTCAGAGCCAATGGAGGAAAGTAAAAACGTATAATTTTAATAATCAATAAAAACAGAAAAGATGAAAAAGACGTATTTAACAATCGCTTTATTTTTTGGGGTATTATCAGTGATACAGGCACAAGATGGTTATGGGCACAAAACGAATGGAGGGATAAAAGGAGGATACAATCTGGCTGCGGTAAGTTTTGATGGAGAAGGAGAAACAGGGCAGCGTCATGGATTTCACATTGGGGTTTACGGTGAATCTTTTATTAGCCAAAGCGTTTCTGTCCAGCCTGAATTGATGTATTCGCAACAAGGGTATGAGATAGAAGATGCTAACGGAACATTTACCCAAAAATTAAATTATATCAATTTACCGTTAATGCTTAAAGCCTATCCTTCAAAAAACTTCTTTTTGGAAGCAGGTCCGCAAATTGGATTAGCTATTATACATAAGGAAGAATACGATGGATTCATCAGCGGTTCTGAAGAGTTTGAACCCAATAATTTTGACTGGGGAATGAATTTTGGAGGAGGAATTAAAACCAATTCAGGAATCAGTTTAGGCGTGCGCTACCATTTAGGTTTGGGTGATTTATATGACAGTGACAAGGCCTTTAATCGCGTTTGGCAGTTTTCAGTCGGATTTGATTTGTAGGCTGATATTTTAAACGTATTAAGTAAAAATAGAAAAGGGTTTGGCTTCTAAAAAAGTCAAACCCTTTTCCTTCTTTAACAGCAAAAAAAAACCGCAACTCTGGTTAGGGAAATTGCGGTTTTTCGAAATATATGAATTGGTTTGGTTAATAGCGTATTGCGGGTTACAATGTTAGGTGTTTTATTTTAAATTAAAAAACATTATGCTAAATATTTCTTAAAATAATCTTAACTATTTAACATTACAGGCATTACAAGCATCGTTACGGTTTCGCCATCTTCTAATCCGTCAACAGGGGTTAAAATTCCGGCTCTGTTCGGTAATGACATTTCCAACATAATCATATCCGATTGCAAGTTGGTCAACATCTCCGTCAGGAAACGGGAGTTGAACCCGATTTGCATGTCATCTCCTTGGTAATCGCAAGTCAAACGTTCCTCGGCTTTGTTGGAGTAATCAATATCTTCTGCAGAAACATTCAATTCGGCTCCGGCGATTTTCAAACGGATTTGGTGGGTGGTTTTGTTCGAGAAAATAGCTACACGACGTACAGAACTCAAGAATTGAGAACGGTCTATCATTAATTTATTTGGATTTTCTTTTGGGATAACCGCCTCATAGTTTGGATATTTTCCATCAATCAAACGACACATCAGAATGTAGTTGTCAAAAGAAAAAGTCGCGTTAGAATCGTTGTATTCTATTTTTACTTCGGCCTCAGAAGTAGAAAGGATATTTTTTAGAATAGTCAAAGGTTTCTTTGGCATAATGAAATCAGCCACTTGAGAAGCAGTAACATCAGTACGGGCATATTTTACCAGTTTGTGGGCATCTGTTGCCACAAAAGTTAAACCTTGTGGAGAAAACTGGAAAAACACTCCGGACATTACCGGACGTAAATCATCATTCCCAGCTGCAAAAATAGTCTTGCTCACTGCTGTTGCCAAAACTTCGGCAGGAACTAAAGTAACAGATGGTTCTTCCAGGCTAACCGCTTTCGGGAATTCCTCACCGGGAGCATAAGCCAAGGCATATTTCCCTGAATTGGAACTGATTTCTATCGTGCTGTTTTCCTCAACAGTAAAGGTTAACGGTTGCTCCGGGAACGTTTTTAGAATTTCTAAAAGTAGTTTTGCAGGAACGGCAACACTGCCTTTACTAGTAGAATCTATAGATAGGGTAGCAGACATGGTCGTTTCTAAATCGGATGCAGAAACGGTTAATTCATTATGGTCTAATTCAAATAGGAAGTTATCCAAAATAGGTAAAGTATTGCTACTGTTGATAACGCTGCCTAAAACTTGTAATTGTTTTAATAAGTACGAACTCGATACTATAAATTTCATCTGTTTTGTTTTATTTTTTTCGGGTATACATGTTTAAAACATGCAATAGATTTTACAAATATATCGTAAACTATTCTAGTATTGAAAATTTTTTATTAACACTATTTGCTGTATTTTCTTTTTCTCAGGTAGCTAAACATGAGTCCGAAAAACAATAAAATAAGAATTGGTAACCCGATAGTTATCAGCTGGGTTGCGGTATAGCTTTCATATACTTTTTCTTTGTCCAATAAAGGCAAATCCAGATCCTTGCTTCTAATGTTAATAAGTCCTGTGTCATCCAGTAAATAGTTGACACAATTGAGCAGCAAATCTTTATTGTCGTATAGATTTCCGGATCGTTGGTCAAAGCCCAATTCTACCGGCTGAAAGTCCTTGTCGAGTTGGTTTTTTATGATATCCCCATCCGAGATTACAATCATTTTGTTTGCTTTTCCCTGATTTTTAAAGCCCTGTTGTTCAAAAGCCAAAACCCTGTTTTGGAACACGGAATGAAAAGCACCTTCCAGTAAAACTCCCATAGGAATATTCCCGGTATTGATGTAATGATTCGGACTCGTTTCTTCGGCCACGATATTCAAATTGATTTCAGCAGGAGTACCAATTTTTTTGGAATACTTTGAAGAATGTAAGAGAATCGTTTTTTTGATTCCGTTTTTCAAAGTGTCTATAGGATTGGCAAAATCAAATTTGATTCCGCCTAGATTTTTCACAATCGGATGCTTACTGTCAGGATATACCTGAGGGGCAAATTTCCAATTGAAATCCTGGTATTGGGTGGCACTGCCTTGTTCCCCGGTGGCTAGTTTTATCGGGCTTCCCTGTTCGTCTTTTACAATATCGGGGTTAATTCGAACCCCATATTTAAAGAACAAATCATTCAAATTCAAATCTCTCGGAAAGGCCAGGGTTGCTCCGGATTGGTTGTACAAACTGTCCATTTCTGCGGATACCTGGTCAATCAGCCAGAGCGTTTTCCCCCCATTGATGATGTATTGGTCTAAGACCTGTTTTTCAGATTCGGAAAAAGTTTCGGTAGGTTTGGCAATAATGGCCAAATCGTATTTTTCTAAGGCTTCTAAACTTTCTATGGGGTTTTTGGCAACGGAATCTAAGGTAAAAGGGCCAATGTGGTAGCTTTCTTTTACCTGCAAAAGAAATTTGGCAATCAACAAATCATGAAGTTCCCCGTTTCCTTTAAGCACAGCAATCTTTTTTTGTTTTGTCACCGTGATTTTGTTGATGGCATCGGCGATGGAATATTCCAAGTGCTGAACCGAACCAATCACTTTTTCGGTTGTGGAAGCCCCCATGATGTTTTTGAGCAAAGGGATATTAACCTCTTTGTTGTCATAAACGGCAATCGCCCAAGGGAAAACCATGGCCTGCGATTGTTTTCCTTTGTCGTCAACTGTGATATTTACGGGAGTTAATCCTTTTCGGTATAACTCTTTGATGTTGTCCATGCTGTTATCTTCGTCTTCCAGAGGGTCAACGAACTCAAAAACAATATTGGAGTTATAAGCCTGAAATTCTTCTAGTAACTGACGGGTTTCCTGCTGTAATCTTTTGAATTCTGCCGGTAATTCACCCTGCATGTATATTTTGACCGACAAAGGATTTTTGACCTGTTTAATGATGTTCAATGAAGTTTCAGACAGGGTGTATCTTTTGTCTTTGGTTAAATCAAAACGATGAAAGAAGAAATGTCCGATTCCATTTAAAATCAACAAAACAGCGAGGATACCCAATAACGATTTTAGATTGCTTTTTTTTATGGAAACCATTACGATTTTAATGACTTAAGTTGATAAATAGTAAAAGAAAGGAACAACACGGTAATGCTGACAAAATAGAGTATATCCCTGGTGTCAATCACACCGCGTCCCATACTTTTAAAATGTCCTGACATTCCAAACCCCGATAGTATGGCTGAAAAGGAAGGCAATAAGGAGGTTAGACCTTCAAAACCAAAATAGAAAAAGAAACATACAAAAACGGCCAGTATAAAAGATACGATTTGGTTGTCGGAGATACTCGAGGTAAAAATCCCTATGGCAGCATAGGCCGAGATTAAAAATAACAATCCGAAATACGAACCAACCGTACTGCCCATATCGATATTCCCTTCGGGCATTCCCAGATCATAAATTACTTTTACATAAATAAGAGTTGGGAGCAAGGCCAATACAATCAAAAACAGGGTTCCAAGAAATTTTCCGTTTACGATTTGTGCGATGCTCAAAGGTTTGGTGAGTAATAGCTCTAAAGTGCCCTGTCTTTTTTCATCCGAAAAACTGCGCATGGTTACCGCGGGAATCAGGAAAATAAGAATCCAGGGAGCCAGGGTAAAAAACGGGCTCATATCGGCAAATCCGGTATTCAAAATATTGTAATCCCCTTCAAAAACCCAAAGAAACAATCCGTTGGTGATTAAAAAGAGCGCGATGACCAGATAACCAATTGGGGAGCCAAAAAAGGATTTTATTTCCCGTAGTATTATTGATTTCATTTTGTTTGAGGTATTGTTTTTAGAATGGAATAAATTTATTATTTGAATTTCACCACCACATTATCCCTGTAATTCAATCCCAACAGACTGTTTGCCGAACCTACTTTGGAAGGATTGCTCCTAAAAATGGCAATTTCCAGAAAACCGGCCTCGTTGAAAATGGCCAATTTTTCGCCTTCATAATTCTTAATCGGATATTTGTCTGAGTTGGCAATGGCCGAATAGTTGGGCAGAATCGTTTTGATGTTTTTGGTTTTCATGACAATTTCATACGGACGGCCTTTGGCGACTTCCAGAAATTGTTTTTTGGTGATATTGGTAATTACGTTTCCAAAATGGTCTATATAGATAACATGTCCTTTGATGGTATTGTTGTCATCAGAAACCACGGCTTTCAATTCGGTTACCTGCTTGATGGCACCAATTTCTCTTCCCACGACATTCAACAATCCGCCTTTGGCAATATGGCAGGCCACTTTTACAAAAACATCCAGGTCGGTGGCCTCACTCGGTAATCGGTCATGAATGTTGATCATAACGGTTTTTTGGGGAACAATCTTTTGCGAAAGCATGCTTAAGATGCCATTATCGGCTGCAATAAAGAAATGATCGTTCCATTGCATGGCAATATGTGGGTTCTCTTTATTTAATTCGATATCAACCCCGATCAGATGCACGGTGCCTTTTGGAAAGCAGGAATAAGCCGCCCCGATAGCGTAACTTGCTTCGACTGTGTTGAATGGGTCAATATTATGGGAAATGTCAATGATGGTCGCCTCCGGATATTCAGATAAAATCTTTCCTTTTAATCCACCTACAAAGTGATCTTTCAAGCCGTAATCGGTGGTAAGGGTAATTATTGACATAAATTTGTTTATAACTATTGGTATAATCTAAAACTAATTTTCATTAAATTTGAGAAATGCAAAGCTAATAATAGTAAACTCAAAAACGCAAAAAACAAAAAACAAATTCCAAAAAATACTACAGTGTAGTATTAGATTTTAATCCAAAAAAGGGTTTGGATTTTTTAAAACGATTTAATTTAATATAAAACTACAACTTTTGAACGAAAGAATCATCGAGCTCATAGACATCGCTCCAAAAGAGTTTTGGGGTGCTCAAGACACTCATCTTGAAATGATTAAAAAGTATTATCCTAAACTTAAGATTGTTGCACGCGGAACAACTTTAAAGGCCTTCGGAGAGAAAGAAATTTTAGACGAGTTCGAAAAACGTTTTCAGCGGTTAATGTTGCATTTTACCAGATACAATACCATTGACGATAATGTGATTGAGCGAGTTATTCTTGGAGATGGTCAGGATGAACGAAAAATAAATGGCAATGATAAAATCCTGGTACACGGAGTAGGCGGGAAGATCATAAAAGCCATGACCCCTAATCAGCAGTTGTTGGTTGATACGATTAATAAAAATGATATGGTTTTTGCAGTGGGACCGGCAGGTACGGGAAAAACCTATACCGGAGTGGCGATGGCGGTAAAAGCATTAAAGGAAAAACAGGTTAAGCGGATTATCTTGACACGTCCTGCTGTAGAAGCAGGGGAGAATCTGGGTTTTCTTCCCGGTGACATGAAAGAAAAACTCGATCCGTACATGCAACCGCTGTATGATGCGCTGAGGGATATGTTGCCTAACGAAAAACTGGAAGATTATATACTGAAGGGAATTATCCAGATTGCGCCTTTGGCTTTCATGCGTGGCCGTACGCTGGATCATGCCTTTGTAATTCTGGACGAGGCGCAGAACACAACCCATTCCCAAATGAAAATGTTCCTGACCCGTATGGGGAAAAACGCCAAATTTATGGTAACGGGCGACCCGGGACAGGTTGATTTACCAAGAAGAACCATCTCGGGACTGAAAGAAGCCCTGTTGGTTTTGAAAGACATTGAAGGTATTGGAATTATTTATCTGGATGATAAAGATATTGTGCGCCACCGATTGGTTAAAAAAGTAATCGATGCGTATAAATACACCGAAAATCAAGATTAAACAAAAAGCGACTCCTAATTGGGGTCGTTTTTTTTATATCAAAATCCTGTATATCTGGTCTTCCCGATTACCGGTACGTATGAAACTCAAGCCATACGTTTAGGAAGTGATTTTAAGTGTAATTAATTGTAAGTCAGTGTAAAAGACTTTTAAATAATTGTGTAAAAGGCTTTTTTTTACTAACTTAGAGGGAAGTTTCAAAATAAAAAATAGTGTTAAGTGTATGCAATTCATGTTGTTGCGGTGAGGTAATGTGTTTTTTTGGATTTTATTTTGAAAATTATAGTGCACCTTAAATAAAGGTTTATCAAAGAGTATCAATGCACCATAAGTTTTGGATTGTTCAAACAAAGGAATTATGAAAAAGAACATTATAATAGTACTAATCATCTTAGGTTTGTTGCATTCTCATTATGGATATAGCCAAATAAGTAAAGTTTACAGTACCATAGAAACAAGAAATGTGCTATACTACAAAGTGGAAGAGATTATAAATATGAAGTTTGGAGGATCAACCACTCGTTACACCGTATCCGATTTAAGTCTCATCAGCAAAGTTGATTTAGGTCCTGACAACGTTAGGATTATCACTCCTATTTATAAAGATGAAAAATATAAAAAAAAGAATTACTATATAGAAACCAAAAATTTGAACAGAGATTCCAGAAAAAGTCAAGAACCAACAAATCTTGTGGAAATTAAAATTGACAGTAAAAATATTGAAATTCCTGAAAATTCAGAAGTCGCAAAAGCCACATTGGCAATGGTAATTGGTAATTTAACAAAATTGGAACCCGTTGCTGTTGTTAAGAATGAACCCCAAAGAGAAAAACGAGACCATATTTTTATCAATATTATTGATGTTTATGTAAGGGTTGCCGAGAAAGGATATAAATCAATTTATATATTTAAAGAAATAGCGAATTACTATTTCTTCAACAACCAAATGGAAAAAGCGGCAAGGTGGTATGAAGAACTATTTGCAATGACAAATAATTTAGACCCTGTATATTATTTTAGATTTGGAGATGCATTAAAAAAAACAGGAAAAACAGAGAGAGGGAATGCCATGGTCGAAAAATTCAATAAATTATCTGATCATTGAGTTAATGAGCCTTTTTTCTAAAGTTAAATAGTTGTTATTTCAAGAGGAAGTTTTTTGTTATTCATTCTAATCTCAGTAGATTTGAACTCGCAATCACTAATGGAAGAAAATGAGCATTGAAAGAAGTATAAAAGTAATAGTGACTGATTTAGATGGGACTTTATTGAATCCATCACATAAAATTTCAGATTATACCAAATCCGTTTTCCGGAAATTACACCAGGAAAATTATTTGATAATTGTTGCCACCGGCCGTCATCACTTGGATGCCATGCCTATTGTGGAAACTTTGGAAATTCCGCTTTATCTGGTAACCTCCAATGGAGCGCGGATTCATTCCCCATCAAAGGAACTGCTTTTTTCCGTCAATATGGAAAGCGAAGCCGTAAAGTCGGTTTTGGCATTGGATATTGATCCGGAGATTACGACGGTTTTGTTCAGGGAAAATGTGTGGCAAACTAATAAACACAATGAAAAACTGAACAGTTTTCAGCCGGAATTAAACTATCTGCCGGAATTGGTTGATTTTAGTGAAGTGGAAGATTTGGCTGCCATAAAAATATTTTTTACCCATGAACGTCATTCCAAATTACTGGAACTGAGAAATCAAATTTTAGAAACACATACCGATCATTTTAGTCATGCCTTCAGTTTGCCGTTGTGTTTGGAATTTATGGATAAGTCGGTAGATAAGAGTGTGGCTATTGCCAAAATTTTAGAAAAAGAAGACTATGGCTTTCATGAAGCCATTTCTTTTGGAGACGGTTACAATGATGAAAAAATGTTAAACACGACGGCCAAAGGATTAGTGATGGGAAATGCACCAGATAGTTTAAAAACCAAATTGTCCCATTTAGAGGTGATTGCGCCCAATCATGAAAACGGAGTGGCCAATTATTTATTTGAGAAATTATTAAATAAAACGGCATAGTAAAAGTAGGAGTCCATTGGAAAGTGGATCAATAAATTATTCTTTGTTTTTCTTTCTAAAATAATCCTAAATTTGCATTCATAAAAAATAGCAAAACATACAATAATGAGCAATACAATAACGACCACCAATTTTAATTTCCCAAATCAAAAATCAGTATATAGAGGAAAAGTAAGAGAGGTTTATAACATAGGTGATGAACTTTTAGTGATGATTGCAACAGACAGGCTTTCGGCTTTTGATGTGGTTTTACCTAAAGGGATTCCGTATAAAGGTCAGATTTTAAACCAGATTGCAACCAAGTTCATGGAACTGACCAAAGACATCGTTCCGAATTGGTTAATCGCAACTCCGGATCCAAGTGTTGCCGTTGGACATTTGTGTGCGCCGTTTAAAGTGGAGATGGTGATTCGTGGCTACCTTTCGGGACATGCCGCACGTGAATATGCTGCCGGAAAAAGAAGTCTTTGCGGTGTTGCCATGCCGGAAGGATTAAAAGAGAATGATAAATTCCCAACTCCAATAATTACGCCAACAACCAAAGCCGACAACGGAGAACACGATGCCGATATCTCCAGGGAAGACATCCTTGCCAAAGGAATTGTTAGCGAAGAAGATTATTTGGTTTTAGAAAAATATACCCGAGCTTTATTTCAAAGAGGAACTGAAATTGCCGCCAGCCGCGGATTGATTTTGGTGGATACCAAATATGAATTCGGTAAAACCAAAGAAGGACAAATTGTTTTAATTGACGAAATCCATACACCGGATTCTTCCCGTTATTTTTACGCCGAAGGGTATCAGGAAAGACAGGATAAAGGAGAAGAACAAAAACAATTATCGAAAGAATTTGTACGTCGTTGGTTGATACAAAATGGGTTTCAAGGTCAGGAAGGACAACAAATCCCGGAAATGACCGATGCTTACATCGAAACGGTTTCGGACAGATACATTGAATTATATGAAAATATTATTGGGGAAAAATTCGTTAAAGCGGATATTTCAAACATCAATGAACGAATCGAGAAAAATGTGTTGCATTATTTGGCCAACAGATAATTTGAAAAATAGCTGAAGCTCTATTATGGGCTAAGGACATAAAAAAAACAGCAGCAAGCACTGGTTTGCGGCTGTTTTTTTGTTTTAAGGAAATGGGAGCTGTTCACTGAATCTTCGATTTGTCTTGATCAAAAAAAAACAAAAAAAGCTTCGAGAAATCGAAGCCTTATGGAAATGTTTTTTTAAGCATTGCTTAAACCCCGATCATTTGGTCTTTTAGGGAAAAAAGAATGGCAAGAACATCTTTTTTGGATTGCTCATCAATTTGGCGTTTATCAAGTGCTGAAAGGATATCGTCAATTACACTCATATATTCTCCCTGACTGATATTCATACCGCGATGGGCACTGTGCATATCTTTACCGGTGTATTGTTCGGGTCCGCCACTGCCCATGGCAAAAAAATGAATCAAATGTTGTCTTACTTCTGAGAAATGGGTTGGATCATCTTTTAAAGGAAGAAATCGCGCTTTGACAGCGGGGTTCGTCATATGGGCTTCTACCACTTCGTCTACGATAGCGCTTATTCCTTCTATACAGCCAAGACGTTCATAAAGGGATTTTTGGTTTGCATTTGTTTCCATGTTGATTGAGTTTTAAAATGAAGTTTTTTTATGAAAAGATATTTTTAAACTTATTTAGATTGCAAAAAAAGGACTATGATAATTTTCAAACCAAACAACAGGATTCATATGTTGCTTACAGAAGGCGGGTAGGGGAAGTTTTTTTTTTTTTTTGAATCTAATATATTGATAAATAGCTGAATATAAATTTACGAAACTATGTTTAAAATAATGGCTAAAGAGATATTAATTTTATAGTCTGGCGGGTTTGTAATAAAAAACAATCTCGCTATTTCTTTTTCGCAAGGTGAGGTGACTTTATCTTTACTTTGGACTTGATGCAAAAATTAAATTTTCCCACTGTTTCTCCCATTGTTTTTCCTCTATTCTTTGCCGAAACATATTCCAATCAAAATTTGGAGTGGGGCTAACCACTAAATTAAATAAATCATCCAAGCCATGGGGTGCCAGAATTTCGATTTTGTCATTGGAATTCAATCTCGCCGCAATGGCTGTAGCCGTTTCAGGCCAATAAGAAATGGCGTTTTTGGTGTTGCTGTATTGCTGATGATTATTGCGAATATGCATTCGCGCCTGATTTTTAACCGACCATTTGGCGTTGGGATTGATTTGGGTCAGTTGGGCTTCTATTTCTTTTTCCAGCGTTTCCGAAAGAGTAGTTGTATCAAAAAAGACGACATCTATATCATTGTGTTTTGTTGCTTTTATCTGGTGTAGACTATCCCAAACGGTATTTCGTATCAATCCGGCACCCACCCAACAATCATTTAGGTTTAACCCTTTAACGATAGCAAGAGTTTCCATAACAAGCACATCGGTTGTTAGGATGTCAATTAATTCGGCTTTATATTCCATCACTCAAAAGCATTAATTGTTTGTTGTATCATTCTTATTCTCCTTCAGCTCCAATAGTTCCTGTCTTGACTTCTCCAGCCCGCTTGTAATTGGCAATAATCACTCCGCTTGGTGTAACAGTGCTCTCTATTAAGGTAAATGCTGCGGCAATCGTGCCATTGTCAAATAACTTTTTTCCTGTACCAAGAGTCAACGGAAAAATTTTGAGCCAAAGTTCGTCCACTAAATCATTTTCGAGTAGTGTCTGGACGAGATTGCCGCTGCCCCACACTTGAATATCAGAACCTTTTGAATTTTTAAGTTTTTCGATATCTGCCAGACTTTCGAGGAAAACCGAGTTTTTCCAATCTGATGTTTTAATAGTTTTTGACATGACGTATTTGGTGACATCATTAATACCCGGCCATCCATTTTCATGCTCTGGCCAGTAGGAGGCAAAAATCTCAAATGTTTTTCTGCCCAAAAGAAGATCTGCAGGTTTCATTTGTTTTTCCAGGATCTTACCAAAAACTTCGTCTCCATAGGGTGCCACCCAACCACCGTATTTGAAACCGCCTGATGTATCTTCGTCGGGTCCGCCGGGTGCCTGCATTACCCCATCTAAGGTAATAAATGATAAAACAATTATTTTTCTCATAGTCTTAGTGTTTTTGTTTATCAAAATATGCTGAAATAAGAGCCGAAGTCACGCAGCGTTTATTAATACAATAGCAATCCGTCATAGAGGTCGAATGGTTTTGACGGAATTTGTCTTGTTATTTACCACTAAAGGTTTTCGGCTTGGCGATGTGGCGGATTTTTAGCATTAAAGTTCAAAAGAATTGCTAATGCTGAATTAGCACAAATCTTCATAGAAGCACTTCAGCCGCAATATTGCCAAGCCGATTTCAGCGGTTCATTGTTATTGTTCCGCTTGTTGTTCTGTTGGGAATTTTGAAATGTCCATATAGAAAATCTCCCAAGTGTGTCCGTCAAAATCTTCAATAGTTCGCTGTTGCATAAAACCGTAATCCCTCATTTCGTTGGGCTCTGTTCCACCTGCTTTTAATCCATTTGTCAAGATACTATTTACTTCATCAACACTGTCAACCGATAATGAAAAAAGTCCTGCTACGTGTGATTTTGTATCTGCAATGGGTTTGCTTGCAAAGCTTGCAAACTTTTCGTGCGATAAAAGCATTACAAAAATGTTTTCACTCCAAACCATACATTTTCCTGTATCGTCCGAAAATTGAGGATTGTTTGTAAAACCTAAAGCCGTATAAAAATCCATAGATTTTTGCAGGTCTTTTACGGCTAAATTGATAAAAATTTGTTTTGCCATTTTTTTAATGTTTAGAGGTTAGGTTTAAAATAGATTTTATGTCTGTTGGTGAGTGTTTTTGCGCAATCAACGGTTGAGGTTCTCTCGTTTGTGGCTGTTATGGAGTTTTGAAAACGAGTATTTTCGAGTTAATGAAAAATATGAATTGAAAATGGTAATTCCACTATATTCCACTATATTCTACAATAGGCACAAACCTGTGTTATGCCTAGAACCTTTCTATATTTTTGAAAACCATTCTGCATTTACAGAAATTTCTTCAATTAGTTCAGTTTTTACTCCAAGATTAAATTCCTTTAATTTATCGCATAATAATTCTCCGTCTATTAAGTCAATTGGAGGCGCTCCATCTCTTGTAGCTTCTTTAATCGCTTCTCTCGTAAAATTACCTGTTGTTATAAAAAGTCCTTTGTCTGCTCTACCTTGCATTGCACCTCTGAAATCTCGGATGTCACTAGAGCCTACTGATCCTTTGTATCTTTTTGATTGGAAAAAGACATGAAAACTTAAAAATCCGTTGAGTCTAACTATTCCTTTTCCGTCAATTCCTCCATCTCCGGATTTACCAGTAACCTCTACTTGGACAAATCCACTTTCTCTCAAAATCCTCTGACAAAGTCTTTCAAAAGCCGAAGGTTCAATTTTTAGAATAATTGAAATTAAGTTTTCTTTCCAATCAATTTCGTTTTCAACTTCTTCTTCAACTTCTTCTTCAATTTCCTTTTTATTTTGTTTATTATCTAATTTTTGTTTTTTCGTTTCTTCTCTAACTTTTTTTAAAATTTTGTCAGAATCAAGTTTTGTTGTATCAATTTCATTGTCTATTAATGCCCAAACACCTCGAGATGAATTATCAATTAAACCATATTTTTTCAAATAAGTTCGTGCCCAAGCTAATCTGTATTCAACTTTAGTTTGAACTCCACTTTCATCGTGAGGTATTTCCAAAATTTCTTCGTCATAACCTGCAACCTCATAAACCTTTTCATTTATTTCATCTATAGAACCTGAACCACCCAATAACTTTAGAGCTTCCAAAGTTGGAATCATCATTTTATCGTGAGTTGGTACTTTATCGTGTATTTTTTTTCTTCCCATTCGTTTTTTTGTATTAAGCACAACTCGTTTATATGTATGACAAAATTATACAAAGTCACCCATTCTTGTATAGATGGGTAACACAGCAGTCATACTTTACTTAATTTCAAATATATTCATTTTTTCTTACAAATCATTTCAAATTTCAATAGCAATATCAAAAGTCAATTTCAATTTTAAAAATAGAATTTCATCAAGGACTTGTTGCAGTAGAAACACACCATAAAAAAATCCGAGTTGTTTGTCAATCGGATTTTATAGTAGTTGCTGTAGCGATCTATCGCTGTCAAAAAGGAATGGTTTTATCCAGAAAACACGAGCTTATTTTTTTGCCGGTTTCATTTCGGTTACAATCAATTTTAAGGTTGTCATACCGGTGTTTTTTCCCGTGTGGGTTACCGCAGGCATATATATGGCAGTGCCGGATTTGATGTCCATGCTAGCGGCTTTTTTGCCTTTTTCGGTAATCTCAATTTTTCCTCCTGCCAAAACATAAACACTGTGGTTGGGATGGCTATGCATCGCTGCGGTTGCACCCGGAGGAAAAATAACCTGCATCACTCTTACCTTGTCATTTTCCAGCAATATTTTTTTATATACGTTTTTGGCCACTTTCATGGGGTCTTGCGCATACAAACTGGCACTTTGAAAAGAGAATATTCCAAAGAGTAAAGCCATTGCTATCATTTTAATTGTTTTCATCTTGCTTGAATTTTAAATTTTAGACTAATTTAAATTGCGCTACTCTTTAAGCTCCTGGTTGGACTTTTTTTTGAGAGTAGTAGATGGTTGTTGTATGTAATTCATACCGTCAGGCTGCATAGTAAAGAAAAATCTTTGGGGGTTGATTGTTCTCTTTGTCCATTTTTTATGAAATATAAAGTGGTTTGGGGTTTACTTATATCTCCTAATTTTGAAGTACAATAGTGCTGTTCCTTTTTCCTATCTAATTTACGAAATATTCCGCTTGTAAATCGGTGGAAGGGCTTATTTTTTATATTTAAAACATTGTTTTTGAGTTTATTGTGTCTTTTTAGGAGCGAAATGATTTGCATAAAAAAATCCGACAGGTTTGCACCAATCGGATTCTTATTATTTTTGAGAAGTCAGTATTAACTTTGACCTATTTCGTTTATAGTGTCGATGTTGTTTTTAGGATCTTCGCCATATTCGTTTTCGCCATATTCACCTTCTGTACAGGCTAATATAAGGCTGTATATAGGTATTAATAGAAACCATCCGCTTTTACCTACATCGTGCATACGTCTTACACCTACTGCTAAAGACGGAATTAAGATACCTAATTGATATATTGTAACTAGGAAAGGAAAATGGATATAGCCTCCAATTATTATTAAAATGATTATTGAAATCAAGTTCATGAGAAAAAACCACCAATATTCACTTCTACGTGCTCTTCCGTTAAAATTCAGATAATTTTCAAAAACTACTTTTTTGTACCATTCAATCATAATTTTACTTTTTTAAATTAGGTTCTATTTTTTTATTTTAAGGACTCTCTTGTTAAGAGTTTACTTTCAAAAATAAACAAATTATGTATTGGTTTTCGTATTCTTTAGAAAATATTTGTGCTTTTGTGAAAAAAAGATGTCGGAGTACTTTTATGATTTCGTTTTTGGGATAGGATAAAAAGAGGGAATGGCTTGTTTTTATGGAGATGGCTTGGGTTTATTCAAAAAAAATCCGCTTTGCTTTCACAAAACGGATTTTATATATAATCTGAAATCTTTATTCTAAATTCTGAAATCTACAAGTGAATTACCTCACCGTAAGCGTCAGCAACAGCTTCCATAACCGCCTCACTCATTGTTGGGTGTGGGTGGATTGATTTTAGGATTTCGTGACCGGTAGTTTCCAGTTTACGGGCAACCACTGCCTCAGCAATCATATCGGTAACTCCGGCACCAATCATGTGGCATCCTAACCATTCGCCGTATTTGGCATCAAAGATTACTTTTACAAATCCGTCCGGGGTTCCGGCCGCTTTTGCTTTTCCTGAAGCCGAGAATGGGAATTTACCAATTTTCAATTCGTATCCTTTTTCTTTGGCTTGTTTCTCAGTCAAACCTACCGAAGCAATTTCTGGAGTGGCATAGGTACAACCCGGTACGTTTCCGTAATCGATAGGCTCTACATGCAATCCTTTGATTTTTTCCACACAGTTGATTCCTTCTGCAGAAGCTACGTGAGCCAAAGCTTGTCCCGGAGTTACGTCACCAATAGCGTAGTAACCAGGGATATTAGTTGCGTTGTAAGCGTTAACCAAGATTTTATCTCTGTCGGTAGCGATTCCTACTTCTTCCAATCCGATGTTTTCGATGTTGGTTTTGATTCCAACAGCAGAAAGTAAAATATCAGCTTCAAGGATTTCTTCTCCTTTGGCCGTTTTTACAAAAGCTTTTACGCCATTTCCAGTTGTGTCAATTTTCTCTACAGAAGAGTTGGTCATAACTGTAATTCCGGCTTTTTTCAAAGATTTTTCAAATTGTTTTGAAATATCCTCATCCTCAACAGGAACTACGTTTGGCATAAATTCTACGATGGTAACTTCAGTTCCCATAGCGTTGTAGAAATGGGCAAACTCCACTCCAATTGCCCCGGAACCAACGATAATCATCTTTTTTGGCTGTGTTGGCAATGTCATTGCCTGACGGTATCCAATTACTTTTACACCATCTTGTGGTAAGTTTGGCAACTCACGGGAACGGGCTCCGGTAGCAATGATAATATGATCGGCACTGTATTCAGTAACTTTATTGTCTTTATCGGTAACGTCTACTTTTTTGCCTGGTTTTAGTTTTCCAAAACCATTAATAACGTCAATTTTGTTTTTCTTCATCAAGAAAGTAACCCCTTTGCTCATTCCTTCGGCAACCGAACGGCTACGTTGCACTACAGCCGGGAAATCCTTGTCAAATGCTGAAACCGTCAATCCGTAATCGGAAGCGTGTTTTAGATAATCAAAAACCTGAGCCGATTTTAGTAAGGCTTTGGTTGGGATACAACCCCAGTTCAAACAAACCCCGCCTAAGTTTTCTTTTTCAATTACGGCTACTTTAAAACCTAATTGTGATGCTCTAATGGCAGTTACATATCCGCCTGGTCCACTTCCTAAAACAATGATGTCGTATTTCATTTTTTTCTGTTTTATTTTTTTAAGTTGTAAAATGGAAATCGCAAAAAGCGCTTTTCATTTTATAAGTTTTTTCTAAAATTAATTGATGGTGCGAATTTAAGAATTTATTCTGTTTTTGGAAACTTTAAGGATTCAATAAATAGAAAGATTTATAAATTGAACAATTTAAAGTCAAAAAGTGTGATTTGAACATCAGAATTGATAAGGAATAGTCAATCTTTTGAATGAATTGCTAATATTCTCTATGGTGATATTATAGGAACACAGATCTAACAGATGCAACTGATTTTTTCTTTGTGCCTTTGTGGTGAAAAAAGCATTCGAATCTTTGCGGTAAAATTTTGGCGCGCAGATTTAACAGATTTCAGCGGATTTTTTTAGTGTCTTTGTGGTTAAATAGGCGGTGAAAAAAACTAATTTGCTACCGAGAACTGCGAATCATACAAGTTTTTGTAATACCCGCTTTCCCTGTTGATTAATTCCTGATGCGTTCCTTCTTCAACAATGAAACCTTTGTCCATCACCACAATTTTATCGGCATTGACAATGGTTGCCAACCGGTGTGCGATGACAATCGAAGTACGGCCTTGGGTAATGGTTTCGGTGGCGCGCTGAATCAATTCTTCCGAATAGGTATCGATAGACGAAGTGGCTTCGTCCAGAATAAGGATACTCGGGTTGCTGATGTACGATCTCAAAAAAGCAATCAACTGACGCTGACCCGAGGAAAGCATCACCCCGCGTTCTTTTACATCAAAATCGTAATCGTTGGGCAAACTCATGATAAACTCGTGAACGCCTATTTTTTTGGCGGCAGCATAGACTTCTTCCCTGGAAATAGCAGGATTGTTTAAGGTGATATTATTAAAAATGGTATCGGCAAAAAGAAAAACATCCTGTAAAACCACAGCGATTTGCTTGCGCAATGAGCTCAATGTATATTCTTCGATGTTGTGTTTGTCTATGTAAATCGTACCGCTGTTGATTTCGTAAAAGCGGTTCAGTAAATTGATGATGGTAGATTTTCCGGCACCTGTAGCGCCCACAATGGCGATGGTTTCGCCGGCATTGACACTTAAATCAATTCCTTTGATTACTTCCTCATCCGGAATGTAGCTAAAACGGACTCCTTTGAATTCTATAGCGCCTTTAAAAATTGGGGCTTCAATTTTTCCGGTATCCTGAATCTGGTCTTGGGTGTCGATAATATCAAAAACACGGTTGGCCGCAATCATTCCCAGTTGCATCTCATTGAATTTATCCGCAATCTGGCGCAATGGGTTAAACAACATCCCGATAAACATCGTATAAGAAAATAAATCCCCAAAAGTGGTAAAATTATCCCCATTCAGAATTTTAATTCCACCATACAGTACAATAAACCCCAGTGTTAATGACGAAATAATATCGGCAATAGGGAAGAAGATGGAGTTGTACAAAATCGTTTTTATCCACGCTTTTTTGTGCTTGTCGTTGATCTCCTTGAATTTGTCATATTCTATTTTCTCCCGGTTAAAGAGTTGCACAATCTTCATTCCGGTCACACGCTCCTGGACAAAGGAGTTCATGTTAGCAATCTGATTGCGTACTTCTTCAAAGGCAATTTGCATTTTGCGTTGGAATATTCGGGTAAAAAACACCAGGATTGGCATGGCAACAATCACAATCCAAGTTAGTTTCCAGTTCATATAAAACATGAAAAGCAGTACCACCACCATTTTCATCAGGTCACTGATAATCATAAACAATCCCTGGCTGAAGATACGGGCAATCGCCTCAATATCCGAAACTGAACGGGTAACCAGTTGCCCCACGGGCACCATATCAAAATACTTCATCCTGAAACTCAAAATGTGTCTGAACAATTTGATTCGGATGTCTTTTACAATATCCTGTCCCAGCCAGTTGGCCCAATAGACAAAATAAAATTGTGAAAAGACTTCCAGTAAAAGCACGATTCCCATCCAGCTTATATAAAGCAATAATCCGTAGGAATCATGGGTTTTGATGTAGCCGTCTACCGTTTCTTTCAACAAATACGGGCGCAGTGCCGCAAAAATGGATAAAGAAACCGCAAAAATAACTACGCCGTTAAAACGCCATTGATAGGGTTTGGTATACTGCAGTATCCTTTTGAATAATCGGGTGTCGAATGCTTTTGCTTTCATTTTGTTTATTTAATCCTTAGTCTCTATTTTCTATTTTTTAATCTTTGTTTTCTTGTCTTTAGTACTAGGGACTAAGGACTAGGTACTAATTATCTACATAAGGATATTCTATTTTGGTCAAATACAATCCGTGTGCCGGGACAGAAAAACCGGCTTTCTCCCTGTTTTTACTTTCGATAATGGCGCTAAAATCCTCCAATGTAATCTTGTGCAGGCCAATATTGACCAAAGTACCTACTATGGCGCGAACCATATTGCGTAAAAACCGATTGGCCGAAATGGTAAAAATAAGGCAATCTTTTTCTTTTTTCCAATATGCTTCAAAAATAATACAATCAAAGGTGTTTACATCGGTGTTTACCTTAGAAAAACACTGGAAATCGGTATGTTTGAGTAACAATTGGGCGGCTTCATTCATCAAATTCACATCCAATTGGTGATTAAAATGCCAACTTAGCTCTTGCGAAAAAGGATTTTTGACCGTGTTGATATAATATTCATATGTTCTTTTGGTGGCATCAAAACGGCAATGCGCCTCAGCATCAACCGGAATGATGGCATAAATGACAATGTCCTTAGGTAAAAACGAATTGAGTTTGTGTACTAGTTTCGGAATATCAAATGCCTTGTCAAAATCAAAATGGGCAAACATTTCCTTGGCGTGAACCCCGGTATCGGTGCGTCCGGCTCCCATCAGGTTGATATCACTTTTCAAAATTACCGAAAAGGCTTTGTTTAAGGTTTCCTGTACAGAGGATGCGTTAGGTTGGTATTGCCAACCGTGATAATGGGTTCCGTTGTATGCTAATTGTATAAAATATCTCAAGGTTTGGGTGCAAAGTTTTAAAGAGGCAAAGGTACAAAGTTTTTCCGGAAAGGTTCGGAGTTTCTGTGGCTCTGATGGTTCGGAATGGTTAAGCTTTTTTTAAACGAATTTTTATGGTTTAATTCAGGGCCTGTTTAAATTTATTAAAAAAAAGAAATTTTCTTTTTCCCCCTCCCCCTAAAGGGTGGAAAATTTCTTAAAAAAATTCATCAAAATTACACCCTTTAGGGGAGGGGAGATTAATTTTGATGAATTTTAAACAGGCTCTCAGTAATTGTAAAATAAATTAGAAATTCAAGTATTTGGAAACTTAGCAACTTTGTACCTTCGCAGCTTAGCACCTTACGAATGAAAAAAATCCTGCTCCTTTCCGATACCCACAGTCATATCGATGATACCATTCTAAAATATGTGGCTCAGGCTGATGAAGTCTGGCATGCAGGAGATATCGGTGATCTGACAGTAACCGATACTTTAAAAAAAGTAAAACCATTACGGGCAGTGTATGGAAATATTGATGATGATAAAGCCCGCTTGGAATTTCCTTTGCACAACCGTTTTATGTGCGAAGGAGTGAATGTGTGGATTACCCATATTGGTGGTTATCCGGGAAAATACAATCCGGCCATAAAAACCGAAATGCAGAACAATCCTCCAAATTTATTTATTTGCGGGCATTCGCATATCCTGAAAGTGATGTTCGACAAGAAAAATAATTGTCTGCATATGAATCCCGGAGCTGCCGGAAAAAGCGGGTTTCACCAAGTGCGAACCATGTTGCGTTTTGTCATTGACGGGGATAAAATCAAAGAGTTGGAAATTATAGAAATAGAAAAAAGGGTTTAATTTTTTTTGTATACAATAGGCACTTTGATGTGAATCGTAGTTCCGGAATCGATTATGGAATCAATCTTAAATTCGCCATTGTTATTATTGATTCGGGCTTTGATTTGATAGAGCCCAAAACCTTCAATGATTTTATACTTATTGATGTCGAATCCTTTTCCGTTATCCGAGACAGAAATAATCAATTGATTGTCTTTTTCTTTTAAAGACAATTTAGCTTTATTGGCCTGACTGTGTTTGATAATGTTGTTTAATAACTCGGTGATAATAAAGTACATTTTCATTTCAAATTCTTCATGATACCTTGTCTGGGGTGAAACTTTGCAGGAATATTTGAAATGAATACTGGAGTTGGTTATTTTTTCACAAAAATCATTCAGTGCGTAAAACAGTCCGAAACGAGTCAAAAGAGAAGGTAAGAGCTCGTGAGATAAATCCCGAACTTGCTCATGGGCTTGATTAAGAATGGCTTTTGTTTTCTTGATTTCTTCGCTATCAACTTGGTTTTTTGTAATAACACTTAGATGCAATCCGGCAGATGAAAGTAATGCACTAATATTGTCATGTAAAAAGAGAGCTATTTTTTTGCGTTCCATTTCTTGTCCGTTGATAGAGGCATTGATGATTCGCTCTTGAATTTGACTTCGTATTTCGGTGATTTTGTTTTTTTGTTTTAATCGAATATTCTGGAATAAAAAGTATAAAACAATAATTATCAGCAGTAAAACAGAAATAATAACAATACTGATCTTTTTGTTTTTCGACTGTTTTTCTAAAAGTAACTGCTCTTTTGATTTGTATTTGGTTTCAATATTATCAATCTCCCGTTTGTATTCGTCAATTTCCAGATTGATTCCTGCAATATTTAAATTCTTTAACTTTTCTTCATAGTTAAGCTCTGCGTTGATTTTGTTGTAAAGTTCTAAATGTTGGTATGCTTTTTTATAATCTCCAATTTTTAGTAAAAATTTAGAATATTCCTGATGGGAAAAGGATAAATCAGATTTGTAGGATTCTTTAGTCCCGGACTGTATGGATTTTTCAAAAAACCAGATTGCTTTTTTAGGTTTATTGATATGACTATAATACATGCCGTTGAGCATATTTAAGACTACGAGAGTCGACTCATCACTATCTTTTTGGTGGTGTTTATTGATGTATTGCAGATAGGGCAGGCCGTGTTCAAACTGATTGATGTCAAAATAAGCCCAGGTAATATTCAGTTTCGTAAAAAAAAATTGAACAGAATCATATCCTTTTTTGCTGTATTCCAATGATTTTTTATAATGATATATTCCTTTTTTATATTGCTTTTTGTTAAAACAATAGATGTTGCCTAAGTTGTTATGCAGCCAGTTTTTTAGTTCGTAATTGTTGGTCTTATTAGCATAAATCATTCCTTTTTTATAATAAAAGAACGCCTTTTCAAATTCGGACAATTCATCAAAATTTGCGGCGATGATATTGTAAGAGTTCGCAATTAAGTTGTCATCTTTACTGGCGATGGCGTATTTTAACGCAATCCGGGCCTGAATTAATGATTTTTCATGTTTCCCTGATTTCAACAATCGGGTTGCTTCACTGGTAAGTATCTTGATTTCTTTTTTAGAAAGGGTGTTGGTTTGGGCAAATACCGCAGTTCCCCAAAAAATCAGTACCGATAGCAGCAATAAAAGAATTCGATTTTGAAACATGTATGTTTATTGTCTGTTTGCAAATAGATTAAAAAAGGGGGGTGAAGCGTCCCCATTAGGACTAGGATTTAATCAGATTGTATTTGATGGCAAATTTAACGAGGCTTATGGTGTTTTTTGCTTTGAGTTTTTTTAAAATGTTTTTCCGGTGTGTTTCGACCGTATTGGTGCTAATGAACAGACGGTCACTGATTTCTTTTCCGCTATATTCTAAAGCTATCAGCGTTATGATTTCAATTTCCCTTCCGGTTAGTCCGGTGTCTATTATTTTAGGTTTTTGTTTGTTTAATTTGGGATTGTCTTTAGTTGCCGTATTGAATATTTTTTCCCTAACTGTATTGCAAAAATATTCTATATCATTAGAAACGGAATGAATGGCATCCACAATATGTTCTCCGGCACATTGCTTGGTCAAATAGCCGCTGGCGCCCAATTTCATAACTTCTTTTATGATTTTAACGTCGTCATAACTCGAAAGAATGATTACTTTACAAGGCAAACCTTTTTTGGCAAATTCTTTCATCACCTCGATGCCGTCTTTTTTCGGCATACTGATATCAAGAACCAGAACATTGGTTTTGTTGTTGGTGACATCTTCATAGACTGTGTTTCCATCCAGGGAATGCCCGACAACTTCAAAATCAGGAACTGTTTGCAATAAGGTTTTTATACCATCAATAAGTACTTGATGGTCATCTGCCAGATGTATGCGTATTTTTTCGTTCATAGTGTTTTGGATACCAGTTCAAATTTATAAAAAAAAACATCAATATTTCTTTATAAGATTTCTTTTAATAATTTTATTTGTGAAATTCCATAAAAAAACCCGAATAATTACATTCGGGTTTTAACGCACTAATAAACTAAGTTTATAGGTTTACCTCAATCTGTCCACAGATTTTACAAGATCTTCATCCTTTTTGATGGCCTTATTAGCCAAAGCTAATAATACGATAGCGCCGATAGGCAGAAACATCCCAATACCTTTCTCAGAAACAAGAACTGTCTCTCCAGATAAATTTAGTGAACGATATACAAACAATCCTAATAAAATTAAATTTAATATCATATTCAATCTGTTGATTACAAATTGATTTTGTCTTTTCTTGTATGAAATAATACTCAAAAGGGATAAGGTGGTACTCAAGCCCAACAGAATTACGTAAATCGGGTTCTGCATAAAGTAATAAACCGTTTTGTCATTCATAGCCCATAAAGGAAAAACGAACGGAAGTATTCCTGTTATTATAAAAGCGAGAATCAGATAAACCGTTTGAATTCTTTGTATCATTTTATTCGATTGTATAGCGCAAAAATATATTTTCTTTTTTAAAAATACTATTGTCTGATTAAATTTTATTCGTATCATTGCATAACAATGCCGTAAGCACTTCATACTGCGGACTATTCAAAATAAAATTTTTACTACCTATCTTTTTATAGTATTTCCAAAATTAATTAAATTCAAAGAACATTCATGTTTGAAATTTCTGCATTAAAAGAAATGAAGCTTTCTGAGCTTCAAGAAATAGCTAAAGCAGCTAAAACCATAAAAATTAACGGTGTTAAAAAAGAGACATTAATCAGTCAGATTTTAGAACATCAAAAGGCTAGTGTTGAACCAACATTAGAGAATAAACCGGAAAATAAAATAGAGGATGATAAGCCTAAAAGAGTGCGTATCGTACCTGTAAAGAAAGCTGTAGCACAAAAAAGTGCCAAAAATGCTATTGCTAAGGAGGAAGAAAATATTATAGAAGCAAAGATTACAGTATCAAATCCTGTTGCAGATGAGGGGGCAGTTCCAGAAGCAGCTGTAGCAGAAACCGCAGCCGTGGAAAAGAAATCCCCAAAGATTGTAAAATTTAATAAATCAGCTTACGAAAAGAAAATTGCTCAAAAAAAGAGCAGTAATGAAGAGGTAAATGATACTGAGAATAATAATCAGGAAATCATAGAGAATAAAGGGGCAGACGAAATTACAGAAACGCCTTTACCAGCAAAGAAAATAAACCCACACGAGCGAAAACGAGCTGACGAAGTAAATCAGCAGAATAAACAAAACCAAAATCCGAACCCAAACCAAAATCCGAATTTTAAAAACAAAAAGAATAATTTCAGAGATTCTGATTTTGAATTTGACGGAATCATAGAAAGTGAAGGTGTTCTTGAAATGATGCCGGACGGATACGGATTTTTGCGTTCATCAGATTATAATTATCTGGCTTCGCCGGATGATATTTACTTATCAACTTCCCAAATCAGATTATTCGGATTAAAAACAGGGGATACCGTAAAAGGAGTGGTGCGTCCTCCAAAAGAAGGAGAGAAGTTTTTCCCTTTAGTACGAGTTTTAAAGATAAACGGACATGATCCGCAAGTGGTACGTGACCGTGTTTCTTTCGAACATTTAACGCCTGTTTTTCCGACGGAAAAATTCAAATTGGCCGAAAGACAAAGTACAATTTCAACCCGTATCATCGATTTGTTTTCTCCAATAGGGAAAGGACAACGTGGTATGATCGTAGCCCAGCCTAAAACCGGTAAAACAATGTTACTGAAAGAAATTGCCAACGCCATTGCAGCCAATCATCCAGAAGTATATTTAATCGTTTTATTGATAGACGAACGTCCGGAAGAGGTTACCGATATGCAACGTAGTGTGCGTGGGGAAGTAATTGCTTCCACTTTTGACAGAGAGCCGCAAGAGCATGTTAAGATTGCCAATATTGTTCTCGAAAAATCAAAACGTTTGGTAGAATGTGGCCATGATGTGGTTATTCTATTAGATTCAATTACGCGTTTGGCAAGGGCCTATAATACGGTTCAACCTGCTTCAGGGAAAGTGTTGAGCGGGGGGGTGGATGCCAATGCCTTACAAAAACCAAAACGATTCTTTGGTGCGGCCAGAAATGTAGAAAATGGTGGTTCGTTAAGTATCATCGCAACAGCTCTGACCGAAACCGGATCTAAAATGGACGAGGTTATCTTTGAAGAATTTAAAGGTACCGGTAATATGGAATTGCAATTGGATCGAAAAATTGCCAACAAACGGATCTTCCCGGCGATTGATTTGACTTCTTCGAGTACAAGACGCGATGATTTATTGTTAGATGAAAAGACATTGCAAAGAATGTGGATTATGAGAAAATATCTTTCGGATATGAATCCTGTTGAAGCGATGGATTTCATCAACGATCGTTTCAAGAAAACCCGAAATAACGAAGAGTTTTTGATTTCGATGAACGACTAGTTTTTAGATTGCAGAATTTAGATTTCAGTCAAAAAAAAGACATAAAAAAAAGGGATTTTCAGTGTATGAAAATCCCTTTTTTTATGTCTGCCTTCTGCCTTCTGAGGGCTGAAGTCTGTTTTCTTAAATTTTTCGCTCCAATAAAGCCATATAAAAACCATCAAAACCAGACTCTGAAGCCAGGATTTTTTGATCCTTTATAAAGTTGAATTGCTTTCCGATATCGGTAGTTAAAAAACGTTTCACTTGTTCCTGGTTTTCAGACGGTAAAACAGAGCAGGTGGCATATACGAGTTTTCCGCCTGGTTTTACAATTTTAGAATAGCTTTCCAGTACTTCCGACTGTACTTTACGGATATTGTCGATAAATTCCGGTTGTAATTTCCATTTGGCATCCGGATTTCTTTTCAAAACACCTAAACCGCTACAAGGAGCATCAATCAGGACACGGTCGGCTCTTTCGTGTAATTTTTTGATTACTTTGGTAGAGTCGATAATACGGTATTCAATATTGAAAGCACCGTCTCTTTTGGCTCTTAACTTTAATTGCTTTAGTTTACTTTCATATAAATCCATCGCAATCAATTGCCCTTTGTTTTCCATCAATGCTGCGATATGCAAGGTTTTTCCACCGGCACCAGCACAAGTGTCCACTACGCGCATTCCAGGTTTTACATCAAGGAAAGCAGCTACCAATTGGGAATTGGCATCCTGAACTTCAAAAAAACCTTGCTTGAAAGCATCAGTCATAAAAACATTTGCTCTTTCTTTTAGAACTAAGGCATCCGGTTGGTCTTTCAGGTATTCGGTTTCGATATCTAAATCCATCAGGATAGCTCTTAATGCTTCTTTGTTTGTTTTTAAGGTATTAACCCTAAGAATTACTTTGGCCGGTTGGTTTTGTGCAGCAATTTCTTTTGCCCAAACCTGTTCTCCTAATTCTTTTACACCCAATTCATCCATCCAATCCGGGATAGATTCTTTAAGCGGTCTGATTTTTGAAAGTTCATCAAAACGGCCTTTGATTTTTCGCTCCGGGGTTCCTTCCAGCTGACGCCAATCGGGAATAGGGTAGCCTCTTAAAACCGCCCAAACAGCAAACATTCTCCAGAGATTGTCTCTGTCAAAAGGTTCCTTTACTTCGGCAATTTCAGCATATAATCGTTTCCATCGTACGATTTCGTAGATGGTTTCGGCAACAAATTTTCTATCAGAACTTCCCCAACGCTTGTCTTTTTTTAAGGCTCTGGCAACCACTTTATCGGCATATTCCCCCTCGTTAAATATGGCGTTCAGGGAATCAATGGTTGTATAAACTAAATTTCTGTGTAATCTCATTTTAATTAATTGAGGTGCAAAGGTACTATTAATTGATTTGAAAGTTAAATTATTAATAATGAATGTTAGTTTTTAAATGGTAACCATAAAAAAACACTGTAATTGAAACAGTGTTTTTTCTAATTTTAGAACCATTATAGTTGTTTATTTCACTCGTTTTAAACCAACGATTTCCGGTGCATGAAGTACCATTGGGAATTTTTCAATTTTTACGGAGCTACTGTCCAATCCAAAGGCACTTTCTTCAGAAAGGCAAATCTTTTTAATTATGAAATATGTATTCATAACCAATTTTTCATACCATCTTAAATCGCTGTCATTGGAAATGAATTTTTCGGATAATACAAATTTGAAATCGCCAATAATGTTGTTTTTATTTAAAGATTCATATCGGCTGGTAATGTCTACTTCACCTTCCTGTACCATGTCTTTGATTACTTCACGGAACATCAGGTTGATTTTTGTAGGCTCCCTAAAACCTAAATTAAAATCAATCCGGTAGATGTCGTCTTTTATAATTTCGGTAACCCTGTATTCGGTTTTGTAGGGTTCCATTAAAATATTTACGTGGACAAACCAATAGATATCGGCTCTTTTAGGCCTTTTTTGTAATATGGAGTACATTACTTTTTCTTCAATTTCATCAATTCTGTTTGCATTCGTCATGTATACTAAATGGGTAGCATATTTAGGAATGGATAAGTCTTCACTTAACTCCATTAATACTTTTTTGTAATCTTCTATTTTTACAATTTTAGTATAGCTTTTGTTGATTTTCTTTGCTAAATACCAAATAGTCATAACAGCTATTAAAAGTATCGCAATGAAGAGTGTTACATAACCCCCATCGGCGAATTTTGTGATATTGGCAGCCAGGAAACTAAATTCTATCAATAGGTAAATGGTGATTAGTGGTGTCATAAAATACAGTTTTACTCTTTTCATGATTAGAAAATAATTAAGTAAAATAGTGGTCATGATCATACACAATATAATCGCCAATCCGTAAGCATGTTCCATATTGCTTGATTCTTTGAAGTGTAAAACTATGCCCACACATCCCAAAAACAACAACCAGTTGATGGACGGAATATATAATTGGCCTTTTAATTCTGTTGGATATTTGATTCTTACTTTTGGCCAAAAATTGAGTCGCATGGCTTCATTAATCAATGTGAATGAACCGCTTATCAAAGCTTGTGAAGCAATTACTGCTGCAAGTGTTGCGATTACAATTCCTATGGGTTGGAACCAATCGGCCATGATTAAATAAAACGGATTTCCATTTTTACCTCCCAGGCTTAGCAATGTTTCTCCCTCATGATGTATTAAATAAGCCGCCTGTCCAAAATAGTTGAGCACTAGGGTGGATTTTACAAAAATCCAGCTGATTCGGATGTTTTTACGTCCGCAATGTCCCATATCAGAATATAAAGCTTCTGCTCCGGTAGTACATAAGAAAACATATCCCAATACAAAAAAACCTTCAGGATGTATGGTCAATAAGTGATAAGCATAATAGGGATTGAATGCTTTGAAAACTTCAGGATGTTTGGTGATTTGGATAATCCCTAAGACCCCCAGCATGGTGAACCAGATGAGCATCATAGGGGCAAAAAACCTTCCCACTAATCGGGTTCCAAATTGTTGAATGGTAAACAGTATGAATAAAATACCGATAACAATAGGGACAGTATCTATCTCAGGGTAATAAGTCCGTATACCTTCAACGGCAGAGGATACAGAAATAGGAGGGGTTATGATTCCGTCGGCAAGCAAGGCGCTTCCTCCAATAATGGCTGGGACAATGAGCCATTGAATTTTGGTCTTCTTGACTAGGGCGTACAATGCGAAAATTCCACCTTCGCCGTGGTTGTCTGCACTAAGGGTGATAAGGACATATTTGATAGTAGTTTGTAATGTAAGTGTCCAAAAAACACAGGAAATTCCACCTAAGACAATGTCGGCATCAATAATGTGATCCCCTAAAATGGCTTTCATTACATATAGTGGGGAAGTTCCAATATCACCATATATTATTCCTAAAGTGACCAATAAACCGCCTAAAGTTAATTTAGTATGCAGGTTTTTATGTGATATGCTCATGTATAATTATTAAAAAACTCGTCAAATTTAATCTTTTAAAATAAAATAGAGTGAATTATAAAAAAAAAAGATAATAAAAAACACGGTTCAATGACCGTGTTTTTTAAGTTGCTGTGTAAGAATATGTTATCTTCTTTTTTCGTTTCTTGAAGAAGAATTACCCTGATTTTCTGTTCTTTGGGGAACGTTTTCTCTTGATGTATTCGAGTTGTTTTGAGAAAAGACTCTTTGGTTTTCATTTCTTTGAGGCACATTTTGTCTCGATGCATTCGAATTGCCTGGCGTATAGGCTCTTTGGTTCTCTGATCTTTGAGGAGCGTTTTGTCTAGAATCATTCGAATTGCCTGGCGTATAGGCTCTTTGGTTCTCTGCTCTTTGAGGAGCGTTTTGTCTAGAATCATTCGAATTGCCTGGCGTATAGGCTCTTTGGTTCTCTGTTCTTTGAGGAGCGTTTTGTCTAGAATCATTCGAATTGCCTGGCGTATAGATTCTTTGGTTCTCTGTTCTTTGAGGAGCGTTTTGTCTCGAAGTATTAGGTGCATAGGCTCTTTGGTTCTCTGTTCTTTGAGGAGCGTTTTGTCTCGAAGTATTAGGCGCATAGGCTCTTTGATTTTCTGTTCTTTGAGAAGTACTTGGTCTAGAAGTTGTTGCGTTTTTTTGCGAATAGTTTCTGTTTACATCGGCACTTCTGCTGGTGTTATCTCTGGAAGCTTTATTTCGGGTTTGATAGTAACCGATTTCATTTCTATAATTACTATTTTTAGATTCTCTTCGTCGGTCTAATTCATAACGATTGGTAACGTTAGTGTTTCTTCTGGAAAACGCATAATTAGGATATTGTCTTTCATACCAGTTAGAACGTCTTGAATTGTATAAAACAACAGCTTGATTGCTTCTTCTGTAACTTACATAATTGTAATAGTTGTTGATATTCAAACTGATTTGAATATTATTTCTATATCTGTATACCGGATAAGGTCTCCAGGCGTAATAATAGGAAGGATAATAATTCCAATACCAACTGGATACATACGGGCGGTAATTATAAGACCAAAATGAGGCATATATTAATGGAGTACTGTAATACACTGGTTCATAAATATAATTAGGCCCATACATGAATTCGTTTCCCACGACTTGCACATAAATTCTGTTGTAGCTGTCTTTTTCCACATCAATCGTGGCAACATCCTGATACACATCACGGTCAAGTACTGATTGGATAATGATTACATGAGTCCTGTTTTCTACGGTTTCTATGACACGTAAATAATCCACTTCGTTATCATTGTTCAAATCTAAATTGGAGATTTGAAGTTCAGGATCATTCAATCGTCTTTCAAAATCCTGGAGGTTTCTGGATTCTCCAAAAATATCAGCTACGGCTCTCAAATCTAAATTATCGCTAATTTCATTGTTCATCGCGTAAACTCTATTTCTGTCCTGGGCTTTCATCGGTCCTGCAAAAACGTAAGCCAGTAAGCTGAATAATATAATTTTAGTTTTCATAATACATTTATTTAAGTAATATAAATGGGAATATCCAATTACTGTGCCAATTAATTTTTAAGGCCTTTTGGTTTATATTTGCACAGGTGTTAACTTGTTGTTTTTAAGTGTTTTATAAATGTTTTTGTATGGTATTAAAAAACAAATTTTGGTTTATAGAAATAAAAGGGGGAATGGTGTGAAATGGATTTTGATGGGGTAAAAAACACAAACCCCAAGTATAAATGAAATATACTAGGGGTTTGATTGAATTAAAAAAACAGATTATTTTTTATCTCTGTATTGATGTAAAAGTTTTCGATTAAAATCTTCTTCAGATTTTCGCAGTTTGATGATTTTTATTGCGGGTAATATTTCTTTTACGTCTTTTGCGAATTTTTTACGGAGTAAGAATAACTCTTCATCAGTACTTTCCATTTGAGACAGTAAAATTCGTGCTTCTTTATCAGTCATTTTATCTATAGACCCGTCTTTCATTCGGCTCATGTACGTTCTCATTTTTTTATGTCTCAATTCGAATTGCTTGTCATCAAACGCATTGTAAAGAGGCCAGAATTTTGCTGCTTCGGCAGTAGATAAATCTAATTCAGTAGTAAAAAAAGCTACTTTCAAGGCCTGAATCTGTTCTTTTTTTTCTTTCATTTTTTCGCTTTGGGCGTAAAAATTAAAAGAAGTCAATAACAAAAGTATTGGGATAAATTTTTTGAGTGTCATGGTATTGTTTTTTATGGTGTTCAATTTTTATTCTATTATAAGTTGCTCTAAATTCGAATTAATGGATAAAATATCCTCAATAGCATCATCTTCGAGTGCAACAGTGGTTTCTATATTATTGATGTCTTCTATTTCTAAACCGTTAATCAAATCGTATTGATTGATGCTTGATTGATAGCTTAAATAATTTTCTAATGTCGTGTCGTCTAATTCTTTTGAGTTTATTGACGAAGTATATAAAACAGGAAGCATTAAAGCGATGACAAAAACGGCAGCTACCATCAGAATAATCGTTTTTCTTTTTTGGAAAAGAGAAATCACTTTAGATACCTCATTTTTTTCAATAGGAATTTGGTGCATTACTTTCTCAGAAAAATTGTCAAAGTAATGTTCCGGTGTTTTAAAACCAGGCGTTATTTTTGGAGTAGTATCTAATTTAAATGTTTTCATAATGCAATTTAGACTTTATTATAGGTAAAAGGTTTAATTGGTCGTTACAAAGGCCTCTATTTTTTTCACGGCATGATGGTAAGAGGCTTTCAATGCACCCACCGAAGTACCAAGGATTTCCGAAATCTCTCCGTATTTTAATTCCTCAAAATACTTCATTTTGAAAACTAATTGTTGTTTTTCAGGAAGAGCGGCAATGGCTTTATGCAGCGCAATTTGTATTTCATTTCCATCAAAATAGATGTCGGCTTTTAGATTATCGATTGTTTTGTTTTGCAATGCTTCTGATGAAATGCCATTTTTTTTTGCCTTTTGGTTTAAAAAAGTAAGTGCTTCATTGGTGGCAATGCGATACATCCAGGAAAATAATTTACTTTCTCCTTTAAAATTTTTTAAGTACTGGAAAACCTTTATAAAAGTATTTTGTAATACATCATCGGTGTCATCATGATTTAAAACGATAGTACGAATATGGTTGTACAACGGTCTCTGATATATTGACAAGAGTTTTTGAAACGCTTCATTTTGCGTTTTCGGGTTCAATAACTGCTCAATAAATTCCTGTTCTTCCGGCAAAGTTCTTTATTTTAGAATATTTAGAATGGAATTTATCAACTAGGTTTAATCTGAGTAAAAAAAAAATTAAAATTCAGATGGTTCCTCCTCTTCTTTGTGTTTTGGAGTGGCTGTCTTGGCAGGCTTATTATTTATAGTCGTTTTGGCTGGTTCAGCAGGTACCGCTTCAGGATAAATAGCTGTTTCATTTGTTACAGCTGCTGGAACTGCGGGTACTACTTTAGGCGGTAAAGGAATACAAACCTCGGTAATCCATTTAGAAGGACTTTTTGTTTCAGATTTACCAACGGTGTATATCTCGATATGAGAAATTGTTGCCGACCGTTTCAGTTGATTTTTATTTAAATAGTTAACCGCTTGGTCATAGGCATTTTTCAGGTGCGAATAATCACCGGTTAAGGTTGTTTTTACCATTTCAGCGGACTCCAGTTTACCCGAAACAATATCACTTCCGGCACTGATAAAAATTTCCCTGTTTATAGGAACGCAAATAGAGACTTTAGCCAAACCTTTGACCAAATCATACGTATGGTAGATAATAAATGGTTTTCCTCTGATAATGATATTATTATCTTTACAGAAAGTCATGATTTTAGGAACGACAATTTTAAAATTCTTATTGATTTTCGCTATTTCACTGGTAAAAGACTGCCCTAAATAAAATTTTGTAGGGGTATTGACTAATCCGTTTGCTTTTAACGAAAAAGTATTCATTTCATAATCAAGGGCTTTGTCTAAATTAGCTAAGCTTTTTTCATACATAGTGCCAATAATCGTATTGACACCACCATTTAGAGCCGAATAAATTTTGAATAAAAAATTCATTTTACCTTCGGTTCTCCAAGTTACTTTTGTGCCTCCTAAAGTATCTTTAAATTTCCAGGAAACAGTAGAAGAATAATCATTGAAATTCATTTTTTGAGCAATGCTGTCATTCTCTTTTACAAAAATGGTTTGCATTTCGCCGCTGCCGTCTTTTCCTTCCCAAGAATAGGAAGCGCCTTTTCCGATAGTATTTTGAGGATATATGAATTTCATTTCCGGGTCTTCGGCAGCCCAAGAACCAAAATCAGCCCAATTTCTGTAATCATTCACATAGTTAAATACTGCAAATCTTGGAGAGTTAATTATTTTACTTCTTTCGACCATGTAATCCCCTTTTTGTGTGGCTATAAATATGGATATGGTAACGAGACTAAGTAATAAAAGAAGAAAAATATATTTTAAAATTCTCATAAGATTTTGATTGATTGGTGTTGTAAAGTTAGAAATTTTATTAATATCCCGTACGAACCCTAAAAAAATATAAAAAGGTCATAGGATATAATGCTAATGGTTTCATTTTTAATAATCTCACCACCATTTTTATGTTTGTAAAAAGGCAAAAGGATGAAATAAATACCATTACGCAAGCCTGAAAAAATCTAAGTTCTTGTAAGAGTATGTATATTTGTTGGACAGATTATTGAATTCACTTAAAACTTCAAACAGATGAAATTACAAAAAATTGCAGGATTTTTTATGACTATAGCATTTTCTGTTTTGTGCAGTGCGCAAAAGACAGAAACGGTTACCGTAAAAAGTGCTGAGAAAAAGCCTTTTGAATATGTAGTAGAACAATTTGCGGATATAAAAGTGTTGCGGTATCAAATTCCGGGTTGGGAAAACCTGACACTCAAGGAGCAAAAATTAGTCTACTATCTTACCCAAGCCTGTACTTCGGGACGGGATATCATGTGGGATCAGAATTACAGATACAATCTAAAGATCAGGGCCGCTTTGGAACATATTTACACGAATTATAAAGGCGATAAAACTACAGCTGACTGGAAGAACTTTGAAATTTATTTGAAAAGAGTCTGGTTTTCCAACGGCATCCACCATCATTATTCCAATGATAAAATCAAGCCTGATTTTTCCCTGGCTTATTTTTCGGCTTTGGTAAAAGCGACCAAAACCAATATTACGCCAACGATTAGCGATCTTATTTTTAATAATTTGGACACTAAAAAAGTCAATCTGGATGAATCCAAAGGATTATTAGAAGGTTCGTCCATCAATTTTTATGAAAAAGGAATCACATTCAAGGAGGTGGAAGGTTTTTATGCCAAAAAGAAAAGTCCTGATGCAAGCAAACCGTATTCGCATGGATTAAATTCGAAATTGGTCCGAAATGCCAAAGGACAGCTGGAAGAAAAAGTCTGGAAACAAAATGGTATGTATGGCTCTGCGATTACGAAAATTATTTTTTGGCTGGAAAAAGCGATTGTTGTTGCCGAGAATAAAAAACAAGCCGATGCCTTGCGTTTGTTGGTGAGTTATTATAAAACAGGAAGTTTAAAAACATGGGATGACTACAATATTGCCTGGTTGGCGGCCACAGAGGGTAATATTGATTACATTAATGGTTTTGTAGAAGTGTACAATGATCCGTTGGGTTACAGAGGTTCTTATGAAGGTATTGTGCAGATAAAAGATTTTGAAATGTCTAAAAAAATGGATGTGGTTTCTAATGCCGCCCAATGGTTTGAAGACAATTCCCCTTTGATGCAGGAACATAAAAAGAAAAATGTAGTGGGAGTGTCTTATAAAACGGTTGTTGTGGCAGGAGAAGCCGGAGATGCGTCACCCAGTACACCAATTGGGGTTAATCTGCCTAATGCCGATTGGATCCGGGCCATCCACGGATCCAAATCAGTTTCTCTGGGAAATCTTATCGAGTCGTATGCAAAGGCATCCGGAAAAGGAAGGTTAGGGGAATTTGCCAATGATGAGGAAGAAATTATTTTGGCTGACAAATACGGTGAAATAGGGGATAAGCTGCATACGGCGCTGCATGAAGTCGTAGGGCATGCATCCGGACAAATCAATCCCGGGGTGGGAACTCCGAAAGAAACCTTGAAAAGCTATGCTTCAACTCTGGAAGAAGGAAGAGCCGACCTGGTCGCATTGTATTATTTGTATAATCCAAAAATTCAGGAGTTGGGCTTGGTGGATGACTGGAAAAAAGTGGGAATGGAATCCTATGACAGCTATATTAGAAATGGATTAATGACCCAATTGATTCGTCTGGAATTAGGTGCCAATATTGAAGAAGCCCATATGAGAAACCGTCAGTGGGTGAGTGCCTGGGTTTTTGAAAGAGGGCAAAAAGAGAACGTGATTGAAAAAGTAAGCCGTAACGGAAAAACTTATTTCAATATTACCGATTATGAAAAACTCCACGATTTGTTCGGACAATTGCTGCGTGAGGTTCAACGCATCAAATCAGAAGGGGATTATAGTGCCGGTAAAAATTTAGTTGAAAATTATGGCGTAAAAGTAGATCAAAAATTACATGCCGAAGTTTTAGAACGCAACAAACAATTCCCTTCGGCACCGTATAGTGGTTTTGTGAATCCGGTTTTGGTTCCTAAACAAGATGCCGCAGGAAATATTATTTCGATAGAAGTACGCCAGCCAAAATCATTTGCAGAACAAATGTTGGAATATTCTAAAAAGTATAGTTTTCTACCACTGGAGAATTAAGTACTAAAACCGATAACAAAAAAAGCCGTTTCAAATTTATGATGAAACGGCTTCTTTATTTTTATAGGAAAAAATTAAATTTTCTTCACGTATTGGGTAATAATTACGATTTGTTGCCCGTCTACACGACCTTCAATATATTCTGCGTTTTCATGGTCTAATCTAATATTTCGAACCGCGGTTCCTTGTTTGGCAACCATACTGGAACCTTTTACTTTTAAGTCTTTTATCAAAACAACTGAATCTCCGTGTTCTAAAATCACACCGTTACTGTCGCGGTGGATAATTTTATTCTCATCCTCTTCCCCTTCACCTGTGGCTTGCGCCCAAGCTAAAGTATCTTCGTCAAGGTACATCATATCCAGTAATTCTTGTGGCCATCCTTCAGCACGCATACGGCTCAACATTCTCCAGGCTACCACTTGTACCGGAATATGTTCGCTCCACATACTGTCATTCAAACATCTCCAGTGGTTTAAATCTCCATGGTCCGGATTCTCTATTTGGTCAATACAAGTGCTGCAAGCCATAATAGCTTCATCAATTCCTCCTTTTTTTGTTGGTAAAACCTGGTATACTTTTAGGTTTTCGGTTGCAGCACATAATTCACATTTAGCTCCACTGCGTTTATTTAATTCTCTATCTATACTCATTATTAAATTGTTTTTTTTGAAATTGTTTTTTTGCGAAAGTACACTTATTCAAGACGCTTTACAAGTTTATGTTGGTCCTGAGTACTTAGTTTGTTAGTTACTAGTCCTTAGTCTTTAGTTCTGAAAACTCTTGAACTTCCCTGATTAAAGTTGACCGATTTCTAATTTCTGCCTTCTAATTTCTGTCTTCTAATTTCTGCCTTCTGAATACTATTTTACTCTTACCGCTTGAGGAACCAGCATTTGATATTCCCCGCCATTTCTGATAACATCTCTCACAATACTGGAACTGATATAAGATGTTTTTGCAGCCGTCAATAAAAACACGGTTTCAATTTTAGATAATTGTCTGTTGGTATGGGCAATGGCTTTTTCAAACTCGAAATCGGCAGGATTACGTAATCCCCGCAGAATGAAATTGGCTTTTATCCGTTGGCATAAATCAATAGTCAGGCCTTCATAAGTAATCACTGAAATTTTCGGTTCATTTTTGAAGGTTTCTTCAATAAAACGTTTCCGTTCTTCCAGCGTGAACATGTATTTTTTTTCGGCATTAACCCCTATGGCAATGACAATTTCATCAAACAGCGGAATGGCTCTTTTGATAATGTCTTCGTGGCCTAAGGTAATCGGGTCAAAGGAACCTGGGAATATGGCTTTTCTCATTATTGAATTTTGTTTATTTCGGTTTCAATTCTCTTATCAGGAATAATCCATAATAAAGCTATTATGATATATAATATTCCGGAAATCCATGGCGCAACAAAAGCCAATGGAATAGCCGAGGCATAGCAGATTATGGACATTTTTCCTTTTTTGTCATCTTTTACGGCCTGTTGCAGCAGCGATTCTTTTCCGTGTAATTGAATTAATTTGTTTTGCAAAAGGGTGTAGGCTATGGCACACATTAACAATATAAATCCATAAAAACTCATCGGAACCGTTGCAAAATGTTCTTCTCCAATCCAGCTGGTGGCAAAAGGGAGTAGGGATAACCAAAACAACAAATGCATATTCAGCCATAAAACCGATCCATTGATGGTTTTGATGGCTTGAAACATATGATGATGGTTGTTCCAATAGATTCCTATATACATGAAACTTAAGATGTAACTTAAAATTACCGGAATTAAAGGAATCAACGCACTAAAACTATTTTCATGTGGTGCTTTCAGTTCAATGATCATGATGGTGATAATAATCGCCAGAACACCGTCGCTAAAGGCTTCAACTCTGCTTTTGTTCATAATTGATCTATGTTATTTAATTTCCAAACAGGCCATTTCGGAATACTCCGGAGCATTAATAAAATCTTCAATGATTGAATGTTTGGAGTTTATGATGTTGGCAATAAAATCAGTTTTTGTATTCCCGAAACGCAACCAAATGATTTTTGGAGGAAAACCTTTGAAGTTAGATAAATCATAAAAATCGCCATCAAAAGTTATGATAGTATATTTGTTTTCTTCAGCGAATTTCCAAATTTCTATATCGGAATAGTTTTCAATTCCGAGTTGCTTAACTTGTTTTGCTTCAGGGAAATTAATGCTGATTTTAGAAATTATTCTAAAAGAAATATTTTGGTCAAATAACAATCTCACGATGCAATTTGAATTTTGTGTTCTCTATCTGCTGCGTACGAAAGACAAGCCTTAATTTGGTTTTCGTTAAGTTCCGGAAAGTCTTCAGTAATTTCATTTATAGTCATTCCGTTTGCTAACCAATTTAGAACATCAAAAACAGTAATTCTGGTACCGATGATAATTGGTTTACCAAAACGTATTTCGGAATTTATTGTAATATATTGTTTGTAATCAATCATAATGATTTTGTTTTTACAAAGTTAACGAAATAATTAGCCACAGATTCCAAAGATTCGACGGATTTTTTTGAAATAAATTTGTGAAAATCAGTTTAATTTGTATCATCCGTGGGCTGAAAATAATAACTTACTTAGTTCGCTTTAGCGGACTGTTTTAATGGTTAATTGGCTAAAGCCAATTCGATAGCGTTAGTGAATAAATCTTCCAAAGAAATACCTGCGGTCTGGGCTTGTTGTGGCAGTAAACTTTCGGTAGTTAATCCGGGAATGGTATTCATCTCCAACATGTGTGGCTCTCCGTTTACGATAATAAATTCACTGCGGGAGAATCCTTTCATCTTAAGTGCTTTATAAGCACGTTGGGCAATTTCGCCTACCTTTTGGGTCAATTCGTCTGAGATTCTGGCAGGTGTAATTTCCTGTGATTTACCCAAATATTTCGCCTCGTAATCAAAGAAATCATTTTCAGAAACGATTTCTGTAATCGGTAACACGGTTATTTCTCCTTTATAATTAATCACCCCGACAGACACTTCAGTACCGTCAAGGAAACTCTCTATGATGATTTCATTGTCTTCCTTATAGGCTGTTTCAATAGCAATCGGTAATTCGTTGGCTGTTTTTACTTTCGAAATTCCAAAACTGGATCCCGCTTTATTCGGTTTTACAAAACAAGGCAATCCTACTTTGTTGATAATTTCGTCGGGATTAATGACATCGCCTTTGTTCAAATAATAGGAAGTGGCCGTTTTTATTCCGTAAGGTTTCAAAACAGATAATAAATCCCGTTTGTTAAACGTTAATGCAGCTTGGTAATAATCACAGGCAGTTTGCGGAATTTGCAATAATTCAAAATAGGCTTGCATTAGTCCGTCTTCTCCCGGTGTACCGTGAATGGCATTGAAAACGCAGTCGAACGTGATTTTGTTTCCATTTACGGTAACGGAGAAATCATTTCTGTCGATGGGAAATTCAGCATCATTGGCATCAACATAAACCCATTTTTCTTTGAAAATATGGACGCGAAAGCCATTGAATTTTGTTTTGTCTAAATATTGGTAAACTACGTTTCCGCTGATAAGGGAGATTTTGTATTCGCTGGAATAGCCGCCCATGATGATGGCAATGTTTTTCATTTTATAAGTTTAATCGGTTAATTGTTTAACCGACTTGACCGATTAAACGTATTCTAAACAAAATTATCATTTTTTTTGGAACGAAATAGCTATATCTTTGCGCTATTATAAAAATAAATTTATGAGTTTACGTAAGTACCTTACCAGCCGTGTGTTTTTTGTACAAGTATTTTTGGCTGCTTTGATTATAGCCGTATTGGGATATCTGTTTATGCATTGGTTGACTTTTACCACCGATCACGGAAATGAAATTACCGTTCCTAATTTGGGTAAATTGACCGAAGAGCAGGTAGAAGAAAAACTGGATGAACTGGATTTGGATTATGTGTTGCTGGATAGTGTAGATTATAGAAGTGATTTCCCTAAATACAGTGTGGTGCAGCAAAATCCTTTGCCGGGGGAGAAAGTAAAAGTGGGGCGAAAGATTTATATCAAAATAAACAGCTCCGGATTCTCCTCTGTAAAAGTTCCGGATTTAATTGAGAAAACCTATCGTGAAGCGGTGCCGACTTTAAGGGCTTTGGGCTTAGAAGAGGGAACCATAACCTATATTCCGAATCTTGGAAAAGACATGGTTTTGGAAATGCGTTTTAAGGGAAGAAACATAAAACCGGGAGACCGGGTTTTGAAAGCCTCTAAAATTGATTTGGTTTTAGGTGATGGAAAAGCAAGTTATGAAGAAGGAATAAGTACGGACAGTATTGAAAGTCCAACAGAAGAAGAATTACCAAATGAACAATAGTATCGATCCAATAGAAGAATTAGAAGAAGAATTATTCGAACATTTTAAATTTGAAGTTCCCAAAGGACAGGCGCCTTTGCGAATTGACAAATATTTGATGGGATTGATTCAGAATGCTACCCGAAACAAAATACAAAATGCCGCTACCGAAGGGAATATTTTTGTTAATGATGCGACGGTTAAGTCGAATTACAAAGTAAAAGCCTTTGATGTGGTTCGCGTGATGCTATCCCACCCGCCATACGAAAACCATATTATTCCGGAGAATATTCCGTTGAATATTGTTTATGAAGACGAGGCTTTGTTGTTAATTAATAAAGAACCCGGAATGGTTGTACATCCCGGGCATGGGAATTATACCGGAACACTGGTGCATGCCTTGGCGTATCATTTTGAGAATTTGCCGATCAACAGCAGTGAGCGTCCCGGATTAGTGCATCGTATTGATAAAGATACTTCCGGTTTGTTGGTTATTGCCAAGACCGAAGCCGCCATGACGCATTTGGCAAAACAGTTTGAAGCCAAATCTACCGAAAGGGAATACATTGCCTTGGTTTGGGGAAATGTAGCCGAAGACAAAGGAACCATAGAAGGGAACTTAGCCCGTCATTTGAAAGACCGCATGCAAATGGCTGTCTTTGATGACCCGGAAATAGGAAAACCGGCAGTGACCCATTATAAAGTCTTGGAGCGTTTTGGGTATGTGACTCTCATTTCCTGTCAACTGGAAACGGGAAGGACCCACCAAATCAGGGCGCACATGAAACACATAGGGCATCCTTTGTTTAATGATGAACGTTATGGAGGTCATTTGATTTTAAAAGGAACCACCTTTACCAAATACAAACAGTTTATTGACAATTGTTTCAAAGCGCTACCGAGACAGGCGTTGCATGCCAAAACCCTGGGGTTTGAACATCCTACCACCGGAGAGATGATGCGTTTTGATACGGAACTTCCACAAGATTTTCTGGATTGTATCGAAAAATGGCGGGGCTACTCGAAGTCGCATGCTGCCGATGAAGATGAAGAATAAAATAGAAACTCTTGCCACCGCAGGAGTTTTTTTTGGATTCACTTTTTCTTCTAAAAACGAATGGTGTTTTTTTTCTTGTTATGAAATAGTTATAAAATTGATACTTAAATATCACTAAAAACGGTGATAGTAGATTTTTTTTCCCTTTAAACGATTTTAATTTAATAGTCTGAATATTATTAATACGTTTGACTGTATTATTTAGAAAAATAGATAATTATGGAAGATATTTTTGACCCAGTTTATAGACAAGACTACTACGCAGGTTATGCAAGTGGTTTAAATCCGTTTTCACAACTAGTTGATCTAACAAAAAATGGCAAAGCCTATAATTCAGGATTTGTTAATGGAAGGGCAAATTATGAAAACATGAATGGTTCTATTATCAATGGAATTCCGAAACGTATTTTGACCGATAAAATTCTGGAAGAATTTCTTTTGGCTGGAATGTTGGGAATGAGTATTGATGCCGATGGTTATACTGCTTATCAAATTACTATTATTGAAGAATGGTATAAAAGCGGCATTGAAAATTATGATCCCGACCAAAGTATTTATCTTATGGCTATACTGGAAAGTAACGGAATTCAAACGAAATAAATTTAATATTTCTGTATTGTTTGCTAAAACAACATAAGGAAAAAAGCCCCTCAACAGATGTGTCGAGGGGCTTTTTTGTGAATGGGCTTGAATTTAGTTTTTGAAATTCAACATCCAGTTTATTCCATATTTATCTGTGAAGGAGCCGAAATAAGCACCCCAAAACATATCCTGTAAAGGCATAGAAACGGTTCCTCCGGCTGATAATGCCTCGAAGATGCGTTGGGTTTCTTCCCTGGTCTCCGGCTCTAAGGAAATGTGCATGTTGTTTCCTTGTGTGACCGTAAATCCCATTTCTTTCGGAGCGTCTGTTCCCATTAATACATGGTTGCCAATGATGGGCAATTCAACATGAAGGATCATTTTTTTTACGGAATCGGCAACGGGTGGATGATTGGCATCGGCCGGTAAATCACCAAAACGTTGTATTCCGTTTCCTGAAAATTCCGTTTGGAATACCGATTGGTAAAACGAAAAGGCCTCTTCCGTATTTCCGGGGAAATTCAGATAGCTGCAAACCCGGGCTTTAGTATCTTTTTTCAACTCATTTCTAATCTTGAATTGCGCTTCAATGTATTGATCCAGATTGGTTAATGCCATCGAGAATCCTTCCTTGAATCCTAATTGGATGATTTTTTCTAAGTCGGCCAGTGTTGCGTATTTTATTTGAATGTTGACCGCAGTGATATTCTCTTTTTCTTCGAAAGTATTGTTCCAGTTGGAGCGCGGAAATTCAGTATTCAGATTTAAGTCTTCATCACAAAAGGCGTCTAATCCCGAAAAGAATTTTAAAGCCTCAATTTTAATATAGTCCGTTTTACACCAATGGGTGTCTCCCTCCGGGCCAATCATGGCATAGTGCCAAAATCCGCCTTCCCTGAAATCCATTGATTTGGTTTTGGTTTGATACGGTTTGGGTGCCCACCATTGGTCGAGGATTTCCGGTTTGGTCCAGGCATCCCAAACCAGATGCAAAGGGGCAGCAAATTCTCTTTTTACAGCGATGGTATTGTTTTCTTTGTCGACAGTAAAGTCGAAGGCTAAAGTCGGATTCATGTTATTGCTTTTTTAGGGTTACTAATATTTTGTCCAGTTCGTTGAAGCGGTTTTCCCAAATCTTGCGGAATTGTTCCAACCAGTTGTCTATTTCTTTCATTTTGCTTACTTCCAGGCTATAATAAATTTCCCGACCCTGTTGTTCCTGTTTGACCAGTTCACATTCGGTCAGTATTTTAAGGTGTTTCGATACGGCCTGTCGGCTGGTATCAAAATGTTCGGCCAGGGTATTTGGGGTCATGGCTTGAAGCGCAATCAGTCCGATGATAGCTCTTCGGGTGGGGTCGGCAATGGCTTGAAAAACATCTCTTCTCATCTTATATCGGTTTGTATTTGAGTACGGTAATACCGCATTCAAATGGTTTTGAAATGACTAATGTAACCTTTTGCGGTTGGGTGATTCCATTAAAAAAGGCATTCCTTTTCCTATGGCCACGGGATTGATAAATAAATGCAGTTCATCAATTAATTTTTCTTTAAGGAGTGATGTGACGAATTTTCCTCCACCGTAGACAATCATGTCGGTACCGTTTTGTTTTTTTAGTGCATTGATTTCATCAGCTAAAAAGCCGTTAGCGATTGTGGTATTTTCTCATTCGGACGAGGTTAGCGTTTTAGAGAAAACCACTTTTGGCGTTTCTACCATTTTTCGGGCTCTTTCTTCGGGTTCTGTTTGGTTTAAAGCCGCCGTCCAATACGGAATGAATCCTTCGGCCAGATCGCGTCCCAACAAAATGGTGTCAACCGGTTCGGTGATTGCTGTGACATATTCTTTCAAATCACTACTCCGGTCAAAAGTCATCCAGTCCATTTCTCCGTTGATGCCAGAAATGAAACTGTCTACCGTCAATTGCATTTGTAGTTTTAATTTTCTCATGGTAGATTTAAATTAAGAAACTAATCAGTTGCAAATATAAATGCAATTATTTGGTTGCGCAAATTTTGTCTGTTAATTTTGTGATAATTCAGAATGTATCATTTTAATTCAGAATGGATTACATTCGGAATAATTTTTTTAGACTAAAATAACATCTGATTTTAGGTTATAAAATTCGGGAGGATGTAATTTTTAGGTCGGCATATTTCCATGCTTTGTTAAAACGGATTTTGGTTTCTTTGTATTTCTTCCGGTTGCCCAGTTTTTCATAGGCATTCATCAGTCCTTTTAAAGCCCAACCATTTTCGCGGAAGGTTTTTAAATCTTCTTCATATAATTTTATGGCTTCCTGAAATTTTCCGTCCTCCATTAATACAGCTCCTAAATGGTGGCGAACGGAAAAAAACCAATCGGGCGGTTCATTATAATTTAAAGCGTCTTCAATAGCAATCGCTTTTTTCAAGAATGCTATTGCTTTAGTATAATTTTTTTCTTTTGCATTGATTTCGCCTTCCAAAGTTTTAGAGGCTATTTCACATAAATCGGAAATACTGTTAATGCCCCAGATCGTTATTTCTTTTAAAGAGGGATCGGTCATGATGGATTTCATCTCACCAAGATGTTTTTTTGCCAAGGTGATATTGTTTTGCGAAAGCATGGCCATGCCTTGTGCATAATGCCAAACTACGGATGGATATTTTAATTTTTTATCGGGTGCCGGTGCCGAAAGGATCGTATTCCATAAACCAAGTTTCACTTCTACATACCATGGTATGGAATAATAGTGTTGTAAAGTGGCCCAAACGGGGTCATACAGTAATTTTTTATTGGAATGTGATGCGGTTGCTTTTGCCCCTTCCATAGCAATTTTACTTTCTCCGCAAAGTGTTGCGCATGCTGCAATAAAATGATAATTGTGCGGATAATAGGCAAGGGGATATACGCCTTGCGCATGACAGGATTCTACATACTGGCTGTCAACCGAAACGGCTTTTAGATTAGCCAGAACGGCATCGTGGTATTGTCCTATTCGGATGTAGGTATGCGAAGGCATGTGTACTAAATGTCCTGCCCCAGGAACTAAATCACGGAGTAAATTGGCGCTTGTCAAGGCTTTTTCGGCATGTTGTGACATTTCTGTGGCGTGGATGTAAAAATGGTTTGCTCCTGCATGACGCGGATCGATTTGCAGGCATTTTTCCAGTACATTTAAAATTTCGGGTGTCCAAGGCTGAATTGTTCCGTCTTTTTTGTACAAATTCCAAGGGTGTAAATCCATCAACGATTCTGCGAAAAGAGCACCTACGGTAGCATCATTGGTATATTTTTTATACACTTTTCTCATGGCAACGGCATAGGCAGAATCCAGCACCGGGCGTTCGACTGTGGTATCTTTAGCGTAACGGCAGGTTAAGGCTTCGATTAAATCTTTTTCTTTCTGGCTGCTTGATGCGGCCAATGATTTTGCTTTTTGCACGGCATCATAAGCACGTTGAAAATTGTCTTTCTCCATTCCTGCATTGTAATTGGGGCCTAATACATAAGCAAAGCCCCACCAACTCATGGCACTGTTCTTATCTTGTCTTGTGGCTTCATAAAAGGAGCGGGCGGCTTCGGCATGGTTAAAACCAAAAGACAGCATCAGTCCTTGGTTAAAATAGTTTTGTGCTGCTGCAATTTTAGTGGAAATGGGAAAATGAATCCCTTTCAGTCCGCTAAATAAGGGTGCTTTTTTTCCGGAACTGTACCATGATTTGTCTATAACTTCAGGGGTACTGCAACTGTAGTTATTGGATATGGTTCCGGTTTTAGGCGTTTCTTTTTTTTCTGAATGCCGATTACAGGAACAGAAAATGATACAAAGGCAAAGTAAATAAATAGAATGTCGCATAATGTTGGCGTTTGAATGAATTATACGGATGAAAATTAGAATTTATATGCAGTTCCCAGTCTAAGGATTGAGTCATTTTTTTATAAAGTTGTCTTTATGTATTTGTTTGATTATGAGCGATTATGTTAAATAATATAGCTTTGTAAAGCAATACTAATTTATGAAAAAAATATCGGAAACTGGGTTTGATTGGTACAAAAGCTGTCCGGCAGTTTCAAGGAAAATCAATTATTTTATTGATTGAAAGTTTTATCAAGCGACCTTACTAAAAGTCTGTGGGTTAGAATAGCCATTTATTGTCGCTGATTGCTTTTTTGTGCAAATAGAAATCGCCATTCTACATCAGTATTTTTGATTTTGAATCATGGCGATTTTATAGTTGTGGTTGTTGTTTTAAAAAACTATTCGGGTATTTTTTCTATCAAAACGGCGGCATCGGATTGGTCAAAATAGGTGCAGGTCATGTCTATGATATTCACGCTCCATCTTGCGATTCCGCATTGGGCGGCATGGTTGCAAAAGGAGAGGTAATCGGTTTGGCCGTCCTGGTGCATCACCAGCAATTCGATGAATCGTTCTTTGTTGGCAGTCGGCGCAATGTTGATGCTGTCATAGGTTTCGGTTGCTGCCGCCCGAAAATTATCGGCACCAAAATATTCTACATGGCCGTCGTTGACAAAGGTGTCATAGCCTTGTACGCCTAATTGAATTAAATCTTGAATGTATTGCGGGAAGTCGGCTCCCGATTTAACCCTGGAATGCGCTTCTTTGATTTGGGCAATGCTAAACATAATGTGAGGTTATTTTGAAAATTATTTTATTTATAAAGCGGTAAAATGGTCTGTTTTTGGAAAAACACCTAGTGCATCCACCACAATTTGAGGGGTAGGAGTGGCCAGCTTGCGGAGTTTGGTATCCATCCAGGCACCATCTACCGTAATAACGGCGCACAAAACCTCGTCTCTGTACAACTCATGAACAATAGACCAGCGGGAAGCATCGGCATTCATTTTGGATAGTTTGGTTTGCATGGTAATCATATCAGAGAGTTTGATTTCTTTTCTGAAAACACATTCCTCCCTAAATAATATGGGACCAATATGTTCCGCCTGCATGACTTTTAAGGTTAATCCAAGCTGTTCCAGGATTTCCACACGGTGTTGGGCTCCAAAATCATAATAGACACTGTGACGCAAATGAAAATTTGGGTCTAAGTCAGACCAGCGAAAAGACAGTTGTTTGCTAAATGTAGCCATTGGGGGAAATTTAAGGGTGTTTTTTGCCGGTTAAAATTACGAATATAAGCCTGTGTGAAGACAATTATTAGTGAAAAATATTTTCTAATTTTTGATAACTGGAATGGGGTGTAAATCTGCGCTATTGGGTGTTATTGGCTTTGTACTGCGAAGTCGGGAGACTTCGTAAAGCAGGTATCTTTTATATGTATTCTCCGAAAATTTCAACCATTTTGTTTTTCCATTTTTCAGGTAAATCATCCCAGTTTTCTCCCCATTCTAAGGTTTTGACATAAGCTTTATATGGTTTTTCATAAGTTGCATTATAATCTAATTCTTCTTCAACATTATTTACCATGTGGACAATTTTACCATTTCCATCAAGAGCATCAACTATCGGTTGGTTAAATTTTTCGGCATTTGGTACTTCTGAATCTTTATCATGGACAACTATTGGATTTATACCCATTGAAATTAGATATTTGACTAATCCAATAATTGCTGCTTTTCCACGAGCTTTGATAATTTCAAAATCAGAAAGTATCTTTAAATATTTTAATTTTTCAAGTCTTTTTAATGTTTCTTTTATTAAAATATCTTCTGTGTCTCCTTCAATTATCACTACATGTTTAGTGAAAAATATTCTAGAAATATAATTGTCAATTTTTAAAAGCATTTTTACGTAATCCTTTTGATTTGCTTGTAATTCTAAAAATTTTTCTGTAACACTGAAAGTATGACAATCAACATGATTACCGCAATCATGCATTCGGTTTAAAACTTGTTTAGGTTTTCTAGATATATCAATTAGGTAAGGCGAATGAGTAGAAGATATTATTTGAGCGGATTGAGAACTTAATTCATAAATAGCATCTCTCATTTGATTAGCAGCACTTGGATGAAGATATGTCTCAGGTTCCTCAAAACATATTATTATTGACCTTGCATGCTCATCTTCTTTTTTTGAAAGCCAAAGTTGTCTATATCTAAGCATGCCAAAAACAGCCGCTCTAACCATTCCCGTACCTTGATTATCAACCGAAGTTTTTATATTGCTCGACATTTCAACATTGAAACTTGGTTTTAAACTTGACGGGTCACTAAGACTAGTTGTAGCATGAAGTTTTGAGTCTGGAAAAATAGATGAAAGAACACTATTTAGTTCATCCATCATTTTGCCAAACTCCGAATTATCATCTTTCGGGTCAAGCTCCTTGGCTAAATTGTCTAAATGAATTTGTGCATTTTTAAAATGCTCTGAATTTTCTCGAACTGTCTGGAAAAGTTCTCCTAAAGTTGTGCTTAAAACACCACTTCCAGTTCCTTGAATTTCATGGACGCCTACGTCAATGGGAATTAATAAAAATCTAGGAAGCATTTTTAAAACATTCCCAGGTATTCCACCAGGATTTTGAAACCAAGTTTCTTCTTCAGAAATTCCCCAAATTTCATCGATTAGTTCTAGTTTTTCTATAGCTCCCTTACTTTTGCCAATATTAGTTTCTAATTCAGGGAAAAATTCCTCAATTATTTCTTGAGATAATCCATTATTAATATAATCTTGAGGTTTTTTACAATCAGTAAATTCTTCTTTAATATTTCTTACTTTAGACTTAAACTCAATCACGACATCTTTACCTAATTCGTACGTTTTTCGGTATATTACAGAAAGTCCTGTTTCTTCAATATTTGCGGGAACTTCATACGTAAAAATTCGGCCTTTAAATCCTCTCCACGTTTTTGCCTCAACAGGTAAATTTCTAAATTCAGCTTCTAAAACGATTGTATTGGTGTCTACTTTTACTTCATTAGTTTCTTCATCAAGTATTGAATGATAATCACTTGAGCTAAGTTGTTTTTTACCAGACAAAAGTGTTTCGATTGCTTTTATTGCAGAGCTTTTTCCACAGTTGTTTTGCCCAATCAAAAAAGTTGCATCACCAAATAAAATTTTGACATTCTTCAGTCTTTTAAATCCTGAAATGTTTAGGGAGTGTATTTTCATTTATGTTGTGGTTTGTTGATATTTCTGCTAACTTTTACATAGTGTGTTCAAACCAAATGTATAAATAATATTTTTATTACAAATCTTCAAAAGAACTTTTATTTCTTGAATGTTTTTGAAACTGATAAATATGAGCCCTGATAGCAGCGGCATCCTTTATGTTCTTTCTTTAAGGACATAAAGAAAGATAGAGCGGAGACTTCGCAGAGCAGGGGCTGTTGAAAAGGCTTTTATCAATAATAGATTCGGCAAAAAGGAACAATATCGCGGTCTTCCTTATGAAAGCTGTAGGGATCGAGCTCCATAAATTCCATCCATTTTATGCGGGAAAACAGTTTGTTGTTTTCAATGTCAAAATACCAATCCTGGCAAATTCTTATTTGGGGTATATCATTGGCTGAACGTGATTGTTGCACCACATCAAATTTAGGATTGCCACCATCGCCAGAAACATCGATTGTGTCGATGTGCATTTTCCATTTGTAAATATCCTTTGCAGGAATAGGTTCTTCCGACCAACTGTCAAACGCTTTTAACTTCCCTTTTTCTATTGCCTGTAAAAGGAGTTGCGGAATAGAATTCCCGGTCTCGGATGATGATGCAGAAATATCCTTTGTAAATGGTTTGATAATCCAAGCACATTCCGAAGCTTTTAGGGTAACTGTATCTTGACGGACAAGAACCGCATTAGAATCTGCGTTTTGGGCAAATGACTTTAAAGCCGTGATGACTAAAATAAAAAGAAAGACATGTTTTTTCATACTATTTAATGGTGTTGTTTTGAAAATGATTCTGTTTTTAGGTAATTGATAATAGGTGTACGGAACAAACCTTAGTTTATACGCCTTAATTTGGGTGGATTAGCGAAGGTTTATTTTGCTTTATATATTTTTCAAATATATACTATTTGACTCATAAATATTTAAGAAGGATTTTTTGATTACTGAATGTTTCTGAAGCTGATAAATGCCCTAGCCCAGATAGTAGTGGCATCCTTTATGTTCTTTCTTTAAGAACATAAAGATAGAGCGGATAGCGGGAAATGGCTCCTGAAAAAGAAAAATATCCTATTCTGACAGTTGAACTTGAGTAGTGTGCATTATGTCAGCCGAGTTAAAATGTCATCTTGTCAGCTAATTTTACGACAATTTTAACAAAAACTGACAATTTACAGACTGTCATTGTATTGGCATAAAGATTGACTTATGCACCCTGAGCTGTTAAAATAAGTATACATTAAAATTAAATATAAATAAAAATGGGTAAAATAATCGGAATTGATTTAGGTACGACCAACTCTTGTGTTTCTGTAATGGAAGGTAACGAGGCAGTTGTTATCCCTAACGCAGAAGGAAAAAGAACAACGCCATCTATCATCGCTTTTGTAGAGGGTGGAGAGATTAAAGTGGGAGATCCTGCAAAAAGACAAGCAGTTACTAATCCTACCAAAACAATTGCTTCTATTAAACGTTTTATGGGACACACTTTTGCTGAAACTACAGAGGAAGCAAAAAGAGTGTCTTACAAAGTGGTAAAAGGAGATAACAATACTCCACGTGTGGATATTGACGGTCGTCTTTACACTGCTCAAGAATTGTCAGCCATGACACTTCAAAAAATGAAAAAAACGGCTGAAGACTATTTAGGTCAAACAGTTACTGAAGCGGTTATTACTGTTCCTGCTTACTTTAATGATGCGCAACGTCAGGCTACTAAAGAAGCTGGTGAAATTGCAGGTCTTAAAGTAATGCGTATCATCAACGAGCCTACTGCTGCTGCCTTGGCTTACGGATTGGATAAAAAAGGAAAAGACCAAAAAATTGCTGTTTACGATTTAGGTGGAGGTACTTTTGATATCTCTGTTCTTGAATTAGGTGACGGTGTATTTGAAGTATTGTCTACTAATGGTGATACTCACCTTGGAGGAGATGATTTTGACCACGAAATCATTGACTGGTTAGCTGACGAATTTAAAGCTGAAGAAGGTATTGACTTGCGTCTTGACCCAATGTCATTGCAACGTATCAAAGAAGCTGCTGAGAAAGCAAAAATTGAATTGTCTTCTTCTGCAGAAACTGAAATCAACTTGCCATACGTTACGGCTACAGCTTCAGGACCAAAACACTTAGTGAAAAAATTAACCAGAGCTAAATTTGAGCAATTATCTGACTCATTAGTAAAACGTTCTATGGCTCCAGTGGCTAAAGCGTTGAAAGATGCAGGTTTATCTGTTTCTGATATTGACGAAGTAATCTTGGTTGGAGGTTCTACCCGTATCCCTAAAATTGTTGAAGAGGTTGAAAAATTCTTCGGTAAAAAAGCATCTAAAGGAGTTAACCCTGATGAGGTTGTTGCAATTGGAGCAGCTATTCAAGGTGGAGTTCTTTCCGGAGATGTAAAAGATGTATTGTTACTTGACGTTACACCTTTATCTTTAGGTATCGAAACTATGGGAGGTGTTATGACTACATTAATTGAGTCTAATACTACTATCCCAACTAAAAAATCTCAGGTTTTCTCTACTGCTGCTGATTCTCAACCATCTGTTGAAATTCACGTATTGCAAGGGGCTAGAGCAATGGCTGCTGATAACAAAACTATCGGTCGTTTCCACTTAGATGGTATTCCACCAGCACCAAGAGGGGTTCCTCAAATTGAAGTGACTTTTGATATTGATGCCAATGGTATCATCAAAGTTTCGGCTACTGACAAAGGAACCGGTAAATCTCATGACATCCGTATCGAAGCTTCTTCTGGATTGACAGCTGAAGAAATCGAAAGAATGAAACAAGATGCTGAGGCTAACGCTGAATCAGATAAAATCGCTAAAGAAAGAGCTGAAAAATTGAACGAAGCTGACGGAATGATCTTCCAAACAGAGTCTCAATTGAAAGAATTGGGAGATAAATTATCTGACGAGAACAAAGTAGCTGTAGAATACGCTTTAACTGAATTGAGAATGGCTCACCAATCTCAAGACATTCCAGCTATTCAAACGGCGTTGGACAACATCAACGCAGCTTGGAAAAAAGCTACTGAAGCAATGTATGCTCAAGGAGAACAAGGACAACAAGCTGAAGCGCAACCACAGGCTGAAGGTGAAAATGTTCAGGACGTAGATTACGAAGAAGTAAAATAAGCAGAGAACTCCCGATATATCGGGATGTGAATCGCTTATCCCGATTTTTATCGGGATATTTAGAAAGATTAAAACCGTTTGTCTCTGGCAAACGGTTTTTTTGTGGTTTATATGTTTTATTTTATATTAAACCCGACAGGTTTTAAAACCTGTCGGGTTTATTATTTAGTCAAAATTACTCCCTTAAAAGTAAGTGATATTTCATTGTCTTTTTCAAAATGATTTCTCAGAAAAAAAATCTGCTGTATAAGGTCAATTTTAAAAACGAAACATGATTTATCTCATGTAGGAAGATTTTATTTGAATTTATCTTTGTTTTCGAAATAACAGAAATGATAAGTTGTCGGTCAATCCCAAAAGTTTTTCGTATTATTACTCTGTAAATATTTTGGCATGAGAAAAATTAAATACAGAAAAGAGAAAAAACTACAGCCTTATAATTTAGAGTATACCGGGATTCATAAAGACAAGGAGTCAGAGATGCAGTTGTTTGTATATGATGAGTTGGATGTGGAAGAATACCAGGATTTTAAGGTCGCTGATTTAGATAGATGTATTAATGTGAAAAAGACGAATTGGCTCAATATTCATGGGCTGAACCAGATTGGGTTATTGCAGGCTGTTGGGGGGTATTTTGACATTGATAATTTTATGCTGGCTGATATTTTGAACACGAATCGAAGAACCAAAATAGAGGAATCGTCTGTGACTTTGTTTTTTAATATCAAATCACTCTTGCCGGTGGAGCATTCGGATAATATCCGGGTGGAGCAAATTAGTTTTCTGTTGAAGGACGGAATGTTGATTTCGTTTCAGGAAAAACGCAGTGATTTTTTTGTTCATATCAGGGAACGTATCCGGACGCATTCCGGAATTGTAAGATCAAAAAAGGCAGATTATCTGCTGTATATTCTTCTCGATTCGATTATGGAGAATTTTTATGTCACGCTGGAAAACGAAGAGGATAAAGTGGAGGAATTAATTGATCAAACCAAGAAAAATATTGATCCGGTAATCCTGGAAAAGATAGAGAAGCACAGGGATAATCTTAATTTTTTAAAGCGTTCCATCGTGCCGCTTCGGGATTCATTGTATGAGATAAAAAGCATTAAAGATGACAATGTTTTTAATGTGATTGAATTGGAGAATTTTAGTTTTTTTGCCCGGCTGCATCAAAAAAGCCTGGAGCTTCTGGAGCAAATAGAATCTGATATGGGGTTGCTGGAAAGCGCGTCGAATTTCTTTTTTTCGGCCCAGACCCATAAGATGAATGAGATTATGAAAACGCTCACGATTGTTTCGTCCATATTTATTCCGCTCACTTTTATTGTGGGGGTGTATGGAATGAATTTCGAAAATATGCCGGAACTCAAATACCATAATGGGTACTATATTGTAATTGAGGTTATGGTTTTGATAATGATAGGGATGATCATATACTTTAAAAAACGACGTTGGTTTTAAAGAAATAGAAAGGGAGTTTTGATTAAGGTTTAAGATATAAAGAATGATTTTTGGATTGAATTGGAATAATAAAACAGATAAAGATGAATAAGGCCATTTACATTGCAACAAGCGAAAATAACTGCGGAAAATCAATAATAACCCTGGGTTTGATGAGTATGCTTATTGGTAAAACTGCCAAAGTGGGTTATTTTAGACCTATAATCGAAGATTTTGAAGACGGTAAATTAGATAATCATATCGAAACGGTAATCAATTATTTTGGTTTGGATATCGATTTTGAAGATGCGTTTGCAATTACCAAAAGTAAGTTAATCAAAAAGAAAAACAAGGGAAAGATAGGCGAGGTCCTGGATTTGATTATCGAAAAATACAAAAAGCTGGAAGAGCAGTTTGATTTTGTTCTGGTGGAAGGAACCAGTTTCAGTGGCGAGGGTACAGTTATCGAACTAGATATGAATGTGCTTATTGCAAAAAATCTTGGGATTCCGGCGATAATTGTGGGTTCCGGAGTTGGGAAAACGCTAGAGGAATTAATAGACAGCCTGTATTTGGCTTATGATTCCTTTAAGGTCAAAGAGGTAGAGGTTTTGGCGGTAATTGCCAATAAAGTGCAACCGGATAATCTTCAATTGGTTGCCGAGAGTTTGAGGTCGAATTTACCTAAAGAAGTGTTGGTAAATGCGATTCCGGTTATTTCCAGTTTACATAATCCAACTATTAAAGAAATTATTGATGAGTTAGATGCTAAAGTATTGTTTGGTGGTGAGTTCCTGAATAATGAAATAGGAAGTTTTAGTGTGGGTGCAATGCAATTACGCAACTATTTGTTGTTCTTAAAAGAGAATGCCTTGGTGATCACACCGGGAGATCGTGCGGATATTATTTTAGGGGTTTTACAGGCCAACGAATCGGTTAATTATCCCTCGGTTTCGGGAATTGTTTTGACGGGGAATATTATACCGGAAGACAGTATTTTGAAACTAATTGAAGGATTATCCAGTGTTGTACCCATTATTTCGGTAGATGGCGGTACGTACAACATAACCAATCAAATAGGAAATATTAAATCTAAGATTTATGCCAATAATACGCAAAAGATTGAAATCTCTATCAATACCTTTGAAAAGTATGTTGACCTAGACAATCTGTCCCAAAAATTGAGCGCTTTTGAAGCGGAAGGAATGACTCCGAAAATGTTTCAGTACAACTTGGTGAAACGAGCCAGAAAACATAGAAAGCACATTGTTTTGCCGGAAGGGAATGATGACAGAATCATTATTGCCGCTTCGAGATTGTTGGCGATGGATGTGGTTGATATTTCGATTATTGGAAATAAAAAACAGATAGAAAATAAAGTGGCCGAATTGGGAATTGCTTTTGATTTTTCTAAGGTTAAAATCATCAATCCAATTGAGTCGGAACATTACGAAGATTATGTGAATACGTACTATGAATTGCGTAAAAATAAAAATGTAACCATAGGAATGGCAAAAGATTTATTGGAAGACGTGTCTTATTTCGGAACGATGATGGTGTATAAAGGACATGCGGACGGAATGGTTTCGGGAGCAGCGCATACCACGCAGCATACGATTTTACCGGCTTTGCAGTTTATCAAAACCAAACCAAACTCTTCTGTGGTTTCTTCGGTATTTTTTATGTGTTTAGAAGACCGTGTGTCTGTTTTTGGGGATTGTGCCATCAATCCGAACCCAACGGCAGAGCAACTGGCAGAAATTGCGATTTCCTCTGCCGATACGAGTTTGGCATTCGGAATCGAACCAAAAGTAGCCATGCTTTCCTATTCCTCCGGAGCATCCGGAAAAGGGGATGAAGTGGACAAGGTAAGAACGGCAACTGAAATCGTAAGAACCAAACGTCCTGATATTAAAATTGAAGGGCCAATTCAGTACGAT
>JAKFBW010000100.1:0-1782 GCA_036676965.1 Flavobacterium sp. | reverse complement strand
ATCGCTCTGTTTCCAATAATGAATAGGTATTGCCTTCTATTTGCGATGACTTCCAACTCAAATCTATTGCCAAACGCTCTAATTCACTCTGATACTCTATGTCAGTTAAATGTTCCGTGTTTTCAGTAAATTTATCTTGAAGAACATTCAGTCTATCAAGCTCTTCCTTTTCAAAAACAGTAGTATTTTTAAAAAATTCAAACACCTGATAATTGAAAACGGTGCTGCCATTTCTTTCATCAATCTCTTTTTTGAAATAATCATCTATGTCAATTGGGTATAAAAGCTGAAAATAAGAACCAATGCTGTAACGGGTATTTTTACCTTTCCCTACAACCTCCAAATATTTTAACCCTGTGTTTTTTTGTAAAATTCGCTTTATGGTAGCAAGACCTAAAGAAGTATTCGCTTTTTCAAAAATATCCATCGAAGAACAATTAGGATTATTTCTAATAAATTCCAAAACAACGCTATTTTTATCTTCCTTCATGCGACAACGTATTTATTCAGCTCAAAAATACAAATTATTCAGCTCAAAAAATATATTTTTGAGCTGAATAACAAAATAAAATGAGCCGAATATCTTCAAAACAAATCCACAAGATATAAGCTCCATCTTGCCCTGTGATTGACTAGATAACGAACACTTATACTCTTTCTGTCACACTGAGCTTGTCGAAGTGTTTTTTATTATCTAAAACGAGGTCTTCGATCCTTCGGCAAGCTCTGGACAGGCTAAGCTCAGACTGACATAAGAAATCTTTTCAATTAAATTTAAACAGGCTCTTAATTCGAAAATGAATTTAAATTGCTATTCCCAAGCTGTATCTTTTATTTCATCGTACACTTTCTGGATTCCTTCTTCTAAAGTTATTTTTGCTTTCCAGCCTAAACCACTTAATTTTGAAACATCCATTAGTTTACGGGGCGTACAATCAGGCTTAGTGGTATCCATTAGAATATCCCCTTCAAAACCAACTATTTTTTAACAAGTTGAGTCAATTCCAATATTGAAATATCTTCTCCAACACCAATATTAACCAGACCCGCATCACTATAGTTTTTCATTAAAAACAAGCAGGCTACTGCTAAATCATCGGCATTTAAAAACTCTCTTTTGGGACTTCCTGTTCCCCAAATCGTTACCGATGCATCGGCATTACGTTTAGCTGTAATAAATTTTCTGAGCATCGCTGGTAATACATGTGAATTATTGAGGTCATAATTATCATTTGGCCCATATAAATTGGTTGGCATGACCGATATAAAATTACACCCATACTGATCCGATAGCGCGGATTTGCAATCCGTGCCCACAAAGATTGATGTTTTTTGTTTATGAATACAAAAAAGGCTACAGAAATTATTTTCTTGTATCTTTTTTGCTTTGTGTATTAGCATTTTACTCATTGTTGCGGGCACGGATTGCAAATCCGCGCTATCGAACTGAAAGACATTCCGCGCGATCTGCTCTTTGTTTTACCAAATGAATTAAAGCATCTGCCTTTATCTAAAATTGATGATTTTAATATTGACAGTTAGTATCGAAAAAAACTTAAAACTCAAATCACTTATTTGTTTTATCTTTGCACTATCTTATTCCCATTAATCCCTGAAGAAATTCAAACTAATGGGTTTCGTTTTTTATAAACCTGCTCCTTTTGATTACAACCAGGCCAAAACTCAAATTCCAAAACCTCAAACTTTTAAACTGATAACCGATAACTATCACTTAAAAGACTCTAACGTCCTCAACAATCCTTCTTCTAGCTGAAATAGGTA
>JAKFBW010000099.1:0-49130 GCA_036676965.1 Flavobacterium sp. | reverse complement strand
GGCTTTTTTGTGCCAGCCTTCGCCAATAATGCGGTCTTCATAAACAATGACACTTCCCACCATCGGGTTGGGATAGGTCGTTCCTAAGCCGTTTTGGGCTAGTTGAATGCAGCGTGCCAGGTATTTTTCATGTATCTTCACAGGGCAAAAGTAGTTATTTTTGAGTTTATGATTTAGTTTTGAAACCGCTAAAAATAATAATAAACTATTTCTATTTTTGCAACATAAAAGCAATATTTCAAGAAAATGGAAAATTGGGTTATCAGAAAAATAGAAAAGAAAGACAATCAGTCGATTGCTCAATTGATACGGACTGTTTTTGATGAATTGGATATTCCGAAAGTGGGAACTGCTTATGCTGATCCCTATTTGGATTTGATGTTTGAGGAATACACAAAACCAAGATTAGCTTATTTTGTGGTCGAAAATAATGGTAAAATTATTGGCGGAGCAGGATTAGCACCACTTGAAAACGAAGCCGAAACAATCTGTGAACTGCAAAAGTTTTTTTTCCTCCCCGAAGCTCGTGGTTTGGGAATTGGAAGCAAAATGATGGGAATTTGTATGCAAACGGCTAAAGATTTTGGTTTCGAAAAATGTTATCTTGAAACAATGCCTTTTATGTATGACGCCCAGAAACTGTATAAGAAATTCGGCTTTGAGTATATTAATTCCCCAATGGGAAGTACAGGTCACGACTCTTGTCCAGTTTGGATGCTGAAAGATTTATATTAAAATGTTACTAAAAGAAAAAGCAAATTCTAAACGAATTATGTCAATGAAAATAAAGGTTTACAGAGCTCAATTCATTCAAGCACTTTCGTTAATTTATGATGCTGGTGAAGCCGAAAGTTTTTTCTATTTGATTTTGGAGGATAAACACCGATTGAAACGGATTGATCTGGCCTTGCATCCTGATTTGGCTTTTTCGGAAGAAGAATTGATGGTCTGGAATTCGTTGGTGGAAGAATTGAAAAAAGAAATTCCGGTACAATACCTTTTGGGAAAAACCAGTTTCTACGGACTGGATTTTGAGGTCAATGAAAATGTATTGATTCCAAGACCGGAAACCGAAGAATTGGTTGAGTGGATTATTCAAAGTCAGAAGTTAGAAGTTGGAAGTCGGAAGTTAAGGGTTTTGGATATTGGTACCGGAAGCGGCTGCATTGCTATTTCATTGGCAAAGAATCTCCCAAATGCGAAGGTGTATGCCATAGATGTTTCGGAAAAAGCCTTGGCTACAGCCAAAAAAAATGCAGAGAGAAATAACGTGAATGTCGCTTTTGTTCACCAAAATATTTTGGAAGTGAATGACCTGAGCACTGTGGAGGGATTAGCACAGCCATTTGATATCATTGTTTCGAATCCGCCTTACGTTCGGAATTTAGAAAAAGAAGAAATCAAGAAAAATGTTTTAGACAACGAACCGCATTTGGCGCTTTTTGTGGAAGATGACGATGCCTTAATTTTTTATAGAAAAATAGCCGAATTGGCACAACAAAATCTGACTCCAAACGGACAGTTGTATTTTGAAATCAATCAGTATCTGGGTAAAGAAATGATAGAACTACTTCAAAAAATGAATTTCAAAAATATAGAACTTCGAAAAGATATTTATGGGAATGACCGGATGTTGAGGGCAGGAGGCAGGTAGCAGAAGGCAGATTTCAGTTATTAGAGAGTATTATGTAGCAAATTTTAGAAGGCTTAGGTTTAAAAAGGTTAATTAAATTTATCAGGATTAGCCATCATATAATTCAATAATTTTCCAACTTCTAGACTTTTTGAGGTTAAATTGTCAAAAGTTTCTTGATTTATATATTCACACGCTAGTGCATATTCTAGCCAAGATTGGGTTTCAGAGTTTTCGGCATCACTATCCGTAAGTTTGGAAATAAAATGATTGATGTATCTTCTTTTTCTTGTTGCTTCGGCAATGTTTACTGAAACACTTCTCGAAGAACGTCTAATTTGATCAGTTAATGAATGTTTTTCTTCGGTTGGAAAAGTTTTTGAAATACGAAAAATAGACATGGCCAATTCAAATGATTTTTTATAAGCTAATAAATCTTGAAATCTCATCTTTGTATTTGAAATGTTAAGTTATTTGGTGATTCTGTAACCTGTAATCTGTAACCTGAAATCTACTCATAGCGCAACGCCTCAATCGGGTCGAGTGTTGCTGCTTTTATCGCTGGATACAAACCGGAAACAATGGCTACCATAAAGCTGGTTAGAAAGGCTGCGAAAATTGCCATCCATGGAATTACAAAATCAAAATTCATGGCGCCTGCAATTCCGTAACCGATTAGAATCCCAAAAATAATTCCGGCCAAGCCGCCAATTTGACCAATGAGTAAGGTTTCGATGAAAAACTGAAAGGCCACCGTGATTTTTTTTGCACCCAAGGCTTTCCTGACGCCGATTTCCCGGGTGCGTTCGGTAACCGAAACAATCATGATATTCATCAAAGCGATGGAGGAACCAAGTATCGTAATAATCCCGATTAGCCAGGAGGCCATGCCGAGGTATTTGGTGATTCCTAAAATTCTATTAATCAAATCATCACTGCGGACAATACCAAAATTATTGTCTTTCACGGGACTTAGTTTTCGAACCCTGCGCATGGTGCTCACGGCGTGGTTAATCGCCTCGTCCAGTAATTCTTTTTTAGAGACCATCACACTCATGGTGTAATTGATTTTTGGTGCAGTAAATAAGGAACGCGCTAATTGAATCGGGATTAATACCCGTAAATCCTGGCTGTTGCCAAAGGTGGATCCCTTTTCTTTCAGTACGCCAATGACTTTGAATCTCGCGCCTCTTATCGAAATAATTTTGTCTATCGGATTCACGTCTTTTAATAATCCTTTTTCGAAGTCCGATCCTACAATGCAAACGTAGTTGTTGTTGGAAACATCAAATCCGGTAAAATTTCTTCCCAGATGGATTTCTAAACCCGAATTGGTGATGAAATGTTCGTCGATGCCTACTATTTTTATTTCCGGATCTGTTTTAGAGGCTTCATGTTTTACTTCCGCCGATGAGGTTGCTGTAAAGGACAATGAGGTTTGGCTAAACGGGAAGTTGTATTTGTTTTGGAAAGCTACCGCTTCGGGATAGGAAATAATCGGATTGATGATTTCGCGTTCATCGCCACCACGTCTTCGGGCTGTATTTTCGTATTGGTTGATGTTGAAGGTATTGGCTCCCATCGAAGCAAAATCAGATGAGATGGTGTTTTCTAAGGCAGAAACCACGGTCAGGATGCCTACTAAGGCGGTAATTCCTATGGCGATAATGAGTACGGTAAGGATGGTTCGCAGCAATTGCGTTTTTACGGAACCCATTGCTATTCGTACGTTTTCTTTGAATAATTGTAGCATCATACTGATTTGTCACGAAATTACAATTTTTGTTACAAGTTTGTTTTTAGGAGGTATTATTTATTTTAAAAATAAGATATTTGCAGGCGAAATGAGAAGTAAGAGAATAGAAGTAAGAAGTGGTATTGCTTAAAAATTCTAATCTCTAATTTCTGACCTTTAATTTCTAAATTTTAAAAATGGCATCTAAACCGAGTATTCCGAAGGGAACCAGAGATTTTTCACCAGCTGAGGTGGCAAAAAGACAGTATATCATACAAACCATAAAAAGTAATTTCGAAAAATTTGGTTTTCAACCGATAGAAACGCCCTCTTTTGAAAATTCAGAAACCTTGATGGGGAAATACGGTGAAGAAGGCGACCGATTGATTTTTAAAATATTGGAAAGTGGTGATTATTTCGAAAAGGCTAAAATTGGAATTTATAAAAATATTGAAAAGAACAATTTTTACATTATTAATTTGTTGACTTCAATTTTTATTGATTTTAGAGATTATTTGAAGAAAGATAATCATATTTTTAATCAAGAAAATCAGTTTTCTAATTTTGAGTTAATATCAGAATTTATTAAAATAAGTATTGAGAATCGCATTAGTTTCAGTAATGAAAGAGATGTTTTGTATGGTTATAAAGATATAATAGTAGATTTTTTTAAAGTTAATTCTGATAAGATATCAAAATATATAACAACAAAAGAATATTTTTTTGAAAATGATGATGTTTTTGATGATTTTAAATTGAAAGAATTAGTTTTTATTTATCAAGATTTAATTCTTCACATGAAAAGAAGTTTGTTGTTTAATATTTCATCAAATAAGTTAACAGGAAGTATTTCAGAAAAAGCCCTGCGTTATGACTTAACGGTTCCGTTTGCCCGCTATGTGGTGCAGCACCAAAACGAAATTGAATTTCCGTTCAAAAGATACCAGATACAGCCGGTTTGGAGAGCAGACCGTCCGCAAAAAGGACGTTTCAGGGAGTTTTTTCAATGTGATGCCGATGTGGTGGGTTCTAAATCATTGTGGCAGGAAGTAGAATTGGTGCAGTTGTATGACACGGTTTTTACTGCTTTAGGTTTAAATGGTGCAACGGTGAAAATCAACAACCGAAAAATTTTATCCGGTATAGCAGAGGTTATAGGTGCTTCGGATAAATTAATCGATTTTACGGTGGCTTTAGACAAACTGGATAAAATTGGCGAAGACGGTGTAAAAAAAGAAATGATTGAAAAAGGAATTGCCGAAGAAGCCATTCAAAAAGTGCAACCCTTATTCAGTTTCACAGGAACCATTACTGATAAAATAAAAAAATTATCCCAACTGTTGGCTTCTTCCGAGGAAGGAATGAAAGGAGTGGAAGAACTGCGTTTCATTTGTGACAACGTAATCCAATTAGGATTGTCAACGGCGATATTAGACCTTGATGTGACGCTGGCACGAGGATTAAATTATTACACCGGGGCCATTTTTGAAGTGGCTGCTCCCAAAGAAGTGGCTATGGGTTCAATAGGCGGCGGCGGCCGATACGATGACCTGACCGGGATTTTCGGATTGAAAAATATGAGTGGGGTTGGGGTTTCTTTTGGATTGGACCGTATTTATCTGGTTTTGGAAGAATTAGGTTTATTTCCGGCGACGGTTACAGCTACCTCCAAAGCCTTGTTTATTAATTATGGAGAAAAAGAAGCTTTTTATGCGATGAAAGCGATAAAAGAATTACGGAATTCAGGTATAAAAGTGGAGTTGTATCCCGACAACGCCAAAGTGGGAAAGCAGTTCCAGCATGCAGATAAACGGGGAATTCCTTTTGCGGTAATCATAGGTGATCAGGAAATGGAATCCAATTCGTATGCGCTTAAAAATTTAGAGACAGGAGAGCAACAATTACTCGACTTTGAGGGTTTGAGGAAAGCGTTACAGTAGATTCAAAAAAAAAGCTTTGTTTAGATAAACAAAGCTTTTTTTAATATAAGGTAAACATGAATTAATAATTATAAAGAAAGTGACCTTAATTTATTTTCCAATAATCGAAATAAATAATTTTGATTTCAACCAATAACAAACTTATTGAAACTAAATCGTAATAGTCTTAAAATTATATTAAAATTTTAACGGCTTTCTCGCTTTTTTTGGAGGTGCTTTTCCTTTTGTTTCAAAAAAAAGAATGACAATTTGACATTTTATAAGATTTGGCAGTACTTTTGCCGTCCAAAAGAAAGTGTAAAAATGAAGTTTAAGAATATTTTTAAAAATAAGGGTACTATGACTACTGATAATACAGAAATCGATCAAGAAATAGATGACGCAACGTTAGAAAACAATGCCAATGGAGAACAGATCATTATCGAAGACTTAAGTGTTGAAGAGCAATTGACACAAGACTTGGCTAGAGAAAAAGATAAGTTTTTGCGTTTATTCGCTGAATTTGAAAATTACAAAAGAAGAACTTCAAAAGAACGCATAGAGTTGTTTAAAACAGCCAATCAAGAAGTGCTGTTGGCTTTGCTTCCTGTTTTGGATGATTTTGACAGAGCGGTAGCTGAAATTGCTAAATCAGAAGATGAGGTACTATTGAAAGGGGTTGAGTTGATTTTTGAAAAATTAAAAGGAACATTGGTTTCTAAAGGATTAGAACAGGTAGATGTTAAGGTAGGTGACGCATTTGATGCTGATTTTGCGGAAGCGATCACACAAATTCCGGCTCCTTCAGATAAGATGAAAGGGAAAATTGTAGATGTCCTTGAAAAAGGATACAAATTGGGGGATAAAATAATCCGTTTTCCAAAAGTGGTAATCGGACAATAAGGTTCCGGCTGAATCATACCATTTTATGGGCACACATTTTTGACAAAAAAGACACAAATGAAAAAAGATTTTTATGAAATATTAGGGATTTCTAAAGGTGCTGATGCTGCAGCTATAAAGAAAGCCTACAGAAAGAAAGCGATAGAATTTCATCCTGACAAAAATCCTGGAGACAAAACGGCAGAAGAAAAGTTTAAAGAAGCTGCTGAAGCCTATGAAGTTTTGAGCGATCCTCAAAAAAAAGCGAAGTACGATCAATACGGGCACCAAGCTTTTGATGGCTCTGGAGGTTTTGGTGGTGGTCACCATATGAATATGGATGATATCTTTAGTCAGTTTGGAGATATTTTTGGCGGTGCCTTTGGTGGTGGTTTTGGCGGCGGAGGCGGAGGCCAACGCAGAGCCAAAGGAAGTAATCTTCGCATCAAAGTAAAATTGACTTTGGAGGAAATTGCCAATGGAGTAGAGAAAAAAGTAAAAGTAAAACGTAAAGTTCAGGCACCGGGTGTAAGCTATAAAACCTGTTCTACCTGTAACGGCCAGGGGCAGGTGATGCGTGTGACCAATACGATTTTAGGTAGAATGCAGTCGGCTTCTACATGTCCTACTTGTGGTGGTTCCGGACAAATTTTAGATAAAAAACCAGCCAATGCCGATTCGCAAGGAATGATCCTTGAAGATGAAACCGTTTCAATAAAAATTCCTGCCGGTGTAGTTGATGGTATGCAATTGAAAGTTTCCAATAAAGGGAATGATGCGCCGGGTAACAGTGTTCCCGGGGATTTGATTGTGGCGATTGAAGAATTGGAACATGAGTTCCTGAAACGCGAAGGGGAGAATTTACATTACGATTTATACATCAGTTTTCCGGAAGCTGTTTTAGGTGTTTCCAAAGACATTGAAGCCGTAAACGGAAAAGTGAGAATCAAACTCGAAGAAGGAATTCAATCCGGTAAGATTTTGAGATTAAAAGGAAAAGGAATTCCAAGTATCAATGGGTACGGAAGCGGTGATTTATTGGTTCACGTAAATGTGTGGACTCCTAAAACCTTAAACAAAGAACAAAAACAGTTTTTTGAAAAGAATTTAGAAGACGAGCATTTTTCTCCAAATCCGGAAAACTCAGATAAATCATTTTTTGAAAAAGTGAAAGACATGTTTTCTTAGTTTTTTTAAAAGAGGATAAATAAAATAATGAAACCCCATTCTTGTGTATATGAGAATGGGTTTTTTTATGGTGCAATTAGGAGTATTTCGGTACTATTTCTTTACTTTTACACGCTCTCTGCAAAAAACTCAGACGGGTAAAATAAATTCAAAAATTAAGCATGAGTAATCTTCTTGAAGTAAATAATGTCGTGAAGCAATACGGGAATTATGTAGCGCTTAACGAAGTTTCACTGGCGGTTCCGCAAGGAAGCATTTTTGGGCTCTTAGGTCCGAATGGTGCCGGTAAAACATCACTTATTCGAATCATAAATCAAATTACGTTGCCGGATAGTGGGGAAATTATTTTAGATGGTGAAAAATTACAGCCCAAACATGTGCAATACATTGGCTATCTTCCAGAGGAAAGAGGCTTGTATACCAGCATGAAGGTAGGGGAGCAATGTTTGTATCTCGCCCAGTTGAAAGGACTTTCAAAAAGCGAAGCCAAAAAACAACTGGACTATTGGTTTGAAAAATTGGAAATTCAAGGATGGTGGAATAAGAAAATCCAGGAACTGTCTAAAGGGATGGCCCAGAAAATACAGTTTGTTGTTTGTGTATTGCACAAACCCAAATTATTGATTTTTGATGAACCTTTTTCCGGTTTTGATCCTGTGAATGCCAATATCATCAAAGAAGAAATTCTGGGGTTGAAAGCGCAAGGAGCAACCATCATTTTTTCTACCCACCGCATGGAAAGTGTAGAAGAGTTGTGTGATCATATTGCCTTAATTCATAAATCGAATAAATTATTGGAAGGGAATTTGGAGGATGTTAAAAGGCAATTCAAGACCAACAGTTATGAAGTGGGGATTTTAACCGATAATGTAGAAGGCTTGATGTATGATATTACACAAAAATTTACGGTGAGTCCGGCAAATTTTAAATCCTTAAACAACGAGTTGAAATTGGAAATTCAATTAGGGAAAGCCTTGCCAAACGAATTGTTGCAGGTGTTGACCCAACGCGGCCAAGTGACTCATTTTGTGGAGAAGATTCCGAGTGTGAATGATATTTTTATTAAAACGGTTAGCGAAAATTAATTTTTGGCTAATCCTAAATCCTAGAATCACAAAATGAGTATTATTTCATTAATCATAAAAAGAGAATTTATTGCCAAAGTACGTAATAAGTCTTTTATCGTCATGACTTTTTTAAGTCCGTTGTTGTTTGTGGCTGTTGCTGCTTTCATTGGTTATTTGAGCTCGATGAAAGCCGATGTCAAACGAGTGGCGATACATGACGAATCGGGTTTGTTTGTTGGGGAGTTTATGTCGCAAAACAGTAAAAACAGCGAATACCAGTATTTGGATTTATCTCAGATAGAGACACAGTTTTTAAAGGACAGTATTGCCAATGAAAATTATGAAGGCGTATTGTTGATTCCTAAAACTACCCGTCCTGAAGAACTGGAAAGTAAGATTGAATTTATATCAAATAACAGTCCTAGTCTGTCGTTTATAGAAAGTATTCAATACACCATTGCCAAAAAAATCACCGAGATGAATCTCATCAATGCCCATCTCGATACTTTGGCCATTCAAAAAGCACAGTCAAAATTCAAAATTAATTTGGCCAAAACGTCCGGAGAAAAGAGTATAGAAGGGCTGAACGAGATTAAAATTGCCATTGGCGGTGGATTTGGTTATCTGATTATGATGTTTATTATCATTTACGGGAATATGGTGATGCGTAGTGTTATCGAAGAAAAAACCAACCGGATTATAGAAATCATCATTTCTTCGGTAAAACCATTTCAGCTGATGATTGGTAAAATTATCGGGACTTCCTTGGCCGGGATTCTACAGTTCTTTATTTGGGTTGTCATTGGGCTGGGTTTGATGTTTGCCGCTTCGTTATTTTTTGGAATACCTATTGGTCCGGCTGCCAGAATTTCACCAGAGTTGATGCAGACGGCTTCCCAGGAAATGACAGGGAATGCACAATTGTACATTCAAGAATTATGGAATTTACCCATTGCGAGTATACTCATCGGTTTTGTGGTGTATTTTATAGGAGGCTATTTTCTGTACAGTTCGTTTTATGCGGCCATTGGTGCTGCAGTGGATAATCAAACCGACTCACAACAATTTCTTTTGCCTGTCATTATGCCATTGATGTTGAGTGTTTATATTGGTTTTTTTAGTGTAGTAAATGATCCCCACGGAACTATAGCGGTTATTTTCTCGATGATTCCGCTTACTTCGCCTATCGTTATGCTCATGCGTATTCCGTTTGGAGTACCTTTGTGGCAAATTGCAATATCGGTATTCTTGTTATTCGCAACATTCCTGTTGGTGGTTTGGTTTGCTGCCAAAATATACCGGGTAGGAATCCTTATGTACGGAAAGAAACCAAGCTGGAAAGAGTTGTATTTATGGCTTAAATATTGATATCAAGTTGCTAAGAAACAGAGATACTAAGCTTTTTACTTAGATCGTAACAACTAAGAACCTTAAAAAAATGAGTAAAATATTAATCATAGAAGATGAAGCGGCCATCCGCAGGGTACTTACCAAAATACTCTCGGAAGAAAGCGATACCTATCAGGTAGAAGATGCCGAAGATGGGATAGAAGGATATGAAAAAATAAAAAATAACGACTACGATCTGGTTTTGTGCGATATCAAAATGCCAAAAATGGACGGGGTTGAATTGCTTGAAGCGGTTAAAAAAATAAAACCGGAAATTCCGATGGTCATGATTTCTGGTCATGGTGATATGGAAACGGCCATTAATACCATGCGTTTGGGCGCTTTTGATTACATTTCAAAACCACCGGATTTGAATAGATTGCTGAATACCGTTCGAAATGCTTTGGACAAAAAACAACTGGTAGTTGAAAACAAAATCCTAAAGAAAAAAGTAAGCAAAAATTACGAGATGATTGGGGAGAGTGAGGCCATCAATCACATCAAAGTGATGATTGATAAAGTAGCTCCAACCGAAGCCAGAGTCCTTATCATAGGGCCTAACGGAACCGGAAAAGAATTGGTGGCGCATCAATTGCATGAAAAAAGCGAACGTGCCAGTTACCCCCTGATAGAAGTGAACTGTGCGGCAATTCCATCAGAACTGATAGAAAGTGAATTGTTTGGTCACGTAAAAGGGGCTTTTACTTCTGCGGTGAAAGACCGTGCCGGTAAATTTGAAGCGGCCGATAAAGGAACCATTTTTCTGGATGAAATTGGGGATATGAGCCTGTCTGCCCAAGCCAAAGTGTTGCGTGCTTTGCAGGAAAACATCATTACCCGTGTGGGAGCCGACAAAGACATTAAAGTCGATGTACGTGTAGTGGCAGCCACCAATAAAGATTTGAAAAAAGAAATTGCCGAAGGACGTTTCCGAGAAGATTTGTACCATCGTTTGGCGGTTATCTTAATCAAAGTGCCGTCGTTGAACGAAAGACGGGAAGATATTCCGTTGTTGGTGACTCATTTTGCCGAAAAAATTGCTTCCGAGCAGGGAAATGCCGTGAAGAAATTTTCGAACGATGCCATCAAATTATTGCAGGAATACGATTGGACAGGGAACATCCGCGAATTGAGAAATGTGGTGGAGCGTTTGATTATCTTGGGCGGAAGTGAAATTTCCGAAAATGACGTGAAGCTGTTTGCAAGCAAATAAATTATTTCACTAAGATTCACAAAGCAAATTTTTAATTAAAACCTTTGTGTCTTCGTGTAAAAACAATAAAAATGAAACTAAAAAAAATAAACGAACAGTTGCGGGAAGCATTGGTAGAAAACGGTTTGACCGAAGCCAATACAATACAAAAAGAAACTTTTTCAACCTTAAAAAGTGGAGCTGACTGTCTTATTGTGGCGCCCAAAGGGAGCGGAAAATCGACTACGATAGTAATCAACGTGATTCAGAAATTGGCCGGTGAAACAGAAGAATCACCCCGTGCTTTGATTATTGTGGAAGACAAGGCCAAAGTCTTGGAAATGGAAGAACTTTTCGAACAATATGGAAAGTTCTCCAATCTGGAAGTTTATGGCGTTCACGACAAAGGGGATACGGATTATGATAAAAATTATATTTCTACCGGTATCGACGTATTGATAGGGACTCCCAATAAGTTGAGTGACATGTTCAGTACGGCGGGGTACAATGTAAACCGTTTGAAAATGTTTATCCTGGATGATGCCGATGAAATTTTGAAATTGCGTCATGAAACAAGGATTATGCGCATTTCAAACAGTATCGTCAAGACGCAGCGTATTATTTTCTCGGAACAACTTTCAGAAAGAGTGGAACTATTGGCCGATAAGATGCTGTTGGAACCTTATGAATTCGATTTTGAGGATTATGAGGAGGAGGAAGATTTCGAGGACGAAGAAGGGGATGAAGAAAATGGGAATAATTAATATAAAAGAAGATGGGATTAATGAAAGTGTTTTCGGGAAGCGAAATTTTAGCGTTGGCTTTGAAAGAAAAAATAGAGGAGATAGGTGTTGATGTAGTGATGAAAGACAATATCCAATCGGCGCGTTTGGGAGGTTTCAGAAGTTCGGGTTCGGCCGTGGAATTGTTTGTGCAGGAAACCGCATTTGCCAAGGTGAATCCTGTTATTGAGGAGTTTAGGATGAATATTTAAAATTGTATCGAGAAGCTTTGTCTAAACTAGAGTTCTCGATACTATCTTACAATTTTCTGTCGCAAATTATAAGACAACTCGAATAGACGAATCCTTAACCTTAATGACATTGATTATGATCGCAGTCGACGGACGAGATGAAAAAGAAATGTTCTCGACCCGATTCTGACTACTAAAAGCTTAAGATATTTTTAAATTAAAAAAAATAAAGATGAAATACAAAATGTTGGTTCTTGACATGGATGATACCCTGTTGAATGACGACCATATCATTTCGGATGAAAACAAAGCCATGCTTGCAATGGCCAAAGAAAAAGGCGTGCAGATAATTTTGGCTTCTGGCCGACCAACGCCTGCGATGGTTGAATATGCTAAGGATTTAGGATTGATGGATTCGTATATGATTTCGTTCAATGGAGCCGTAATCACCGATTTGAAAAATGACGAAGTGATTTTCGAACAAAGTTTGACTCAGGAGCAAGTTCATACCTTGTACGACTACAGTATAGAAAAAAAGACCCATATTATTACCTATTTGGATGGCAAAGTGGTGAGCGAAACCCATTCCGAATATATTGATGTTGAGGTGAATATCACGGGCTTAGAACACGAAGTCGTGCCTAATTTTAAAGAGCGTGTACAATCAGCGGCGATAAAATGTATTTTGCTCGAAGAACCCAGTTATTTGAAAGAAGTTGAAGCCGACTTGAAAGCTACTATGCCACATTTGAGTGTGTGTATGTCAAAGCCTTTTTTCTTAGAAGCGGCTCAAACCGGAATTGACAAAGGAGCCAGTGTGAAATTCCTGGCCGAAAAATTAAACATCTTACAATCGGAAGTGATTGCGGTGGGGAATGCAGGAAACGATTTGACTATGATAGAATATGCAGGTCTTGGTGTTTGGGTTGACAATGTGGATGATCACTTAAGAGACAAAGGCGATGTGGTTGTAGCTTCTAATAATGACCACGGAGTTGCTGAGGTAATTAGGAGATTTATATTAGGTTAAGTTTTTTGCAGGTTATATTTAAACCATTAAGAAATTAAAATTGATTTAGTTTCTTAATGGTTTTTTATTTCTTCTTTTTAGGTGGTTTACAGCTTTTGCAAAAATCAGAAAGTTCCTGAATTCTTTTTAAAACATCCTCGTTAAGTTCTTTCAGTACATCTTCTTTTTGTCCTAAATTGGTTTTTTTGGAAGCTTCTCCGTGTTCTTCTACGTATTCTTTTTGAATTGTATCATAAAGCGGCTGGAGAAAACTAATATCTGAAAAGGTGCCTTTGTTGAGATATAAATTTTGCCTAAGTTTTCGAGCATAAAGTTCAGATAAATCAAATTCGTACTGAGCAAATTTTACCATACGGTTTGCCGTAATAGTTTCGGTTGCTATAATGGAAGCTGATTCTCTTTTAAAGGTAGTGCTTACTTTAGAGTTGAAATTTTTAGTAAACATAAATTCTACATTACTCATTTGAATACTAAAATTCAATCCAGAAGCCGTTTGTATACTATTTGTGTTTACATTACCAATTTGAGTTGCTTTTGATTTAAAGTCCGAAAGCTGGATTTGGTATTTTCCATCCCATTCCACATCATTTTGGGCAAGTAATGAAAAAGAAAAGAGAAAGGAAGAAAATAGTAGTAATGTTGTTTTTTTCATTTGGAATATTTTATTAAAAGACTGCAAGATAATAATCTGTAAGAAATTATTTTGTTTACTGTAAAATAATTTTTTGCTGTTATTAGAGTTTTAAAGGTTGTTTTGGACAATTTTCCTTTTGTTTTTATTTTCCGTACAGTTATTCTCTCAATCTTGTCTTTTCGACGAAGGAGAAATCTTCGCAAGTAACTCTACAAAGTATTTAAGGATATTACTTGTTTACTGTTGTGGGCGCAAAGTCGGAGACATTTGCGCAGCGAGTTTAAGACCAGTTGTTAATAAACTTAATTTCTTAATGGTTTTTTGTTTCAAAGTTTTATGTGATTAAGATGCTTTTTTTTGTCATTCCGAAGAATGAGGAATCACATTGCTTATTGTCTGTTTTTCTTTTCGTGTTTTAAAAAGTAAAAATGCAAAAATGACTTGTCCTATAAAAAATAATAGCAGAACTATGTAAACTATTCTATCTATTAAATCAATAAATTCTAAAATATCAGTTGAATTTCTTGCAGTAATTTGACGAATTGGAAAATTAAAGCGTGCCCAAAGCACAATTGGTGTTGTTAAAATAAAATGAAGCACAAACAATTTTAAATCAATTTTATTTTTTTGTTATTTTCCAATAAATAAATGTGATTATTGAAATTAAAAATAAGACTATTATTTCCAAATAGCTAGTGCTAGGAATAACCATATTCCAACCTGTAAGACTTTGAATTGTAAAACCTGATTCAAAAGGAATAGCTAAAATGAGTAACAAAATGAAAGAAATAAGAGGGATGTAGCTTTTAAAGGTCATAATTAAGCTATGTTTAGCTCAAATATATTAATAAAAAAGTTACAAAATTTAGTAGTAAAAAAATATTACTAAATCGGTTTGCGTGAGGGATAGCAGCGGCATCCTTTATGGCTTTGATGAAAAGCCATAAAGATAGAGCGAATAGCCCGACCCGAAGTTGCGAGGAGGAACGACGAAGCACGCTGTAGGGACACGCCCAAATTTTACTTTTTATTAAAATTTTTTCTTTGGATTTTTGCTGGTATTGAAAATAGCAGTTATGATAATGTCTTTTTCGTCGACACTATATAAAATAACAAAAGGGAATTTTTTTACTACTGCTTGTCTGTATATGGTATGAACAACTTTGTATGTGGTGTGATTTAAAACGATTGATTTGTAGCAGTTTTCTAATTCGTTAAGAAAACGCTCTCCTAAATTTTTGCGTTTGGATTCATAAAATTCATAAGCAACAATGGTATCTACATTTGCTCGAAAAGTAAATTTAAGATTTCTTTTCATTGAAGCTTTTTCTGGCATTGCTTTTTATCTGTTCCCAAGTAAAAGAAGATTGTTCTCCAGAATAGTATTTAGCTGTTGCTTCTTCTACAATCAATTTTTGTTCATCGGTCAATTCATATTCCGAATTGTCATCGCTGAAGACATCTTTTAAAAAATCTAAAGTGCTTTGATCTTCTGTATGGATAATTTTCTCAATTAACTCGAGTTTATCCTTTTGTAAATTAGCTGATTGCATGATTTTTAAATTTAGAATCTATTTACAAATATAATGATAATGCCATTTTAAATCTTGTAATTTATATGTAAATTTGCGCACTCTATTTTTTTGACAACGATTTCATTAAATAGAGACTACTTATGGAAAACAGAAAAAAAGTGGCCTTTTATACCCTGGGCTGTAAACTGAACTTTTCGGAAACATCAACGATTGCCCGTAACTTACAGGACGAAGGATTTGACCGTGTGGATTTTGAGGAAGTGGCAGATATGTATGTCATCAATACTTGCTCTGTAACCGAAAATGCCGATAAACAATTCAAACAAGTGGTGCGTAAGGCGATGAAGCTGAATGACAAAGCTTTTGTCGCTGCTGTTGGTTGTTATGCCCAATTGAAACCCGAAGAATTAGCGAATGTTGATGGAGTGGATTTGGTTTTAGGTGCTACGGAAAAATTCAAATTAGCCGATTACATCAATGATTTGTCTAAAAACGATATGGGTGAAGTGCATTCTTGCGAGATTGCCGAAGCCGATTTTTATGTGGGCAGTTATTCCATTGGCGACCGTACCCGTGCTTTCCTGAAGGTGCAAGACGGTTGCGATTATAAATGTACTTATTGTACGATTCCGCTAGCTCGAGGAATTTCCCGCAGTGACGAATTGCAGAACGTATTGAAAAATGCCTATGAAATTTCTAAGCAAAACATCAAGGAAATTGTTCTTACCGGTGTGAATATTGGCGATTACGGAAAAGGAGAATTCGGAAATAAAAAACACGAACACACATTTTTGGAATTGGTTCAGGCTTTGGATGCCGTAGAAGGAATTGAGCGTTTGCGAATTTCGTCTATTGAGCCAAATTTATTGAAGAATGAAACGATTGAATTTGTTTCAAAAAGCAGAACTTTTGTACCGCATTTTCATATTCCGCTACAATCGGGAAGCAATGATATCCTAAAATTGATGAAACGCCGTTATTTGCGTGAAGTTTATACCGAAAGAGTGAATAAAATTCGCGAAGTGATGCCGCATGCCTGTATTGGTGTCGATGTGATTGTTGGTTTTCCAGGAGAAACCGATGAACATTTCTTAGAAACCTATCATTTCCTGAATGATTTGGATATTTCCTATTTACACGTTTTTACGTATTCTGAGCGTGATAATACCGAAGCTGCCGAAATGGAAGGTGTTGTTGCGTCGAATGTTCGTGCGAAACGCAGCAAAATGCTACGCGGATTATCGGTTAAAAAACGTCGTGCTTTTTATGAAAGCCAGTTAGGAACCAGTAGAACGGTTTTGTTTGAAGGCGAAAATAAAGAAGGCTATATTCATGGTTTTACCGAGAATTACGTAAAAGTAAAAACACCTTGGAATCCGGAATTGGTTAATACGTTACACCAAATCAATTTGACTAAAATTGATGAAGACGGAAGCGTAAGAATGGAATTTGCTTCGGCTTTGGTTTAAACAGATAAGTCATATGTTTTTTTTAAACCATTAAGCGATTAAGAAAATTAAGTATAAAACTTAATGAAACTTAATTCCTTAATGGTTTTTATTTATATCAATGTTTAAATTTTATAAACTCTTAGGCTAATTGTATAACAGAGTATAGGGGTTAATGGAGTAATTTTAAACAATTAAAAATAAATCATTATGAAGTCAACGCTGTTTATACTTAGTGCACTAGTATGTTCTCTTTTATTTTCCTGTAAAGAAAATGATAAGACAGTAAAAGAAAAAAAGGGAATTAAAATTGAAAGCAAGAAACCGAACAATGTCTCCTATCATTTTGAAAATACTCAAGAATGGTTGAAAAAAACGACTAATGATAAGGAACTACTGAAAATAGTTTATGCTGTCAATAGAGTGGATGCCGAGAATCTTAAAAAATTAGATTCCATTGTAGTGCCCAGTGACAGTTCGGGAGATTTAGTTTATTATTTACCTTTTCCACTTGAAATTCCTTATTTGAAAGAAATTGATAAGATCATTTATTTTTCCTATCCAACACAAACATTTGGAGCTTATGAACATGGTGAATTGGTTTATACAGGGCCGACAAATATGGGAAGAAAAAAGGATCCAACACCAACAGGATTGTTTTTTACCAATTGGAAAGCCGAGGAAACTACCAGTACTTTTAATGACGAGTGGGATTTAAAATGGAATTTTAATATTGAAAATAAACTGGGGGTGGGATGGCATCAATATGAATTACCCGGTTATCCGGCTTCTCATTCTTGTTTGAGACTTCAGGAAAACGATGCTAAAAAATTATACACCTGGGCTGATGAATGGATACTTCAGGATGACGAAAACGTCAAAGTCAAAGGAACTCCTGTAATTGTTTTTGGAGCTTATCCATTTGGACAACCAAAACCTTGGTATCAGTTAGTTTCCAGCCCAAATAGTCTGGATATATCTGAAGGTGAAATTGAAAAATGGACCAAGCCACATATTAGTGTAATCTTAAAAGAGCAAAAAAAGAGAGAGGCGTTCCAAAAGAAAACGTAATATCAAATTGCTTGTACCACATAAGACGTATAAGTTTTTTTACATTAAGAGCTTAAAAAAGTTAAGCGTAATAAATAAAACTTAAAATTTATAGCTCTTAAAAATAGTATAGCCCATTTTTTTAATATTAGTAGTATTTTTGAGGTTTACAAATAATAATTGTTATGAAAAAAATATTGCTGTTATTGAGTGTTTTTGCTCTTTTTGGTTGCGCCGAAATGCAACAGGTATTGGCTCAATTGCCACAAACGCCCAATTCGGTATTGGATATTTCGGGTGGTTTGAAAGAAGCTTTAAACAACGGAATTAGCAAACAGGTTTCGAAATTGACTGCTGTTGACGGATTTTATAAAAATGAAGCCGTTAAAATTTTGCTTCCTGTAGAATTACAAAAAGTAGATACCGGTTTACGACGAATCGGATTGGGATCGATGGCCGACGAGGGAATCAAAATGCTGAATCGGGCTGCCGAAGATGCCGTAAAAGAAGCCACCCCGATATTTGTTGACGCCATAAGAAACATGACGATTACCGATGCCAGAGGAATCCTGATGGGCAATGACAGCGCGGCGACCAGTTATTTGCAAAACAGCACTTCGACGGCTTTGTACGGAAAATTCAATCCTGTGATTCAAAATTCGTTCAGCAAAGTGGGGGCCGACAAGGTTTGGACAAACATCATCAATAAATACAACAGTATTCCGCTGGTAAAAAAAGTAAATCCGGATTTGAATGACTATGTAACGACACAAGCCATGAATGGGGTTTTCAAAATGGTGGCCGTAGAAGAAAAAAACATCCGAACCAATTTGAGTTCCAGAACGTCTATTCTTTTACAAAAAGTGTTTGCGTTGCAAGACGCCAAATAATACTATTTTCTTTATTGTGCATCGATTGGCTTAGCCCATCCGGATGTAAGGATGGGGGCTAAAAAATAGTGCCATTCGATTTTTTTTACAGGAAAATTAAGATTAGTTTTGAAAACAATTTTGATGTGTACAGCTGGAGATAGCTACTAAATAAAATAAAATGCAGAAGATTACCATACTCATACATTGCGAAGATCGAAAAGCGATTATCGCATCAGTAACCAATTATATTGCTTCGATTGACGGAAATATTATTTACCTGGACCAACATGTTGATGCCGATGAAAATGTGTTTTTCATGCGTCTGGAATGTGAGTTCAGTGCCCAAAATTGGGATCTGGAAGCCATAAAAACCGATTTTAAAGATAAATTAGCGAATCGATTTAATATGTCCTGGGAAATATACACCCAGGAATACAAACCCCGAATGGCTTTGTTTGTTTCTAAATACGAACATTGTCTGTATGACATTTTGGGGCGTTACAGTGCCGGTGAATTGCCTTTGGAAATTCCGCTGATTGTGAGCAATCACGAGGATTTGAAAGAGGTGGCCGACCGTTTTGCGATTCCGTTTCACCATGTGCCTTTTACCAAGGAAATTAAGGAAGAAGGAGGGAAGCAACAGATTGATTTATTGCAGCAATACGATATCGACTTCATTGTTTTGGCGCGTTATATGCAAATCATTCCACCCGAATTGATTGCGCTTTACAAAAATAAGATTATCAATATCCACCATTCGTTCCTTCCGGCTTTTCCGGGAGCCAAACCGTACCATTCAGCCTTTAAACGCGGGGTGAAAATTATTGGAGCCACCAGTCATTATGTGACCGAAGGTTTGGACGAAGGGCCAATTATCGATCAGGATATCGCCAGAGTTTCCCATAGCCATTCTATAGAAGATTTTATCATGAAAGGACGCGATTTGGAGCGTATGGTTTTGGCAAGAGCGGTGAAACTGCATGCCGAAAGGAAAACCATGGTGTACAACAATAAAACGGTGGTGTTTTCATAAAGTACTATTTTGCTGTTATTCCAATCCTAAAAATGTCACGTATTGTGCGTATTCTTTAGTTTAAAACATTCCAAAGATGAAAAATCCCGAAATAAAGATTACGAAAACCGAATTGTTGTCAGACAATTGGTATGTATTAAACAAGGTCACTTTTGATTATCAAAAGGAGGATGATTCCTGGATTACCCAAAAACGCGAGGTCTATGACCGTGGGAATGGAGCGGCCATTTTGTTATACAATCCCCATCAAAAAACGGTAATCCTCACCAGACAATTCCGTTTGCCGACGTATTTAAACGGAAATGAAACCGGAATGATGATTGAGGCCTGTGCCGGTCTTTTGGATGAAGACCATCCGGAACAATGTATCATCAGGGAAACCGAAGAAGAAACCGGCTATCGCGTAACCAAAGTCAAAAAAATCATGGAAGCCTATGTATCACCCGGTGCAGTAACCGAAATTTTATATCTGTTTGTTGGCGAATATGACCAATCGATGAAAGTGAGTGAAGGCGGCGGACTCGATCACGAGCAGGAAAATATTCAAGTGCTCGAAATGCCATTTGATGAGGCTTATGCTATGATTGAAACAGGAGAACTAAAAGATGCCAAAACCATTATGTTGTTGCAATATGCCAAAATAAATGGTTTAGTATAATTTAACACCTTCCTAATAAACAGTACCAAATATTGTACATATATTTGTACTTAAATAAAAAGATTATGGTAGTTACAAATATTTCCGATTTCAGAAAAGATATCAAATCTTACTTTGATGCAGTAGCGAAGAATTTTGAGACTCTAATAATTAACCGGGGAAAAGATTCAGGGATTGTAGTGATATCACTTGAAGAGTATAATTCGCTAATGGCAACAAATTATGAATTGTCATCCCGATTGAATGAAAAACGTCTTGATGCAGCCATTGAAAAATTGAAAACAAATCAATCCTTTTCTAAAGATTTAATCGAAGAATAAGATGAAATACGTCTTTGTAGATGAATCTTGGGAAGATTATTTGTATTGGCAAAAGATTGACAGGAAGAAAGTGAAAAAAATCAATGATTTACTCAAAGATATTGCCCGTACGCCATTTGAAGGTATAGGAAAACCCGAACCTCTAAAACACAAATATGCCGGTTTTTGGTCACGGAGAATTGATGATGAGCATCGATTGATTTATAGGTATTTGGAAGATGAAATACAGATTGTAAAATGCAGACATCATTACGACTAATACCGTTTGTTATTTCAAAATAGTCCAATAAAAATTGAACTAAATGAAATATACAACGGCATTATACCAGAACGATTGTATTAAAATAGAATCAGTATTGGTATAAGATTATCTCAAAACAAAAAAGTACAATAAGAAAATTTTCTCATTGTACTTTTTTCATTAGCGAAACCTAAAAATTATTTATTAGGCTGAGGTGTCATTCTCAAATAATATTTTATCCTTTGGAATCCTTTTGGGAATTTTGCCGGAATGTCTTCGTCTTTTATCGCCGGGGCAATCACCACATCCTGTCCGTCTTTCCAGTTGGCCGGTGTTGCCACACTATAATTGGCGGTCAGTTGCAAACTGTCAATCACACGCAACAACTCGTCAAAATTTCTTCCTGTTGAAGCCGGATAGGTCAACATCAATTTTATTTTTTTGTCCGGGCCGATAATAAAAACAGAACGCACGGTAAAGGTTTCATTGGCATTGGGATGAATCATATCATACAAATGGGCTACTGTCCTGCTTTCGTCGGCAATAATGGGGTATTGTACCGTCACATTTTGGGTTTCCTCGATATCTTTGATCCAATTCAGGTGAGATTCTAATCCGTCTACGCTCAAAGCCAATACTTTGGTGTTGCGTTTTGCAAATTCCGGGTAGTAATTGGCCACAGTCCCTAATTCTGTCGTGCAAACCGGGGTAAAATCGGCCGGGTGCGAAAACAAAACGCCCCAGGAATCTCCCAGCCATTCATGAAAATGTATTTTGCCCAATGTTGTTTCTGCTTCAAAATCCGGAGCTATATCTCCTAGTCTTAATGTTGCCATTTGTGTGTGTTTTAAAATTCAGCTAAAGTTACTTAAAAAAAACAAACAGACTCCAAACAAAACTTACAAATAGTCTTTACATTTTGGAAAGTCGGAGGCAATTTAGTTGTGTTGCAAACGTCTGGAAGAAGTTCTCCAAATACATCTTTTATAGCTTTGTCAAAGTTTTAAACTTTGACAAAGCTTATCCAGAAAACGTAGATATTAGGAAGCGCTAGTGAGATTTAAAATTTATTTGTAAATTTGCATCATATAGACTTGGTAAAGCCTCTTTCTTTCGTAGAAACGTAATCAGGTAAAAGATTAAAAGAGCTTAATTAGGCTCTTTTTTATTTATATAGTTGGGAACCTCTGCTTCGTAAAGTCTCCTGACTCATATCTTTGTTATATAGTGCCATTTATTCTTGATTGTAATTCCAAAATTCTTTTCATTAGTTGGTCAAATTTTAACGGATCTCCGTAAATCATAAAACTGGTCATTGCTTCATAATCCCTTTCGTAGTCTTTTATTACCTTGTCTGGCGGAATTATACTGATTTTACTTGGAATATGATTATCATAATCAAGACCTCTCAACGGATTAAATTTTTCTCTGTGTGCAACAATGTTGTTGTATAGGTCTGTATTTTTCAAAGCCTCAATTCCATGTTCGGTATCCATCAATTTTTCCAAGTCATATAAATGCCTTGAAAGTCTGTCAACTCTGATTTTATCAGCATCCTGTGAAAACTCTTCGTGAAGCAAAAACACTTTTTCTAAAAATGTTCTTTGAGGAAGCACAGTTGATATTGGAAATGGAACTGTTGCAAAGCTTTGTTGAGAAAAATTGTCACTTAAAATTGAGTTGATTTCTCTTGCCTCGATAGGCTCCATTAATGAACGAGAACTTACCTCTATCAAAACCCTTTGTGGTAAATATTCCGAAGTGTCAATTACTGAATTGTAATGAATTTCAATTACCTGTGGGTCTTTGTCCGAATCTTTTACTGGTTGAGCAATTAGGTTACATTCGCCAATTGCTTCCCATTCGGTCAATGTTTTGGTTAAGTCGGCAAGGAAAGTCGTTGATATAAATTCACAAGATTGTTTCCTTAGATTTTTGATTTGAGTTTTACTGATGTCGCCATCAAACCCAAAAAACTTTCTGTCAATTGCCAAATCAATATCTTCTGAAAATCGTTCTATCAAATTCCATCCTTTGCTTAGTGAAGTTCCACCTTTGAAAACAATATTATTGCTGTATGGCAATGAAAAAGATGCGTTCAATGCCAATGTTACCCACCAATCTTTTTCAATGGCTACCGAAGGTAAACCTGTTAGTTCGGTTGCCTGATTAAGAATTTCAATTCTTCGTTCCTTTGATAATGTTAGCCAGTTGGCATTCATTTAATTGCTTGTATTACTATTTTGTTTATCCAAGCTGGTGCAAGTTTGGCATCATTCATTATATTTTCTATTTTCTCTTTTTTAAGAAGCGTTTGAATTTTCAATATTGTTTCATCATCTACTTTTGATTGACCAATAGTTTTTAGTGCCTGAATTACCAAACTGCTTATTTCGCCTTGTGCCAATAAGTTTTTTGGACTTGTATTTTTAAAAGTAATTATTCTTTTTCCAACTTTAATGCTTCTTGCCGCTCCATCGGTCAGATAAACAACTTTCATAGGAACTTGGGTTGATAAGCCCAATTTATTTAATGCCTGAACTCCAGTTGGGACAATTCTTGCCTTGTCTCGCCTTGCAATTGCTTTAGCTATATCTTCGGTAGATGGAAACAGGACTCCAAGTTCCTTGTCAATTTTGGGATATAAGTAAATGCCGTGAGCCAAGCGAACAAGTATTTCCTTTTCTTTCAATCGTAACAAGGCTTTCTTAACACTTTCGGGATTACCATAATCCAAAAAATCATCCACAAAAAGAACACTCCCTTTTGGGTGTGATTTCAGCACTTCGGCAATTTTATTTTCTACTATTGGTCGTCCCATTACGATTTATTTACTCACGAACTATTTATTTTAAAGGAGTTCGTGAAACTTTGTTTTCGTCCCAAATTTAGTAAATATTTGGGACAAGAATCAGCAAAAAAGGAGTTTGTTTTTTTTGACCTATCATAAATTACGCAAAGTCAGGCTTTGCGTAGCTGGGAGGAAGTTTATTGATTCATCTTTATCTCTTTGTCAAAGTTTAAAAACTTTGACAAAGATTATCCAGAAAACGGGGATATACGAGAGCTCGGAATTTGATATTTATTTGTATTAGATTCTTATTGCTTTTTTTCTGCTAAAGTTTTTAAACGCTTTAAAGCTCTGGGAAACCTGATATTAAATGTTTCTTCTTGTTCGTACGGAATATCCATTTTAACAGTTAAAGTAGTAATTCCATTTGCTTCGGTGAGGGAATAACTCTCTGTCCCACCAGTCCATTCTTTCTCGCGTTCCTGCTCTCCACTCTCTTTTGTGTCAGCACAGTGCCTGAATAATACAAACTCGTTCGGACTAAATATCTCGACCAGGCTTGTTACACCGTAACCATTTACAGAAGATATGAACTGGATTTCATTTCCTTCTTTCATAACTCCCTTTATATATAAGCCTTCATCAATAATATTAGCCCAGTCACGGAATGTTGCATCCTCCCAAAGGGTTTCCCAGACCGTTTCTTTAGGGGCATTTATTTCGATTGAGAATTGAATTTTTTTCATATTTATATCTCCTATAAAAAAGTCTATTATCCGTTATTCTAGGTTAAAAAAATATTTTTGAATTGGGTATAACATTTGGCAGCTTGTAGCAGCTGCGATGATTTATTACTAATGATTTCGAGTACAAAACTCAACATCGAATTTTCGGTAAGAAACCCAAGCCTCGCAGTTGTTACAAACTGCTGCTAGCCGATGGTAATCTTTTCTTTTTGTGAATTAAGACTTGTTTCAATAGTAGTTAATATTGGAAGCCATTTTCTTAACCATTCAAATTCCTCACTTTCCTCAATTCGTTTAAATATTTCTTTTTGAAAACTATCTTTATTAGAGTCTTTGATTTCGAGAAGTGAAATATTATTTTCAACATCTAAAATAAAACTTTCAAACCATCCGGAATGTTCAGAGTAAATTTCTTTGAGCCATTCATCTGGGAAATAATATTCTATTTCGAAGTCTTTTTTCAATGAAATATATTCTCTGTTAGAATTAAAAGGAGTCCCTTTATTTCCAAAAAAACCATTTAAATTGCTTATTGCTTTTGTTCCAGCTGAATCACCATCAAAGATAGAAATACAAGGTCTTTCTTTTTGTATAAATTCAAAAGTAGCTCTTAAAAATCCCTCTAGATGACTTGTTCCTCCAAAATCCAAGAACTTTGTTTCACCTGATTTTAAAATTTTTAAATCTAACTTCTTACCATTGAATTCTTGAGGAATTTTTTTAATTATTTCCAAAAAATATTTCCTATCTGTTTGTCCTTCACAAAACACATTATATAGTCCGAGATTAAAAAAATGACTAAACTCGATTCCAAGGGTATCTCTTAAGGATTTCGTTGCATCCGAGTATGTTTTAAACTTGTTGATTTTAGTTTTATTTCCTTCAATAACAATTCCTAAAACCTTCAAAGGATCTTGGGGAACAAATTGTAATGAGTGGGTACTATTAATAACTATTGACATGAATCTTAATCTGTCAAGAAGTTTTTTGTGGGTCTCTGATAAGCTTGGATGTAAAAACGATTCAGGTTCTTCAAGTAGCCAAATAACTTGCTTTTCAACTAATTTTTCTTGTTCAGTTACCCATAAAAAGCAAGCTAATAATGAAGCTGTCTGGATTCCCATTCCTTTCTCAAAAACATTTGTTTCGATTGAATCCTTTAGAAGAAATTCAAACCCTTTAATCATTTTTGAAAACTCATCTTCTGGTGGTCTAATAGTAAATTCAAATCCAGATAGATTACATTCATTTAAATGTTTAGAAATAGTCTTTGATGTATCTTCAAAAACTGAATTGATTAGGTTTTTGTTTTCAAGCAATTTTTTACCAAGTTCAATGGATAGAAGAGGAGTTATTAAATTATTAAAAACTTCTTTAACACTTTTTTCTGAAGCTATGTAATGTATTGAAAAGTGATCTAAAACCTTTGTGATAATAGTTTTTTGTTTTAAAGAATAATGTCCCGATTTATCTGCTTTTTTTTTAACATTTGAATGCAGTTGATAATTGGGATTATTTTCATTAAACGTCAAATAAATAGTAAATTCTGAAGGATTATGAAGTTCGGATTCAAGATATTCATAAATCTCTCCATATTCTTTAAAAATCAAATTATCAAAAGTGTTTTCTTCTTTAGTGAAAGTTACATTTATTGTAGTTTTACTTGTTTTCGTAGAGCTCCTAGTAAAATCTCTTTTTCTATCATAACCTTCTTTGTTTTCGTATCCTGTGAAGAAAATTTGAATTGCTTTTAAGATGTTTGTTTTTCCAGAATTATTTGGCCCTACTATTGTTGCATGATCATCAAGTTCAAGAAAGGTTTCATCTTGAATTGTTCTAAAATTACGGATTCTTATATTTTTTAACTTCATGTGTTTGATTGCTTGTGGCTAACGTTCCTGTGCCTCTAGCTGTTTGCAAGGTTTTGAAAATAGTATTTTAGGCTAAACGAAAATACTATAAAAACAGTAATTCCACTAAAATCTCAGTCATTCTAAACGCTTGTTTGCTGTAGTTCTTATTTGGTTTCTTTTTTTAGTGAATTTAAAATCCCTTCCATTTCTTTCAAATCTGTTTCTGTACAGTTCATTTTTGATAAATGTACGATTACAAATAAATCGTTCCCAAACATTGCGTATCCGTACATATGATTTTGAGTAATTTTACTTCCTTGTAAATTTATTTCATTTTTTCTAAACATGAAATCATCAGTCATTTCTCCCCAGCTCATTTCATTCTCCTCCATTTTTTTTAGATTTGAATTATTTTTAAAATATGTGTAAGCAAAAATTGGCGAATTTTCAGGAAATTTTTTTCCAACTTCTTTCGCTTTTTCTGCTAATTGAATTTTAGGAACTTCAACAAGTGACAACTTTTCTTCTTCGTTAAGTTTGTAAAAAAGTACGGAACAAATAAACCCATCTTTTTCAGAGTAGTAATAATAATCAGAACCTCGCCATTCTTTTTCGAATTTTTTAAAATGGTCTGACGACAAACTTATTTTTGCTTCGTTTTGTTTTGGATAAATAAATTCAAAGGTTTTCTTTTCAAGATTATTAAATGAGAAGATTGCCAAGATAACTAAGGCGAAAAGTAATTTTTTAAATTTCATAATTTGGTTTTTATTTTGGTTAATCGTTTGTTGTTTTTTGGACAATATTATGCACAACTCATGTATAAACAAAACAAACCTTCTCCAATCTGTCCCATTTTGGGTGTATATACGAAGTTTTGTTTCGCTTTATAGTTGTATCAAATATATTCATTTTTTCTTACAAATTACCAAACGAACTTTTTATTAGTTGGGGACTTTGAGTATGCATGAAAATTTTTTAGGCATTCTTTGAGAAAAGTCCTTCTGGAAACAAAAACGCCCTAAATAGCCCTGATGGCAATGGAAATCCCGCTCGCCGCGGCGAGTGGATTGTAATGGACAGCAGGACGAAAGGCTGTTTTGGAAACCCATCGTTGTGCTCCTGAAAAAATAAAACTTTTGGACTTAGGTGTATTGCAATATCAGGTACCAGAAAAATAGCGTCAGAAACGAAACCGGAATCCCAAAACCTACCATCATGCTGCACAAGCGGGGTTTCAGACCGTGGGTAGCCGCCAAAATACTGGCGGTTATCATGGGTGCCATGGCCGCTTCCATCACCGAAACATGAATCATTTTTGAGTTTTGGCCCAAAATCACGATGTATAGCAGATAAATCAGTGCGGGAGTGATGATGAGTTTGTACAAAAGGCCAATGCCTAAAAATTTCCAATGCTTGCTTTTACTCTCAAAACGCAATTGCAATCCGATGGAAAGCATGGCCAATGGGGTCATCAGCAGCCCGATTTTTTGTAAAACAAACTGAAAATAGGAGTGAAAATCGTACCCAAGGACATTCATCAGACACGCCAACAAAAAAGTGATAAACGGAGGGAAAAACAAAATTTTCTTCACAATTTGAACCCCGCTGGTACTGCCCGAAGAATACAACGTAGCCACCAAAATCCCCAAGGTAGACAGCACCACAAAAGTGCCGGGTTGATCGACCAAAATAGCCGATTTCAGTCCTTCTTCGCCATACAACGCCTGAATAATCGGGAATCCTAAAAAGGAGGTATTTCCAAAACCGGCGGTGATAATCAAACAGCCCATGAGCTTTTTGGACCATCCGTATTTATTCCCTAAAAAACTAAAAAAGAGATACGAAACAGCAAAGCCAATCCAGGTAACACCAATGGGATATAACAATTTGTTGTCCCAGTGAATTTTCGGAATATAGTATAAGGCTAAGGCGGGAAGGCAAAAATAAATAACAAAATAGTTCAGCGACTTGTAGATATTGGACGGAAAGCGTTTTACATATTGCAATCCAATACCCAGAAACAAACAGACGAAGATTAAAATGATGTTATACATGGGGGCAAAGATATTCACTAATTCGTTATTTTTCCTTTATCGGACTCAAAAAATAAGTTCCATGAATTGACTTATAGATTCCAAAGAGCAGCAGATTTTATTCTTTCGATAAAGAACCCCTCTTCTTTTTTAGTAATTTTACGTATCAAAGCTTTCATCGTGGCAAACAAAAAACAACATACTGATTCGGTACCTGCAAAAGATGCGCTTTCTGTTCCTGAAATAACCAACAGCAAAGCCATTGAACAATTCAAAAAAAACAGAAAAAAACAACCGACTTCAGCCGAATTAATTGAGGGGATTTTAAATGGAAACATCACCGCGCTGAGCCGCGCCATTTCTTTGGTCGAAAGCACGAATGCGGATCATTTGGCCCAGGCCAATACGATTATCAATGCCTGTCTGCCCCATGCCAATCAGTCGGTACGAATAGGCATTACCGGAATTCCGGGGGTAGGCAAGAGCACTTTTATTGAAGCTTTTGGAAAATACCTGACCGGTTTGGGCAAAAAAGTAGCGGTTCTGGCCATTGATCCCAGCAGCACCATTTCGCACGGAAGTATCCTGGGGGACAAAACCCGAATGGAGGAATTGTCTAAAGACCCCAATGCCTACATCCGTCCCTCGGCATCGGGAGAAACATTGGGCGGTGTCGCCCGAAAAACAAGGGAAACGATTACGCTTTGTGAAGCTTGCGGTTTTGATACGATTCTCATTGAGACCGTGGGAGTCGGACAAAGTGAAACTGCCGTTCACAGTATGGTGGATTTCTTTTTACTGCTAAAAATTGTCGGTGCCGGCGACGAATTACAAGGGATGAAACGGGGCATTATGGAAATGGCTGATGCCATTGTCATCAATAAAGCCGATGGCGATAACATTCAAAAAGCCGATTTTGCCAAAAAAGAATGCCAACAGGCGCTTCATCTCTTTCCTGTGAAAAAATCAGATTGGATTCCTATTGCAGTTACCTGCAGCGCACTGACCCATGAAGGGATTCCCGAAATTTGGCAGACGATTCTGCAATATGTTGAACAAACGAAAGCCACGGGTTATTTCTTCGAAAAACGGAAAGAACAAAATCAGTACTGGCTGTCAGCAACGATTAACGAGCAATTGCAATCGCATTTTTATAGTGATCCCGAAATGCAACAGCTGTTGGATTCCACTAAAAAAGCGGTGCAAAATGATGAGATTTCACCCTTTGCTGCCGCTCAAATGGTTCTTAAAGACTATTTTAAAAACCGTTGTTAACGAATATTCCCCACTGAATTCTTGGCGGTGTCGTGTTTGGTTTTCAACACTCCATTTTCGACTGTAAAGCCAATGCGAACCTGGGTTTTCAACGTATCTTTTAAACCCGAAGTGGCTTTTTCGACGATAACAAATGACAATTCAAATTCACCGTCCGGCAATTCCATTACCGTGTCCGTATCGCTATCCTGTATTTTTAATTCCTGTTTTGCTGATCTTGCGTAGGAAGCCGCTGCCGCTCCGCCACCGGCACCTCCTGCTAAATTGCCCACACTCGAAACGGCTGCCGAGATAATGGCTCCACCCGGTAAGGCACCACCCAATAACGAGGCACCTTGCGATAAAGCACTTCCGGCTGCATGTAACCCCTGATTTACCTTTTCGCCAAAAGTGTTACGCTCGGTTTTAGACAATTCAACAATACTGCCCTTGGCTGTATTCACTCTATATCCTGCATCCGAAGGAAATAAAACCACACAACCTCCTTCAACAAGAGTGACATTTATTTTTCCGGCATTGACTTTCTCGCCAAAAGTAGCTCCCTGGGTTTGTTTGGGAACGGTAACATTCATGGAGATTCTGTTGGGCATTCCCCCGTTGATAGCATTGATTTTGGCCTGTTCCTGTCCTTTGTCTATCACAGCGGCATTGTCTTCTATCATGGCTTTTTTGGCACTCCCTGATTTGATGACGCCTTTTTGCTGGGCAAAACTATATTGGGTCATTACAAGCATCAGCACCAATAATTTCAAAGTTGTTTGAGTAGTTTTCATAAAAGTAAATATTTAATGTTTTTTATACTATATCAATTCAGATTTCTTTTTGTTACCTCTATAGCAGTTTGAAATCAATAAAAAAACAGATTATACCATTTAAATTATATCTTTTAGGCGAACCTTTTGTCACATCGAGCCGTCATCCCGAGCGAAGTCGAGGGATAAGATGCTATATTAGTAATGTTCTCGACTTCGCTACCAATGACGTTTTTATTTAATTAGGGCTTCGACAAGCTCAGCCTGACAAAACAAACATCATTTTATATTGCTTTTTTTAGAATAAAAATGATACCTCGAACTGACAATGGATTAAATATATAATTTTAAATGGTATTGTTAACCCATTAAAACTACGACTATTTTTAATTCTATCGACAACAACATAAAATGAAAGCGGTTGCAAAGGATGAAATTCCCCTTGCAACCGCTCCAAATTATTCCTGACAACTTTTTCAGATTGTCTTAGAGCCTGTTTAAAATTCATCAAAATTAACTTCCCCAACCCCTAAAGGGTGTAATTTTGATGAATTTTCAAGAAATTTTCCACCCTTTAGGGACGGGGAAAAGAAAATTTCTTTTTTTAAATAAATTTAAACAGGCTCTTATTCTTTCTCGTAACGATCCATTTCACGGTCATAGAACGCATTGGCTTCTTCTATCAAACCTTCCATTTCGGCATTCAATTCGGCTTCATCAAGGTCTTCTGCCTCTTCCATAAATTCCACCTCATCGTCTTTCAGGTTGATGATGAATCGTGGATAATCCAGGTGAATGATAAAAATATCCTCCGGAAAATCAGTGTTATCGCCCAGTAAAAATTTTGGTAATTCCATATTGTACTCTTTTAATTTGTATGCTGTTTTTAATTTTTATTTTCTAAGACCAACTTTTTTGTCAATCGCACAAAGCGAATATACAAAAATAAAGCAGCCGTCGTTAATCCTGCCAATAGTCCGATCCAAATTCCCACAGCTTCTAAAGAAGTATGAATCCCTAAATAATACGAAATTGGAAAACCAATCATCCAATAGGCCACAAAGGTAATATACATGGGCACTTTCACATCCTGTAATCCTCTCAGCGCGCCCAAAACAACCACCTGGATGCCATCTGAAAGTTGAAAAATGGCGGCTATCAAAAGCAATTGTGCCGTAATGCCTATTATTTCGCGGTTATCCAATGCCTGTGTTACGTCGGACATATTCAAAAACAAATGGGGCAAATAATTGTGGAGTGCTACAAAAACGCAGCCAAAGAACATTTCTAAAATGATGGCCAATAAAAATATCGAACGCGCCACCAGAAGCAATTTTTTATAATCCCGTAATCCTTTTTGATTGCTCACCCGAATCATTGCCGTAACGCTCAATCCCATTGCCACCATAAAAGTAGATGAGGCCAACGTCAGCGCAATCTGATTGGCGGCCTGGGCATTTTTACCCAAAGAGCCCGAAAGCCAAACGGCCGCGGTAAACAAGGTGACTTCAAACAACATTTGCATGGAAGAAGGAAAACCCAAATCGATGATTCTCTTTACGACTGATTTTTTGATTTCACCGAAAGTAAAGTTTTTAAAATACGATTTGAAAACCACATTATACCGCAGCAGCAAATCCATGAAAACGACCATCATGATTCTGGAGATTACCGTGCCTAAAGCGGCTCCGAGTACGCCCAATTTCGGAAAAAACCAAATCCCGTAAATCAAGACATAATTGAAAAGAACATGCACCACATTGGCCATCATAATGGCATACATGGCGTATTTGGTTTTAGACAAACCGTCAGAAAACTGTTTGTATCCCTGATACATAATCATGGGAATCAACGAAAATGCCACCCAATTGATATACGGATCGGCCAAGGCCACCACCTCTTTGGGTTGGTGCATCAGGTACATTAATTCTTTCGAGAACAGTGTCACGATAAACAATGTCACTCCCAGGATGGTACACAATAATAAGCCGTGATGAAAAGTAGTCCGTATTTTTTCCTCGTTTTTCTCGGCATCGGCCTCCGCCGCCAAAGGGGTAATCGCCGTAGAAAAACCAATTCCGATGGACATGGCAATAAAAATAAAACTGTTGCCCAGCGAAACGGCAGCCAACTCGGTGGAACCCAAATTCCCCACCATAAAATTGTCTACAATACCAATCAGGGTGTGTCCTAACATTCCCAAAATGACGGGATAGGCCAATCGGATATTATAGGAAAACTCTTTGGTATATTGAGCTAAATTCACTTTTTATTTTTTTTGAGGGCAAAGATAACGAGAAGCATCCGATTGTTCCTTGAATTATTCCACTAATAAAATGATGCGTTAGAGAGAATCCGTCTTTTGATGATTTTTTTTGCTCTTCGAAGCAAAATTTAACAAAAATGATGTGCTTTATTTCTTGTTTGCAAAGCATTAAAAAACAGTGATATAGCAATTTGTTTGCAAAAACAAAACTAAAAAATCATATGCATAACATACTATTTTTGCCAATTTCACGATATACATTCTGAACGTTCATAATAATAGTTTAAAAAAGTCAATAACCCTCAAATCAATTTAACATGAAAATGACAACAATCAAAATGGTATTGGTATCCGCACTAGCGGTACTTTTTACCCATACTGTTACAGCGCAGGAAAAAGAGAATTATGATCAAGGATTCCGTTTAGGACTTGGTTTAAATGCCGGATATGCCAATAACGATCCTTACAAATTGGCCTTGGGAGGCGATGCCCGATTGCAATACGACTTATCAAAAAGATACTCTTTTACTTTGACAACAGGGTATACCAACTTATTTGTAAGTGAAAGTGATGGTAAAGATTTAGGATTTATTCCGGCTAAAGCCGGTTTTAAAGCGTTTGTATGGAATAATCAGTTTTATGTAATGGGAGAAGCGGGTGCCGCTTTTGCAGTAACCAATGATTACAACCAAACTTCGTTATTGTTGGCACCAACAATTGGTTTTGCAACCAAATACATTGACATCTCCTTACATTATGAGCATTATTCTGATTTTCCAAGAACACTCAGTGATGGAACGGAAGGAAAAGGTTTCGGACAGTTTGGAGTGCGTCTGGCTTACGGATTCAAGCTATAAACCCTTCGATTCTTAAACAAAAATGCGCTGAATTTCAGTGCATTTTTTTTGTTTTTTATAATTAACAGGAATCAAGAGTTAAAATAAAGCATTGATATTCTTTGCGTTATATCTGATGTATTTTTAAAACCTGTCAGACATGTATTGAAAGTCAAAAAGATATAAATCCAAGCCTTGATTTACATTATTACTTATCAACAGTAAAAAACGTTTTACCAAGCCTTTCCATGTGTGCTATTAAATCCTTATTTTGAATGTGATGATAAAGAGACAAATCAATTGTATAGGGCAATAACAAATCATCTAAATCACTCTCTATGTTTTGCAGCATTGTCAGGTTTAATTCTTTTCCGATTAAGGTTAAATCAATATCTGAGTATGGTTTGAAATTTCCTTTGGCTCTTGAACCATATAATATCACTTTTTCAACTTTTGGATACTGCTTGAATACGGAACGTATTTTTTCAATATCCGAAATTGCTAAGCCCGTATTATGTAACTCTGTTTGTACCATTAGTCAAAAAGCTGGTCTTGTTTGCCTGTTCTTTTTTCTTCCATTCTTTTTTTAAACTCTAAAAAGGCAGGATAATATTCGTTTAAAATTTTAGCATAGATTTCATTTGCCGTTTCTTCATTATAGGTATGAGAGGTTTTATTTCTGCTGCCAATCATATCCATCCACACCTGACCATTTGAAATTAATTGTAATTTAAAAGCTTCCCTAGAGGCATCCCTGGAGCCGCCTACAGTTGAATTGCCTTGGTATTCCGCATAATCTTTCATGACATTCCATGCCAATTCATGCGTATATTCAAAACGTTGAATCAAACCTTCTTTAACCATTTCGTTCAAGACCGATCCCAAATCAGTATCAGCAATATTGATATGTTGGATATATTCAACCGACTGTTGCAGCTTATCCATTGCTTTTACAAAATTAGCAAAGCGTTGTTCCCATCTGATATCTTTTTCCATAGTTTACCTTATAGACTGCTAAGTTAAATTTTTAATTTCCACACCGTATACAATTTGATAAAAATTGTAGCTTTTTTGCAGGGCAAACGCGACTGTTTTCATTTTATGGAGTAGCTGAAAATGATACAACCTGACAATTCAGTTCTTGTATTCCGTGTATTGACTTGCCGTGGCATCATCAAAGCTCAACACCACCAGTTTGTTGGGGATTTTCTTTTTTAGGATTTGCCCGTTTGTGGAAAGACAAATCGCTAATAATATAAAGAGGAGGATGTTTTTCATGGTGGGTTAAATATTTTTTGGAATTGATTCTAATTTTAGAATAATACAGCAGCAATTTTATTACGGATTAAGAATAAAAGAATCAAAATCATTAAGGTAATTAGGTTTGTTTTGGCTTCAATATATTTTCGATTTTTATAGTTTGTAATGGTATTAAAGATTAAATATCCTCCGATCATTATAATTGGAAAATAATCCAAAAACAATTCAACATACCATAGTTCCGAAACTCTACTAGCAGTAGCACCTTCACCATAAATCCCCCAAAAAACAAAAATTTCTATTATGAATAATAAAATCATAACTGTAAAAAGTAGTGCACTGCCAATTACAATCTTTTTATAGTCTGTCTTTAGTTTAACAAATTTATCTATATTCAAAATGAGTCATTATTAAAGTAAAAACATAAAACAACTGCAAATAAATGTATTTCAATTAAAACGGTAATTCCACTAAATCCGCAAATCGATTGAAATGTGTGTTACCTGATGTTTTTTCTTTTCAATTGTGAATATGATTCAAAAATAATTAATGTCATATTAAACATTAATAGATAATATCCGATTTTTAGCTGTTCAATATCTTCAAATATTTTTGCGAAATACAACAATATTAATGGTATTATTAGTAATGTTATGTTTGAAATACCTAAAATTAAAGTTGTTTTTGGTTTGTCTTTAAATGAATAAACTATTAAAAATAAATTTATAAAAATGGAAATCAAATATGGCAATATTGCCCATTGAGGAGTTTTAAAATCATCAATGAATATTTTTCCCATTTCATAGCCGTTTAGTGTTAATTCTTTTTTGAGTTTAACAAAATCTGTAATTGCTTTTTTCTTTTTTAAAGTTAATTCTTCGAAAGTTAAATTATATTCTTTTCCATTAAGTTCAGTTTTAGGATTGTTTTTTACCTCTTCCCATAATGGACTATTTTTCAGCATTGTATTTTCAGAAATATTTTTGTCAGAACAAGTTTGAAAAAAAGGAAGGAATAGAATCAATAAACTAATTATTGAGAGTTTCTTTAACATATTAGTTGATTAATTTATTTGTTGTTCTTTGGTCGTTTTCGGTTTTTAAAATATTAGGTAACTTATTTATACCCGAAACAAACCTTCGCAAAATATCCCAAATTAAATTGTATTGCGAAAGTTTATTCCTTTTATATCGGTCTCAAATGTATTTATTTTTTCTTACAAATACCCCAGACTTATTCCCCCAACTGCGCTTTATAACTGTCAAAATTGGCTTTTACCTTTTCGTCGAGTTCCGGTTCTTTGATGTCGGTGTGCTTTTGCATTTCCTCCCAGATGATCTTGGCCACGATATAGCGAGCCATCTCCTTGTCGTCTGAAGGAATGATGTACCAAGGAGCATTTTCGGTGGCGGTTTTGTTGATGGCTTCCTCGTAGTACTGCATGTATTCGTCCCAATGCTCCCGTTCTTTGAGGTCACCCGGCGAAAATTTCCAATGGTGTTCCACTTCCTCCAATCGCCGCAACAGCCGCTTGCGCTGCTCTTCCTTGCTCATGTGAAAGTAAAATTTCAGCACAATCGTGCCGTTTTGGGTGATGTGTTTTTCAAAATTGTTAATTTGCTCCATGCGGTTTTCCCAAAACTGGGGCGTAATATCGGCCACACTTTCTATCCCCGGCAAATTCTCGTTCAAAACATATTCGGGATGCACGCGGGTCACCAAAACATTCTCATAATGCGTCCGGTTGAAAACCGCAAACTTGCCTTTCTCGGGCAAGGCCAGGTAATGCCGCCACAGGTAATCGTGTTCCAGCTCGGTCGAGTTGGGCGTCTTAAAACTGTGCACCACCACACCCCGCGGATTGAATTCCTTGAAAACCTCCCGAATCAGGCTGTCCTTGCCCGAAGTGTCCATGCCCTGCAAACAAATCAAAACCCCATAGCGGTTGTGCGCATACATCACATCCTGCAATTCGCTCAATTTGGCCTGCACCTTATCCAACTCCTCCTCTTTATCATCCTCACTGGCCCTATTAAACAGGTTCGTCGGAATCTGGGACAAATCTATTGTACCCACCACTTTAAAATCATCCGGATTTATTGACTTCATAAGAAATATTTTATCTTTACATTCTCAAATATACAAATAATCACCAGCAATTGGTAATACTTCAGCATGGTCTGAGGGAGGAGCTATTTCCTGCTGTACGCTATATCTTTTTGTTTTGCTCCCTTCGACAAGCTCAGGGAGCAAAACAAAAAGGATATCGCTGCCATCAGGGCTAGGGCAGCCGTTTTCAAAACAAACACTATGGAAAAATTCACACTCGAATTACTCTTTCAAATCATCGGAATCGGTTCTGCCTCAGGGCTGCTGTTCAAAGACAATTCCTTATTTATCGTTGGCGACAACAGCGGTTTCTTATACGAATACCACATGGATTCCCGCGATCTAAAACGCCATCCGCTCGTTGCCAATCCCGCAGAAAATATTCCCAAAAGCGAAAAACCGGATTTCGAAGCCCTGACCTGTTTTCAGGATACGGTATACATCTTTGGTTCGGGATCGACCGCCAAAAGGAATGCGATGATCGAATTTGACCTCAACCAAAAAAAGAAAACCGCCAGCAACAATCTGGCCGATTTATACGCCGTGATGCAAAATTTCAGCTCCATCAAGCCCGAAGATTTCAACATCGAAGGCGTCATTTACGAAGGCGAAAACTGGTATTTTTTCAATCGGGGTAACGGCATCTCCAACAAAAACACGCTCCAGAGTTTGCATGCCCAAAAACTGAATCAGGAATTCAGCCTCTTATCCAACGATTATAAACTCCCTAAAATAAAAGGAGTCCGCAGCAGTTTTACCGATGCGGTGTTGGCAGACACTAAAATTTATTTTTTGGCCACCGCCGAAGATACCCAATCGACCTATGATGATGGCGAAGTGTTGGGAAGTCTTATCGGACGCATTGACTTGGAAACCATGAAAATCGATTTCACCAAAAAAATCAGTGACAGCCATAAATTTGAAGGATTGACGGTATTTAAGAATTCCGACGAAAAAATCGAGTTGCTCCTTTGTGAAGACAAAGACAGCGAAGTATTGGAAACCGCCATTTATAAATTAACTTTAAACAAAAAATAATGAATATTATGCTAAACAAAAATTTATTTCTGGTCAAAGAACATCTTGGTGTTTTTAAAGCAACCAACAATTACGACATTTTTGACCCCACAACCAACCAACATATTTTAAATTGCAGAGAAATTAATCTTGGTTTTTTTACCAAAATTTTTCGCTTCTCGAAATATAAAAAGCTGACGCCTTTTCATCTTGAAATCGCAAGCGTTACCGGAGAAAAAATAGTTTCCATGAAACGAGGGACCACTTTTTTTCGCTCCGATGTTCAAGTATTCAATGAAAAGGAACAACTTATCGGACTTTTTAAGCAAAAATTCTGGTCTGTGGGAGGGAAATTTGAAGTCACCGATGAAAACGGAAAACCCGTTTGCTTGTTACAAGGAAAATGGACAGGTTGGAATTTCAAACTAACTCATGATAATAAAGAACTTGCCGACGTTAGCAAAAAATGGAATGGTCTTGGAAAAGAGCTTTTTACCACTGCCGATAATTATGTTTTGCAAATTCATGACACCGTTCCTCAAGATCATAAAGACCGAAAATTGATTCTTGCTGCCGTACTTTGTATCGATATGGTACTTAAAGAATAAATTACACCTCAAAAAAACAATAGTATGACCGACTTAAAAAATAAAAATGCCCTGGTTACGGGCGCAGGAAAAGGAATCGGAAAAGCAGTAGCCATCGCCCTGGCCAAAGAAGGGGTCAACGTCATTCTGTTGGCCAGAACCCAAGCCGATGTAGACGAAGTGGCCAAAGAAGTAACTGCTTTCGGCGTAAAATCCTTGGCGCTGACCGCAGATGTTGCCGACATGAATTCGGTAAACACCGCCGTAGCGAAAGCCTTCGCCGAATTTGGAACCATCGACATCCTAATCAACAATGCGGGAATTGGGGCTTTTGGTAAATTCTTGGAATTAGAACCTGTCGAATGGGAGCGCATCATTCAGGTGAACCTGATGGGCGTGTATTATGTGACCCGCGCCGTTATCCCAAATATGATGGAAAGAGAAACCGGTGACATCATCAATATTTCCTCGACTGCGGGATTGGCCGGAAATGCACTGACCAGTGCCTACAGCGCCTCAAAATTTGCACTCTTGGGATTAACCGATTCGTTGATGCAGGAAATGCGCAAACACAACATTCGCGTGACGGCACTAACGCCAAGTACGGTGGCTACTGACATGGCGAAAAATCTAAATTTAACCGATGGCAACCCCGAAAAAGTAATGCAATCCGAAGACATAGCCGAATTAATCGTCGCCCAACTCAAACTCAACCGACGCGTCTTCATCAAAAGCAGCAGTATTTGGTCTACGAATCCGTAAATTATTATTAGCCATATAAGCCATATAGGTGAATTCTTGAAAAGAAAAAAACGTATATGTCTTATATGGTTAGACTTTTATCCGTGCCAATCCGTGTTTGATAGCATCAAGACACTTTTTTTGAAAAAAAACTACTGCCTCTCCCAACCTTTTTCTCTTTTTTACGCTCTTTACTATTAAAGACCTTATTGTGATAAACGAAAATCTGATATTAGCCTGCAAAAAAATGCAACGGGACGCCCAGCGTCAGCTGTATGAGCTATTGGCGCCAAAACTCTATGCGAGTTGCAAACGCTATTTGAAACAGGAAGAGGAAATTGAAGAAGCCATGGCGGATGCTTTTTATACCATATTTACCAAACTGGACCAACTGAAAGAAATTGGTGCTTTTGAAGCCTGGGCAAGAAAAATAGCCGTCAACCATTGTTTGGCGACTATCAAAAAGAAAACCAACTTCAATATGTATCTCGATGATGTCAAAACATTGTCGCAACCTTTTACAGATGAGGTGACGAATCTTGAAGAAGAAGATTTACTTCATTTACTCCATCATATTCCTGAGGGATGCAAGACTGTTTTTAACCTCTTTGTCATTGAAGGCTATAGCCACAAAGAGATAGCCGGCATGCTCAACATTTCTGAGGGCACTTCAAAATCACAATTGAACGCCTCAAAAACCAAATTGAAGGAATTAGTAAATAATCTGTATTACCAAAAATCGAATTAGTCATGGACAATCAAGATAAAATCATTAATAAAATAAAAGCCGCTGCACAAAAGGCAGAGCAACAGGATTTTCCTGGAATGGAAAAGGTCTGGGCGCGTGTAGACGAAAAACTCGACCAAAGGGCGCTGCAAACCAAAAATAGAGTTTGGAAAAAAATAGCCATTGCCGCATCAGTACTGCTGTTGGTTTCTTTAGGCTATCAATTATTCAAACCATCTGAAACCAATCAAAAAACGAATGAGGTCGTAGTTCAAAAAGATTCGACAAACCCAATCGCACCAAAAGAAACAGAAAAAGCAGTCGCCACCTTAATTGATACGGCAAAAATCAGTCGCGTTATAAAAGAAACCCAGACAGTTGCTACTAAAGACGAAAACACTAAACCAGCCGCAGCTGCTGTTGCCCTTCAAGAGGTGCAAGCGGTAAGAGAGGAAAAAACAATTGGAGCCGAAAAAATGATGTTCAAAAAAGAACGACTCAGCAAAAGTGCCGGCAACTTTAACAGAGGTGCCATTTATGAAGCTCTCGAAGTGCAATCGGCCTATGCCAATGCATCAGTCCAGGACAGCGCACCAATGGCAAAAATGGCTTCTGCCGCAGCACCGCTGGTGGTCATGAACGGAAAAGTCATTTCCGGTTCAAAATACAAATCGATTCAGGAAACGAAGAAAGAAATCCTGTCCAACCTTGATCATGAGGAGCTGGAGTCACTTATCATTCTCAAAGAACCCTTGTACATCATCAATGGGGTTGAATACAGTGAAGCATCCCTTTTTGGTCCCAATCCCAGCAGTCCTTATGCGCCATTAAACAGGCAAAAAATAGAAACGCTCGAAATTTTACAAAACGAGGAAGCCACCGCAAAATATGGGGATAAAGGCAAAAAAGGAGTCGTAATAATCACTACCAAAAACGGAATTCCGCTGAAGAATTAATTCGTAAAAACACATTCTAACCTTTTAAAAACTACTGTCATGAAAAGTCTAAAATCTATTTCATTAGCCCTTGCTATGCTTTTTTCTGTCCTCACTTTCGGGCAGGAAATGACCATCACCGGAACGGTAACCGATGAGACCAAAACCCCGCTTCCGGGAGTATCTGTTACTGTCAAAGGAACCCAAAAAAGTACCCAAACCGATTTTAACGGTCATTATTCCATTCTGGTTCAAAAAGGAAACAAACTGGTGTTTAGTTATATTGGCATGATTTCACAAACCATTATAATCGCCAATTCGAAAGTGATTGATGTCCGTCTGAAAAACAATTCCGCCCAACTGGAGGAAGTGGTGGTTGTAGGATACGCAAACAGCCGCCAAGAATTTCAAACAGGATCTGTAGCTGCGGTATCGGGCAATAAAAAGGAAAAGTATTCGGCTAATTACACCAAAGCGTTACATGGTCAGGTTGCCGGGATAGCCGTAAAGGAAACGGCTCCTTCCATCAGGATTCGGGGGATTCGTTCCTCTGATACCCAATCGCCTTTGTATGATGAGTCGAAACCGAATTTGGTGAATAGCAATCCTCCTTTGCCAACGACTCCAAACAATGAGGACTACGAGAATTTTGTTGAAAACCAATTCGATACCCCTAAAAATGCACCGCTTTCTACCTTTTCTATCGATGTGGACAATGCTTCGTATACCAATATCCGTCGCTTTATCAACAACGGCCAAGCCGTTCCCAAAGATGCGGTGCGAATTGAGGAAATGATGAACTTTTTTAAATACAGCTATCCGCAGCCCAAAGGCGAACATCCGTTTTCCATCAATACGGAATACAGTGATTGCCCTTGGAACAGCAAACACCAATTGTTGAAAATTGGTTTGCAGGGCAAAAATATTCCAACCGAAAATTTGCCGGCTTCCAATCTCGTTTTTTTGATTGATGTGTCGGGTTCCATGAGTGATCCCAACAAATTGCCCTTACTCAAACAATCGATGAAAATTTTGGTCAACGAATTGAGAAAAGAAGACAAAGTAGCCATTGTGGTCTATGCCGGTGCAGCAGGAATGGTTTTAGCACCAACTTCAGGAGACAAGAAACAAACCATTATCAATGCGCTCGATAATCTTAGTGCCGGAGGAAGCACGGCCGGAGGGGCAGGAATTGAATTGGCTTATAAAACCGCTTTGGAAAACTTTATAAAAGGCGGGAACAATCGCGTCATCTTGGCCACTGACGGGGATTTCAATGTAGGCACTTCATCCAACAAAGACATGGAAATTTTGATTGAGGAAAAAAGAAAATCAGGTGTTTTCCTGACTTGTCTGGGCTACGGAATGGGGAATTACAAAGACAGCAAAATGGAAATTCTGGCTAACAAAGGCAACGGAAACTATGCCTATATTGACAACATTCAGGAAGCCAATCGCTTTTTGGGCAAAGAATTCAAAGGTTCCTTATTTGCTATCGCCAAAGATGTCAAAATCCAAATTGAGTTCAACCCGAAACACGTTCAAGCCTACCGATTGATTGGCTATGAAAACCGAAAACTGCGCCCAGAAGATTTTAAAAATGATGCCATTGATGCAGGCGAATTAGGAAGCGGCCACACCGTTACCGCCTTGTATGAAATCATTCCCGCAAATGTGGAAAGTGATTATAGCCTACCGGATTTAAAATATACCAAAACTGCTGTCACCGCGAATTACAGTAACGAATTGGCGACAATCAAATTTCGTTACAAAAAACCGGATGAAAACAAAAGCATTGAAATGATTCAAGCCATCGAAAACAAAAGTGTTGGTCTGGCGGGCGCTTCGGAGGATTTTAAATTTAGTGCTGCCGTAGCCTGGTTTGGATTAAAACTGAGAGATTCCAAATTGGTTGCGCTCAAAGATTCATCCTCCATTTTGAAACTGACTAAACAAGGACTTTCTAAAGATTCAGAAGGCTACAAAGCCGAGTTTGTGAGATTGGTGGAAACGGTACAATAAGATTATAGGATCCCTGACGGTTTGTGTTTCGTATTTATAACCGATTGTAAATCATGGAATAGTGGTTTAAAATTTGTAAATTGTAATACCAAACGAATCTGTTTTTAAAATGAAAACACAAACCGCCTATATTCCTAAAAATAAAATCCGGATAGTGACGGCTGCGGCCTTATTTGACGGGCATGATGCGGCGATTAATATCATGCGGAGGATAATTCAGGCTACAGGGGTTGAGGTGATTCATCTGGGGCATGACCGCAGTGCCGAAGAAGTGGTAAACACAGCCATTCAGGAAGATGCCAATGCCATTGCGATTACGTCTTATCAAGGCGGACACAATGAATATTTCAAGTATATGTATGATTTGCTGCAGCAAAAAGGAGCGGGTCAGATTAAAATCTTTGGTGGCGGTGGTGGCGTTATTTTGCCCTCAGAAATCAAAGCCTTGCAAGAGTACGGAATCAGCCGGATTTATTCGCCGGATGATGGCCGTGAAATGGGATTACAGGGCATGATCAATGATTTGGTAGAAAAATCCTCCCCCAACCCCTCCAAAGGAAGGGAGCTGGCTGCCGATATTGTAAATCATAATACGGATGCGACAGCTTTAATAGCGTTAGGAAAGGATGGTGTTTTAGAAAGTTTAGAAAATAAAAATGTAAATACCACTGCCAGATTAATTTCGCTTGCCGAAAATAATCCGGATGATTTCCACAAAGTTTTTACAGCTCCCCCTTCGGGAGCGGGGGGGGATATTCCTGTTCTGGGTATCACGGGAACGGGAGGCGCAGGGAAGTCTTCCCTGTTGGATGAATTCGTACGCCGGTTTTTAGTCGATTTTCCGGAAAAAACGATTGGAATTTTATCAGTAGACCCTTCCAAACGAAAAACAGGAGGAGCACTTCTGGGGGACCGAATCCGGATGAATGCAATCAATAATACAAGAGTGTATATGCGTTCGATGGCTACGCGTCAATCTAATTTGGCCTTGCCGCAACATATTGCCGATGCCATTCAAATCTTAAAAGCAGCCCAATACGATTTGATTATTTTGGAAACTTCTGGAATTGGCCAGTCGGATACAGAGATTGTCGATTATGCCGACGTGTCTTTGTACGTCATGACTCCGGAATTTGGTGCCCCGACCCAACTGGAAAAAATTGACATGCTCGATTTTGCCGATTTGGTGGTGCTGAACAAATTTGATAAACGCGGTGCTCCCGATGCCATGCGGGATGTAAAAAAACAATACCAACGCAGCCATACGCTTTGGAATCAAAATCCGGATGACATGTCTGTTTTTGGCACCATCGCGTCTCAGTTTAACGATTCGGGAACGAACAGGCTTTATAAAGCCATTATGGATAAAATAGTCGAAAAAACCAAGGGAAATTTCAAATCAACAATTGAATTTCCGGAAGGGATAAGCGATAAAATCGATATTATTCCATCCCAAAGAAGTCGTTATTTATCTGAAATAGTTGAAAATAATACTAATTATGACCAAACGGCTTTACAACAAAAACACATTGCCCAAAAATTATACGGGATTTTCAAAACCATAGAAAGTGTCTCCGGAAAAGTTCCGGTTCTAACGCCCAAAGGAATTGATGACAGCTCCGTGCTTCAAAGTGGATTTCAGGAACATGATGAGAACCGGATTTTTCTGAATTTATTACTGAATCAGTTTGATAAGGTCAAAATGGATTTGGATGCCCATAATTGGGAAATAATTTTGGGATGGCAGGACAAAGTAAATCAATATAAAAATGCTGTTTATTTCTATAAAGTCAGAGAGAAACAAATTGAAATAGCGACACATACTGAGTCGTTAGCCCATTCCCAAATTCCAAAAGTGGCATTGCCTAAGTTCGATGATTGGGGGGCGCTTTTACATTGGAGTTTGCAGGAAAATGTTCCTGGCGAATTTCCTTTTACCGCGGGATTGTATCCGTTTAAGCGTCAGGGAGAAGATCCATCACGAATGTTTGCCGGAGAGGGCGGACCGGAGCGAACCAACAAACGATTCCATTACCTGAGCAAAGAATTTCCGGCAAAACGACTGTCTACTGCTTTTGACAGTGTTACTTTATATGGCAACGATCCCGATTTGCGTCCTGATATTTATGGGAAAATAGGCAATGCGGGAGTCTCCATTTGTTGTTTGGATGATGCCAAAAAATTGTACTCCGGTTTTAATCTGGTTGATGAGATGACCTCGGTGAGTATGACGATTAACGGACCGGCACCGATGCTTTTGGGATTCTTTTTGAATGCAGCCATAGATCAGCAATGTGAATTGTATATCAAAGAAAATGGTTTAGAAAATGAGATTGTATCAAAAATTAATAGCCTGTATCAAACCAAAGGAATAGAACGGCCTCACTACCAAGGCGATTTACCCGAAGGGAATGATGGTTTGGGATTACTGTTGTTAGGGACTACCGGGGATCAGGTGCTGCCTTTGGAAGTTTATGATAAAATAAAAAAGCGGACATTCCTGAAAGTAAGGGGAACGGTTCAATCCGATATTTTGAAAGAAGACCAGGCACAAAACACCTGCATTTTTTCAACGGAGTTTGCTTTGCGATTGATGGGGGATATACAGGAATATTTTATCAAGAACAAAGTCCGTAATTTTTATTCGGTTTCCATTTCCGGATACCATATTGCCGAGGCAGGAGCGAATCCCATAAGCCAGTTGGCATTTACACTCTCTAATGGATTTACCTATGTCGAATATTTTTTGAGTCGCGGAATGCATATCGATGATTTTGCGCCCAATTTGTCCTTTTTTTTCTCTAATGGAATTGATCCCGAATATGCCGTAATAGGTCGCGTAGCGCGTAAAATTTGGGCGAAAGCCATGAAATTGAAATACGGAGCCAGCGAACGGGGGCAAATGTTGAAATACCATATCCAAACATCCGGGCGTTCGTTGCATGCCCAGGAGATCGATTTCAATGATATTCGGACTACTTTGCAAGCCCTGTATGCTATAAATGACAACTGTAATTCCTTGCACACCAATGCTTATGATGAAGCCATAACGACGCCTACCGAGGCATCGGTACGTCGGGCCATGGCAATTCAGTTAATAATCAATAATGAGTTAGGGTTGGCCAAAAATGAAAATCCAATCCAGGGGGCTTTTATTATTGAAGAACTGACCAACTTAGTGGAAGCCGCAGTTTTGAAAGAATTTGGAAATATATCAGATAGAGGAGGTGTTCTTGGCGCGATGGAAAGTATGTATCAGCGGTCAAAAATTCAAGAAGAGAGTTTGTACTATGAAACCTTAAAGAATAATGGAAAATTTCCTATTATAGGGGTAAATACTTTTTTGAGTTCCAAAGGTTCCCCAACCATACTTCCGGCCGAGATTATTCGGGCCAACGAAAAAGAAAAACACTATCAAATTATGATGGCAGAGCGTTTGTGTCAATTTAATCGTGAAAAAGCGAAGGAACAACTGCAAAAAATTCAGGTAGCGGCCATCAAAAAAGAAAATATTTTTGAGTATCTGATGGAAGCCACTAAGGTATGTTCACTGGGACAAATTACCCAAGCTTTGTTTGAAGTGGGAGGGCAGTACAGGAGAAATATGTAGCTTGGTTTTTGTAGTTATTTTAAAGAGGTTGTCCGGAAGTCATTTTTCGGTCAACCTCTTTTTTTATTGTTAAATATTTCTAAATAATTAGGGGGTGTTTCTTTTTTTGTGAATTTGTGAAGCAAAAACACACTTTTTTTTGGAATTAAAGATTAAACAAAAAATGTATAAATAGTGCTGATTATATTTTGTAAAATCAATCAATCAATTAGGATACATTGTAATAAAAAAAATACTTTTAACATTGTTTTTGGATTAACATTTTTTATGTAATTTTTAATGTAATAAATTGTAAATCAGTGGTTTAACCTGTTGTTTTGTGTTAATTTCAAAGAGCTGTAATACGTTTCTTTATAGATTATGTACTTCATCGATAATATCGGGAAGTCATCTTCTTTAGCCTTATTTTTTTGTATCCAATTTGTTATTCTAAGTAACTTTGAAACAATAAGCCAGGGTATTTTTTTCTAAAAATGATACCTTTTAGAGAGTGTACTTCAAACTTTTTATTTGGAGATTGCTATGGATTTATTCAAAGTTTTTTAAGACTAACACCATTTAAAATCATTAAAAAATAGGATTTAACAATTGCAATTTTTGAAAATAGGATTTTTTTAGAAATAAATCTGTTTTCTCTATAAATCAAAATGTCTTTATAATGACGGAGTGCTTCAAAATGTTTTTTGAAGATGGTTACTTTTTTACAAGTTATCTTCCCCGAGTTTGATAACTATTGCTGCAACCTAGTTTCAGTGATTTTAATTTTTTATAAAACTTCAATTTATTGGTATGGCTTTTCGCTGTGTCAAAGGATATTGTTCTTAAATATCCTAAATCTAAAAAAGTGTTTTTTATTGATGTTTCTATAAATTTTCTCTCCAAATCTGGAAAATTTCGTGATTTCCTACTTCCTGTTTTTTGTAATTTAATTGGTTTACTTCAAATGTTTATTATGACTTTTTGAAAGTGATACGAATTTTATTTCTCTAACTCAATTTACCATAAATGATGGTTGACTTCAATAGTATGTATTGAAGATAATTTTTATGATAGTTTTTTCCCCCAAGTCTTAAAATACCTATTTAATATACTTATGACATAAAAATACTATTATCATGGAAAAAAATATTTTTTATACGATGCAAAGTGCAGAAGCGTATTTTGTCACTTTTTTTAATTGTTGTAAGACAAGTTTTTTAAAATTATGGCTCAATTGTTGGCGCCATGCGTTTGTTTTGATTCTTATGTTTGGGGCAATTTTGATGACGGGTTATACGGTTAATGCGCAAAACATTAAAGGAGTGGTACCTGTACAGTATCCTATTACTGGTTCAGGTGTCGATGGAGATGCTTGGGCACATGAACCTATTGGAACCATTTATGAAGATGTAGGAGATTTATTTGATAGACTTTTTTATGCAGATCCTCCTCCAATTCCTCCGGATCCAACTAATCATGGGGTTCTTAACTTCAATGATGGTTCACTTCTTTATCCAGGGTTCACTTACTTTTTACAAGATCGGTATATAGATGATTTAACAATATTTACTTCATCCAATAAAATAAATGATGATCCCAATACGTATACTTGGGGACCTGGATCTTCTCCTAATAAAAATGAAATTCAAAATACCGGAGCTCATTTTAGTATTGGAAGCCCTTCAGTAACAGGTGGTGAAAGTATTGATGGATTAACATTTGTTAGTGGTACCAGCAGACCCGGGGTAACTACAGATTTATGGTGTCTTTTTGCGGGTGACCGTCAGGTTACAAACGGAAGTAGTTATATTGATTTTGAGTTTTTACAAAAACCTTTAACTATAACAGGTGCAACATTCGGGACTTTTAATCCCAATACAGGTACAACTCCAATTACTGGTGGTAGTGGTGCGTTTTCCAGTTTGGGTACTGATGGAGGTCGTACAGTAGGGGATATATTGATTACTATAGAATTTACTCAAGGTGGTGGTGATGCCACTGTAGTAATTAGAACTTGGAAAGCAAAAGCCGGAGGGGGTTTTGAATATGTAGTTATTCCTAATAACTCTTTTCCCGGTAATATATTTTGTACCAATAATAGTGTAACAACTACAGTGCCTTTTGATGCTTATGGTGTTAATCCAGGTACTTATTCTCCTAATCAATGGGCCGAGGGTGCTATTAATCTAACAGAAGTATTTAAATTGACTAGTCCTAATGATCCATGCTTTAATATCAGTACGCTGTTTATTAGAACAAGATCTTCTGGGAATTCGGCTCAATCTGAATTAAAAGATTTTCCGGGAGCTCCAATTCAATTGAATTTGAATTTAATACCAATAGCGAATGCAGGTGCTGACTTTACCAAAACCTGTACCATTAATCCGGTTGGTAAAGAAATTGGAGAAGCACCAGAAGCAGAATTTACCTATTCCTGGTCACCAACCACTGGTTTGAGTAATCCTAACATTGCCAATCCAATTGCCAATCCTTTGGTAAACACTACTTATACCGTAACTAAAACTAAAACAGGTACCGTTTGTAGTGATACCGATGAAGTAACTGTAACAGTCAATGTTACGCCGCCAAATGCGGTTGCAGGAGACGATAAAGTATTGACTTGTACTATTACTTCAATAGCCTTGAGCGGTTCTTCCTCAACAGCAGGAGCAACATTCTCATGGGTTGCAAGCGATGGCGGACATATTGTTTCCGGAGCTAACACCGCAACACCAACTGTTGACATGGCCGGTACCTATACTTTAACCGTTACCGATCCATCCAATGGT
>JAKFBW010000098.1:0-1603 GCA_036676965.1 Flavobacterium sp. | reverse complement strand
ATAACAGCTATTAAATAACTACTTTTGATCACAATTCTATCGCATTTGAAACAACCGTTCGCCAGCCTTTTAGGTGGTCAGTTTGCCACGGAATAGGGTGGTCCGTTTCACCGGAATATACACCTCAAGTGACAAAACAAATATTAGCGTCACAACAACAAATAACAAAACGGACACTCGTTGATCTATCTGTTCAACAATATCAAAATGACCCTTATACTAAAGAAAAGTTTGAAGATTTAAATATTGCTGCAATTAACGTTAGACAGGTTGTTGGCGACATATTGGAAACCGATCCAATTATTGGTGTTCCTATTGACGGTGTAACAAACGACTTACGTGACTGGGCAAGAACGTTGAAGTATAAAGTAAAACTTTGGGTGGTAACTAAATTCGTTGAGTTTAATAACCCAACAAATATTGTCTTTGAATTTCCTGAAGAGTTCAAACCTGAGCTTGACACTGAAGAAGAAAGCAAACCACAAAAGGCAAACACAGAAATTGCTCAATATGACGTTGAACTCACAGACCTTGTAAATTCTAATTTGCTGACAGTTGGCGAAAAACTTTCAATGGCATACAAACCACGAAACGGACAAGGTAAAAGATATGAAGCGGTAGTTTTAGAAGACGGCTCATTAGAACTTTTAGGACAACAATTTAGTAGCCCAAGTTACGCAGCTCTTGCAGGTATTCAAGACGCAGGGAGCGACAGGAAAACTGTTAACGGTTGGACATCGTGGAAAAACTCACAAAACAGGACATTAGCTGACCTTAGAGAACAATTACTAAACACGACCGTAACGCAATGACAGGAAAAACACGAAGGCATAACATGGTATTGCCAAAAGTGGGGCTGACGCAATACTATTGGGCAGACGGAAGTAAATCAACTTTTGTAATTCTATAAAACGGTAGTGCAGAAAATTCCCGCCTTCGGCAATACCCAAAACGTTGGTGGCAATGTGGCCGGACAAAAAAAATCAACTAACGGTGACATTCTACTAACAAAGATTTCCCACGGGGACAAGGGAACGGCTTCGTGACAACTTGGACTTTGAAAAAATAAATAACGTTGGACAAATGGTAAAACTAATGGCCGACTTTGGAGACGAATCGAGAATTAAGAATAAACCAAATAAAATATAAACCATGAAACCTCTATTTGTAATAATTCTAGCCGTCCTTTCTTGCCATACTCTAATGGCACAGGACGAAAAAATAAAAAAGGAATTGGAACGATTATCTTGGGACTGGATGAATGCATGGAAAGCGAAAGACACAGTTCTTCTTGAAAAAATTCTTGCTCCAGACTACCGACTTTTGGCACTAATTAATGGAGAATTGGTTTCAATAAATCGGGAGAAATGGTTAAAAACAGTACCGTTGTATATACCCAAAAGTCTCCGCTATTATGATTTTGATATCAGAATTTATGGAAATACAGCAATTGTTGAATCAAAGTTTGATCAAGAAGCAACGTAACCGCCCGAGTAACCCCATATTGCAATCTACGATGTAGTTCTCTTTCTTTGGCTTAAAATAGAAAGCGATGAATCAACGAGAACAAATGGAAGTTGAAATACAGAAATGGCGTGAAAGC
>JAKFBW010000097.1:0-55602 GCA_036676965.1 Flavobacterium sp. | reverse complement strand
TACAACAGAAAAAGGAGACATTCAGCTTTGAATTATGCAACAATTGAAGAATTTAACAATCAAATAAATTACAAAAATGTAGCTTAACTAAATGTGCAGTTTTTGTTTGCATATCCATTCTGTAATTACCAAGAATAATTACAATGCTTATAACGGTATCATGGATAAAATGACCGATGCCAATGATGCTGTTTTGTGGCAACTTACCGGAACCAACGAAAAAATGCAATCTTTAACGGAAACTTTAGGAAACGGAATTGAAATCACGAATGCGTATGATGCCGATAATTATTTTGCTTCTCAAAGACATACCAAAAACAGTGTAGATGTGCTGTACAATACCTATAATTTTAATGCGGTAAAAGGAACCTTAAATAACAGGCAAAATGTAGCCTTGGCCACCAATGAGACATTTACGTATGACACTTTAGACCGATTGACCCAATGGACAAACCCATTGACCAATACTTACGATAGTAATACCTATGATGCCAAAGGAAGAATTACGAATAACAATAAGTTAGGAACGGTAAACTATAACACGGATGTAACTACAGGAATCTACCGAAAAAAATCGATAATTCTAACTACAGAGGGGACTAATTATTATACGAACCTACCGAAGCAAACGGTGACTTACACCATGTTCAAAAGCCCTATTTCGATTAATGAGAGTGATAAAGGCAGTACGGCTTTTGTCTATAATTCGCACCTGTCACGACAAACCATGACCTATGGGTATCAAATGCCAGCAGGTGTGTATACCAAAACGAAACATTATACAGACGACGGCACAGTAGAAATCTTAAAAACCCCTACCACTATCACTATACGGACTTATATAGGTGGCGATGCTTATAATGCGCCGCTCTACATAGATAGAACAAGAACCATTGCTACGGGGGCAGTTGTTGACAAAAAATACTATCTTCACAGGGACTATTTGGGGAGTATAATAGCGATTTCAGACGAAACTGGGATAGCTGTAGAACGCCGCCAGTTTGATGCTTGGGGAAATTTAGCTAAATTGCAACAAAATGGGGTAGCCATCACTTTGCCTACTGATGGTACCAGTGCAGGACTGATGATGCTGGATCGAGGGTATACGGGTCACGAACACCTGGCCGAAGTAGGATTGATACACATGAACGGTCGTTTGTATGACCCTTTGTTACGTTCTTTCCTGATGCCGGATAATTTTATACAACAACCGGAGAATACGCAAAATTACAATAGGTATGCGTATGTGTTGAATAACCCATTGATGTACACCGACCCGAGTGGGGAGCTTATACCATTTTTGGTAGCGGTAGCGATAGGGGCAGGGGTTGCGGCATTAACCTATACGATGACAGCTCTTCTGGCCGATGTTCCTTTTACATTGGGTGGTTTGGCCAAAGCCACTTTTATTGGGGCAGCCAGTGCGGCGGTAACTTTTGGAATAGGAAGTGCGGCAGGAAATCTGTTTACTAATTTCTTCTCTAAAGCAACTTTTCAAGCATTAGCCCATGGAACTTTTCAGGGAAGCATGACCGCTATTTCAGGCGGTAAGTTTTGGAGTGGTTTTGCAGCGGGAGCTATAAGTAGTATTGCGGCAAGTGCTTGGAGCGGTGGTTCAAGTATGGATGCTTTAGGTAAAAATGGACATGCTATTGCGGGTACTGGTATGAGAGGTCTAGGTGCAGGAACAGGAGATTTAGGAATGATTGCTTTTGGAACCGTAAGCGGTGGTGCAGGAGCAGCTCTTACCGGCGGTAACTTTTGGCAGGGAGCCGTTACGGGATTGTTTGTTTCTGGGCTGAATCATTTGGGGCATCAGACGGATGATGGTATTGACCCCCCTGGGAAAAAAGCTCGCTGGGATAGTAATGATGACGGTAAATTACAAAAAAGTGAAGCAGATAATACTTATTTGCAAGGTAGAGTTGATGAAATATTTGTTGATGGAAATAAAATTGATTTAACAGGTCTTAAAGCAGAAAACATGACATATAATTCCAAAACAGGTATATATTCTTTGTCGACGACTGAAGCATTTAAAGTATTGCCATATGAAACAGCATCAACATATGGAGGGAGCTCTTTTAAGTTAGTAAATGGTAAATTTAGAATGCTTTCTCAAGAGTATCATTATAAATATAGGCCCTCTAATTCAGTTGAGAATATAGCTAGAAATTTTCTTACTTCAGCAGGAAAACCCTCTGAGTATCGTAATAATAGATTATATGGTGCTGGTACTTATACTCCAAAACCCTATATGATTAATATAAAATATTAACATGAAAAAAATATTTTTTTATTTGATAATTTTTATTGTTGCGCTATCGCTATTCTTGTTCTTTTTATTTCCAAGCGAGAGTGAAGAAGAAGTAGAATTAGGAAGTGGGTATACTTATATTCCATTTAAAGAAACAACTTTTGATGTAACACTTTTTGGAGGTAATGGACTTTATTATTTTAAAGATTCTATTACGATTCCTGTTGTTTTCCCACATATAATCAGATACAATAAGGATTCTTTGAATATAATAGTAGAGCAAGAGTTTGATTTTGAAGAAACTAAAATATTACTTTCTAATATGATATTTCATCCAAACCTTTATTTTGGGTATGATGAAAAATTTGTACCATTAGATAAAAAATATACAATTTTCTTAAAATCAAACTATTTAAATGAGGAATATATTGCTAAAATAATGCAAGAGGATAATCGAATTTCCAAGATTATAAAAAACAAATTGAATTATTACATAATTGACAAGAAAAGTAAAAGGACAATAGGACCATTAACCTTAAAAGAATTTGAAGCAATAAAAAAGAAGAAAAGTATTGATTTAGATTTTAAATAAACCCTGCTGTTCGAAGTGTTCTTTAAAAATGGATGTTTTTAAAAATCAGAATTGCTCTGCGAGGGTCTCCTGACCTCGCAGCCTGTGTTACGTTCTTTCCTGATGCCGGATAATTTTATACAACAACCGGAGAATACGCAAAATTACAATAGGTATGCTTATGTGTTGAATAACCCATTGATGTACACCGACCCGAGTGGGGAGTTTATACCGTTTTTGGTGGCCGTAGCGATAGGGGCAGGGGTTTCTGCATTAACCTATACGATGACTGCTTTATTAGCCGATGTTCCTTTTAATATTGGAGGCTTGGCAAAAGCAACCTTTATTGGAGCAGCCAGTTCTGCGGTAACTTTTGGTATTGGTGATTTGGCGAAAACCATAGGGAATGTTTATTTGAGAGCAGCTTTTCAAGCCCTGGCTCACGGGACTTTTCAAGGAGGGATGACAGCTGTTTCAGGGGGTAAGTTTTGGAGTGGTTTTGCAGCGGGGGCGATAAGTAGTATTGCGGCAAGTGCTTTTAGTTGGGATGGTAATGGTGATGCCAAAGGTCTTGGCTGGGCAAGTAGTGTTCGTGATAGCGGTGCTGGCATGATTGCCTTTGGTACTGTTGCAGGAGGTGTTGGCGCGGCACTTACTAAAGGTAACTTTTGGCAGGGTGCGGTGACCGGTTTGGTGGTTAGTGGACTGAATCATTATGGGCATCAACAACCAGACCCAAACAAACAATTAGCAAAAAGAATTGCGGGGGAATATGGTTATGATTGGAGAGAAGTAAAAACTTTTTTAGATGAAAACCCTTTTGTCTTAACTCATAAGGGAGTTGCTATGGGTGGTATGGAAGCTTTAAGTTCAAAAAACATCGAAGATGGAAAAACTTTAGTTCAATATGCAGGAGACAAAGCGCAATCTGAAATAACAAGTAAAATCATTGAATACCTCTCTCCTAGAGCAGGAAAAATATGGGGATTAGGAAATGAATTATTATCCTCACAAACCGCACACGCTCCGGGTTCAAATTATCAAGCTGAACAAAACCAAAGAATTGAAGCGTGTAAGTCAACTTTGATACGTCACTATTTTCAAAAACCTGCAACTTATCAAACACCATCGATGTTTAATAACCAGCAAAGTACTCAATATCATTCTAGTAGATTTGATATTATGCATTTTAGATATTATTAATTCAATAAAAATGAAAAAGGAATTAAAATTTTGTATTTACATAATTGTTTGTATAATAATTGGGTTTGTTGATTTTTACTTTAATTTAAGAGGATTATTTACCTTATTGTTTGATATAGTACTAGCTGTTATATTAATTTTAAAGAGGAGAAAAGAATTGGTGTTTAGTTATATTGCAAATATTAATAATGTTTACGCTCTTATAATATTGCTTTTATTATCAATTGCAATCAATTTAGCTATTCCAAAAGAGTTTGTACAGGAAGCACATTATATCGATTTGTATTTTATTACATCAATATTTTTAAAGTCCTTTACAGAAGAAGTAATATTTAGGGGATATTGGCTAAATTGTTTTTTGACTGATAGAAGTAGAATGTTTTCAATAATTTTTATTTCTTTAGGGTTTACAGTGTTGCATTATTTTTCAGGAACTGATCTTCTTTTTGCCTTTATAGGAAGTATAGTTCTTTCATTTTTATTTATAAAAACAAAGTCAATATTAAATACTTTTATGATACATTTATTAAGTAATGTTTTTTTTATTTTTGGATTGCCACATATCATTGCATATTATTCTAACACAGAAGTTAAAATCAAAATCAAAATAGTTATTATAATTATTCTATTAATAATTTATTTCTTTAAGTTTTTATTTAAGAAATCAGATGATGGTAAAAAATAAATATCACTATAAAACATAAAAGCCGAGCATTGCTCGGCTTTTATAAAAGAATTAGAAAAACAAAAAAAATCAGTAAATCATGAGAAAAGCATTATTTATTTTGACATTGCTTATTACAAGTCTAAGTTTTGGTCAAGAAACTCAAAAAACAGAAACAAAGACATTTGACCAAAAATTAGTGGGTTGTTGGAAAGGTTCAGAAATGGATCAACAACAAAAAGGATTAAGTAAATATTGGGTATCGTGTAGGTTTGAAGATGGTACTAGCACTTTATTATTTATAATGATTGACAAAAAAGGCAAAGTAACCCAAACTACCGAAAATGGAAAATGGTGGGTTGAAAATGGGAAATATTATGAACTACATAATTATGACGGTGTTACAGATATTTATGACTATGAAGTTATAGATGATAGTATAAAGTTTATTGCTGTTGAAGTCATGGGTGATAAAAATTCGAAATATACTTTCTTTGATTATAAAATAGAAGAAGATTAATCAGTAGTGATTTTTGGCAGGGTGCTGTGACCGGTTTGGTGGTTTCTGCACTGAATCATGTGGCGACTAAAACGGGTACTAGGAATCTTATTGACAGGAGATTAAAGGCTAACGGTTATAATCCTGATGGTGCTGCGGATATTTATCAAAGCCAATTATCCGATTTTGCTGAAGAAATTTTCCCTGAACTCATGAATCAAACAGACTCTCCAAGCTTTACATTAAAAGACAAAATTATCACAAGTGATGGAAGTAGAGCATATGGTGTAACACCAGGAGTTACCGTTGATGGCAAAACAACATTTTCAGGAATAGTGCAAATTAGTAGGGATGCTTTATCAAGCTATAGAATGCTTGCCTCGACAATTGGCCATGAATTAAATCATGTTTATCATTTTATTTCAGGTGCTTATGATAGATGGGCTAGAAAATTTGACTATTCCTATGCTGATGCTAGATCTGAATACTCCGCACAAAGATGGGAGGTAAGAGCTGGAGGACTCCCTACTATGAGTATATTGAATGAGAATTATAACGTAATGCTTTCATACCACAATTTGGTTAAATAATCTAATACTATTATGAAGAAGACAGTTTTACTAATATTTGTAGTTTTATCATTAAACTGTAGCAAAAAGATGAATAATATTCAAAATATTGTATTTGAAATCGAAAATATAAAAATTAATTCGGAAGATATATTAACAATAAAAATTGTAAACGAAACAAATAAAAATTATTTCATAATTCTTGACACTAGTAGGATTTATGATTATTTGACATTAAATTATAAAATTAATAATTCAATTCTTTTGAAGCCTAAATTATTTTCGGATAAAGATTCAATTAGATTGAAAATTGAATTTTACATGAATAAACTTGTTAATAAAAATATTTCAGATCTTGATTGTATTCAAGAAGAAAGACTACATACTCTAAAAATCATGAATAGTATAAAGAAACTCAGCAATATTATTATTGTAAAAAAAAACAGTGTTTTTAAATTTAAGATTCCTTTTAATTCTAATTTTTATGATTGTTCAAGAAAATATTCTTATTCATTGAAAAAAGGAGAAAAGTATTATTTGCAATTAGAATATAAAATGGATGAAAAACTTATTAATAAAATAGTTGATAAAACTCAATTAATAAAATTAGGTAAAGAGGGTGTTAATCCATATTTTGAAAAGATAGTTTCAAACAAAGTACCACTAATTATTGAGTAAAATCGATGATCCCGCTACCAGCTATCCGAAGTGTTCTTTAAAAAATAAATGTTCTTATAAGTAAAATTTGACATGCAAAGTCCTTGGTCCACAGGACTTTTCAGGGAGGAATGACAGCTATTTCAGGCGGTAAGTTTTGGAGTGGTTTTGCAGCTGGGGCAATAAGTAGTATTGTTGCTAGTTCTTGGGGTGGCGGTAATGCTAATCAATGGCAAGGCCTGGGTGGTAATTTTGCACATAGTGATATAGGTACTATTGCCTTCGGAACTGTTAGCGGAGGAGCTGCTGCTAAATTGACTGGTGGTAACTTTTGGCAAGGAGCCGTTACGGGCTTGTTTGTTTCTGCACTGAATCATGTGGCAACTAAGATGGATGATGGAGCAAGTTTAAAAATAAGAAAAGACATTGTTGATGGAGCTGAAGCTGAATTAAACTCAACTGAATATGCTGTTGAAAACAATAATGGGCTATTTGGAGATCCGAAAAACAAATGCAATCTATTTGTTTCGGATGTGTTATCAGAAGCCGATGCAAGTCCTGGAACTCCTAATGGGCGGTTAGGATTAAGTCCTCCATCAGCAGGACAATGGGCTGATTCAAATTATAGCATTGACAATTGGAAAGTTGTATCAAGTCCAAGAGCAGGAGATGTTGTCGCAAGAGCTCGAAACTATACAAATGCAACAGGTCACGTTGCTATTATGGATTCAAAATCGTCATCAATTGGAGCAGGACATAGTGTGGTTCATAGAACTGATTTTGGTTATGGTAAATCTCATTTAAATAGTGGTGAATCATATGTTTATAGAAGATATTATGCAACACCACAACAAAGGTTCGATTACCAGTTTTACAATTGGGTAAATACTAAAAGAAAATAAAGTAATGAAAGTAAAAATGATAATTTTAGTGGTTTTTATATTTTTAGCTATTGGCTTCGTTTATGTTTGGCTTAATCCTCAAGGGGAATTGGCGATTAAAACGGATAAATACGAAGCTGTTACAGAGCTTGGAGATGTAATTAAAGCGGAATTTTATATTAGAAAAATAAAGTTCAATGGTAAAATAACACAAGATATTCACGTAATTTTTGAAAATGATTTTTTAAATAATAAAAAAATACATATTGTTTTTAATCAAGATTTTCGATTAATTGGTTTTCCAACTAATGGATTTGAGAACTATAAGGTTGTAGATAAAAAGAACATAATGCTTTTTAGGAATGATTACATAAGAAATGATGGTGTGTTTTTTTCTCCTTTTGAAAAAGGTGATATAAACTTTTCTTTTGATAGGCATAAAATTGAATTTGATGCAGTTTATGATTTAAAAAAATATGGTAGGAAAATAATCATTTTAGAAAAGTGAAATTTTCAATAACTTGATTATAAAAATAAGAAAGCCGAGCGATGCTCGGCTTAGTAGTTAGTGGACTGAATCATTTGGCTCATACTACTAAAACCGATAGATATATAGATAAGCGATTCCTCCAGATGTCTCAGATATGTCCCTTGGTTTGCTGGCGAATTATATGATGAAAAACTAGTTTATTAGCATAGTTGCTGGGTGTAATAAGTCATAAAAAATGATAGGTAGAACTGATTCACTAAAACCAAAAATAACTTGAATAGTAATAACTGTTTTGGGGGTAATTTTAACTTGTATTTAAAAACGAACCAAGAATTAAAAGCGAACTTTATGAAAAAAATTATTGCAACTCTTTTTTTGATGACATCATTAGCAAGCTTTTCGCAACAACTCACTTACAAAAACGGGGGGACGGTGTATAATGCTGATAATGAAAAATTATCGTCGGATGAGGTAAGAGTACTTTTGTCCAATAACAGCGAAGCATTGGTACTTTATAATGCGGGACGAAATAAAAAAACATGGGGTAATGCCCTTTTTTATGGAGGTTTAGGACTTGTGGTTACAAATTTGGTTGTTGCCATGAATACGGATAACACGACTGTTTCTGGTTATAATAGTAGTAATCCTTATAGTTTTCCCGCCATTAAATCGGATCGTGCCAATATGACTGTGGCTATGATTGGTGGAGCATTTATAGTAGCTTCAATACTAATAAAAATAAGCTATCCTAAAAAAATTAAATCGGCTCTTGCCAAATACAATGATGGTTTGGCTGATAATTATATTGTAAACAAAAAAATAACCCTAATTGCAAGTACGAATCAATTCGGTTTAAAATTTGAATTTTAGGACAGGGGGTACATACAAATTGGTGTTAATAAGATGTAGCAACACGGTTTATAGAAACAGAAATGTCTTTAAACAAGCTTTTTTATAAATTGGGTAAAAACGGAGCACAAAAAAAATCCGTCTCGTTATCAAACAAGACGGATTTTCTATATTTAGATAGTTTTAGAAGACTATTCTATTTCAGTAACTCTCAAAGTGTTTACCATTCCTTTTTCTTTGATAGGCATGGCTACCAGGTTGATAAGGAAATCCCCTTTTTCTACGATTCCTTTTTCTTTTACGGTTAGACTGATGTCGGTTACCGTATCGTCTGTACTTACCGTTTTGTCATAGTAAAAAGAACGAACTCCCCATAACAAACTCAATTGGGTCATGATTCTACGGTTTGGAGTAAATACCAGGATGTGAGCTGTAGAAGGTCTCCAAGCCGATACTTGAAACGCAGTATAACCAGAGTTGGTCAACGTACAAATTGCTTTCGCTGAAATGGCATTGGCCATAACCGCAGCGTGACGACAAATTGTTTTAGTGATAAAACGTTTTGTTTTGATTTGTGGCGTATTTTGTGGTACTTGGATTAGCGGAGAGTCTTCCACTGCTTCAAGGATTTGTGTCATTTTTTTGATTACTTGAACCGGGTAATTACCGGCAGCTGTTTCACCGGAAAGCATTACGGCATCTGCACCATCCATTACCGAGTTGGCAACGTCATTTACTTCAGCACGGGTTGGTGTAAGGCTGGAAATCATCGTTTCCATCATTTGTGTGGCCACGATAACCGGAATTCTGGCTGTTTTAGCTCTACGAATTAAGTCTTTTTGTACCAAAGGCACTTCATGGGCAGGAAGTTCTACTCCAAGATCTCCACGGGCAACCATCAAAGCATCACAATTGGCGATAATTTTATCAATGTTTTCAAGAGCTTCCGGCATTTCGATTTTAGCTACAATCGGAATTTTGTGCTCAGCGTGCTCCGCAATTAAATCTTGTAAATCTTTTAAATCCTGTGGTGTTTTTACAAACGAAAGTGCAATCCAGTCCACTTTTTGTCCGATAGCGAATATGGCATCAGCGATATCTTTCTCGGTTAAGGCCGGAAGTGAAATTTTTGTATTAGGAAGGTTTACCCCTTTTTTAGATTTCAGTTCCCCCCCCTGTATTACTTTGGCAACTACTTCTGTTTTTTTGTCGGTTGAAACAATTTCAAAAATAAGTTTTCCGTCATCCAATAAGATTCTCTCCCCTGGATTTACATCATTAGGAAAGTTTTGGTATTTCATGAAAGCTTTTTTGGCTGTACCAATGATATCTTCCGCTGTGGTAAACGTAATTAAATCTCCGTCATTTACGACTACACCTTCTTCCATAAATCCTACACGAAGTTTAGGTCCTTGTAAATCGGCAAGTATCCCTGTATTGTAACCGTATTCTTCATTAATTGATCTGATGGTGTCAATTCGCTCCTTAACATCTGAGTAATCTGCGTGCGAGAAATTTATTCTAAACACATTTACCCCCGCTTCAATCATGTCTTTTATGATTTCTTTTGTGCTACATGCAGGTCCTAGTGTGGCTACAATTTTGGTTTTTTTGTTTGTAATCATTTTTATTAAAAAATTAAATTGTTTTTAGATTTTATTTTATCTGTATCTACGGTATAAACGGTTGATATACTGTCGATGGTATTTAATATGGTTTTTATTTTTGAAGCATCTATACTGTCATCTGAATTTTCGATTTTTAAAAAATAGTCAGCTTTTTTAAATTCGGGTAACAAAAACACTTTTGTTGAAACCTCCATGGGGATATCTGAAAATAAATTTTGGATTGTCTCGTCTTTTTGTCCGGAAACCTCATTTTTATTTTGAACCAAATTCCATGAAATAGCATTTTCCGAGTCATAATAATAGAACCTGGAAAATTTGGTCTCGCCTTCCTTTATGTTAATCTGCACTTCTTCGGTGCTTTTGCTTAAATTTGTGGAAAGCTTTTGATTAATAAAATAGGCTAATCTGTAATCTTCCAGGGAAGTGTGAATAGCTATAAGATAGTAATCAATTTCGTCAAATTCGCCAAGATCCAATTTATGAATTGTCATATCGTCGCAAAATAGTTTGTAAATATAGTATTTCTACCTTAGTATATTAACGGAAAATGTAACGATTTTGTTAATTTTAAAACGAAAACGTTGTAGTTTTTAGCGAAATCGATATTATTTTTTCTTCATTTTTTCTTGAAATGCAAAATAAGCTCTTTGGGATGCTTTTTCTTCTGCTTTCTTTTTGGAGGTGGCTCTTGCTTTTGCAATTACTTTATCATCGATGCTGAGTTTAACACCAAAAAGGCGTTGTCCGTCTATGGCATTGTCTTCAAAAATGTCATAATGAAAAACTTTTTTCTCTTTTTGACACCATTCGATGATTAAGCTTTTATAACTGATTACTTTTCCTTCCAGTCGGGCAATGTCAACATAAGGGATGATAACTCTTTTTTGGATGAATTTTTCGCAGAATTCATAACCTCTGTCTAAGTAAATGGCACCAATAAGGGATTCGAAGATGTTTCCATGAATGTTTTCCCCGAAATGTTGCACTGGGACTTTGCTTTCCACAAAACGGATCAGGTTTAAATCTTTGCCCAATTCATTCAGGTGTTCCCTGCTGACGATTTTGGAGCGCATTTTTGTCAAATAGCCTTCGTCTCCGGCGGGAGCTTCACTGAATAAATAAGCGGCAATTACCGAGCTTAGCATGGCGTCTCCCAAAAATTCCAACCGTTCGTAATTGATTGGATTTCCGTTTTCGTCTAAACGGTTAGAGGAACGATGCGTGAAAGATTTCTTATAAAATTCAATGTTTTTTGGGGTAAAACCAAGAATTTTTTCGATAGTGTCAAAAAAAATCCCGTCTTCTTGAGAACGGGATTTTGAAAATATTTTTTTTATGAAACGCATAGATAATTAGATATCTAATTTTTTCACTAATACACAAGCATTGTGACCGCCAAAACCAAAAGTATTACTCATTAACACTTTTACGTCTCTTTTTTGAGCTGTATTAAAGGTGAAGTTTAATTTTGGGTCAATGTTTTCATCATCTGTAAAATGATTTATTGTAGGAGGAACAATTCCATGTTTTAAGGAAAGTATACATGAAATGGCTTCAACTGCACCGGTAGCTCCAAGTAAATGGCCTGTCATGGATTTTGTTGAATTTAGGTTCATGGTATAAGCGTGCTCACCAAAAACATGTAGTATTGCTTTAGATTCTCCAATGTCGCCAAGTGGTGTCGAAGTTCCGTGCATATTTACACCATCAACATCAGTTGGTTTTAATCCGGCGTCTCTCAAGCAGTTTAACATTACGTTTTTAGCACCCAATCCTTCAGGATGTGGAGCGGTAATATGGTACGCATCGGCAGACATTCCGCCTCCTCCAACTTCACAATATATTTTTGCGCCACGGGCTACTGCGTGTTCGTATTCTTCAAGAATCAAAGCGCCGGCTCCTTCACCCAGAACAAATCCATCTCTGTCTTTATCCATTGGTCTGGATGCGGTTTTTGGATCGTCATTTCTTGTTGAAAGAGCGTGCATAGCATTAAATCCGCCCATTCCGGCAATAGTGACTGCGGCTTCAGAACCACCGGTTACTATTGCATCAGCATGGCCTAATCGGATATAATTGAATGCATCAATAATGGCATTGGTAGAAGAGGCACAAGCGGAAACGGTTGTAAAATTTGGTCCTCTAAAGCCATATTTCATTGAAATGTGACCGCCGGCAATATCGGCAATCATTTTTGGTATGAAGAAAGGATTGAATTTTGGCGTTCCGTCTCCGGCAGCAAAATTCAGCACTTCTACTTGAAAAGTTTCCAATCCGCCGATTCCGGATCCCCAAATGACACCTACTCTGTCTTTGTCTAATTTTTCTAAATCGAAACCAGCATCTTTAACCGCTTCGTCTGATGCAACCATAGCATATTGTGCGTAACGATCCATTTTTCTGGCTTCTTTTCTGTCGATAAAATCTTCAACATTAAAGTTTTTTACTTCACAGGCAAACTGGGTTCTAAACTTTGAAGCATCGAAATAAGTTATTGGCGCAGCTCCACTAACTCCGTTAATCAGACCATTCCAAAATTCTTGAATGTTATTTCCAATAGGAGTAAGCGCACCTAAACCTGTTACAACAACTCGTCTTAATTCCATAACTTATTGTATTTTTATCTTTAAACAAATAAAACCCATGCTTTTTATTGTATTGTTACAAAAGAGCCATGGGCATTATTTTATATACTTTTTGATTGAAAATCAATCACAAATTCAGTTTTTTTAAATAATAACACCCGAATACAATGAATGTATCGGGTGTGTATTTATTATTTTTTTGCTTCCTCGATGTAAGAGATTGCTTGACCTACAGTAGCAATGTTTTCTGCTTGATCGTCTGGAATTTGAATATCAAATTCTTTTTCGAATTCCATGATAAGCTCAACTGTGTCTAATGAGTCAGCTCCCAAATCATTAGTGAAGCTTGCTTCTGTTACAACTTCGTTTTCGTCAACACCTAATTTGTCTACGATAATCGCTTTTACTCTTGATGCAATGTCTGACATAATCTTTAATTTTAGAATTTAATTTGTTGGCAAAAATAAAAAACTTTATTTTAAAACAACTATTTAGTTAATAAATGTGTCAACTAATTTAAAAAATTAATTTAAACAAAGACTTCTGAATGTTCTTTTTTTTAATTTTTTATCGCTTTTTTTGCATAAAATAAATTGTTCAGGTTATGAAAAAAATAATCGTTTTTGCTTCTGGTTCGGGGACTAACGCCGAAAATATCATTAAATATTTTTTTGAAACTAAAACAGGAATTGTTAGTCATGTGTTGACGAATAATGCCAACGCTAAAGTAATTGACAGGGCTAAAAAATTTAATATTCCGACGAGAATCTTTTCTAAAGAAGAATTATTTGAAAGCGAATTACTACAGGAAATTAATTCGATTCAGCCGGACTTGATTGTTCTTGCAGGGTTTTTATTAAAATTACCGTTACATATCATTGAAGCTTATCCGGATAAAATTATAAATATACATCCTGCTTTGTTGCCTAAATATGGTGGTAAAGGCATGTATGGTATGCATGTGCATAAAGCGGTGGTGGAAAATCAGGAGGAAAAAACCGGAATTACAATACATTATGTGAATGAGCATTATGATGAAGGCAATATTATTTTTCAGAAAGAAGTTGCTGTAGCAAAAGAAGATACTCCGGAAGACGTAGCGGCTAAAATTCATGAATTGGAGCAGGAAAATTTCCCGATGATTGTAGAAAAAGTGCTGCTGTTTAATCTATAAAAACGAAAATTGGGACACGACGTACATATATATACTGATGGGGCTGCCAAAGGTAATCCCGGGCCGGGAGGTTATGGGGTTGTGATGGAGCTTGTAGGCACGCCCCATAAAAAAGAATTTTACGAAGGCTTTCGTCATACTACCAATAACAGGATGGAGTTGTTGGCGGTGATTGTTGGTTTAGAAAAGCTAAAAAAGCCCAATATGAGTGTCTTGGTGGTTTCGGATTCTAAATATGTGGTGGATTCTGTTCTTAAAAAATGGGTTTTGGGTTGGGAAAAGAAAGGTTTTGCAGATAGAAAGAATGCTGATTTATGGAAACGCTTCCTGTTGGTTTATCGAAAACATAAAGTAGACTTCAAGTGGATAAAAGGGCATAATAATCATCCTCAAAATGAAAGATGTGATGAGCTGGCAGTAATGGCTTCGATGCAAAAACAACTTTCTGTGGATGCTTTTTATGAGAAAGAAGAAGGAAAGATGTTTTAGTGTGTTGTTTTTCAGTGTAATAAATTGGCAAAACTTTACGATTCAGACCCTTTGCAATTTTGTAACTTATGAACTATCTTTGCGCCTTAATTTCAAACGCATATAATGAACAAATTATTGATTGTTGGAACGGTTGCTTTCGACGCAATTGAAACCCCATTTGGTAAAACCGATAAAATTTTAGGTGGTGCCGGGACATATATAGGGCTTTCGGCTTCTTTTTTTGATTTAGAATCAGCCATAGTTTCTGTAGTTGGGGATGATTTTCCACAAGGATATTTAGATTTATTAACCGAAAGAAATATTGATATTTCCGGACTTGAAGTGGTAAAAGGAGGGAAGACTTTCTTTTGGAGCGGGCGTTATCATAATGATTTGAATTCAAGAGATACATTAGATACACAATTGAATGTATTGGCTGATTTTCAGCCAAAAGTTCCTGAAAATTTTAAAAATGCCGATGTGGTGATGTTAGGGAACTTGCATCCTATTGTGCAAAGTAGTGTTTTAGATCAAATGGAAACCAAGCCAAAATTGGTTGTATTGGATACAATGAATTTTTGGATGGATTGTGCATTGTCTGATTTGTTGGATGTAATCAAACGTGTTGATGTGATCACTATTAACGATGAAGAAGCGCGTCAACTTTCAGGAGAATATTCATTGGTGAAAGCTGCTGCAAAAATTCATGCGATGGGGCCAAAATATGTGGTGATTAAAAAAGGGGAGCATGGAGCGTTATTGTTTAATGATAATCAGGTTTTCTTTGCACCGGCTCTACCATTAGAAGAGGTTTTTGATCCAACGGGTGCCGGAGATACATTTGCCGGAGGATTTGCCGGATTTATTACCCAAAGCGAAAATGTTTCTTTTGAAAACATGAAAAATGCGATTATCTATGGTTCTAATTTAGCTTCTTTTTGTGTGGAAAAATTTGGAACAGAGAGGATGGTTGGCCTAGAGAAGGATGAAGTGGTGTCAAGATTAAAACAGTTTAAATCGTTGACACAGTTTGATATAGAATTATAATGCGATAAAGCCTCGGTAACGGGGCTTTTTTGATTTAAAATATTTAAGATAATTATAGAATAGTTTATGCTATTTGTAAGAGTTTATATTTAGAAATAACAACACAACACAACAAAATACTACACAATGAGCGATGCGTTAAAACATGAATGTGGAATAGCCTTAGTTAGACTGCTTAAACCGCTTGAATTTTATAAAGAGAAGTACGGTACTGCCTTTTATGGTATCCAGAAAATGTACCTTCTAATGGAAAAGCAACACAATCGTGGTCAGGACGGAGCGGGTTTTGCCAGCATAAAGTTAGACGTTCAACCAGGAGAGCGATATATCAGTCGTGTGCGTTCTAATCATTCTCAACCAATACAGGATGTTTTTGCTCAAATAAATGAAAGGATTAATGAAGAATTAACTGCGCATCCTGAATATGCAGATGATGTGGCACTTCAAAAAACGAATATTCCTTATTTGGGAGAATTGTTTTTAGGACACGTCCGTTATGGTACTTTTGGTAAAAACAGTATTGAAAGTGTTCATCCGTTTTTGAGACAAAGCAACTGGATGCATCGAAACTTGATATTGGCCGGAAATTTTAATATGACCAATGTAAAAGAACTTTTCCAGAACTTGGTAGAATTAGGGCAGCATCCGAAAGAAATGGCTGATACCGTTACCATTATGGAGAAAATCGGGCATTTTATAGATAAAGAAGTAATGCAGTTGTATCAGGATTGCAAACAGGAAGGTTATTCTAAAAGAGAAGCGTCTCCTGTAATTGCAGAGCGATTGGATATTGCTAAAATTTTGAAAAGATCATCTAAAAATCTGGATGGTGGTTATGCAATGGCAGGTCTTTTGGGACATGGTGATGCATTTGTCTTCAGAGATCCGGCGGGAATCCGTCCGGCATATTATTATCAGGATGATGAAGTGGTTGTGGTAGCATCAGAAAGACCGGTGATTCAAACCGTTTTCAACGTACCGTTTGAGAAAGTACAGGAAATTGATCCGGGAAGTGCTTTGATTATTAAAAAGAACGGAGCGATTTCTATGCAGGAAATCCTTACGCCTACAGTAAAGAAAGCGTGTTCGTTTGAGCGAATTTATTTCTCCAGAGGAAGTGATGCAGAGATCTATCAAGAGCGTAAAAATTTAGGAAAATTAATTTTACCGGCTGTTTTAGAGTCAATTGATCAAGATACTGACAATACAGTTTTCTCCTATATTCCAAATACTGCCGAGACTTCTTTTTATGGATTGGTCGAAGCGGCTCAGGATTTCTTAAATCAAAGAAAGAATAATTACATTCTGGAAAACAGAAATACTTTAACTAAGGATACCTTACAGGAATTACTTGCCGTAAAAATCCGTACCGAAAAAGTAGCTATTAAGGATGCGAAACTTAGAACATTTATTACAGAAGACAGCAGTCGTGATGACTTGGTGGCTCACGTGTATGATGTAACTTACGGAGTGATAAAACCAACGGATAACTTGGTGATTATTGATGATAGTATCGTTCGTGGGACGACGCTAAAAATGAGTATCATCAAAATGATGGATCGTCTGAATCCTAAACGAATCGTTATCGTTTCTTCGGCTCCACAAATTCGTTATCCGGATTGCTATGGAATCGACATGGCCAAATTAGAAGGGTTGGTAGCATTTAGGGCAGCTTTAGAATTATTAAAAGAAAGAAACTTGTATCACATTGTTGATGAAGTTTATGCTAAATGTAAAGCACAGGAGAATTATTTAGATACTGATGTGGTAAATTATGTTACGGCAATTTATGAGCCGTTTACTCCTCAGGAAATATCTGATAAAATTTCTGAAATGTTGAGTTCTCCTGAAATAAAAGCAGAGGTGAAAATCATCTTTCAAACAGTGGAGGATTTACACATTGCTTGTCCGAAAAATCTCGGAGATTGGTATTTTACCGGGGATTATCCAACACCAGGTGGGAACAGGGTGGTAAACAGGGCTTTTATGAATTTTTATGAAGGTAAAGATGTTCGAGCGTATTAATAAATCGTTAAATATGTAATTTGTCGGTTTTATGAGTTGTTCGTCTTGAATATTTGTTTTGATTCAACAACTGCTATAAATTTGAATCACCATAACATTAGTAGGTTAAGTTTATGGTAGATTTGGGGCAAAAAAGGTGGAAGGAATTCCACCTTTTTTATTGGAATAAAGTCTGTAAAAAGAAAAGGGAATAAAGAAGGAAGACGAATGAACTAAGAGTTTGTTCGTCTTTTTTATTAGAATAGAGTTTCTAAAAGAAAAAGACAGCGAGGGACAAGAACAAAAAAAATAGACAAATTAACTTTTCAGTCATTTGTCTATTCTCTATGTTCTTTATTCTATGTTCTTATAAAAAGATTATTTCTCTAAAGCATATCTTCTGGTAACTTCTGTCCAGTTGATAGTATTGAAAAATGCTTCAATATAATCCGGTCTTCTGTTTTGATAGTTTAAGTAATAAGCGTGTTCCCAAACATCCATTCCTAAAATTGGAGTTCCTCCGCAGCCAACGCCTGGCATTAACGGGTTGTCTTGGTTTGGAGTTCCGCAAACGTCAAGTTTCCCGTCTTCCTTAACACAAAGCCAAGCCCATCCTGAGCCAAATTGAGTTGCACCTGCTTTAGCAAATTTTGCTTTAAATTCATCGAAAGAACCAAAAGAAGCTTCGATGGCTGCTAGTAAATCTCCTGTAGGTTGCCCGCCTCCATTTGGAGTCATTATGGTCCAGAATAAGTTATGATTGTAAAAACCACCACCATTGTTGCGAACAGCAGCATTTTTCATATCAAGATTAATAAGGATGTTTTCTATCGTTTTACCCTCCATATCTGTTCCTGCAATAGCAGCATTTAGGTTGGTAGTGTACGCATTATGATGTTTTGTATGATGAATTTCCATCGTACGTGCGTCAATGTAAGGTTCTAGTGCGTCATACGCATAAGGTAATTGTGGTAATTCAAAAGCCATGATATATCTTTTAAGAGTTATAAAAATTTATCCAAAAATAAACATTTAACTTTGGAATTCGAAATTCTACAACGTTATAATTTATTTAAAAACAATTTTATTGTGATTTTTTTTATTCTTAAATGGATTAATTTTTAAAATAAAATATTGTTTATCAGTTTTTTAGGAATGGGCCATAGCCATGCATACAATACTGATTTGTGCCCCCGGAATTTTTAACAAGGCGGTGGCGCAGGCTTCAAGTGTGGCTCCCGTTGTTATTACATCATCTATAATGAGAAAATGTTTGTGATGGTCTTTTTCTGTAAAAGAAACATCAAAAAGAGTCTCAATTCCTTCGGTTCTTCCCAGTAAATTTTTCTTGGATTGTGTTTTGGAATAGACATTCCGAATTAACAACGAGTCATTGTAGGTTGAATTCAATCCTGAAGCCAGTGCTTTTCCAAAGGTAGTCACTTGGTTGTATCCTCTTTCTTTGTATTTTTTTCGGTGTAACGGAACCGGAATAATTTCATCTACAGATTTTAGGATTTCGATGTTTTTTAAATCTTCAGCATACCAGTCGCCCAGAACAGCGCCAATTTCTTCGTGTCCCCTGTATTTTAAATTATGAACGAGCTGTTGAACGATTCCTTTTTTGTGGAAATAAAATAATGCCGAAGCATGAATTACAGGGATTCTACCGTAGAATTTTTTGAAAGCTTCATTTTCGGGATTCAGATGATGGTTGGTAAGCGGTATGTTGTGTCTGCAAGTGGTGCAAATTACATTTTCATTTGATAATAAAAAGGAACTGCAACCAGTACAGGTCTTTGGAAAAAATAGATTTAAAATGCTTTCAAACATGCACACGAAGATTTATTTATAAAAATAACGAATTCAATGCTTCAATCTTTACTAATTTTCTTTTTTTTATGTTCACTTTTTATATTTTTGCACCACTATGGCAAAACAAGAAGATATTTTTAAGAATGTAGTTTCGCATGCAAAAGAGTACGGATTTATTTTTCCGTCAAGCGAAATATACGATGGTTTGAGTGCAGTTTATGATTATGCACAAAACGGAGTTGAGTTAAAAAAGAACATACGTGAATATTGGTGGAAAGCAATGGTTCAGATGAACGATAACATTGTGGGACTAGACGCTGCCATATTGATGCATCCAACCACTTGGAAGGCTTCAGGTCACGTGGATGCTTTTAACGATCCATTGATTGATAATAAAGATTCAAAAAGAAGATATAGAGCGGATGTTTTGATTGAAGATTATGCTGAAAAGCTAAATCAAAAAGCAATCAAAGAAATAGAAAAGGCACGTGTTCGTTTTGGAGAAGCATTCAACGAAGAAGAATTTGTTGCTACAAACGCAAGAGTTATCGAATATAAAGCCAAAGAAAGAGAGATTCTGGAAAGAATGGGGCGCTCTTTAGGGAATGAAGATTTGGATGATGTAAAAGCATTGATTGAAGAATTGGAAATCGCTTGTCCGGAATCAGGTTCTCGAAATTGGACTGAAGTGCGTCAATTTAATTTGATGTTTGGAACGAAATTGGGTGCTTCTGCAGATTCGGCTATGGATTTGTATTTACGTCCGGAAACGGCTCAGGGGATTTTTGTGAATTTCTTGAATGTTCAAAAATCAGGTCGTATGAAAGTGCCTTTTGGAATAGCCCAAACAGGGAAGGCCTTTAGAAATGAAATTGTTGCCAGACAATTCATTTTCCGTATGCGTGAATTTGAACAAATGGAAATGCAATTTTTTGTACGCCCGGGAGAAGAAATGAAACATTACGAGTTTTGGAAAAAAGCCCGTTTGAAATGGCATTTATCATTAGGTTTAGGGGAAGCAAATTATCGTTTTCATGACCATGAGAAATTGGCTCATTATGCGAATGCAGCGGCTGATATTGAGTTTAATTTTCCTTTTGGTTTCAAAGAGTTGGAGGGGATTCATTCTCGCACCGATTTCGATTTAAAAGCACACGAACAATATTCCGGTAGAAAATTACAGTATTTTGATGCCGAATTAAACAAGAATTATGTGCCTTACGTAGTAGAAACTTCGGTAGGATTAGACAGAATGTTCTTGGCGGTTTTTGCTACTTCTTTAAAAGAGGAAACATTAGAAGATGGTTCAACCCGAACGGTATTGAAATTGCCATCTGTTTTGGCGCCTACAAAAGCGGCTGTTTTGCCATTGGTTAAAAAAGACGGTTTGCCCGAGATTGCCCATAAAATCATTGCAGATTTGAAATGGGATTTCAATGTGGCTTATGATGAGAAAGATGCAGTAGGAAGACGTTACAGAAGACAAGATGCTTTAGGGACGCCTTTCTGTATAACAGTAGATCATCAAACGATAGAAGATGAAACAGTGACTATTCGTCATAGAGACAGTATGCAGCAAGATCGTGTGAAAATTGCAGATTTGAAATCGATTATCGAAAATGAAGTTTCGATGAAAAATTGGTTGTTGAAGATGTAATAAAAAGTATACTTTTTTTTTTAAAAGGCTTTCCGGATTGGGAAGCCTTTTGTGTTTTAGTGGTTGGCCAAAATAAGTTTTGTTGTTTTTAAGGCTTTCATAATCAGGCTTGATAACGTTTTTTATCGGATTTATTTGCAGTTGGTCAAAATGTATTAACATTTAATCGAAATGTGTTAACAACTGTTATAAAAAAAAAGTTAAATGTTTATTTTTAACTTGTTGAAGAAGAGTTTTTTGTTTGTAAAACAGGAACTTTTGTTTGATTAGTTTCCCCAAACTACCTATTCACGGCCTGAAATGTTTGAAGTATTTTTATACTTTGAGAACTAATGCTATGTCTGACAAATTTAGGAAAGCCATAGATGAATTGTCCCTACATTATTATTGATGACGATCAAGAAAGTGTTTTGAAAACGAAATCCATTGCGGATAGTTTTTCAGAACTTACTTTTGTAGCATCGGCACATAATTATTCGGATGGCTTAAATCTTATTTTAGAACACAATCCACAATTGGTTTTTCTTGAAATTGACCCAGCTGATACAAAGAGTAATTTGTCATTGGCACTCATCAATGAGTTGTATCGGTTTTTGAAGGTTGTTCCTAAAATTATTGTTACAACTGCCAAGAAAGATTTAGCATTTGAGGCTATACAATATGAAGTAGCAGACTATATCTTAAAACCGGTAAATCGTATCGATTTGGTGAAGTCGATTCTAAAATTGAAGAAATCGATTCCAGATGAAGAGGTTTTTTTACAACAATCTCCGGTTTTCACCGAACAAAAACCAGCTGTAATTGAGAAACAGGAAATAGCAACTCATGAACAACCACTTATCTTGTGTATTAAATCGTATGGCGATTACAGGTATATAGAGGCTAAAGACATTTGCTATTTACAAGCGGACAATAATTCTACAGATTTACATCTGAAAAATGGTGAAATAGTCACTGCTTTCAAAACATTGAAACATTTTGAAGGTATTCTGTCTTTCCCTTTTATTCGAATTCATAACAGTTACATCGTAAATAAAAACTGTATATCCAGAATCCATACAGGAAATACAGTATGTTATATTAAAAATACAACTGCAAAAATACCTTTCTCAAAATCGTATAAGGCAAATATTGACCTTATTATTTCCGATTTCTCCAACGGAAATTACCTTGAAATCTAAAAAACATCCATCTACCCAAATTTGACTGTCATTCACTATCAAACGACTGCATTCTACCATATACACCTGTATTTGTAGGGTAAATAAGGGTTTACTGTGTAGTTTTACAACATGATAACGCAACAAAAGCGGCTCATTAAACAACGTAAAACAATATAAAAACATAAAAAAAACCCAAATCATGAAAAAATCTATCACAACAATCGGACTATTTTCTTTAATGATGGTATTAACATCATTTACAGCTTCAACTGAAAATGTTGAAGAATCTTCCAGAGTACTTAAAACAGATAATTTTACTACTAATATAGATGGAGCTACTAGAACAGTTAAAACAGATAATTTTACTGCTAATATAGATGGAGCTACTAGAACAGTTAAAACAGATAATTTTACTACTGATATAGATGGGGCTACTAGAACAGTTAAAACAGATAATTTTACTGCTAATATAGATGGAGCTACTAGAACAGTTAAAACAGATAATTAAACGGATTAATTTTTAAATAAATTAGTAATTTATAAGGCTGCCTTTTTGGTGGCCTTTTTTTATATTCCTAATTTAAAATTAGTATTTTTGATAAAATTTGAAAAATACTGTTGAAAACGAATTATATTAAATGGTCATTTTGGATGTTATTATTTGTTTTTTTTGGATGTACTCAAAAAAGAACAAATGATAATTTGATTCATATTTCGAATGATAGTCTTCCAGCTTATTTTGATTTAGCCAATGATTTTAATTTGCCAAGACAAAAAAGACTGGAATATATTTATAAAGCTAATAATATTGTTATCCATCAGGATAATGATTCATTAAACAGGATAAATTTATTTAAGGTAGCAAATAGATATTATAATGTTGGTGACTGGAAAGAATATAGTAAAACAGTAAATTTGGTATTAAACAATTCCAAAAGAGTAGGCGATACAATTAGTTTGGCGAAAGCTTATGGGTATTTAGGGGATTATTACCTTCAAAAATCGGTTTCAGATTCCGCTTTTTTATATTATTATAAGGCAGAGAAGATGTATGCTAAACTGAATGATAAATATCAACTCGCGAAAACACTTATTAATAAGGCTGAATTATTATTCAGAGTAGGTGATCTTATAGGTAGCGAAAAGGAGGTGTTTAAAGTACTTCGGATAATTAAAAATAAAAAAAACACAAAAGAAATTTTTTATGATGCCTATAATTTATTGGGTTTAGTATATAATGGTTTAGATGAATATGAAAATGCAATTTTATATCATAATAAAGCATTGGAAAGTATAGAGAGTAATCAAATTATTGGAGAAGGTCAAACTAAAGCAATTTCCTATTTGAATCTTGGGTTGGTATATGTGAAATTAAAAAATTTTGAATCTGCAAAAAAATATTTTCAAAAAGGAATTCAACAAAAAAACATAGAGGATAAAGACCCTAGGTTTTATGCTTTATTATTGGATTACTTTGCTTATGCAAAATTTAAACTTGGTGAGAAAGAAGGATTGCCTGATTTGTTTTATCAATCATTGAAAATAGACGATAGTTTAAAATTATCATCTAATTTGTTGTTAAATAAATTACATCTTTCAGAATATTTTTATTCCGTTAATGATAAAAATAGATCTTTTAAATATGCAAAAGAAGCATTGGCTCTTGCTCGAGATAATAAAGTCCCTAGAGATATACTGTTGTCATTAAAACAAATTGCTGTTGTTGATTTTCAAAATACCGCTACCTATACCGAAGAATATATTCGTATTAATGAGGAGTTACAGAAAGCAGAGCGAAAAATGGGGGATAAATTCACCCGTATAGAATATGAAACCGATCAAATCAAAGATGAAAACTCCAATTTGACGGAGAAAAACCGGAAATTGGTTTATGTTTTTAGTTTTGTCGCTATTTTAGGATTGTTTTTCTATATTATTAAATCTCAAAAGGCCAAAAACAGGGAATTGTTGTACAAACAAGAACAGCAATTGGCCAATGAGGAAATTTATAATTTAATGATTTCCCAGCAAAATACGATAGAAACCAATAGAGTTCAAGAGAAAAAGCGGGTAGCACAAGAGCTGCATGATGGTGTTTTGGGTAGAATGTTTGGTGTACGAATGAATTTAGATGGGTTGAATAGGTTTAATGATGAGATGGCCATCGAACAAAGAAATGCTTATTTGTCAGAATTAAAAAATATAGAACAGGATATTCGTGAAATTTCCCATGACTTGAATAGAGAGAAATCAGAATTAATTAATAACTTCGTAGCGATTGTAGATAATTTATTTGAAGAACAAAGAAAAACGTTCTCATCAAAGTTGGTTTCAAATATAGATGTGAACATAAAATGGGAAATAATTCCGAATGCGGTCAAGATTAATCTCTATAGAATTATCCAGGAATCGCTTCAAAATATTAATAAGTATGCTAAAGCCGACTTGATTAAAGTTGAATTGAAGAAGTTAGAGAATGAAATTTTATTGGTAATTATTGATGATGGTGTTGGGTTTAATTCCAATTTAAAAAAGAAAGGTATTGGTTTACAGAATATGCAAGCCCGAGCAATTGAATGTAAAGGTACCTTTAATATACAATCAAAAATAGGTGAAGGAGCAACTGTTTCTGTCACCGTCCCAATTGAACAACAACAAATACCTACTTAAAATGACAGTTGATCCGGATTCACAAGTGAAAATCAAAAATAATATCCTTATTGTTGACGACCATCCTTTTATAATACAGGGATACAAAAATGCTATTACAAGATATAATCCGGATTCGTATGACTTTAATATTGCTCAGGCAAAAGATTGTGAGTCGGCTTATTCAATTATTACAGATACTACTATTCCCCCTTTTGATATTGCTTTTTTAGATATTAGTATGCCTCCGTATGAGGAAAAATTTCTTTATTCAGGGGAAGATTTGGCAAAGCTTATTTTAGAGTATATGCCCAACTGCAGGATTATTTTGCTTACGATGTTTACCGAGTTTTTAAAAATAAAAACCATTATCAGTAAAATAAATCCAAATGGACTAATCATTAAAAATGATTTAACCTTTGATGAATTGCTGGTGGCTTTTGATAGAGTAATCAAAAATGGGGTTTATTACAGCCAATCGGTAATGCAAATGCTGGAATCGCATGATAATTCCATTGAGATTGATTTGTTTGATAAGCAAATCTTATTTCATTTGTCAAAAGGGACGAAAGCGGCAGATATGCCACAATACATTCCGATATCGCTAAATGCCATTGAATTGAGAAAATCGAATCTTAAAGAATTGCTTAATTTAACCGAAGGACATGATGCCGATTTGGTTCGGGAAGCGAGAAATAAAGGATTGATATTTTAAGATATAAAATTAATAAAAAAAAACGGTATTTTTATGGAATATGACTATCCGTTGTTAATGCCAAGTTGTTTCTAAAGCTGCAATCATAAGCCTATCTGATAACTTCTCTCCAAAATACCTTCTATTGAATTTATAATAGAACTCGTCAAGATAATTTCTGGACATACTGTTGATTTACGCAATTGTGATGGATTCCTAAAAGCACTTTTTTAGCATTGCTAATCGTTCTATTTACCCAAGGAAAAATTTTTGCAGACTTTTGCTTGTCTGATTCTACAACAACGTAATGTTTTGCTATTACTTCTTTAAGTTTGATATACCCCGTGTAACCTCTTACAATACGGTAGCGGTTTTCTCTACTGACTTCTGAACTTCTTTATTGATTGTTTCCGATTTCAAATCCTCCATTACAACCATTTTCAGGTAACCTACTTTCCCGTTTGGTTTTCCCTTTTTGGGTGCAGAAATACTGGGCTCGGATTCTACCATTACCAGTACTTTTGCTTGTCTTTCACTTCCGCGACCTCTTTTCCCTTGTTTAGGTTCGTCGCTATCATTTTCGGATTTTTATTCAATAATATCTTTGTTGTCAACTCTTTCAAAGAATCCTTCATCAAATTCAATGCAACCGTCCAATTTATATTTCTCATCCCGCTTGCTCATTACTCGACGTATTTTGTGCATCATTAACCAAATTGGTTCATAACGCTTATGACCTAACATACGTTGCATTTCCAATGCTGAAAAACTCTTTTTCGAAAGGGTCATCAGTTCAATACAAAGCATCCAATATTGAAAAGGCAAATTTGAGTTTTCCATCACTGTTCCTGAACGAAGACTAATCCTATTACCACATTTTTTGCATTGGAACTTTAAATCGGTCTTACGGAAATAGTGGTCTGTGTGTTCACATTTTTTGCAGATAACTCCCATTTCAAGGCGTTTTGTCTTGAAGCCTTCAATACAAGAAGATTCATCTGGATATTTCTCAAAGAATTTACGTAGGTTCATTGCAGTTGTTTTTTTGATTCAGTCTCAAATATAGCCTTTTTAAATCATTGGTACAAGTTACGGATAGTTATATGATTATAAATTCGTCTAAACTTTTGGGCGCAGTCTACTTTTCGAACAGCCTCTTTTTTGTTTGGTAGCATGCACCCTTTTATTTGTCATTATAGATACTATATCGTATATAAGTTATTTCATTTTTTTATAATTAACCCGATTTTTAAAGGTAAAATAGCACTCAAATCGGAAAAAATTGTGGAGGGAATTAAATCTATTTTTAAGTAATTTGAAAACAAGTAAATGAATTGATAATCTAATATTTCTAGTCATGAAGGAACAATTAAAATGCAGTTTACTTTTTGTTTTTGCTTGCTTAGGTTGTTTTGTGTTAAATAAGTTTTGTAAGTAAATGTACTTAGGTGGTTGTAAAATTTCTTTTTTTTTAGTTATCTGAATGATTTTTAAGTAGTTGAGATTTAGTGTGTTGAATTTTGTTGTTAGTTTAACAAAATATTAGACATGGAAGAGAGTACTCGTAATCATATAGTCGACTATTTTAGTCCAAAAAAGACTAAAAAAATAAGTATTATAAAACTCTAAATTGATTTTTTAACTTAACCTTGTAAGAAGTTATTCTGCATGATTGTTTTGTCAAAATAAATAGAAATATTTCTTTTTAGAATTAAATTAGTAATATTATGAAAGCCTATTTTAAAATGGAAAAAACTCAATACTATGCAATCTTATGGTTGTTGTTGGTGTTCTGTATTGATTTATTAGTTCCACTTGGTGTTGCCGTAGGTGTTTTGTATTTGTTTATTTTTTTGATAATAAAGAGACAAACGAAGAAAGTCATTATTGCTTATGGTGCAGTAGCTTTTGTTTTAATTATCGTAGACCCTGTTGTTAATTGGACTCGCGAGACTAGCTGGATGGTAGTTGCTAACCGGATTATTTCGGAATTTGCAGTGGTTGCAAATTCTTGGGTGACTATTAAGCGCAGAGATTTTTACGAAAAAAACCAACAGAAAAGGCGAAGAGCACAGGAGAAAATTCTTTTAAAAAAAAATCAGCTAAAATTTTTCATTGAATTTTCTCCTGTAGCTATTGCTATGGTGGATATGGAAATGCGGTATATTTCGACGAGTAAGTTTTGGATATTGCTGTATGAATTGGGGGAGCAAAATCTTGCTGGGAAAAGCTATTATGATCAATTTTATGAAATTACCGAGGATCAGAAAGAACTTCATCGGCGCTGCTTAGCTGGAGAAATATTAAGGAATGAAGAAGATTTTTTTATTCGACAGAATGGAAGTATAGAATGGATTAAGTGGGAAATTAGACCTTGGTATAAAAATGCAGAAGAGATCGGTGGTCTTGTCATATTTACTGAGTCAATCACTGAACAAAAGACAGTTAAAGAAGAATTGATTAGAGCTAAGGAGGATGCTGAACAGGCTGCAATTGCAAAAGCAAATTTTCTATCCGCTATGAGCCATGAAATCCGAACACCTATGAATGCTGTGATAGGATTTACTACACTGCTACTTCAAAATGCACGGGATGATCAGTATGAATGTTTAAAAATGCTTAAGTTTTCGGGGGATAATTTACTGGTATTGGTCAATGATATTTTGGATTTTAGCAAGATTGAAGCAGGTAAAATTAACCTTGAAAAGGTTGAATTTAATGTTTCAGAACTAATACATAATATTCAAAGGGAACTTAATGAAATAGCAACAGACAAAGGGATTCTATTTGATGTACATATAGACGAAAGAGTTCCGGAAATAATCATAGGTGATTCCTTTCGCTTAGGTCAGATTTTAACCAATCTTGCTAGTAATGCAATTAAATTTACGGATAGTGGCAAAGTTATTATAAGTGCTGCTGTGGTTTCTAAAAGTAGAGAGGTAACTGATATTGTATTTAAAGTAAAGGATACAGGTATAGGTATCCATAAAGATCAACACCAATCCATTTTTGAATCCTTTACGCAGGCTAGTTCAGACACTAGTAGAAAATATGGAGGTACTGGATTAGGACTTGCGATATCAAAGCGATTAGTAGAACTTCAAGGTGGAATTATCAAACTAGATAGTGTGCAGGGAAAAGGAAGTATATTTTCATTTAATTTGAAATTTAGGAATAGAAAGTGTCATTTAGAAACTAAAGTTCACTTTCAGTCAAACGTTCGAAGACAAAAACTTAATGGAACCAGTATTCTTATAGTAGATGATAATATGATCAATGTGTTACTTGTCAAACAGTTTTTCAAACAATGGTGTATTGAAAGTGATATGGCAGAAAATGGATTAATTGCTGTGGAAAAGGTTAAACAAAAAGACTATAATTTGGTTTTGATGGATTTGCAGATGCCAGAAATGGACGGGTTTCAAGCTACGGAAGAAATCAGAAAAATGAAAGATATTAAGTATCAGAAGTTGCCTATAATAGCTCTTACTGCTTCTGTAATGACTGAGGTGAAAGATAAAGTATTCAAATGTGGGATGAATGATTTTATCATCAAACCATTTAATCATGATGAACTGTTCGATAAAATTAGTTTTCATAAAAAGTCATATATGGATACTATGAGAATAAAGACATAGGGAAACGAAGTAAGATGAAAAAGTGTTTAATAGTACATTGCAGAATGTGAATTGGAGTGTCTAAAATAAATAGTCACCCCTTAAGAACAAATTAACAATTTGATTGTTAATGATTTATCAGCAATAATTTATTTTAAACGATAAGTTAAATAGCCAAAAAGTGTATGTTTAGGTATAAAAAAGGGGCAATATGTTAGGTAAAATAAAACCCGATTTTCAACAAAATTTATTCAAAACTAGACTTACAGACCTTATAAACCTAGAACATCCACCGGTAAAGTTAGCACAGGAGATTCCTTGGGATAAAATGGAGGTTGAGTTCGAAAATTTATATTCTAATCAAGGAAGACCCTCTATCCCTATTCGTAAAATATCAGGAATGTTACTTTTAAAAGAGATGTTTAAAGAAAGTGACGAATCAATAGTGGAACGTTGGATAGAAAATGCTTATTGGCAATATTTTACAGGAGAAGAGTTTTTCCAAACCCATCAACCTTTTGATCCAAGTGAGTTTGTTTATTTTAGAAAACGCCTTAAAGCTGGCTGGAGCAACAGCTATCTTGAAAAGCTATTAGGAATTAATTAAAAAACTCATGCGTTTGCCCTGATAGAAGTAGTTGTTTTTTTTAATCTTCAAGCAGTTATTTGTGTTTTTGTAATCTTTCATATAGATTAACTCAATAATTAAGTAAGAATAAGTTCTGTGATTCCTATAAGTATAAAAGGGTGGTTATTGAGAAAGTAAGTGGTGGTGGGGTAAAAGACTACAAATTTTTTTTATTAACAAGTGTGTCGAAGGAGAGATAAGTAGAAAAGTTGAAGTCGGATTGACTAGTTGAAATTAGATCTATAATCAGCTAGGAGGTTGTAGTCAAGTAAATATTTTTTAAGATTAAGTTTTTGTTGAAAAGTTTTAGACCTGATTGTTTTCCCTGTGATGCACAAAATATACAAATGTTATGGTAAGTGCAATATTAGAAAAAATTCGAAAAATGAGATTAGAAAAGAATTTATCACAGAAGTATTTAGCATATCGCTTAGATATTACTCAAAGTTCTTATGCAAAAATTGAGAGAGGTGAAATTAAATTGAGAGTTCATGATCTTATCACAATTGCAGATTGTTTTGAAGTTAATCCTGCAACTTTTTTCAATACCTGCAGACATGAATCTGGTTTTAATAAGGTTAATATTGATGGTTTGGAGAAAAAAATTCAAGAGGTAATAATTCGAAACATTAATGCTAATCTGATTGAAATTAAGGAAATGATTATTGAAATACAACAAAAAGACACTATCTCAAAAAACTTGGGATAGTATGGGAGGGCACTGAAAAAGCACCTATTTTCAAAAATCATTAAAAAAAGCGATTAAAAAAAGCGATTAAATAAGGCTTTGATTTTATTTAATTGTCTTTTTTCAGTCAAATTTAATCTTCTTAGGCTACAAGGGGTTTATAATAACTAAAAGGAGCTAAAACACTATGGTTTCGCTCCTTTTTAGTTATTTTCATTTTCCTTATTCAAGGGGCTTTTTCAGTGCCCTCTTGTTAAATTGCCGCTTTTTTATTTTTAAATTATTCGCTTAAAGCATCCCAGCCCCGGGCTTTCAAAGGGATTTTCGTGTTGGCTCTGGTAATCAAATGGATGCCTTCATTTTCCTGGGTCATGTGACCAATAACAGAGAAATTTGGATTTCCTTTTATTTTGTCGAAATCTTCGATAGGGATGGTGAAAAGTAATTCGTAATCTTCGCCACCATTGATGGCTACTGTAGTGCTGTCGATATTAAATTCTTCGCAAACGTTGATGAATTGTGGATCAAGCGGCAATTTGTCTTCGTACAAATTACATCCCACTTTTGATTGCTTACATAAATGGATAATTTCTGATGACAATCCATCCGAAATGTCAATCATAGATGTGGGTTTGATTTCTAAAGCATGTAATAACGTACGAACGTCTTTACGGGCTTCCGGTTTCAATTGGCGTTCGATCAAATAGGTATACGCATCTAAATCAGGTTGTGAATTTGGATTCACCTGAAACACTTGTTTTTCTCTTTCTAAAACCTGTAGCCCCATGTAGGCAGCTCCAATGTCACCTGTTACCACTAATAAATCCGTTTGTTTCGCACCGTTTCTGTATACAATTTCGTCTTCATTGGCTTCACCGATAGCCGTAATGCTGATGATCAATCCTTTTTGGGAAGAAGTTGTGTCGCCTCCAATAACATCAACCTTATATTCATTGGCGGCATGAGTGATGCCTTCAAATAATTCTTCCAAAGCTTCCAGTGGGAAACGATTGGAAACGGCGATAGAAACCGTGATTTGTGTTGGTTTGGCATTCATCGCACAAATATCAGAAACATTGACCACGACGGATTTATATCCCAGATGTTTTAAAGGCATATAGGCTAAGTCAAAATGTACGCCTTCTATCAGTAAATCAGTAGAAACAACCACTTTTTTGTCCTTAAAATCAAGTACGGCCGCATCGTCCCCAATTCCTTTTAGAGTCGAAGCCTGATTAATTTTGAAGTTTTTTGTCAGATGGTCAATTAATCCAAATTCTCCTAATTGGGCAATGCTGGTACGTTGTGGGTTTTTATCTTCAATCATTTTTTTTTGTTTGAGGTTGCAAATATACGAAGAAATATTCGCCTTAAATCGACTCTGTTTTCAGCTTTTTTTCGCATCTTTATAAGAATTAAATTTATAAAAAATGGAATTATTTGATATTGTTACACTGACCGTAAATCCGGCTTTGGATAAAAGTGCCCATTTTAGAGGCTTGGTGCCGGAACAAAAAATTCGTTGTGAGACACCACGTTTTGATGCAGGTGGAGGAGGTGTCAATGTATCTAAAGCAATTGCCCGTTTGGAAGGGGTTTCCAAGGCTATTTTTACTTCAGGCGGAGCTTCGGGGCAACTGTTGAAAGAACTGATTGCAAAAGAGAATATACCCTTTGAAAGTATTGAAATTCATAGTTGGACCAGGGAAAGTTTTGTGGCAGTAGACGATAATACCAATTTGCAATACCGTTTTGGTTTTAAAGGTGCCGAAGTCAATACTGTAGAAAAAGAAGAAATTATCCGGGTGATTCAAGAATTAAAATGCAAGTATTTGGTGATCAGTGGTAGTTTGAATGAAGGTTTGCCGGTTGATTTTTATAAGCAAATTGCCGAAATAGTTAAGAAATCCAATATTAAATTGATTGCAGATGTGTACGGCGAACCAATGAAAAAATTGTTGGAAAGCGGGGTGTATATGATGAAACCCAATGTGGGGGAATTGGCAAAATTGATTGGAGTGGAGCGTATCGAAATGAAAGAAGTATACGAGGCTGTAAAACAAATTATCGCCAAAGGACAGGCTGAAATAGTTGTCGTTTCCCTTGGTCCTCAAGGTGCAGTAATGGCAACAAAGGATTCCTACGATTTTGTTCCGGCTCCCCATGTTCCTAAAAGAAGTACTGTAGGTGCGGGGGACAGTATGGTAGGAGGGATAGTTTGGGCTTTGTCCCAAAACAAAAGTCTGAAAGAAGCCATGCGTTGGGGAGTCGCCTGTGGTTCTGCTGCAACGATGAATGAAGGCACGCAGCTCTTTAAAGGGGAAGACGCCAAGCGATTGTTTGAATGGTTGAAAGATAAATAAAACAAAAAAACCTGATAATTTTTATCATCAGGTTTCTATCTTAATACTCAAAAAAACTAGTCGTTCAGTTTAAGAACTGCCATAAACGCCTCTTGCGGAATTTCAACATTTCCAACCAATCTCATACGTTTTTTACCTTTTTTCTGTTTTTCCAACAATTTACGTTTACGGGAAATATCTCCACCATAACATTTGGCGGTAACGTCTTTTCGCAAGGCTTTTATCGTTTCACGCGCAATGATTTTGGCTCCAATGGCTGCCTGAATCGGAATGTCAAATTGTTGTCTCGGAATCAATTCACGCAATTTTTCACACATTTTTTTACCAATATTGTAGGCATTACTTTCGTGAATTAGAGCAGAAAGGGCATCTACTGATTGTGCGTTCAAAAGTACGTCCAGTTTCACTAATTTAGAGGTACGCATTCCAATTGGCGCATAATCAAACGAAGCATAGCCTTTGGAAACGGTTTTCAGTCGGTCGTAAAAATCGAATACAATTTCGGCCAATGGCATGTCAAAATTCAATTCCACTCTTTCTGTAGTCAAATAGGTCTGATTGGTGATAATACCACGCTTTTCGATACACAAACTCATTACGTTACCCACAAAATCGGCTTTGGTAATAATAGTTGCTTTGATATATGGCTCTTCAACGCGATCCAGTTTTGACGGTTCCGGCAAATCCGATGGATTGTTTACAACCAGAATCGTATCGGGTTCTTTTTTAGTATAGGCATGATAGGAAACGTTAGGGACTGTTGTGATAACTGTCATGTCAAACTCACGCTCCAAACGTTCTTGGATGATTTCCATGTGCAACATTCCCAGGAATCCGCAACGGAAACCAAAACCTAAAGCCGCCGAACTTTCCGGTAAAAATACCAGCGAGGCATCGTTCAATTGCAGTTTTTCCATAGAGGCTCTCAACTCCTCATAATCTTCGGTGTCAACCGGATAAATTCCGGCGAAAACCATCGGTTTCACATCTTCGAAACCGGTAATCATATTGGTTGTTGGTGTTTTCGCGTCGGTAAGGGTGTCGCCCACTTTTACTTCTTTCGCTTCTTTGATTCCTGAAATCAAATAGCCAACATCACCTGTTGAAATCACATTTTTCGGAACCTGGTTCAGTTTCAACGTTCCAATTTCATCGGCAAAATATTCGTTGCCGGTAGCCATAAATTTGATTTTCTGACCTTTTTTAATTTCACCATTAACCACTCTGAAGATAACCTCAATACCGCGAAACGGATTGTAATGAGAGTCAAAAATCAAAGCCTGTAAAGGTTCGTTTGGATCCCCTTTTGGAGGCGGAATTCTTTCGATAATCGCTGCCAAAATATTTTCGACACCCAAACCGGTTTTCCCCGAAGCGTGAATGATTTCATCCAGTTTGCAACCCAATAAGTCCACAATATCGTCGCTAACTTCTTCCGGGTTGGCACTTGGTAAATCCACTTTATTCAAAACCGGGATAATTTCCAGGTCATTTTCCAGGGCCAAATATAAATTCGAAATCGTTTGTGCCTGAATGCTTTGTGCGGCATCCACAATCAAAAGCGCTCCTTCACAGGCCGCAATCGAACGGGAAACCTCATACGAAAAATCCACGTGACCCGGGGTGTCAATCAGGTTCAGGATATAATCCTCGCCCTTGTATTTGTATTCCATCTGAATGGCGTGACTTTTTATGGTAATCCCACGCTCGCGCTCCAAGTCCATGTTGTCCAGCAATTGCGCTTTTTCTTCACGTGCCGTAACGGTTTGAGTGGCTCCCAGCAATCGGTCGGCCAATGTACTTTTTCCGTGGTCAATATGTGCAATAATGCAAAAATTTCTAATGTGTTTCATTTCGTGTTTTGTATCAATTTTTTTGGCGTTCCCGCCGCGGCGGGTCAGGCTGTTCGCTGTATCTTTTGTTTTACTACGTTACACAAAAGGATGCCGCTTCCATCCTTAACGCAAATCTCAATAATTAGAGGTTTAATCTGCAAATATACGCTAAATTCAACAGTTTCAAAGCTTCAAATAACTAAACTAATCGCTTTAAAATGAAGTCTTTCTCTTTTCTTCTTTTCTCCTTTCGTCTAAAAAACGTAATTTTGCAGCAAATTTTTGAAGATGATTAAGATTGGCAACATAGAATTACCTGATTTTCCTTTACTTCTCGCACCCATGGAAGATGTGAGCGACCCGCCTTTTCGCCGGTTGTGTAAATCCCATGGAGCCGATATGATGTACTCGGAGTTTATTTCTTCTGAGGGTTTAATCCGTGACGCCATCAAAAGCCGGATGAAGTTGGATATCTTCGATTACGAGCGTCCGGTCGGGATCCAGATTTTTGGCGGTGATGAAGAAGCCATGGCGTTGTCATCCAAAATTGTTTCTACTGTAAATCCGGATTTGATAGATATTAACTTTGGCTGTCCGGTAAAAAAGGTGGTTTGTAAAGGCGCCGGGGCCGGAGTTTTGAAAGATGTTGATTTGATGGTACGATTGACCAAAGCGGTTATCGATAGTACACATTTACCCGTAACGGTAAAAACCCGTTTGGGCTGGGATGACAATTCGATCAATATAGACGAAGTGGCCGAGCGTTTGCAGGATATTGGCGTACAGGCTTTGTCCATCCATGCCAGAACCCGTGCCCAGATGTATAAAGGCCATTCCGACTGGTCGCATATCGCCCGTGTGAAAAATAATCCCAGAATCACGATGCCAATTTTTGGAAACGGAGATATCGACTCGCCTGAAAAAGCATTGCATTATAAAAACGAATACGGAATTGATGGTATCATGATAGGTCGTGCCGCCATTGGCTATCCTTGGATTTTCAACGAAATCAAACATTACTTCAAAACAGGGGAGCACTTGGCCAAACCCACTGTTGCTGATAGGGCGGAAGCGGTGCGAAACCATCTCACTTGGGCCATGGAGTGGAAAGGTGAAAGGCTGGGAATTGTTGAAACCAGACCGCATTATACCAATTATTTCAAAGGAATTCATTCTTTTAAAACCTACAAACAAAAACTGGTGACCCTGGATCATCCCGAAGAATTATTCGCTGTTTTGAATGAAATTGAAGAGGCTTATGCGGGTTATGAGGTGGTGTAAAAATATTTCTTTGTGTTTTTAATTTGTAAAATAAAAACTACTTTTGTAAAAAAACACTAATGAAAAATTTTAAAGTCCTAGGTTTCGTTTTAATAAGTTTTTTAGCAAAAGCTCAAGAACAAGTATCAGTCGAGAAAAATTTGAATAGTGTACAGCTAGGATTATTGAGCCTCAGTTATCAGAATGAAATGCGCTTGGAACGAAAAACAACATTAAGAAGTGAAATAGGATTAGTTAGTGGAACTTCTATAAAAGAATATCCAGACGGTCAAAAAGAAAAATCTTTTTTAATTGTTCCATTTGTAAATGTGGAGCCCCGCTGGTATTATGGTTTAGACAGACGTAGTCGTTTAAAAAGAAACACGAAAAATAATAGTTCTAATTTTGTTTCGCTTTTGACTTCTTTTGTCTCTAGTGGAACAACTTTAGTAAACACAAAAGATTTTGAAGCTGCACCTTTCGTTTCGATTGTTCCAGAATTTGGTATAAGAAGAACGAGTCCTTCAGGACATTTTTTTTCAGAGTATTCTGCAGGATTTGGTTATCAGCACAATTTTTTTAATAAATCGTTAACTTATCTGTATGAAGAAAATCAAACAATTATTGATTTTCAATTCAAAATGGGGTATATTTTCTAGAAATTAATTACTCCAACAACCTTTTACTCACCCGGCTACTGGCAATCAACGAGGCAATGAAACCAAGGGAAATAATCGTTCCCATGACAATCAATACATTTTCAAGGGAAAAAACCACAGGATAAGCCAGTGTGGGTGTAATCATCACGAATTCATAGTGTTGCTGAATTAAAACTATGGCAATACCCAAGGCAAGTCCGATAAGTCCACCGATAACACTCAATAAAGTCCCTTGCAGTAGAAATATTTTTCGCAAATCTTTGATTTCTGTCCCTAAATTGAACAAAGTTTTCAGGTTCCCTTTTTTGTCGAGAATCATCATAATCAGCGCGCCAATCAAATTAAAAAGCGCTACCACAATCACCAGAGTAAATATTAAATACACCGCAATATTTTCGGTATTCAACATTTTGTACAGCGAATCATTGAGTTGAGCCCTGTTTTTGATGATAATTTTATGATTGAAAATCGTTTGGAGTTGTTCCGTAATAGCCGTTTCATCTGCACCTGCTTTAATTTTGAATTCAATTCCCGAAATCTGATTGGGTTTGAATTCCAGTAATTCCTGTGCCAAACCTAAATCGGTAAAGATATATTTTGAATCCAAGTCTTCGCTAATAGCATAAATACCTGTTGGAACAATTATTGCCTTATTAAAAGCCTGTTCGGGATTTTCAATGGCTCCTTTCCCGGGTTTCGGGACAAAAACTTCCAAATCGGTATGAAAATCAAGCAGTCCCAATGAGAATTTTTGGGCGCTTCCGTAGCCAACCACAACCTGAATGGTGTTTTTTTCGAGCCATTGCCCGTTGAACAATTTTTTTTCAATAGCGTTGACTTTGGTAAAATTTGCATCAACGCCTTTCATATACGTGACTTGTTGCTTTTCTCCGTATACAAACAAAACACGCTCTTCTATGATTTTGCTGTAGGAGGCGATGCCGTCAATTTTCTTGATTTGGTTTTCCTGATTGGGAGAAATAAGAAAGGATTTGCCTAATGTAGCATTCGCTTTTAAATCGGGGTCAAATTCATTCGAAAACGAAAGACTAAAAACTTTTAATCCGCTAAAAACGGATAAAACCACAAACAAAGCCATCGCGCCAACAATAATTCCCATACTCGCAATGCGATTAATGATATTGATAGCATTGTTTTTACTGTTACTGCGAAGGTAACGTTTGGCTATGTAAAGCGGAAAATTCAAATTTTAGGATTGTCTACGTTTTTCCAGAAGATCACGATTTTCTATCGGATTTTCTTGATTTTTCAAAGCATTATCAATCTTTTCAATATAATCTAAAGTGTCATCGATGAAGAAAACCAAGTTAGGGACTTTGCGCAATTGCAAACGTACCCGTTGCGACAAATCATGTTTGATTAAATTCGTATTGGTTTTTATGGCCGTTAAAGTTTCCTGCGCTTTGTCTTGGGGGAATATGCTTAAATACACCGTAGCCACAGATAAATCTGAGGTTACGGCAACCTTGGATACTGAAATTATCAAATTGCTAATTCCGTTTTTTCTCACTTCACCTTGTAGGATGTCAACCAAATCTTTTTGGATCACTCCACCTATTTTTTTCTGTCTATTTGTTTCCATGCTGCAAAAATACTACTTTTAAGTTTTATACGAACAAATTTTGAAAGTAACCTATTAATACTTGTGTTTTTAGGAGCTATTTCCTGCTATCCGTTGCAATCTTTTATAAAGCCTGAAGCCAAAAGGCATTCAACTTTATAAAAGATTTTCACTTCTATCAGGGCTAGGGCTTTTCAGGATTAACAAAGACCTCCGTAACTTAGCAACTCAGAATTTCAAAAAAATGCAAAGACCTTCATTCTCTATATACGACGCCTCAGCCGGTTCCGGAAAAACCTATGCACTTGTCAAAGAATACCTGAAAATTATTTTGGTCGCACCCAAAAATGATGCCTATCGCCACATTCTCGCCATTACGTTTACCAACAAAGCGGTACACGAAATGAAAAGTAGAATTGTAGGAAGTCTTTCGGAATTTGCTAAAGACGAACCCAGCGAGAAAGCACAGGATTTAATGTGGGATTTGGCTATAGAAATAGAATTGTCTATCATTCAAATCAAGACCAAATCACAGCAAATCATCAAGCATATCATTCACAATTATGCCGCTTTTGATATTTCAACCATTGATAAATTCACGCATAAAGTAATCCGTGCCTTTGCACATGATTTGAATTTACCGATGACTTTCGAAGTGACTTTGGATACCGAAAATCTATTGATTGAAGCCGTCGATGCTATTATCGCACAAGCCGGGGAAGACGAAACCTTGACCAAGTTGTTGATTGATTTCACGATGGAAAAAACAGATGATGACAAGTCTTGGGATATTTCCCGTGAAATTCTCGAAACCGGTCGCTTGGTTTTAAACGAAAATAATCGAAATGAAATCACTCATTTTCAAGACAAATCCATCGCTGAGTTTGTCGAGATAAAAAAGAAATTAGCCGAGGCCTGCAAAGTTTTGGAGAAAGAAAGTGTTGTTATTGCAGAAGAAGCGTTATTGCTAATCGAAAAAAACGGAATTGATACCAAATCCTTTTCGGCAGGGCATTTTCCGAAACATTTGTTGAGTATTCAAGAGGGGAAATTCAATCCCAAAAATAAAACCTACCACGAGTTTGACGATATAAAAATCAATAAAACCGCCAAAGACCGCGCTGTTATTGAAAATATTATTCCAGATTTGTTGCAGTTTTTAGACAGGGTTTATAAAACTTTCGAAAAGATAAATTTCTACAAAGCTTTCCTGAAAAACATAACGCCTTTGTCGCTGTTGAATACAGTCAGCAATGAGTTGGCTAAAATTCAGGAAGAGCAAAATGTGCTTTCCATTTCAGAATTTAATGCTATTATTCACAGGGAAATTCAAAACCAACCGGCGCCTTTTATATACGAACGATTAGGCGAACGCTATCGTCATTTTTTTATCGATGAGTTTCAGGATACTTCCGAAATGCAATGGCAAAACCTGATTCCGCTGATTGATAATGCACTGTCGGGTCAGGATGATTTTGGTGTGAAAGGAACCCTGATGATTGTGGGCGATCCCAAACAATCGATTTACCGCTGGCGTGGCGGAAAAGCGGAGCAGTTTATCGAGTTGAGTAAAGACCAAAATCCGTTCAACAATCCCGATAAAAAACTTGAACATCTGGATAAAAATTACCGTTCTTATTCGCAAATAATCGAATTCAACAATGATTTTTTCAAATTGATTTCGAATGAATTTATCCATCCGGATTATAAAGATTTATATGAAAATCACAGCCATCAAAAAACCAATGACAAAACAGGTGGTTATGTGAATATTTCGTTCATTCCAAAAGTAGAAACTTCAGAAGAGGACGAAGAAACTCTGGATAAGACGGATTTGTATTTATTGGCAACGTTAAATACTATTCAAAAAGTAATGCAACAAGGTTTTCAATACAAGGATATTGTGATTCTGACGCGAAAACGGGATCAGGGAATTGCGATTGCCAATTATTTGACCGAGCAGGGAATTCCACTTTTGTCTTCGGAAACCCTGATGATTCAAAATGCAACCGAAGTCCGATTGATTATTCATTTGTTGAAATACCTGAAAAACAACGCCGATTTGGAGGCAAAGGCTTATTTCTTGCATTATGTCGCCGAACATATCCAGGATAAATTACCGATTCATGATTTCATTGCCGAAGGAATGGCATTATTTCAGGAAACCGAATTCGAAAACTGGTTGATGAGTTTTGATATTTCACTTTCGTTTCAAAATATCCGAAAAAAATCCTTGTATGAAGCGGTAGAGATTATTATTTCTAAGTTTATCCTCCCCCCAACCCCCTCCGAAGGAAGGGGTGACGGAGCGGTTAACTGTATGGATGATAGTTTTGATAGATTAGGATACATGACGGGTGGAAAATATTCTCATCTTTTAATCGAGAAGGCTAAAGAGAAGAGGAAGAATCCAACAGTTGCCGAGAAAGTTCTTTGGATGGAGCTTAAATCTAAATCACTAGAATATTATAAATTCAGGCAACAACATATGATAGGTGATTATATTGTTGATTTTGTTTGTTTGTCAAGAAAACTGGTTATTGAAGTGGATGGTGATTATCATTTTACGGAAGAACAAGCTCAATTAGATCATAATAGAACAACTACTCTAAACGAATTAGGATTTAAAGTAATTAGGTTTACTAATGAGCAGGTAATAAAGAGTGTTTCAGAAGTTTTAAAAGAAATAAAAAATGAGTTAGTTCATCAAGAAATTTTTCTAGAGTCAGTTATTCCAGTTTTGTCTCCCTCCCCTTCGGGGAGGGCTGGGGAGGGGAATGCCTACGTTCAGTATTTCTTGGATATTGTATTAGAGCGCGATGTGCGAAACCAGGCGGGGATTGCCGATTTCTTGAGTTTTTGGGATAAAAATGCAGCCAAGTTCAGTATTCCGTCCCCGGAGGGGAATGATGCGGTTCGGATTATGACGATTCATAAATCGAAGGGGTTGGAGTTTCCAGTGGTTATTTTTCCTTTTGCAGAGGAAGATTACAACCGAAAGCCCAAGGACAAATTATGGTTGAATGCCGAAGAACAGGATTTAGGATTGCCTAAAGTTTTAATTGACAACAGCAGTGCTGTGGAAGGTTTTGGTACGGAAGCGGCTGAGGTTTACAATCAAAAAAAACAGGAGGAGTTGCTGGATAATATCAATGTTTTGTATGTGGCTTTGACTCGTGCCGAGGAGCAATTGTACGTGATTTCCAATATGAATTTGTCCGGTAAAGGTGAAATTCCAAAAAACAATATGTGTACTTTTTTTATTAATTATTTGGAGAGCAAAAGCGATTTTGATGAAAATAAATTGGAATATAAATTTGGAAATCCGGTAAAATTATCAAAAGGGAATAGGCATGTAGATACTTCAAAGACAATTCCTTTAGTCTCGGAAATTTTGGATCCAAAAAATATAAAAATAGCGCAACGCGAAGCGTTGATGTGGGGAACACAACAACAGGAGGCTATTGAGTATGGAAATGTAATTCATGAAATTCTATCTTTTGTAAAAACCAAAAATGATATTGATCTGGCAATTGCAAAATCTATCGAAAGCGGGTTAATCAATTGGAATCAAAAAGAGACGGTTTATACTACGATTCAAGAAATTGTAACTAATCCGGAATTGTCTTCTTATTTTGCTGAAGGAAATGAGATTTTAAACGAGCAAACCATTATTCAAAAAGAAGGAAAAACAGTAAAGCCGGACAGGATGGTTTTGACTAAGGAAAAAGAACTACTCTTGTTGGATTATAAAACGGGAATACATAATGCTAAATACCAAAAACAATTGGATAGTTATCAGGAAGCTATCGAGAAAATGGGCTTTAAAGTAGTTGAAAAAGCATTGGTTTATATTGGTAAAGAGATTGTTGTGGTTAATTCGTAGGATTAGTTTTAAAAAGCTGTAATTCGCTTTAATTTTATATTTTTTTTAAAAAAGAAATATTGTATTACTTTTTTGATTTTTTTAGTTGATTTGTTGTTTTTTAAGAGTAATGATGAGATATTGTCTAGGTTTTAATGTATTACTATACAATATGTTAAGTGTGGTCGTGGGGTTCGGAGTAGCTAAATGTTAATTAATAAGGTAGTTGGGCAATTTTCGTCAGTTTTTTTAACATTCGTTTTGTAGTTAAAAATTTACGCATTACTTTTGTTACTAATTAACAAAATTGTAATTAAAAAAATTAAGTATGAAACATCTTAACAAACTATTAGTTGCTGTAATGATGGTGATGGGTTTAAGTTCTCACGCACAAGACAGTAACAATCCGTGGGCTATCTCTTTTGGGGTTAATGCCGTTGACACTAAGACTAGTGCAGGAGGAGGTCATAACTGGCTAGACCGTCATTTCTCTCAGCCTTTTGCAACTAAAGACAATTGGAATATCCTTCCTTCTGTATCTTACTTAAAAGTTTCTAGATACATTGGTAGTAATTTCTCTTTTGGACTTCAAGGGTCAGTAAACAAAATCACTAAATTAGTTACTTTTGATCCTACTGCCCCAGGGCATGATTCTCGCGGGTATATTGTTACTAATCCAGGGGATTTAATGTATTATGGGATTGATGGTATTGTAAAATATAGCTTCATGAACTTAATTAAATCTAAAGTTATTGATCCAAGTCTTCATTTAGGAGGAGGATATACTTTCTTGGGAGATGCTAGTTTTGGTACTGTAAATGCAGGAGCTGGTTTAACTTTTTGGTTTTCAGACTTTGTTGGTTTAGAGCTTGCAACAACTTATAAAAAAGGATTTGAAGGTGAGAGTCCATTAGTTCGTTCTCATTTTCAACATACTGCAGGTGTTATCTTCAAATTCGGAGGTAAAGATACTGACGGAGATGGTATTTATGACAAAGACGATGCTTGTCCGGAAGTTGCTGGTTTAAAACAATTCAACGGTTGTCCTGATACTGACGGAGATGGAATTATTGACTCAGAAGATGCTTGTCCGGAAGTTGCTGGTATAGCTGCTTTAAAAGGTTGTCCAGATGCTGACGGTGACGGAATTACTGATGCTGAAGATGATTGTCCTAATGTAGCTGGTTTAGCTGCTTTAAAAGGATGTCCAGATACTGATAAAGATGGTGTAGCTGATAAAGATGACAAATGTCCATCTGTAGCAGGTCCTAAAGAAAATGCAGGTTGTCCTTGGCCAGATACTGACAAAGACGGTGTTGCAGATAAAGATGATGCTTGTCCGGATGTTGCTGGTCCTGCCAGTAACAAAGGTTGTCCTGAAGTAACTGCTGAAGCTTTATCTAGTATTAAAGTTGAAGCCAGATCAATCTACTTTAACTCAGGAAAAGCTACTTTCAAAACTGCTGATGTACCTGCAAGATTAGATGCTATTTCTGGTATTGTTAAAAACTATCCAAATTCAAGCTTCGTAATTGAAGGGCATACGGACAGCGATGGTTCTGATGCATTCAACCAAAAACTTTCTGAAGAAAGAGCCAATGCCGTTAAAGATGCTTTAATCGTTAGAGGTATCAGTGCTTCTAAATTGACTGCTGTTGGTTATGGAGAGTCTAAACCAATCGCAACAAATAAAACTGCTGCTGGTAAAGCACAGAACAGAAGAACAGAAGTAACATTGCAAAAATAATTTCTTCTAAAATATTTTCTTAAAACGCCCCGATTTATCGGGGCGTTTTTTTATTTTTATCTTATGATAAATACTTCTTTTGTAGATAAAATTGCCCAGGTTTTAATCGAAAAATATTCCGATAAGCTATCCGATACGGTAGTTGTTTTACCAAATAAGAGAGCCAAAGTTTTTTTAATTGAAGCGCTTAAAAAACAGATTCAAAATAATATTTTTTCTCCTGAGATTATAAGTATTGAGGATTTTGTTCAGCATATTGCAGGTATCCGTGCCGTTGATCCTATCGAATTGTTGTTCGAATTCTATGAGGTTTATTTGTCGGTTACAGATAAAGCCAATCAGCAGTCATTTGAATTGTTTGCCAATTGGGCTAAAACCCTTTTGCAGGATTTCAATGAAATTGATCGGTATTTGTTAGACCCTTCACATGTTTTGTCTTATTTGAAAGATATTGAAGATATTAAAAAGTGGGGTATTGAAGTAGAGAACAAGACACAATTACTCGAAAATTATATTGATTTTTGGAAATTACTACCGCATTACTACCAGTCGCTTTACACACATTTATTGAATAAGGGAATTGGTTATCAAGGGCTGATTTATCGGGAAGCGGTACACAACTTAGATCATTTTTCGAATGCTATAGGGAATAAGCAGTTTATTTTCGCCGGCTTTAATGCGTTAAATGCAGCCGAAGAAAAAATAATACAACAGCTGATAGCTTCTGATAGAGCTAAAATCTATTGGGATGCGGACCAAACCTTTTTGAATGACCCGTTTCATGATGCAGGATTGTTTGTGCGACGTTTCAAGGAAAGTTGGAAACATTACAAATCACATCCTTTTGAATGGATTGTAGATGATTTTTCGCAATCTAAGAACATCCAAATTATTGGGACGCCGAAAACGATTGGTCAGGCCAAAATTGCCGGAAGTATTATTGAAAATGTGGTGCAGGCTGATCCGGACGGAAAATTAGATAAAGTGGCCGTGGTTCTTGGGGAGGAAAATCTTTTGGTGCCGCTTTTGCATTCACTGCCGTCAACCGTTGGCGCATTGAATATCACTATGGGCTATTCGAGTAAGAACAATCCGGCGCAGATTTTGGTTGCCAAATTATTCAAGATGCATACCAATGCGTTGTCCCGAAATGCTAATAGTTATGTGTTGTATTATAAGGATGTTTTGGATATTTTGACACATCCGTTGGTGGAACCTTTTGCAAATACTAAATCATTGGTTCAAATTATCAATCAAAATAATTATACGTTTATCACCCATCATAAATTGATGGAATTGAATTTGATTCCGAGTGGGTTGTTTCTTCTGTTATTCCAAAAATGGGAAAATGGTTCGATTGCGGTATTGGAAACGATTTCCAGATTACTGCAAGTGGTGAAAGACAATCTGAGTAATGATAATGAGGAAGAGAAAATTACGAAAGCTTTTGTTTTTGCGATTTTCAAAGTCATCAATAAACTGATTAATTATTATTCGCAACACAAGCACATTGATAAAATAGAAACGCTTTATGCTATTTATAAACAAGTCATTGATTTGGCTGAAGTTTCTTTTGAAGGGGAACCTTTGAATGGCTTGCAGATTATGGGGGTTCTGGAAAGCCGTGTTTTGGATTTTGATACTGTTATTGTTACTTCTATGAACGAAGGTAAATTTCCGGCCGGAAAGTCGCAGAATTCCTTTATTCCGTATGATGTGAAACGGGAGTTGGGATTGCCGACTTTCAAAGAAAAAGACGCTATTTATACCTATCATTTTTACCATTTGTTACAACGGGCCAAAAATATTTATCTGCTGTATAATACCGAAAGCGAAGGTTTGGATGCCGGTGAAAAAAGCCGGTTCATCACGCAATTGGAAGTAGAAAAACAACCCAATCATACTTTAACCCACGAAATTTATAATGCGGTTTTACCCGAAACGGCCTATCAGCCGATGGTGGTGCCAAAATCAGAATCGGTGTTGTTGCGCCTAAAAGAAATTGCGGAGAAAGGTTTTTCTCCATCCGCTTTGACGAGTTATATCCGGAATCCGATTCAGTTTTATTTCCAGAAGATTCTACGCATCAGTGAAGTGGAAGAAGTAGAGGAAAATATTGCGTTGAATACTTTGGGAACCATTATTCACGAAACCTTGAAAGCTTTGTACGAGCCATTCATCGGTAAATTCATTTCCGAAAAAGACCTTGAAAATTGTTTCAAGCAAATTGATGGGGAGGTGTTGAAACAGTTCAAATTGGTGTACAAGGAAGGTGAAATCAAAAAAGGGCGAAATTTACTCGCTTTTGAAGTCGCCAAACGAAATGTTTCCAATTTTCTGAAAGTCGAATTAGAAAGTATTAAGGCTGGAGATGCGATTAAAATTATCGCTTTGGAGCAAACTTTTGAACGAACGCTACATCATCCCGATTTGCCTTTTCCGGTATTGATAAAAGGGAATGTCGATCGAATTGAAGAACGCAACGGAATTATCCGGATTATAGATTATAAGACCGGAAAAGTGGATAAAGCATCCGTAACTCTCAAATCCTGGAAAGGGCTGATTGACGAGATTAAAAATGACAAGATCATTCAGGTTTTGGCGTATGCTTTTATGTATGAACAGGAAGCCAAAGGAAAACCGATGGAGGCCGGAATTATTTCTTTCAAAAATTTAAAAGCAGGTTTTTTACCCTTTAATTTTAAAGAAGATAAAGACATACAATCCATTATTGATGAGGAAATTTTAACTCAATATCTGGAACAGATTGTATTGTTGTTGAATACTATTTTAGATGTGGAAATTCCGTTTGAGGAGAAAGTTTAACTGTAAAGTTTATAAAGAAGTTACGCAGTTTAAATACCTTTAAAAAAAACCAATAATTTTTTCGATAACTCTTTCTGGTTTTCAATATGGCTCATGTGTCCGTCAGGAAAAGTGAGTAATTGAACATCGGTTTCTTCGATTTGTTCTATGGTTTCCTCGTAATTTAAAACAGGGTCTTGTTCGCCTAAAATCAATAATTTAGGATAAGGTGTAAGGTGCAATAAAACTTCCCGGTCCATTCGGATTTTCATGCCTTCAAGCGAAGCCACGATGCCTTGCAATGGTGTTTTTAAGGCTTCAATTTTTACCTGTTCAATTTCGTTTATGAGTTTTTCCCTGTTGTCTTCACTGAATAAATTGGCGATTGCCATTCGGATGAAATTGGAGTAGTTTTGTTTGACCGCCACAATAGCCCGATCCCGATTTGTTTTGCGTTCGTCGCTGTCGGCCCTGGAAGTTGAATTCAACAAGACCAATCCTTTGATGTAATCCGGATACATTTCGGCGAAAGCCAAACCCACATAGCCGCCCATGGAATGTCCAACAAAGACCGCTTTTCGAATGCGCAATTCCGATAAAACGGCATGAACCGCATCGGCATTGTCTTCCATGGTGTGCACATAGCCCAACGATTCGGTTGCGCCGTGACCCAATAAATCAATGGTGATAATGCGGTACTTTTTTGAAAATTCGGGTACAAAAGCATCCCACATCGTTTGATTTTCCAAAAAACCGTGCAATAAAACGATAGCGGTTCCTTTTCCGGAATCAGTATAAGAAATATTGGTTTTTTTAAAGAATATGGATTTCAATGGACTGAAGTTTATGAGGCAAAAATAGGATTTTAAAACACATAAGTCATATAAGTTCTGGGGATTTTTTAAAGGCTGTAATTGTATTAAAAATAGTATATTTGAGAAAAGGATTTTTTATATGAATAGACTGGTTATTATTGGAAACGGATTTGATTTAGCTCACGGATTGCCAACTTCGTATAGAGATTTTATTGATGATTATTCAAGAAAAGTAATTGATGATTTAAAAACGAACTTTAAGTATGAAGATAATTTTTTTAAAATAAAGTTAGATTTAGAGATTCCAATAAATTCTTTTGATAAAAGAAGATTAGACTCTTTAAATTCCATTAAAGATATTTTAGAATATTGTGATTTTTTAAAAGAGTTCCACATAAATTCTTTAAATATAAATAGAAATAGGTTTGTTGTAAAAAATGATTTATTCATGAGTCTTTGTGAATTAAATACTATCTCTAATTGGGTAGATATTGAAAATGAATATTATAAAAGACTGAAAGACGCAATTAATCCACAAAAGAACTTAATTAAAAGTTTGAATAGTTTTAAAAATAAAGAAGAGAGGGAGATAACAAAGCTTAATAATGAATTTGAAAATATTAAATTGCTTTTGGAAAAATATTTAGAAAAAATAAATTCTAATTATTATTTGGATTTTGACAACAATCCTTTTTTAGATTATTTATGTTTAGACGAGGATTTAATGGATGATAAATTGATGTCTTTCCTTGATGAGTTTTCATTTAAAGAACAAACAAAAATAGCAAAAGAAAATATTAAAGAGGTTAGCGATTTAAACATTAAGGGAAAATTAATGTATGTGACAAATTATTTTTTGAATTTTAATTATACTAGTCTAGTTAAAGAATATTTTGAAAAATCAAAAATTGATATTAATCATCACAATCAACTGCATGGTGAAATTATGTCTTCTAAAAACCCTATGAATTTTGGATTTGGAGATGAAATGGATATTAATTACAAGGCAATTGAAGGAAAAGTTGATAATGAATATTTAAAAAATATTAAATCTTTCCATTATTTAAATACTCCCAATTATAAAAATTTATTGGATTTTATTGATAGTGATAAATTTCAGGTTTATTTGATGGGACATTCATGTGGACTTTCAGATAGAACACTATTAAATACTATTTTCGAACATCAAAAATGTCGTTCAATTAAAGTTTTTTATCATAAAAGACAAGATGGAACTGATAATTATACTGAAATAATTCAAAATATTTCAAGGCATTTTAATGATAAAAAATTGATGAGATCTAAAATTGTAAACAAAACCCTTTGTCAGCCGTTGCCACAAATCAAATTGCCTAAAAAAGGATAGTCTTTATTAATTCCGAGAGTATTTGATGTCAAAAACAAAAAAACGGCTCACTTTCGTAAACCGTCTATTATCTTTATTCTAATTCCTATTCTCTAAATCAAGAATTCATTAAATGTTCAATTTCCTCAATTTCAATAGGAATATTTTTCATCAAATTAAAAGGCTCGCCTGTTGACTGAATGACTACATTGTCTTCCAGACGGATTCCGAAACCTTCTTCGGGAATGTAGATTCCGGGTTCTACGGTAAAAACCATATTGGCTTGCATCGGTTCGGTCAGGATGCCGTAATCGTGCGTGTCGAGTCCCATGTGGTGGGAAGTGCCGTGCATGAAGTATTTTTTGTAGGCTGGCCATTCCGGATTTTCATTTTGTACGTCGGCTTTATCCAAAAGTCCCAAGCCTAATAATTCGGAGGTCATCATTTTACCCACTTCATAGTGGTAGTTTTTCCAGAGTGTTCCGGGGCTGAGCATTTGGGTAGCCTCATTTTTTACGCGTAAAACGGCATTGTAGACCGCTTTTTGTCTTTCGGAATAACGGCCCGAAACGGGAATGGTTCTCGTTAAATCACTAGAATAATTGGCATATTCGGCAGCGACATCCAGCAAAATCAAATCGCCCTCTTTGCATTGTTGGTTGTTTTGAATATAATGCAACACATTCGCATTATTTCCCGATGCGATAATCGGGGTGTAGGCAAAACCTTTGGAACGGTTGCGAATGAATTCATGAATGAATTCGGCTTCGATTTCATATTCCATTACATTGGGTTTCACAAACGATAGAATGCGTCTGAAACCCAATTCGGTGATGTTACAGGCGTTCTGGATTAAATCGATTTCTTCGCTTTCTTTTACGGAACGCAGCCGTTGCAATATCGGATTGCTTTTGGCAACGGCATGGGCAGGGTATTTGTCTTTCCACCATTTGATGAAACGCGCCTCACGGGTTTCGGTTTCTACGTGCGAGCGATAATGTTCGTTGGTGTTGATGTACATTGTATCGGTGTAGGTCATCATTTCGAACAATATTTTTTCAAAATCCTGTAGCCAATACACGGTTTTGATGCCCGAAACGGCATAGGCCTGTTCTTTGGATAATTTTTCGCCTTCCCAAATCGCAATATGTTCGCTGGTTTCTTTTAGAAACAACATCTCTTTTTGATGTTCATAAGGCGCGTCCGGGCAAAGCAACAAAATACTCTCTTCCTGATCTACGCCACTTAAATAAAAAATGTCCCGATGTTGTGCGAAAGGCAAGGTACTGTCGGCACTGATGGGATAAATATCGTTCGAGTTGAAAACCGCAATGCTTCTGGATTGCATCTGAGCCGTAAATTTGGCGCGATTTTTTACAAATAAGTGGCGGTCAATTTGATGGTATTTCATGATGTTGCAGTTCGATTGTTGTAACTACTAAAATTACTATTTTTCTCTTGTTTTTGTTTCGAATGAACTAAAAATAAATTAATCCACCCATTTGTAATACCGCGCACCAATTAGATTTGGGTTTTCTTTTTCAATCCAGTCTAAAACCCATTCGTTTTTAGGGGTTAGAATGCTAGATTTCTGTTCTTTTTTATGCAGTTTTTCGTAAGTATCAAAATCAATTTCGGCGCTGTCTTTTAGGGTTTCAAAAAGATTGGTCTCGCTTATGGTAGTTTTCCAATCCGGTTGAATAATTCCTTCAAACACTTTCGACTTAGAGCCGCTTCCGTAGGCTAAAAACCCGAAAGTTGTATTTGAAATTTCTTTTCCGCTGTCATAAAAATGAGCGAGAGTCGATAGTAATCCCATGAAGATAGAACCGGTGTAGAGATTTCCAATTAAAGAGGATGCTAATTCAGCAGGCATTAATTTCTCTTCAACAAAGTTTTTGTATTCTGGGGTTTTGCTTGTTTCTTTTAGTTTGTTTTGGTATTCAGCGGCATCTTCATCACCCGAAATGATTGGCGTTGATGCATCCAAGGCGTAAATCTCAGATAACATGCGGCGTCCTTGAAACGCATACGGCAAATGCATGATGATGCTTTCCCAGGAATTATAAATGGTTTCGGTCGTGTTTTTTAGTTTCTTGAAGGAGAAGTAAGCATTTCGGGTGCGATCCATGTAACATTGGTTCGAGTATTGTCCGTCGAAAACAGGTTGGTCTTTGTGGATTTCAATTTCGGCTTCCAGATTATCAAACCAGGATTCGTTGCTGTCGTTTCCGGTGATTTCTTTTTTGGTGACGGTACGATACGGTTTGAAAAAATCAAAAACGCCTTTGGTACTGATAGCCCAATTGTTCTCGAAAGCAATGATTTTTGGGTTTGCGGCGATAAGCATGGCCAAAGCACCGGCACCTTGGGTGTATTCCCCGGTGGAATTCAAATCGTATTTGGCGATATCAGAAGTAACTACAATCGCTTTTTTTGTTGGGTTTAGTTTCACAAATTCGATGCAGTTTTGCAAGGCATCCACACCGCCGATACAGGCAAAAGTAAAATCGACTACGTCACATTCGGATAACGTATTTTCTCCGAATTTTTGTTCCATCAATGCGATTAAATAAGAGCTGATGGGTTTTGAGCTGTCGATGGCACTTTCGGTACCCACGTATATTCTTGCGATGTCGCCCAGATCAAGATTGTTGCTCTGAATCAGTTTTGTCAATGCATTGGCACCAAAAACAACCGTATCCTGATGGCTGTCCGGCAATGTCATTTGGAGTAAACCTAAGCCTTTTTCCAGTTTTTCAGGCTCTATATTTCGGGCATTCGCCAAAGTTTTGATTGGTAAATGTATTTTGGATACATCAAAAGAAAGGGCATCAATTCCTATTTTCATTATTCGTTTTTTTTAACATGTAAAGGTAAAATTACCAACTTAAATCACAATTTTAATATATACACAAAAAAGTGTGTTTTTGTGTTTTTTGACGAATTAAAAATAAACAAAGGAGAAAATTATTAAATCAGTAATTTTTCCTTATTTATCGGCTATATTGGAATAATCGAAATCAATCTTTTTTTGGTTTTATTTTTCAGTATTTGCTTTTAAAGAACTGAAATTCAGTAATTTGTAATTTTATGATTAAATTAACTATTTTTATTCAAGCTTCATTTATAATGATTATAAATAGCAGCGAAAAGGTTGTAGTTGCTGTCTATTTCCCTTATTTTTGAGGAATTTTTAAAACAAATTATAAAATCTTATGGCAAAATCTGCATTATTGAAATCGTCAATAGCAAAAAAAGTAGCTATGGCACTTTCAGGACTTTTTTTGATGTTGTTTCTAGCACAGCATTTTTTTATCAATATGACTTCGGTTTTTAGTTCCGATACTTTTAATTCCATTTCTCATTTCATGGGAAATAATCCATTAGTTCAGTTCGTGATTCAACCAATTTTAATTGTAGGGGTGGTTTTTCACTTCATCATGGGATTTGTATTGGATTTTAAAAACAAAAAAGCGAGACCTATTGCTTATGCAAATTTTAATGGAGCAGCTGGAGCTTCATGGGCATCCAGAAATATGATTATTTCCGGATCGGTAATTTTGGCATTTTTAGGATTACACTTTTACGATTTCTGGTTTCCGGAAATGGTATACAAGTATGTAGCCTGTAATCCATTGGATGAAACAAGATATTTTCATGAAACGGTTGCTAAATTTGAAAGCCCGGTTCGTACAGGATTGTATAGCTTGTCATTTATACTGTTGGCATTACACTTGCAACACGGATTCAGTTCTTCTTTTCAGTCAATAGGACAAAATAATAAATACACTAAAGGCTTGAAAAATTTCGGTTTAGGATTTGCTTATGTAGTTCCTGCAGGATTTATTTTTATTGCACTTTTTCATCATTTCAATCATTAATATTCAATTATAATGGCATTAGATTCAAAAATTCCAAATGGTCCAATTGCGGACAAATGGACAAATTATAAAGATCATATTAATTTAGTAAACCCTGCTAATAAACGTAATCTGGATGTTATCATCGTTGGTACGGGATTGGCTGGTGGTTCTGCAGCTGCAACATTAGCAGAATTAGGATATAACGTAAAAGCATTTTGCTTCCAGGATTCACCACGTCGTGCGCACTCTATCGCTGCACAAGGGGGAATCAACGCGGCGAAAAATTATAAAGGAGACGGTGACTCTGTTTACAGATTGTTTTACGATACTGTAAAAGGAGGGGATTACCGTGCCCGTGAGGCCAACGTACACCGTTTGGCTGAAGTTTCATCTAATATTATTGACCAATGTGTGGCTCAAGGGGTACCATTGGCCCGTGAATATGGTGGATTATTGGATAACCGATCTTTCGGGGGAACTTTGGTTTCCCGTACTTTTTATGCGCAAGGGCAAACAGGGCAACAATTGCTTTTGGGAGCTTATTCTGCCATGAACCGTCAAATTGGTCGTGGTAAAATAAAAATGTACAACCGTCACGAAATGCTGGAATTAGTGATTATTGATGGCAAGGCAAGAGGTATTATCGCCCGTAACCTGATTACTGGTGAAATCGAAAGACATTCAGCTCATGCAGTGGTTATTGGTTCTGGAGGATACGGAAACGTTTTTTTCTTATCTACTAATGCAATGGGATCGAATGCTACTGCTGCTTGGAAAATCCACAAAAAAGGAGCTTTCTTCGCAAACCCTTGTTATACTCAAATTCACCCAACCTGTATTCCGGTTTCTGGGGATCACCAGTCTAAATTGACTTTGATGTCAGAGTCGTTGCGTAATGACGGACGTATCTGGGTTCCTGCAAAATTAGAAGATGCAAAAGCTATTCGTGAAGGAAAGAAAAAAGCAACTGATTTAGCTGAAGCTGACAGAGATTATTTCTTAGAAAGAAGATACCCTGCATTTGGTAACTTGGTACCGCGTGACGTAGCGTCCCGTGCGGCTAAAGAAAGATGTGATGCAGGTTTTGGTGTTAACAAAACTGGTGAGGCAGTTTACCTGGATTTTGCTGCGGCTATCCAACGTTACGGAAGCGAGCAAGCCTATGTAAAAGGTTTGGATGCTAACGATAAGGCTTTGGTAACTAAATTAGGAACTGAAATTGTAAAAAGTAAATACGGGAACTTGTTCCAAATGTATTATAAAATTGTAGACGAAGATCCGTATACCACTCCAATGATGATTTACCCTGCGGTTCACTATACCATGGGAGGAACTTGGGTTGATTATAACTTGATGACTACAATTCCGGGATGTTTCTCTATCGGGGAATCCAACTTCTCAGATCACGGAGCGAACCGTTTAGGTGCGTCTGCTTTGATGCAAGGTTTGGCTGACGGATATTTTGTATTGCCATACACTATTGGAGATTATTTAGCCCCGGATATCAAAATGGGAGAGATTTCTACAGATAGACCTGAGTTTGAAGAAGCTGAAAAAAGCGTAAAAGAATTGATTGCTAACTTTATGAATAATAAAGGAACGCATTCAGTAGACCATTTCCACAAAAAATTAGGTAAAATTATGTGGGATAAAGTAGGTATGGCCCGTAACGAAAAAGGCTTAAATGAAGCTATTGTAGAAATTGCCGCTTTACGTGAAGAGTTTTATAAAGATGTAAAAGTGCCTGGAACTGATAAAGGATTCAACCAAGAATTAGAAAAAGCAATTCGTGTTGCCGATTTCTTGGAGCTGGGAGAGTTGTTTGCTAAGGATGCTTTGCACCGTAAAGAATCTTGTGGAGGTCATTTCCGTGAGGAATACCAAACAGAAGAAGGGGAAGCGCTTCGTGATGATGACAACTTTGCTTACGTAGCTGCCTGGGAGTACAAAGGAAAACCAAGTGATGCCGTATTGCACAAAGAGCCTCTGAATTACGAAAACATCAAATTAGTACAGCGTAGTTATAAATAGTATTCTGGGAAAGTCTTGATACTTATTTCATAATACTTAATACTTATACAAAATGAAACTTACATTAAAAATATGGCGTCAAAAAAACGCCCAAGATAAAGGAGCAATGGTTGATTATAAAATCGACGGAATTGAACCTGATATGTCATTCCTTGAAATGCTTGATGTATTCAACGAACAGCAAATTAACAATGGTGAAGAACCAGTGGCTTTTGATCACGATTGTCGCGAAGGAATTTGCGGAATGTGTTCTTTATTTATCAACGGAGAAGCACACGGTCCGGATAGGGGTGTAACGACCTGTCAGTTGCACATGCGTATGTTCAAGGATGGTGATACCATTACTATTGAGCCTTTCCGTGCCGCTGCTTTCCCTGTAGTAAAAGATTTAGTGGTAGACAGAAGTTCTTTTGACAGAATTCAACATGCTGGTGGATTTATCTCGGTAAACACTTCAGGAAATACCATTGATGCAAATACGATTCCGGTAAACAAAAATGATGCTGACAAGGCCTTTGATGCAGCAACTTGTATTGGTTGTGGAGCCTGTGTGGCGAGTTGTAAAAACTCTTCTGCTATGTTGTTCGTTTCTGCCAAAGTATCTCAATATGCTTTATTGCCGCAAGGAAGAATTGAAGCAACTGAACGTGTTTTGAACATGGTAAACCAAATGGATGCGGAAGGTTTCGGAAACTGTACCAACACTGGGGCTTGTGAAGTGGAATGTCCTAAAGGAATTTCTTTGGAGAACATCGCTCGTATGAACAGAGAGTATATGTCAGCAAGTTTGAAAGGATAATATTCCCCAATATATTTTAAAAGCGCATTCATTAAGTTGGATGCGCTTTTTTGTTGTGTGCCCAGCATGGGCGGTAACTCTAGGGTGGAAGTCCCGAACACGCCTTTACAGTGGGAAGTGTTAGCTAAATGCAAGGGTGTCCATTGTGAGGTGGAATCTGAAGGAAG
>JAKFBW010000096.1:0-55772 GCA_036676965.1 Flavobacterium sp. | reverse complement strand
ATTTTCAGGATAGCTCATTTTATTGGCTACCATTTCAAAAACTTTTAATTTATCAATATAAGGGGTAAGGATTTGTTTTACTTCCTCATAATTGGCATCTGTAGGGACATGAACAAAAAGCTCATTTTCTTTAAATTTGGTATTTTCAGCAAAAATCTGTCTTACTAAAATAAACCCATATACGATTAATCCTGTGATTAAAACAACAGAAAGGATTGAAATAATTTTCTTTGGCTTCAAAATTATATTTTTAAAATTGTTGATTTATTAATTGAAAAACAGACTCGTCTTTATAATTGCCGTTCACCAAATTCCAATCTTTTTTTGTACCGATACATTGGAAACCAAATTTAGTAAAAAGTGCTATACTTGCTTCATTTTCGGTGCCAATATTTGCATATAATTGATGTAAATTCAAATGATAAAAAGCATACCGAATAATTAACTCCAAGGCTTCGGAACCTATCTTCTGATTGCGATTCCTATCTCCCTGAATTACAATACCTACACCTGCCCGATTATTCTTTGGATCAAAATCGAACAGATCAATCAAGCCCAATGCAGGGAAATCCTCATCCTGACAAATGGCTAAACGAAGTTGTTTGGCTTCATAGATATCCTGATGGGCATTTTCCAGATATTGCTTTATCAAAAACCTGCTGTAAGGGGTTTGGGTGTTGCTCACTTCCCAAATAGATTCATCATTTTCGACCGCATAAATAAACTCCAAATCATTGGGCTCCAGCGCTCTGATGTAACTATTTTTTCCTTTAAGGGTTATCACTTTAAATTTGGGATTTAAGAATTGGGCAAATTATTTTCGGAAACAGGAAGTTATATTTCAATATCCCCTTCAAAGACAAATTTTGCAGGTCCTTTCAGGTATACATTGGTATATTGATTACCCTCTTTATCAAAAGAAACAACGAGTTTTCCGCCTTCTACATTCAAGTCTATTGAAGTCGCTTGTGTTTCACCTGTCGCATTCATGGCAATGGCAACAGCTGTCGCCCCTGTTCCGCACGCCAAGGTTTCATCTTCAACCCCTCTTTCATACGTACGAAGAGAAAAAGTCTTGTCGTCAATTTTCTTTACAAAATTGATATTACTGCCTTCTTTTCCGTATAATTCGCCATAACGAATCGCAGCACCAGTATCTTTTACATTAAAATGCTCCAAATCTTCTACCATTTGCACGTGATGAGGAGATCCTGTATTCAAAAAAGTATAATCAGATTCTTTTTTTATGTTAGCAACGTCAATCATTTGCAACGAAACAATACCATCATCACTTACGCTTGCATGATGCAAACCATCAATGGCATTAAAAGTGGTTGTATTGTCTATCACATTTCTTTGTTTGGCGAAGGCCACTAAACATCTACCGCCATTTCCGCACATGGTACTTTGGTTCCCGTCAGAATTATAATAAACCATTTTAAAATCGGTTTCCGGATCATTTTCCAACAAAATAAGTCCGTCAGCACCTATCCCAAAACGTCTGTCACACAAATGGGCAATTAACTGCGTATCCTCTTTAGGAAAAGTTTCGGAACGATTGTCAATCATCACAAAATCGTTGCCTGTCCCTTGGTATTTATAAAAATGTATTTGCATTATTTTTGATAATTATTTTACACAAAAGTACGAACTATTAATGAAATGTTAATCATTGTTAAAGAGCGTTAAACTGTTTTTTAACAATGTAATTTCGATTTAATTTTACCTTGCAAATAACGTAAAAACGAACGCTATATGAAAAAATATTCACATCTGTTTTTGGTCTCTTTACTAAGTGGAGCCACCACATTAGGAGCCTATAAATTATTATTTGACACTAATGGCTATTTTTCAACAAACAAAAATGGAATTACCACTCTGGCTCCGGATGCCTACACTAAAAGAGTTGGTCTTTCAACAGACGTATTAGATTTCACTGAAGCAGCTGAAAAAACGATACACACGGTGGTTCACGTAAAAAACGTTTCCCGTAAAACAGTCGTCAATCCAATGCTAGAGTTTTTCTATGGTTATGGCGGGCAGCAACAACAGGAACAAATCGGAACAGGTTCCGGTGTAATTATTTCTGAAGACGGTTATATCGTAACCAACAATCACGTGGTAAAAGATGCTTCGGAAATAGAAATCACATTAAACAACAAAAAATCATATAAAGCCAAACTCATCGGTACCGATTCGAAAATGGACATTGCACTCTTAAAGATTGATGCCGATGAAAAATTGCCATACACTCCTTTTGCCAATTCTGACGATGTAAAAATTGGAGAATGGGTATTGGCAGTAGGAAATCCGTACAACCTGACATCAACAGTAACAGCAGGAATTGTTTCGGCCAAAGCCAGAAACCTGGGTTCTAACGGAATCCAATCGTTCATCCAGACTGATGCGGCCGTAAATCCCGGAAACAGCGGGGGCGCACTGGTAAATACCCGCGGGGATTTAATTGGTATCAACACCATGATTTCTTCGATGACAGGTTCGTATGTAGGCTATTCTTTTGCCGTTCCTTCGAATATTGCCCGAAAAATCATTGAGGACATTATGGAATACGGCAATGTACAAAGAGGAATTTTGGGTGTTGAAGGAGGTGAATTGAACTCCAGTGTTTCAAAAGAATTAGGCGTTAGTCAAACCGAAGGATTTTACATCAACAAGGTAACCAAAAATTCCGGTGCTGAAAAAGCAGGACTACAAAAAGGGGATATCATTGTAAAATTAGACGGGCAAAATGTATCTACTTTTGCAGACCTTTCCGGATATATCAACACCAAAAGACCTAACGACAAAGTTCAGGTTACCTATATCCGTGACGGAAATAACAAAATTGTTCCGGTTACTTTAAGCAAAAATGAATTTTTCACCACTGAGTTTAAAGGATTAGAACTGGAGAACATAGATGCAGCCGACAAAAAGAAATTCAAACTGAACTATGGTGTAAAAATCAAGTCCATCACCAATGAAAACCTGAAACAATATGAAGAGGAACTCATGGGAAATATTATCCTGAAAATTGACAATGCAACAGCAAATGATATTGAAACCGTTTCGAAACTTTTAAATCAAAAAGATGAAAATCAAAGCATTCGATTGGAAATGATGAATAAAGAAGGGGAAATTATTCGAATTATTATTTAACCTCTTCCTTCCAAAAACAAGAAAGCCGTCCTGATAAATTGGGACGGCTTTCTTGTTTATTGGTAACAATCCACTACATCCTTGTTGGCTGTGACCTATTATTTACTTGTTTATAAAGAAAACTATTCTTTCGGTTTTGTTAAGTAATACACCGGAATTCCCGTCAACATAATCAAAACACCCCAACCACAAGTCGAGAATTTAGTCAACAACAAAGAAACGCAAACTGCCGAAGCAAGTACAATATATAAAAATGGTAAAAATGGATAACCAAACGCTTTATACGGTCTTTCGGCATCAGGCATTTTCTTGCGAAGAATAAACAGTCCGTAGATAGTCAAAATGTAAAATATCATTACGATGATAACAACATAATCCAACAAATCGCCATATTTTCCTGTCAAACACAAGAACGAAGCCCAAATACACTGCATCCATAAGGCCCAGGCCGGAACGCTAGCATCATTCAGAATGGCTGCTTTTTTAAGAAATAAACCATCTTTGGCCATGGTGTAATATACTCTGGCACCCGCCATAATCAATCCGTTGTTACAGGCAAAAGTCGAAATCATAATCATTAACGCAATGATAATCGTTCCCATATCACCAAAGGTATGTTGCGAAGCCGCTACTGCTACCCTATCCGAAGGAACGGTAGCAATTTCCTCCAATGGCATCACTGCCAGATACATCAAATTGGCCAAAATATAAATAATGGTCACCAGAAAAGTTCCAAAAAACAAACTCAATCCCACGTTTCGCTTTGGATTTTTAATTTCACCCGCAATAAAAGTCACACCAACCCAGGCATCGTTGGAGAACAAAGAACCTACCATCGCTGCCGAAATTCCTGCAATCAATGCCGTTCCGCTTATAGACATCCACGAACCACTGTCTACATCATAAGAACGAGGCGTCCAGGCATCTGTCCAGTTGGCATTCCAAACATCCGCTTTGGCTGCAAGGACAAATCCAAAGACAATCAAACCAAACAACGACAAAATCTTAATTAATGTCAAAACCGTTTGTAAAATTTTACTGTTTTTCACCCCGCGACTGTTCAGATAGGTCAACAAAACAATCGTTACGATAGAAACTATTTGAGCTGCATTAAGCTTAAACGATCCCAATTGATACAAAATATTTTCATCACTCCATGACGGAACGATATAAGCTGCAAATTTCGAAAAACCCACACCCACCGCAGCAATCGTCCCTGTCTGGATCACGGCAAAGAAACTCCAGCCGTACAGGAAAGCAATCAGTTTGTTGTAAGCCTCCTTCAGGTACACATATTGTCCGCCCGCTTTAGGAAACATCGCGCTCAACTCGCCATAACTCACGGCGGCAATCATAGTGATCAATCCCGCCAGAAGCCAAATCAAAGTCAGCCATCCTGCCGAACCCACCTGTCTGGCGATGTCCGAGCTTACTATAAATATTCCCGAACCTATCATCGAGCCCACCACAAGCATGGTTCCGTCCAGTAAACCGAGTTCTCTTTTAAAATCTTCTATTTTATTCTCTTGCATAATTTATGTTTTGATTTTGGAATGCTAAAGATATACTTTTTTAAGAAATTTGATAAATAAATTAAGACGATAGCCCCAAAGAGCGTGAATAACTGCAGGTATTCGGCATTGAAAGCCTAAAAACACAATCCGTACCCCCCTCAAAAAAGACTCCATTAAAAAAGTCGTTTTCTTTGACATAAAAAGACATCCCCAGCAGCATTTCATTTTACACAACTACTTCTCTTTCAAACTAAATCATTTTTAATAATTGTAAAAACTCCCCAATTAAGCTACCTTAGCCTTGGAATTCAAACACATAAAAGAACTATTGACGTAATAGAAACTCGAAATGAACACATCCAAAAACGATATTGACCGCTACATTGCTGAATTTCCTTTAGAAACCCAAACACTTTTAGAACAGGTCAGAAACGCTATCAGAGAGGCCGCCCCGGAAGCAACCGAAACGATAAATTATGGAATTCCAACTTTTAAACTTAATGGTAATTTAGTTCATTATGCCGCTTTCAAAAAACACATCGGTTTTTATCCCGGTTCCAGTGGCATTGAAAATTTCAAAGAAGTTCTTTCTGATTATAAAAGCGCAAAAGGATCCGTTCAGTTCCCATTTGACAAACCCTTACCATTGAATCTAATTGCTACTATTGTAGTATTTCGGGCAAAAGAGAATACCGAAAAAAAAGCCATGAAAAAACTCCCAAGGACGACTTGAGAGTTTTACAATCTGACTTAAAACCACTACATCTTATAACACACGGTTAATCTGAGTGACTTTTTTTATATAATATTTTTCTTTGATTGACGAAATAATAACTCCTCCATTTACTGAAGCGTGTATGAATTTGATATCCCCATCATTGCTTACTTCAACAACCATTCCGACATGATTAATTTGGTGTCTGCCATTGGTTTTAAAGAAAATCAAATCTCCTTTTTTAGCATCTTCAGGATTTACTTGTACACCAAAACGAGATTGTTCTAAAGAAGTTCTTGGCAATTGAATATCAAAAGCGCCAAAAGTGGTATACATCAAACCGGAACAATCGAAACCGTCTTTTGTGGTTCCGCCGATACGATATCTTGTCCCTACATTTTCAGAGGCTGTACTCACCAATTGATCCAGAAAATCATCGCTATGAAATGAACCTATAGCATAATTTGAGTTTGACCATTCACTGGTTTTAGCCTCAGCCACCTCCGATTTTGGTACTTCCGTGACCAACGGTTTAGTTGTACGAATGGTCAATTTATACCCAATTGGAAGTTGATTCACAATTTTTGGATTTTGGGCTTCCAATTCTTTTACCGTAATTCCATATGTTTTAGCAATACCATATTTCGTTTCTTTAGCTAAAACCTCATGAAAAACTTCTACTTGAATATCATTTGCAGCCTTAGCTTCACTTTCTACAACTACAGCTGTTTCATGTTTAGAATCAACCTTTACTTCCTCTTTCTTAATAGCAACGTCACTATTTTCTTCAAACAATTGCATATTAGTAGTTGGAATTACAATTTTCTGACCAATTCTTAATGCCTGTTTTTCTAATATTGGATTGGCTTTTTCAATATCAGCTACTGAAACACCATATTCTTTAGCAATACCATAAAGTGTTTCTTTTGCTAATACTTCTTTAAGAATATTTCTTTTAAAATCATTAACAACCGCAGCTAAAGTATCTTTCCGTACAGAATTTGCTGGAGTAACTTCTTTTTTAATCTCCTCCTTAATTACTGTTTTTGAAACTTCCTTTTGAGGAGTATTCTCTACAATTAAATCCTTCGAATCAACAACTGGAACATTTATAGCATTTCCAACCCGTAAACCTCTTTTCTCTAACAAAGGATTTAAACTATATAAATCAGCAACTTTAACTCCGTATTGCTTAGCAATCCCATATAAAGTTTCTTTAGCCAAAACTAAATGTTCTTTTTGAACAACATTTGATTTAGAAACATCAACTATTGATTTTTTATCGGTAAATGAAGCAACAGGTACCAACAAAATTTCTTTGAATTTTATTCCTTTCTTGGCATCGGGATTAATCTCATAAATAGCGGCTGGTTTTACATTATATAGTTCTGAAATTTTGGATATTGTTTCACCTTTAGCAACTATGTGTTTAACGTATTTTTCTTGAGAAAAACCATTAAACCTACTAAATAGAATCAATAATACAATCCAAAATTTACACCTCATAAAATCATTTTAAGTTAAAAACACAGCTTATTCATTTTCAAACAATTAGAAAATAATATTTCTAACAGCAAAAATTTGATAAAAGCGAATTTAACATTTTAATACCAACAAACCCAACTTTAATAGCACTTTAAGTTATTTTTTAGCATATATTCAAAAAAAATGCGCTCTGTTTACACAGAACGCATTTTATTATAATAAAAAGTAAATTATGCTTCGGCAGCAATCAGATTTAATGCTGAACCGGCAACAAACCAACCTATTTGACTTTCGTTATAGGTATGGTTAGCCAAAATAATATCTTTAGAACCATCAGCATGAACAAATTCCAATGTTAATGGTTTTCCTGGAGCAAAATCAACTAAATCAATAAAGTTGATTGTATCATCCTCCTGGATTTTATCATAATCTGCTTCATTAGCAAATGTCAATCCTAAAAGACCTTGTTTTTTAAGGTTTGTTTCGTGGATACGGGCAAATGATTTTACCAATACCGCTTTCACCCCTAAGAAACGAGGCTCCATCGCAGCATGCTCACGAGAAGAACCTTCTCCGTAGTTATGGTCTCCTACAACAACAGAAGGAACGCCAGCTGCTTTATAAGCACGGGCTACAGCAGGAACTGCATCATACTCGCCAGTCAATTGATTTTTAACTGCATTTGTTTTTTGGTTGAATGCATTCACCGCACCTATCAACATATTGTTTGAGATATTATCTAAATGCCCACGAAAACGTAACCATGGTCCAGCCATAGAAATATGGTCAGTAGTACATTTACCAAAAGCTTTGATAAGCAATTTAGCACCTATAATATTTTTACCATCCCAAGCATCAAACGGAGCTAACAATTGCAATCTGTCAGATGTTTCACTTACAGCAATCTTAACACCTGAACCGTCTTCTGCAGGAGCTTGAAAACCTGCATCTTCCACTGCAAATCCTTTCTTTGGCAATTCATCACCAAAAGGAGCACTTAACTTCACTTCTTCCCCATTGTCATTCAATAAAGTATCTGTCAATGGGTTGAAATCTAATCTTCCTGAAATTGCCAATGCAGCAACCATTTCCGGAGACGTTACGAAAGCATGCGTATTTGGATTACCGTCTGCCCTTTTAGAGAAGTTACGGTTAAATGAATGTACGATTGTATTTTTCTCCCCTTTATCAGCACCTTCTCTATCCCATTGTCCGATACATGGTCCACAAGCATTAGTGAATACTTTAGTTCCCATTTTTTCGAAAGTGGCAATGATACCATCTCTTTCGATAGTATAACGAATTTGCTCAGATCCAGGGTTGATACCGAATTCTGCTTTTGGAGTGATCCCAAGCTCAACCGCTTGATTTACGATAGAAGCTGCACGAGCCATATCTTCATAAGAAGAATTTGTACAGGAACCAATTAATCCCCACTCCACTTTTAATGGCCAGCCATTAGCTTCAGCCTCAGCTTTCATTTGAGAAACTGGAGTACCTCTGTCCGGGGTAAAAGGACCATTGATGTGTGGTTCTAATTCAGAAAGGTTGATTTCAATCACTTGATCAAAATATTGCTCCGGATTAGCATATACTTCAGCATCACCTGTTAAGTAGGAAGCTACTTTATCAGCTGCATCCACAACATCCTGACGACCTGTAGCCGCTAAATACCTACGCATAGAATCATCATAACCAAATGTAGATGTAGTAGCACCGATTTCAGCACCCATATTACAAATTGTACCTTTACCTGTACAAGACATATTAGTAGCCCCTTCCCCAAAATATTCAACAACAGCTCCTGTTCCACCTTTCACAGTAAGAATATCAGCTACTTTTAAGATTACGTCTTTAGGAGCTGTCCAACCTGATAATTTTCCGGTTAATTTAACACCAATTAATTTAGGGAATTTCAATTCCCAAGACATTCCCGACATTACATCCACAGCATCAGCACCACCAACACCAATTGCCAACATCCCTAAACCACCTGCATTTACAGTGTGAGAGTCAGTACCAATCATCATTCCTCCAGGGAATGCATAATTTTCCAAAACGATTTGGTGAATAATTCCTGAACCTGGCTTCCAGAATCCAATACCATATTTATTAGACACTGAAGAAAGAAAGTCAAAAACTTCTTTTGATTGTGTATTTGCCACAGCTAAATCAGTAGAAGCCCCAACTTTTGCCTGAATCAAGTGATCACAGTGAACCGTTGTTGGAACAGCAACTGTTTTCTTTCCAGCGTGCATAAATTGCAATAAAGCCATTTGCGCAGTTGCATCTTGACACGCTACTCTGTCCGGAGCAAAATCAACATAATCAACCCCTCTTCCGTATGCCTGCTTAGCAACACCGTCCCAAAGGTGACTGTATAAAATTTTCTCCGTTAAAGTAAGCGGACGACCAACTATTTCACGTGCTGCATCAACACGACTAGTCATGTTGTCATACACTTTTCTAATCATTTCAATATCAAATGCCATAAGATTATAATTGTTTTTGTTATTCAATTTTAAACATCACAACAAGATACGAAAAAATTGAGTAGCTATAAAAAAAAAGCCCGAGTTTATCACTCGGGCTTTTGAATTATGATTAAATAATTATGTGATCATTTAACTAGTAATTTATGAGAAGGTGCAAACTTAGTTAGGTTGATGCCTTCTACTGCAGTTTTATATTCTTCTATTGTTGGAGTTCTACCAAGGATTGTAGATAATACCACAACCGGTGTAGAAGAAAGCAATGACTCTCCTTTTTTACCTTCAGTATCCTCAACAACTCTTCCTTGGAAAAGACGAGTAGATGTTGCCATTACAGTATCTCCTTTGGCTGCTTTTTCTTGGTTACCCATACAAAGATTACAACCTGGACGCTCTAAATACAACATTTTTTCATACGATGTACGTGCCGCAGCTTTAGGAACATTATCATCAAATTCGAAACCAGAATATTTTTGTAAAATTTCCCAGTCACCTTCTGCTTTTAATTCATCAACAATATTATAAGTAGGAGGAGCTACAACTAGTGGCGCTTTGAACTCTACTTTACCTTCTTGCTCATCAATATTTTTAAGCATTTGAGCCAGGATTTTCATATCTCCTTTGTGAACCATACAAGATCCGATAAATCCAAGATCAACCTTTTTCTCTCCACCATAGAATGACAAAGGTCTAATTGTATCGTGAGTGTATCGTTTAGAAACATCAGCATTATTCACATCAGGATCAGCAATCATTGGCTCAGCAATCTGATCCAAATCTACAACAACTTCAGCGTAATATTTAGCATTTGCATCAGGTCTTAAGGCCGGCTTTTCACCTGAAACAATCTCAGCGATTCTCTTATCAGCTATAGCAATCAATCCTTTAAGAACTTGATTTTTATTATCCATTCCCTTGTCAATCATAATCTGGATTCTACCTTTCGCCATCTCTAAAGATTCGATTAAAGTATAATCCTCAGAAATACAGATAGAAGCTTTCGCTTTCATTTCTGCAGTCCAGTCTGTAAACGTAAACGCTTGATCCGCATTAAGAGTTCCTAAGTGAACCTCAATAATTCTTCCTTGGAATACATTCTCTCCTCCAAATGTTTTAAGCATCTGAGCTTGTGTAGCATGAACTACATCACGGAAATCCATATACCCTTTCATATCTCCTTTGAAAGTTACCTTCACAGATTCTGGAATTGGCATTGAAGCCTCACCAGTAGCCAATGCCAGGGCAACAGTTCCAGAGTCAGCACCAAAAGCAACACCTTTAGACATTCTTGTATGAGAGTCACCACCAATGATAATAGCCCATTCGTTTACAGTAATATCATTAAGTACTTTATGAATTACATCCGTCATTGAATGATAAACACCTTTCGGGTCACGAGCTGTGATCAAACCGAAATCGTTCATAAATTTCATTAACCTCGGAATATTTGCTTTAGATTTATTATCCCAAACCGAAGCAGTATGACAACCTGATTGGTAAGCACCGTCAACAATTGGAGAAATCACAGTAGCTGCCATAGACTCTAATTCCTGAGAAGTCATCAAACCAGTTGTATCTTGTGAACCAACAATATTTACTGTAACACGAACATCTGAACCAGCGTGTAAAATTTTACCTGGAGTTGTTCCGACCGCATTTTTATTAAATATTTTTTCTACAGCTGTAAGACCTTGTCCTTCGATAGAAACCTCTTTTGACGGAGCATATACAGGTAGAATATCAACACCAAGAGTCTTTGATGCAAATGTTTGTAGTTTTTTTCCAAACACAATAGCGTAAGAACCACCAGCTTTTATAAATTCAATTTTCTGAGGTGTAAATGCCTTAGAAATATCTATCAATTCTTTATCGCCGTTATAAAGTTTCTTCGTTTTTGTGTTTATTGTAAGAACAGTACCCGTAGCTACAGAGTACACTTCCTCAAGAATAGGGTCACCGCTTTCATTAAGAAGAGGTTTTCCATTTTCGTCAAGCTTTTTTACCCAGTTTTTAAGATCCAAACCAATACCACCAGTAACATCAACAGTTGTTAGGAAAATTGGAGAAATACCATTTGTTCCTGCAACGATTGGAGCAATATTAATAAATGGAACATAAGGACTTGCTTGTTTTCCAGTCCAAAGTGCCACGTTGTTCACACCTGACATTCTTGAAGAACCAACACCCATAGTACCTTTTTCAGCGATTAACATCACGCTCTTATCAGGATTCGCTTCTGCCAATGCTTTGATTTCCTCTTGTGCTTGAGGAGAAATTAAACATTTACCATGAAGTTCACGGTCAGATCTTGAGTGAGCCTGGTTTCCTGGAGAAAGTAAATCAGTCGAGATATCCCCTTCACCAGCAATATAAGTAACCACCTTAATTTCTTCTGCAATTTCTGGTAATTTAGTAAAGAACTCAGCCTTAGCATAGCTTTCCAAAATTGCTGCAGCTATTTCACTTCCGCTTTTGTACGCCGCTTCTAAACGATCCGTATCTGCTTCATAAAGATAAACTTGAGTCTTAAGAACAGCTGCAGCTTCTTTAGCAATTGCAACATCAGCACCTAGAGCCAAATCAAGTAACACCTCAATAGAAGGTCCACCTTTCATGTGTGACAATAACTCTAAAGCAAAAGCAGGCGTAATTTCTGCAACTACTGATTCACCAAGGATTATTTCCTTCAAAAATTTAGCTTTCACGCCAGCAGCACTGGTGGTACCAGGCACAACATTGTAAATAAAGAAATTAAGAGAATCCTCTCTGTATTCGTTATTCAAATCTTTGATTTGCGCAATGATTTCGCTTAGCAATTCAGCACCATCAATTGGCTTAGGGTGAAGTCCCTGAATTTTTCTTTCCTCGATCTCCTTGATGTAATCCTTATAAATGTTCATAATTGAAGTATTTCAATGTTAATGGCAAATTCCCTTGATTATTTCAACATCAAATGCCGTAATATCTAGGTATTTTTATTTATTTGTGGGCAAATTTAGGTATTTATGATGAGAATTAAAAAAAATTTAATCCCCGTAACTTTTTGATTTTTTTTTATTGCAAAAAAACAAATTACATCGTGATTAATTACGAAAACATCAGATTTTAACTGAAAAATCAAATAATCAACAATCAGCCATCTAGTTTTTAACAAAATTAAAATCTATAGTTACAAATAAAAGAGACATTAATCCGGATTAAAGCAAAAGCAGATTACTTTACATCAGCTTATTGATAATCATTTCCTCGGTGATTCCCTCAGCATCTGCTTTGTAATTTTTTATAATTCTATGCCGTAAAATTCCGATCGCTACCGCTTTCACATCTTCGATATCCGGAGAAAACTTACCATTAAAAGCCGCATGGGCCTTAGCTGCTAAAATTAAATTCTGAGAAGCTCTTGGTCCCGCTCCCCAATCCAGATAATTCTTAACAAACTCATTAGATAATTCATTATCAGGACGCGTTTTACTCACCAGAGTCACCGCATATTCAATAACATTATCGGCTACCGGAATTCTACGAATCAAATGTTGAAAATCAATAATTTCCTGTGGCGTAAACAATGATTTCACAGCACCAACAGTATCCGAAGTGGTGCGCTTTACCACATCGACCTCTTCTTTAAAGGAAGGATATTCTAATCTCACCGCAAACATAAACCGATCCAATTGCGCTTCAGGCAAAGGATAAGTACCTTCCTGCTCAATGGGGTTTTGTGTCGCCAGAACAAAATAAGGCAAACTCAATTTGTAATTTTGCCCCGCTATAGTAACCGAACGCTCTTGCATAGCCTCTAACAAAGCAGCCTGTGTTTTGGGTGGCGTCCTGTTGATCTCATCTGCCAAAATAATATTCGAAAAAACAGGCCCTTTTATAAATTTAAACTGTCTGTTTTCATCCAGGATTTCACTGCCTAAAATATCTGAAGGCATTAAATCTGGCGTAAACTGAATTCTTTTAAAATCAAGTCCTAAAGCCAAAGCCAGCGTATTCACCATTAACGTTTTCGCTAATCCCGGCACACCGATCAAAAGCGCATGGCCTCCTGAAAAAATGCAAAGCAGAATCTGATCGACTACCTTATCCTGACCAACAATAATTTTACCTATCTCACTTTTCAGTTCGTTTCTTTTTTGAACTAAATTATGTATTGCCGCAACGTCTGACATTTTAAACTGTATTTATTAAAATTAAAAAAAGAGCCAACTTGATGAATTCATAAAGCTAACTCTTTTAATTTATTTTATGTAAATTATTTTTTCAACCAATTGTTTGTAAAACTACATTCCCTGTATTCTCCTTGAATTTTAATATAGGTTTCTTTTATTTTTTCATCAAACCATTTTCCGATAGCTTTAATCTGCTTTTCTTTCAGGGCCAAATCCTTTATCTTGATATAATCCTTGGCATAATCAGCCGTATGTTCATTAATTCTGTTGGTAACGGTAATCAATTTGTATTTTTTCTTTCCTGATTGGTCTTCATCTAATAATGGAGCAGTAATCTGACCTTCTTTCAAATTTGAAATTTGCGAATACATCACAGGGTCAATTTTAGTCAGTTCGAAACGGGTATCCTGTGTTTTTGAATTGATCAAAGTCCCCCCGTTAGCACGGGTTTCTTTTTCATCCGACCCAGTCCTTGCCGCATCCGCAAAAGTAATTTCCTTATCTTCTATTCTTTTTTTGATTAAGGTTATTTTATCTTTCGCATCCTGCATATCCTTATCCGATATGGCCGGCGTTAATAATATGTGCCGTAAATCTAATTCCTGACCCTTAATTTTTTCGATGTAAATGATATGAAACCCAAATTCTGTTTCAAAAGGAGCCGATATTTCCCCTTCGGCCAAACTGAAAGCAACATCTTTAAATTCTTTCACGAATGGCGTTTTTCTTGTCATCTTATAAAATCCGCCATTCGATCGCGACCCTGGATCCTGGGAATACAAGACTGCTTTTGTTGCAAAGCTGGAAGTACCTTCCTGAATATCTTTTTTGAAACCATTCAGCTTATCAATCACCTTTTGTTTTTCTGCATCCGAAACCTTAGGCATCACAACGATTTGCGCCACTTCCATTTCTGCACCAAAAACAGGCAGTTCGTCTTTTGGTATTCTTTTAAAGAAACTACGCACCTCTTCAGGAGTAATCTCCACTTCATCAACAATTTTCTTCTGCATTTCAGCAGTCAGCTTTTGTTCTTTTAAAATATCAAAGAAATAGGTTTTAAACTCTTCCTCATTATCTTTTTTATAATACTTAATCACTTTTTCCATAGAACCTATTTGATCTACCATATAGTTCAAACGTTCGTCCATCATTCCCTTAACTTCAGCATCGGTCACCTTAACACTATCCTGAACCGCCTGGTGTGCATACAATTTATCCTCCAGCAACTTCCCTAACATTTGACATCTGGTGATATCTTTTATATTCCCACCCTGGCTTGAAATTTCCAAATACGCTTTATCAATATCTGAATCCAGCACAATATAATCACCAACAGTAGCAATAATGCCGTCTATTTTTTGCCTTTGATTGGATTGTACTTTTTTTACAGGAGTAACCACACTGTCTTTAATAATTTCCTGTGCTCTACTTATGGTACTTGAGAAAAAGGCAAAGAATAAAACAAGTGCAATTTTATAATTTATGGAATTCATTTCTATTGTTTTTAACAGCATTATTGAAATTTCTATTTTTTAAGATAACTCTTTTATCATTAATCCATTTCGATACTTTTCATGACTCATTTCTTATCGCATTCAAATATACATGATAAGTAGCGAGAAATAAAAATGTTCTTACATCATTAGATTATGTTAAAGCGAACAAAAATAACAATTCAAATACACAATACAAGTTTCGGCACTACTATTAACAAAAAATTATTAAGCCCTTTTTACCTCCTCTGTCTTTCTTTTGGTTCCTCTAAAAGAAGTACTTATTTTTTTTAATTCGGATATATAAATAGTACTTTTGCAAACTATTTATATTCATCATGAGTTTTTTAAAAGAAATACAACGCAGAAGAACTTTCGGGATCATTTCGCATCCTGATGCCGGAAAAACAACACTTACAGAAAAACTACTCCTTTTTGGTGGAGCCATTCAAGAAGCCGGGGCAGTAAAAAACAATAAAATCAAAAAAGGCGCGACGAGTGATTTCATGGAAATCGAGCGTCAAAGAGGGATTTCGGTTTCCACCTCCGTTTTAGCATTTAATTATCAGGACAAAAAAATAAACATTCTCGACACACCGGGACACAAAGATTTTGCAGAAGACACCTTTAGAACCCTAACAGCCGTAGACAGCGTTATCGTTGTCATTGATGTCGCCAAAGGGGTTGAGGAACAAACGGAAAAATTGGTTGCCGTATGCAGAATGCGAAATATCCCAATGATTGTTTTCATCAACAAATTAGACCGCGAAGGAAAAGATGCCTTTGACCTGATGGATGAGGTGGAACAAAAACTGGGACTCACCGTTACCCCACTCAGTTTCCCTATTGGGATGGGATATGACTTTCAGGGAATATATAATTTATGGGAGCAAAACATCAATTTATTTAGCGGTGACAGCCGTAAGAATATTGAAGAAACCATTGCTTTTTCGGATGTTCAAAGTCCGGAATTAGAGAAAATCATCGGTCAAAAACCTGCAGAGCGGTTACGGGAAGAATTAGAATTGATTGATGAAGTATACCCGAAATTTGACCGTCAGGATTATTTAGACGGAAAAATCCAGCCTGTATTCTTTGGTTCGGCCTTGAATAATTTTGGTGTTCGGGAATTACTGGACTGTTTCGTAGCTATTGCACCATCTCCAAGAGCAAAAGATTCTGAAACACGATTAGTAGACCCGAAAGAAGAAAAAATGTCCGGTTTTGTATTTAAGATTCATGCCAATATGGATCCAAAACACAGAGACCGATTGGCCTTCATCAAAATTGTTTCCGGAACTTTTGAAAGAAACAAACCGTATTACCACGTGCGCCAAAAGAAAAATCTGAAATTCTCCAGTCCGAATGCCTTTTTTGCCGAGAAAAAAGAAATTGTAGACATCTCTTATCCCGGCGATATTGTTGGTTTGCATGACACCGGGAATTTCAAAATTGGCGACACCCTTACCGAAGGGGAAATCATGAGTTTTAAAGGAATTCCAAGCTTTTCTCCGGAACATTTCAGATACATCAATAATGCCGACCCGTTAAAAGCGAAACAACTGGACAAAGGAATCGATCAGTTGATGGATGAAGGGGTTGCTCAGTTATTCACCTTAGAAATGAATAACAGAAAAATCATTGGAACGGTAGGCGCACTTCAATATGAAGTAATCCAATATCGTTTAGAACATGAATATGGTGCCAAATGTACCTATGAAAATTTCCCCGTTCATAAAGCTTGTTGGGTGAAGCCAAATGATATAAAAAGTGATGAGTTTAAAGAATTTAGAAGAATCAAACAAAAATTCTTGGCACATGATAAGTACGGGCAATTGGTATTTCTAGCCGATTCTGATTTTACTATTCAGATGACACAAAATAAATATCCAAATGTCAAATTATTTTTTACTTCAGAATTTGAATAAATAGCAAAATATACGCTTGAAATAGCGAACATAAAAAAAGCCTCTTCATTACTGAAGAGGCTTTTCAATTTATTTAATGTCCCGTCCTGAATAATATCGATACAGATTACTAGACAAAAATATTTAATTAAACACTTGTAAAAACGTTTTCTAACATTTTTGGTATAGAAAATAAACCAAAGCCAACTGTATTGATTAATGGGGTTTTGGCAAACAATTCATTTGCGTTTAATAAAGTTGTGACAGAAAACTGCGCTGTGTTTTAAAAAAAATTACGATTATAAATTTAAAGAGACTTTAAATAATCAATACTTTTTTTCAATGCTATTTCAGGAGTTTGTACCATATCTTGCTCAACGAAGAAATGCTCAACACCATTTTGTTTTGCAGCAGTAAGTATTGTTGGCAAATCCAGTACACCTTCACCAGATGAAGTCATATATGGAAAAAGACTAATCCATTGTGATGCATCGCCACCATCTCCTGCGAATCTTTTTGCTTCTTTCATATCTTTTATATGCACCATTTTATACCTGTCTTTGTGCTTTTTGAATAATTCAACGGGATCTGCTCCACCGGCTATTGTCCAATAAAGATCCATTTCAAAACAAACCAAGCTAGGGTCAGTTTGGTCAAAAATAATATCTAATGGCATAACGCCATTCACATTGTTTAAACCATAACCATGATTGTGATATGCAAAACGAATTCCTTCTTTCTTGGCTTCAGCACCAATCGAGTTGAATTTTTCTGCTACTCGTTTATAATCGTCCAAGGTTTTTCTTTCAGCATCCGGAATGGAAGGAAGTACCACATATTTTGCACCAATTAAATGAGCCGCTTCAGCTAATGAGCCCATTTTGGTTGATAATGTGTCCAAATCGGTATGCATGGCAGGAATGCTAATGCCATTTGATTTTGCCGCTTTTAAAAATTCGGACGCAGTTTTGTTAAAGAAACCACTTCCTTTGAATCCTAGTTGGGGTGTAACAGCATTCCATGAAGCTTTTGCTTTTTCAGTACTGAATTCATAAGGTCCAAAACATTCCACTTCTTTGTATCCCATTTTAGCTAACATAGCAAAAGCACCATCAAAGTCATTCTCTAACATTTTTGGTATAGAGAATAACCCCAAGCCTACTTTATTGATTAATGGATTTTTGGCAAACAATTCATTTGCGTTTACTAAGGATGCTACAGAAAATAGAGCAGTGCTTTGAAGAAATTGACGACGTTTCATAGTAAATATTTTAGAGTATTAATTTAAAAATAAAAAATAATGGAACTAATTTTAAAAGATTGGATAATCATTTTACACAAAAGTGTACTTTTTTTATAAAAAACTGCCCGAAAATCACTTTTCGGGCAGTCACCATTAACAAACAAACTTAACAAATTATATTAATATCCTGGATTTTGATCTGCAATCGTCAGAGCTTTATTTTTAGCAATTTCTGATGCAGGAATTGGATATAAATCATTTTTATCAGTATATCCTTTACTTGATAACTCTGCATTAGCTCTTCCCCATCTAACTAAATCCCAAAAACGCTGTCCTTCAAAAGCTAACTCCAAGAATTTTTCATTTACAATAGCGTTAAACAAATTTGCACCTGTTAAGGACGAAGACACATCAGCTAATCCAGCTCTATTTCTAATTTTGTTTAATTCTATTCTCGCTTTGTCATCTTGTCCTTCCTTATTATAAGCTTCGGCCGCAAGCAACAATACTTCAGCAAACCTAAATAATCTCAAGTTTGTACCATAATTTAATGCTGCAACACCACCACTGCTTGTTTCTGAACTACGTGCAGCATATTTTGTTCTGATACCTCCTTCATAATCCCAAGGGGTGCCTGTTAAACTTCCTCCAAATGCATTAAGTTCCGCTTCACTCATTACTGTAGCTGCTTTACGATTTACATCTCCTGCAGTATCAAAAGCATTTAATATTTTTGCTGTTGGCAAGTTAAAGCCCCATCCATTACTCAATCCGGTACCTGTCAAATTAAAGTAACCATCACCACGAGCACCCATTAATTGTATAAATATGTTACTTTCATTACGACCACCAATAGTTTGATTACCCCAATCGTAACCTTTTGTAGTAATAAAGCCTACTTCGAATAAAGACTCTTTTCCAAATTCTGAATCTTTTAACCAAACTTTTGAAACGTCTGACTCTAAACCATGAGCGGGATTATCTATTACAGCTTTTAAATAAGGAATTGCAGCAAGAGTTTTTCCTTGAAAAACCAAAACTTTCCCTAATAATGCTTGAGCAGCCCCTTTTGAAACTCTAAAATTATTTTTAACCGCAGTTTTATCTGGCAAACCATCAATAGCAACAGCTAAATCAGCTTCTATTTGAGCATAAATTTCTGCTCTTGAACTTTTTGGTTTAGCAAAAGCTTCAGCGCTAATTGTTGTGGGATTTTCTAGACGCAAAGGCACATCACCCCACATAGTAGTTAGCTCAAAATAACACCAAGCTCTCATAAACTTTGCTTCTGCAATTGCAAAGGTCTTATTGCTTAAGCTTCCTGCTTCAACGTTCTCTATAATTGTGTTTGCAAGTGCAATTGTTTTATATTCCTTATTCCAAACAGCTTCCAAAGAGGGATTAGAAATAGATATATTTGTATAATCATCAATTTCTTGTAATTGTTTTTGATCTGTTGCATTACCACCACCGGCATTAGCCTCATCACCCGGCAGTACTTTAATAAAAAAAGCTGAATGAAAGGCTACATTGTTATTAAATTGTATAAGGTCATACAATCCAATTAAAGCTTCTTCCGTATTTCTTTCACTATTAAAGAAAGTTGTACTCTCCAGCACACCTACCGGAGCTACCTCCGTAAAATCTGAACTACATGATACAGTCATAAAAAATATAACCATAACACTATATATTATTTTTTTCATATTTAATGTTTTATTTTATTAAAATTCAAGTGACAAACCAAGTAATATTTTAGCAGCTATTGGATAAAATCCTCTATCTACCCCTATACTATTGTCAGAAAAACTTCCAGCTTCAGGATCCAAACCATTATATTTAGTAAAGGTAAAATAGTCGTCTAAAGACACATAAGTTCTTAGTTTCTTCAATTTCAATTTATTAGAAACTTCATTAGAGAAATTATATCCTAATTGAATTTGTTTAATTCTCATATAAGAACCATCTTTTACTACTAAATCAGTATCATATGCAGATGTTGCATATTGCGCAGCAGGATAAGACGCAATATCTCCTGCCTGTTGCCATCTGCCAGTAAAAAATTCAATTGGTTTATTGGTAATCGGTCTTGAAGTCTGGTGGAAAGCTTCAAAAATATCATTCCCTTGCGTACCTTGAAATCTAATGTTTAAATCAATGCCTTTATATCCAAATTGAATATTTCCTCCATAAAGAATATCAGGGTGAGGAGACCCGATTTTTGTTTTATCGTTTGATGTAATTCCAGGTACACCATCGGTGTCTACAATATTTATTTTTCCTGTTGCAGGATCTATACCGTCAGTTTTGTATCCATAGAAATACCATAATGGTAATCCTTTTTGAAAACGAGTTACACCATCATTGTTTTGTGGTGCAAGTGCGCCTATTATAAAACCATTATCCCCTACATAATTAATTTCGGTAACTTCATTATGCAAGGTTGACAAATTAAGGTCTATACCATAACTAAAACCACCCACTGTTTTATCACTGTACCCCATTTCAAATTCAAACCCTTTATTTTCTACTGTTCCAGCATTAATAGAAGGAACTCCTACACCTAAAGATGGAGGTGCAATGATATTTCCATTTACAAGAAGCAAATTTTTAGTTGTTTTAACATAATAGTCAACTGAAAAATTTAGCCTATTATTTAATGCCCGTAAATCAAAACCTAAATCCAATTGTTCAGAACGTTCCCATTCTAAATTAGCATTTGGTAAATTCCCCGGAGTAATACCACTTACGCCTTCGTAAACAACTGGAACTGTTGTAGCGACTTCTGTTGCAACAGTTTGAAATATTAAGCTACTTATGTAAGTACTTAAATTGTTATCACTACCATTTTGTCCCCAACTAGTTCGTAATTTTAGATAATCAATTTTCGAGCCTGCTCCCCAAAAATTCTCTTTAGATACTAACCAACCAGCAGAAGCTGCAGGGAAATACCCCGATTTTTTTGTAGTCGGAAAAAAACTGGAGGTATCGTTACGCAACGAGCCTTCTAATAAATATTTACCCATATAATCATATGAAATTCTTCCAAAAACTGAGCTTCCTTTTTTTTCAACAATACTACCACCAATTACATCATTATCTCGGTTTGCATAGTCAAAGTATGCAAATTGGTCTGTTTGATCATGAATTTCCGATCCGCGTAAAGAATAAAATGGACTCTTAGTTTTCTCAGATGAATACCCCAATAATCCTGTTATATTATGATTACCAAATTCTTTAGTGTAGCTCGCAAAATTTTCCCATAACCATTTTGAACTTCTTGAAATCTGATTGTTTAATGTTACAGTAGAATTTTGAGCTTCTGACGATACAACCCAAATAGGACTCCATCTATTATCAAACGTATTTGTTCTTTCATATCCGAATCTAGACGTAAATGATAAACCTTCTGCTAAATTCAATTTAGAATACACCGATGTTAAAATTTTATCCGTATCAATACCTCCTCTAAATCTGAAATTTGCAGATGCCACAGGGTTGACAGCCTCACCCGTTGCATAAGTCGGGTATCCGTAAACATTCCCTTTACTATCTGTCATAGCTGTTCCTGCAGCTACTCCATCTAAAGCTCTTTGTGGTAAAGTTCCTGTATAAATTACTGGCGTTAATGGATCTATAACTAAAGCATTAGTTACAACTCCACGTGTTGAATCATCTTCAGCAATTGGTGATGACCCTATATTTGAATAGGTTATATTAGAACCCATTTCTAACCAATCATTGACTTGAGTTTTAAGATTAAGTCTTCCTGTAAATCTTTTATAGTTTGAATTCTCTCCAACAACTCCATCTTGATCCATATATGAGCCTGAAAAATAGAAAGACGTTTTCTCGTTAGCTCCAGAGATACTTAAATCATGCCTTTGTGTAGCTGCATTTTGAAAAGTTTCATCTATCCAATTTGTATTAACACCGTTATCAACTACATGGGTTCTTCCTGCCTCTTGGAAATAGGTTACAAATTGAGACGCATTCATCAACTTCATACCAGTCCTAACTGATTGCGTTCCTAATTGCGTGCTGTAACTAACTACTGCTTCTCCAGGCTTACCTTGTTTAGTTGTAATAATGATAACTCCATTTGCTCCTTGTGTACCATAAATTGCAGAAGATGCTGCATCTTTTAAAACCTCAATGTTAGCAATGTCATTTGGAGAAATATTATCTATAGAACTTACTTTCATTCCATCAACAATATATAATGGATCTGAATTTCCATTAGACCCAGCGCCTCTAATTCTAACTTTAGAACCAGAACCTGGGGCCCCAGAAGAAGATACAACGGTAACTCCTGATGTTTTACCCTGTAACACGGACTCAACACGTGCTGACGAAGAATTTTGAATATCAGCAGAACTAATACTAGAAATTGCCCCTGTTACTAAACTTTTCTTCTTAGCCCCATAACCTACAACCACAACTTCGTCTAAAACAGCTGAATCATCTTCCAACAATACATTAATTGGAGATTTCCCTTTGTAATTAATCTCTTGGGATTTAAAACCTACAAAAGTGAAGACTAAAACATCTCCATTCTTAGCATTGATTTTAAAAGCCCCATTAAAATCTGTTTGTGTTCCTACAGCAGTTCCTTTAACCGATACATTAACACCTGGAATAGGACCTGTTTTATCGGATACAGTACCCGATACTGATTGAGCATAAATAATACTTCCAAATAATAAGAATACTGGAAGTATTAGTTTTTTTAGCAGTTTGTTTTTCATAAAAAATTTTTTTTGGTTAGTTTTAGCACTATGAGATTTAATTTAAAGAAAAGGATTAATGTGAATAATAAAAAGTGCAATGAGAGCATTTAAATAGTAGTATTTCAACAAATTAATTCCATTTAGAAAATTTAAATTCCATAGTTTGACAAATGTTAAGAAAATACAAAAATTTAAATATCAATTTTAAAGCAATAACTATAATTTTTAAAGCCATTACGTATTTAACTAACCTTTAAGCGATATTTTTATAGTCGATGCAACAATTTTTATAGTCTTAAATTCCATTTTAACTATAAAATATCCCTTTGCAAACGACCTTCTATGATATTTCGATCCTAAAATTGATTTATTTACATATCCAATAGATCATTAGAAGACCTTTAATTAATTGTTTGGATGGATGGCATTGTTTTTAAAGCTAGAGAAGGCTCAAAAGTCATCAACAAAACCATCTTTTTAACCTTAGGCCCCAACAGAAAAGGATAAAAAAGATTTGGGGATGCGGCTCGGCAAATACGAAAGCAGCAGTTTTTGGATGAGTATCTTAACCGATTTAAAAGCTTGTGTTGTTGAAGACAGAAGTCTTTTTCCGAAATCCCAAACACAAACATGCGCGGTTCATCAAATTAGAAACGCTTGTAAACACATTGCTTGGAAGGACTGTAAGCAATTTACTGCCGATATGAAACTATCATAACGCTCCAACCAAACAAGCCGCAGAGCTGGCTTTAAACGATTTTACCGACAAATGGGAAAATAAATATTTTTATGTTCTCAAATCCTGGCACGATAACTGGGAGGAGCTAACGGTATTTTTTGACTTTCCATTTGTAATCCGAAAAATCATTTATGCCACAATTTAATTGAAAATCTTACTGGTAAAATCCGAAAATACACCAAAAATAAATTATCTGGATATTCCCAACGGATGAGACAGTTCTAAAATCAGTATTTTTTTTGCTTTAAGAGAAGCAACCAAAAAATAGTCCATGCCGATTCAAAATGGGGGAATTGTTTTAAACCAATTTACCCTTATATTAAAAAAAGCTCCGATTATAAAATCGGAGCCTAACTTTTTAACTTACACACTTTTGGGGAGAGTGTCGTTTTTATTACATATCCATTTCAACTTACACACTTTTTGGAATATTGTACTTGGGTTTAAAAATGAGGATTCTAAACTGATTTTCTAAACAACTAAACCAATCATCAAAGCTCGTTTTTTTTGATTTTAACATCTGTAGGTAATATCCCAAAATAACTCTTAAAGCATTTTGTAAAATAAGAAGGGGAAGAAAATCCAGTTTTATAACAGACTTCGCTTATACTTACATTGTCCATTTCCAAAATTTGTTTTGCTTTTTGAAGTCGAACATTTCTTAAAAACTCATTAGCGGTCTGGTTGGTGAGCACTTTAATTTTTCTATAAAACTGGCTTCTACTCAACTTTAATTGAGTTGCAAGTGATTCTACATTTAAATCCGGATTACTTATATTCTCTTTAATATAGTTTAACACTTTCTCAATAAATTCTTTATCTAAGGATAATGTTTTAATTCCCTCAGGCACTTCACTAATTAAACTAAAATATTTATTAAAAATTAACTGCCTGCTGGTTATTAACTGGGACAAGCGCAACCTTAACAGCCTCATATCAAAAGGCTTAACCATATAAGCATCTGCACCCACTTCAATACCTTCTATTCTGTCTTCGATTTCAGTTTTGGCAGTAAGCATTAATACAGGAATATGACTTGTTCTTAAATCTCTCTTTATATTTTTACAAAAATCGAACCCATCCATTTCTGGCATCATGACATCTGTTAATATAATATCCGGAAGGAACTCATTAGCTAAATCAATTCCACTTTTTCCATTATTAGCAACTAAAACCTTGTACTCATTTTCAAGTTCTTTTTTTAAATAATCTCTAAGTTCGTAATTATCTTCTACTATTAACAATGTATATTTATGTAGATTTTCATCTATATCAATTCCCTTTTCTATTTCAAGATATGTAAGTGCTTGTTTCTTTTTAACTTGAACCTCTATACTATCTAAAAGTATTTCATTATCATCAAAATGAGACTTGCCCATTGGCAATATGATTGTAAAAGTTGTTCCTTCTCCTACTTTACTGTCAACTTCAATTTCGCCTTTATGTAACCTAACAAAATCTCGAACCAATTCTAAACCAATTCCTGTACCTCCGTAATAACTTTTATTTAAATTTTCAACTTGATAAAAACGCTCAAATATTTTTTCCACTTCTCCTTTTTCAATGCCCGGACCCGTATCAGAAACAATAATCTCTACCGCTTTTACCCCCTCAGTTTTACTTACTAAAGGTAAATGGAATAACTTATCCGTTGATTGAAGGTTGATATTGATTGTCCCACCACTTGGTGTAACCTTAATAGCATTTGATAGGATATTGAAAATAATCTTTTCCAACATATCCGCATCACACCAAATTGATAGATCTGCTACATCTGAATCTAGATCAAATTCTATTCCTTTGATAGATAATTCTTCTCTAAAATGGATTACAACATCTTTAATAAAATCCACTAAATTTAATTTTACAGCTTTAACCTTTAATTTATTTGATTCAAGTTTTTTAAAATCTAATAGCTCATTTATCAACCTATAAAGTCTATTGGTGTTTTTATGAACAATATTAAGCTTTTCTTTTGTTCGTGTTGCGAGGTTTAAGGTATCATCTCTAATAATATCGTCAATAGAGTTCATAATTAAGGTAAGAGGTGTTCTTAATTCATGGGATATATTAGTGAAAAACTGAAACTTTTTTTCATTTAAAGCCTTTTCTTGCACTCTTTTATTTTGTTCTATAGTTATTTCTTTATTTTTGTTCAACCTAATAAGCATCATCCTATTAAAATAATACCCCCCCAAAAGCAACAAAACAACATAAGAGAACAAAGCCATATTTGACTTCCACCAAGGTGGTAAAACAGTTATTTTTAGTTCTAATATTTCTTTATTCCATTTACCATCACTATTGGCAGATTTTAATTTGAATATATAATTACCCTGTTCCAAATTTGTATAAGTGGCACTTCTTAATCTACCAACATAATTCCATGATTTTTCTAAACCTTCAAGATAATAAGCATATTGATTCTTTTCGGGTCTTGTATAGTTAATGCCTGTATATTCAATAGTAAATACAGATTGGGTATTATTTAAAGTAATACTCTTCGTTTCACCAATAACACTTTGAAGGGGCGACCCTTTCTGATTAGTCGTAACCGTTTTATTAAATAACTTAAAGTCTGTTAAATATAACGATGGTAAAACATTATTAACTATAATATTTGAAGGGTTGAAATAATCTAATCCAAAATAATTACCAAAATAAATGATTCCTTGTTCATCTCTAAAAGTAGCATTTCGGTTAAAATCATTAGAAAGGAGTCCATCATTTTTTGTATAACTAGTAAACCTATTGGTTTTAACGTCTAATCTTATAATTCCTGAATTTGAGCTAAGCCAAATATTTCCTTTTAAATCTCCAATAATACCCACTATATTATCGGCTTCTAAACCATTTAGTCTGTTATACCATTTAAAACGATCTGTTTTACCGTTGTATTTACACAAACCACCACCTCTTGTTCCAATCCATATTGAACCGTCTTCTCCTTCATATAGTGACCAAATGGCGTCAGTTTTTGCATAATTTTTAAGTTCTTTAGACATCCTATTAGCCATTGAAACAATAGAAAACGTATTCCCTGCTAACTTTTTAATCTTAAACAAACCTAAATTTATTGTTGCTACCCAAAGATTACCTTTTTTGTCAACTAATATTTTAGACACATAACTATCTGAAATACCGTGTTTTAAAAATAACCCTGATCTGTAATTTGTAAATTTTCCTGTTTCCGGATTGAACGAATGCAGACCTTTGTTCCAACTAGCAAACCAAATAGTTCCTTCTAAATCTTCCGTAATACTTATAATATTATTGGAGGTTAAACCTCCACCTGAATTCTTTACAGTGAAATTAATGAATTTTTTATCGCCATTCTTTAAAAAATATACCCCTCCGTTCCAAGTACCAGCCCATATATTTTGTTTACTGTCAATAAATAATGCTTCTACGTAATTATTGGTCAGCCCCGAAAACACCTTGTTTTCTGTAGGGCCAATATGAGTATACTGATCCGATTTAGGGTCAAAAACATCAATGCCTCCTCCATCCATAGCTAACCAAAATTTATTAAAACGATCTTTTACAATAGCAGTAACAGAACTTATTTGTAATGAATTAGGAATGCCAGGTATACTTTCCAGATTTTCAAACTTATCATATAACTTGTCGTAAACACCAATTCCTGCATTATAATATCCCATCCATATACGTTCATTACGATCCAAAAATAAAGACCAAATAGAATTAGATAGAATATTTTTTCTTTCGGATTTGCTTGATAGATAATGATTTAAAATTTGCCCATTGGAATCAATATGAAATAACCCTTCATTCTCCGTACCACACATTAAGGTTTTGTCGGGTAAATTAATAATTGATAAAAGACGATTTTGTGAAATTTGAAAATGATTTATCTCAAATAGATGATCTTTACTATTATCATTGCTCTTAATTTTAAATAAGCCTGTAGACATAGTTCCAATCCATATATTATTTTTTTCTATTAATAAACATTGAATAGGGTCATTAATGGACTTAACCCCTTCTTTATTTTTAAAAACAGAACGTCTAAGTGAATTTGTTTTAGCGTCAAACTCTTTAAGACCTCTATCAGTTCCAGCATATACCTTCCCCTTAGAATCTACCTGAAGCGCATTTATCGTAATAGTTGAAGTTAAGTTAGACTCTTGACATGATATTTTTTCAACCTTAAAATTATTTAAATCCATCTTGAATAATCCTAATTCAAAAGTCCCAATAAATAAGTTCCCCTTATTATCTCCTATCAAACTCTTAACCAAAACATTTATTTTATTTTTTTTGAATTCAGATAAAAGAATTCTTTTAAAACAATCATTCTTGTAGTCGTATAAATTGAGCCCTTCGTCTGTACCAAACCATAATCTGTTCTTATTGTCAAGATAAGAACAATTGATAATATTATTACTTAATGAGGTAGGATCGTCTGGTTTGAATTTATATGTCTTGTAATCACTACCGTCAAATTTATTTAATCCGGCTCCACTGGTACCTAGCCAAATAAAACCGTAATGGTCTTGAATTATTGTATGTACGCCAATTTGGGAAATGTTTTCTTTTATATTAACAAATCTATACTTTTCAATTGGTTTTTGAGACCAAATAGCTATGGATAACAACACTAAATAACAAACAAAAAAAAATTTTTTCATATTACAACACCCCCCCCTTTTTAAACTAGATATAGCTAAAATTACCACCTCAAATTTAATAAATCATTTAAATTTACAAACCCAAAAAAGCTTCAATCATCTGATAAAGATATTTAAAAACTCGAAATAGCAGAAAATTTATTCGAAAAAATAGCAACAAATTAAAATTATTATATTTAATGACTATTTTAGTCTATTAACTGTATCAATTATTTAGGCCAGGCAAATTAAATTGTGTATCGCTATTTCAGGACGGGACAGGGACACATATAAAAAAACGCTAACTTATTAAAGTTAGCGTTTTTTTATATGTGGGTTAAAAATCAATTTAATCTTAAGCCAATGAACTTTCAAAATTTACTGCTTTTTTCAAAAAAGCTTTAATCAACAATCGATTTGGTGCAATTCCGGAAGTCATTATTTTCTTTTTGGTATCATCCCCATCTTCTTTAGTAAGAGTACTATTCGGATTTTGTTTAGACCCCATAAACCATAACACAAAATTCATATTAGAATTTCCTGCTGTATTTTCTTGTTTTGCATTACCCGCAACTTCTGTAGTATTTATAGCAACTTCATTTTTATCTTCCGTTTGGCTGTAACCTGAAACAGTAGAAAAAAAAGTAAAAATAATTAGGAACAAAACTGTTCTTATTTTTTTATTGTTGCTATGTTTAGAAAATTGGTTCATATTGCTTTTTTTAACGTAATATAGTTTCATCACTTATTCTTGACCAAAACTATAGCATTAAAAAGCGTTTCAAAAATATTTCCGACAAACAACCACTAAACTCGTTTAGTTACAGATTTTCGTCAATGGAGACAGCCATACAAATATTGCCTATATATCAACTTAAACAGATAATACCAAATACTTAAAGCAGAAAAAAATACAAATTACAGAATATCAAAAAAAAAAATAAAATCCTACAACCTAAAAACAAAAAAGGCTCCAAAATGGAGCCTTTTAAATAATTTATGCTTGTCCTGTTGGACCAAAATTTAGTGGAATCGGAGGATGTTCTGTTTCTTTAATTTCGCCATGAGCGAGTTCAAAACGATGAATATTTTCTCCAATGGCTTTCAACAATCTTTTGGCATGTTGAGGAGTCAAGACTATTCTTGATTTTACTTTGGCCTTAGGAACACCCGGCATGATATTTACAAAATCAAGAACAAATTCTGATGAGGAGTGATTGATTATTGCCAAATTAGAATAAATCCCTTCGGCGATTTTCTCATCCAATTCAATATTAATTTGTTCTTCTTGATCTTTCATAGGTAAAGCTTTAAAATTAAAGAATTCAAAGATTGTATCGCTACAATCTTTGAATCTCTAAATATTAATTTTCTAATTAGTAGATATACTCTTCTTTATTAGCCATCATTTCGTTGTAATCTTCTTTCGAACCTACAATTGTATTATCATACTCTCTCATACCGGTTCCGGCAGGAATTCTATGACCCACAATTACATTTTCTTTCAATCCTTCTAAGTAATCAATTTTACCTGCCACAGCAGCTTCATTTAATACTTTAGTCGTTTCTTGGAAAGAAGCCGCAGAAATAAACGATTTCGTTTGAAGAGAAGCTCTTGTAATACCTTGCAAGACTGGAGTTGCAGTTGCAGTGACAACATCACGGGCCACAACTAAATTCTTATCAGTACGTTTCAATAATGAGTTCTCATCGCGCAATTGACGGGGCGTAACAATTTGTCCTTCTTTTAATGTAGATGAATCTCCGGCATCTTCAATTACTTTCATACCATATAACTTATCGTTTTCAAGGATAAAATCTTTAGTATGGATTAATTGATCTTCAAGGAACAATGTATCTCCCGGATCTTCTACTCTTACCTTACGCATCATCTGACGTATTACTACCTCAAAGTGTTTGTCGTTAATTTTTACCCCTTGTAAACGGTATACCTCTTGAATTTCATTTACCAAATACTGTTGAACAGCAGCCGGACCTTGAATTCTCAAGATATCATCCGGAGTGATTGCTCCGTCAGACAATGGAACACCTGCTCTAACGAAGTCATTTTCTTGTACAAGAATCTGACTTGATAATTTCACCAGGTATTTCTTAACCTCACCAAACTTAGATTCAATTACAATCTCACGGTTACCTCTTTTGATTTTACCAAAAGAAACCACACCATCGATTTCTGAAACTACAGCCGGGTTTGAAGGATTACGAGCCTCTAACAACTCGGTAATTCTTGGTAAACCTCCCGTGATATCCCCAGATTTAGAAGAACGACGTGGAATTTTAACCAATACTTTACCTGCTTTAATTTTTTCTCCGTTTTCAACCATCAAGTGGGCTCCAACCGGTAAGTTATACGAACGAATCAATTCACCTTCTTTACCGTAAACCAATAAAGTTGGGATTAATTTTTTGTTTCTGGATTCAGAAATTACTTTCTCCTGGAAACCGGTTTGCTCATCGATTTCAACCATGAACGTTTGTCCTTGCTCTAAATCTTCGTAAGCAATTTTACCGGTAAACTCAGAAACAATTACACCGTTATATGGATCCCACTTACAGATTACATCTCCTTTAGCTACAGATTGACCATCTTTAACAAAAATGCTGGATCCGTAAGGAATATTGTGTGTATTTAATACGATTCCTGTTTTCTCATCCACTAATTTCAATTCAGTAGAACGGGAAACAACGATATCAACAGCATTTCCTTCGTTATCCTCTCCTTTAACCGTTTTCAAATCTTCAATTTCCAGTTTACCGTTAAATTTAGTAACAATACTAGATTCTTCAGAAATACCCCCTGCAACCCCTCCAACGTGGAATGTACGTAGTGTTAACTGTGTACCAGGTTCACCAATAGACTGTGCTGCAATTACACCAACTGCCTCACCTCTTTGGGTCATTTTTCCGGTAGCTAAGTTTCTACCGTAACATTTAGCACAAATACCTTTCAACGCTTCACATGTCAATGGAGAACGAACTTCTACTTTTTCAAGCGGAGAAGCCTCGATTGTTTTCATGATTGCTTCGGTAATTTGAGCACCGGAGTGTACTAAAATTTCATTTGTCAAAGGATTGATTACATCTTGTAACGCCACACGTCCTAAGATTCTTTCTCCTAGTGACTCAACGATTTCCTCATTCTTTTTCAATGCAGAAACTTCCACACCTCTTAATGTTCCACAATCTTCGATGTTAACAATAACATCTTGAGAAACATCATGTAATCTTCTTGTCAAGTATCCAGCATCCGCCGTTTTCAAAGCAGTATCGGCAAGACCTTTACGAGCACCGTGAGTAGAGATAAAGTACTCAAGGATAGAAAGACCTTCTTTAAAGTTAGAAAGAATCGGGTTTTCAATAATTTCCCCACCACCGGCAGTCGATTTTTTAGGCTTAGCCATCAAACCACGCATACCAGTTAACTGACGGATCTGTTCTTTAGAACCCCTCGCTCCAGAGTCAAGCATCATATACACCGAGTTAAACCCTTGTTGGTCTTCTCTAATGTTTTTCATTGCTAATTCTGTTAATTGAGCATTTGCTGAAGTCCATACGTCAATAACTTGGTTGTAACGTTCGTTATTGGTAATAAGACCCATGTTATAATTCGCAGAAATACCTTCAACTTGCTCTCTGGCATCTGCAATCAATTTTGTTTTTTGTTCCGGGATTCTAATATCTCCCAATGAGAATGACAAACCACCTTTGAAGGCAAATTTATACCCCATATCTTTCATATTATCCAAGAAAGCTGCCGTTTCAGGTACACTGGTCGCATTTAATACGTGACCGATAATATCCCTAAGGTTTTTCTTGGTCAATACATCATTGATATATCCGGCTGCTTGCGGTACTACTTCATTAAATAATACACGTCCGGCAGTAGTTTGAATAATTTGATATACTAATTCACCAGCTTCATTAAAATCTTTTGCTCTGATTTTTACACGAGCATTCAATTCCAATCTACCTTCATTCAAGGCAATATTTGTTTCTTCAGCAGAGTAAAAAGTTAAACCTTCTCCTAAAATTGGATGTTCCGGAGTAGACAAACGCTCTTTGGTCATGTAATACAGACCCAAAACCATATCCTGAGAAGGTACCGTGATAGGTGCTCCATTCGCAGGGTTCAAGATATTATGAGAAGCCAACATTAACAATTGAGCCTCTAAAATAGCTTCTGGTCCCAATGGCAAGTGAACCGCCATCTGGTCACCGTCAAAATCCGCGTTGAAAGCCGTACATACTAATGGGTGCAATTGGATTGCTTTTCCTTCAATTAATTTTGGTTGGAAAGCTTGAATACCCAATCGGTGCAAAGTAGGAGCACGGTTAAGTAATACAGGGTGTCCTTTAATTACATTTTCAAGGATATCCCAAACAACAGGTTCTTTTTTGTCAATAATTTTTTTGGCAGATTTCACAGTCTTAACAATACCTCTTTCTATCAATTTACGGATAACGAAAGGTTTGTAAAGCTCTGAAGCCATATCTTTTGGAAGACCACATTCGAACAATTTCAATTCAGGTCCGACAACAATTACCGAACGGGCAGAATAATCCACACGTTTTCCAAGCAAGTTTTGACGGAAACGTCCTTGTTTTCCTTTCAAGGAATCAGAAAGTGATTTTAATGGTCTGTTTGATTCTGTTTTAACAGCAGAAGCTTTACGGGTATTATCGAAAAGTGAATCTACTGATTCCTGCAACATACGTTTTTCGTTTCTCAAGATTACTTCAGGAGCTTTAATCTCCATTAATCTTTTCAAACGGTTGTTACGGATGATTACACGGCGGTATAAGTCATTTAAATCTGAAGTTGCAAAACGACCACCATCCAAAGGCACAAGCGGACGTAATTCTGGTGGAATAACAGGAACCACTTTCATAATCATCCATTCCGGACGGTTTTCACGGTTTTCGTTAGACTCACGGAAAGATTCTACTACTTGTAATCTTTTTAATGCTTCTGTTTTACGTTGTTTAGACGTTTCGTTATTCGCACTGTGTCTCAACTCATACGATAAGGCATCTAAGTCGATTCTGGCCAGTAAATCCATAATACACTCTGCTCCCATTTTGGCAACAAATTTATTTGGATCGAAATCATCTAAATATTGGTTATCTGCCGGAAGTGTATCTAAAATATTCAAATACTCTTCTTCAGTTAAGAAATCTAATCGCTGTAAAGATTCTCCATCAGCATTTTTGGCGATACCTGCCTGGATTACTACATATCTTTCGTAGTAAATAATCATATCTAATTTCTTAGATGGAAGACCAAGGATATAACCAATTTTGTTAGGAAGAGAACGGAAATACCAGATATGGGCAATTGGCACAACAAGATTGATGTGACCTACTCTGTCTCTACGTACTTTTTTCTCCGTAACTTCAACTCCACAACGGTCACAAATAATTCCTTTGTAACGGATTCTTTTATATTTACCACAAGCACATTCAAAATCTTTTACAGGTCCGAAGATACGTTCACAGAAAAGACCGTCACGTTCTGGTTTGTGCGTTCTGTAATTGATAGTTTCCGGCTTCAATACTTCACCTCTTGATTCTTTCAAGATTGATTCAGGAGAAGCTAGTCCTATCGAAATTTTGTTAAACCTTTTTACAGGATTTTTATCTTTATTATTTCTATTATTCATCATAGTTTTTACTATTGATTTATCTGCAATTAAAAATTGATTTTAACTTATAATTACCTTATTAAAAAGGTCAAATCATTAAGTCGCTACCTCGGATTACTTCTCTAAACTTTAAAACCTTTTTAAAGTGCTAATTATGAAAACCGCTGGGTTTACATAAAAAATCGGAACGGGTTACGGGTATAAATCCTAAAAACTTTAATTCTAGTAAGCAGTTTCAGTCTCAGTTTTCAGTATTGCACTGATTACTGAGACTGCGACTGAAAACTTTTTTATTCTTCTAATCTAATATCAAGTCCAAGACCTTTCAACTCATGCATCAATACATTGAAAGATTCCGGCAATCCTGGTTCTGGCATAGACTCTCCCTTAACGATAGCTTCGTAAGTTTTGGCTCTACCAATAACATCATCAGATTTAACAGTCAAGATTTCTCTAAGTGTGCTTGATGCTCCATAAGCCTCAAGTGCCCAAACCTCCATCTCTCCAAAACGCTGACCTCCAAATTGAGCTTTACCTCCAAGTGGTTGTTGTGTAATCAACGAGTATGGACCAATAGAACGTGCGTGCATCTTATCGTCAACCATGTGACCCAATTTCAACATGTAGATAACCCCTACCGTTGCTGCCTGATGGAAACGCTCTCCAGTTCCACCATCATAAAGATACGTATGTCCGAAACGTGGAATTCCAGCTTCGTCAGTCAATTCATTGATTTGGTCTAATGTTGCACCGTCAAAAATTGGTGTAGCAAATTTTCTACCCAAGTTCATTCCAGCCCAACCTAAAACAGTTTCATAAATCTGACCGATGTTCATACGAGAAGGCACCCCAAGTGGGTTCAACACGATGTCAACCGGTGTTCCGTCTTCAAGGAAAGGCATGTCTTCATGACGAACGATACGAGCCACAATACCTTTGTTTCCGTGACGTCCCGCCATTTTATCACCCACTTTCAATTTACGTTTTTTAGCGATATAAACTTTCGCCAATTTCAAAATACCGGCTGGTAACTCATCTCCAACAGTGATGGTAAATTTCTCTCTTCTTAAAGCACCTTGTAAATCGTTCAATTTAATTTTATAGTTATGAATTAAATCATTAACCATTTTATTAGTTGCATCATCAGCAACCCATTGACCTTTACTTAAGTGAGCAAAATCTTCAACAGCATAAAGCATTTTTTGAGTATATTTTTTACCTTTTGGTAAAACTTCTTCACCCAAATCATTCATTACACCTTGCGATGTTTTACCGTTAACGATCAAGAAAAGTTTTTCAATCAATCTGTCTTTCAATTCAACAAATTTAGTTTCAAACTCCATTTCAAGAGCTCCTAGAGCATCTTTATCCTGCGTACGTTTACGTTTATCTTTTACCGCTCTTGCGAATAATTTTTTATCTAAAACTACACCATGTAAAGAAGGAGACGCTTTTAATGAAGCATCTTTTACATCACCTGCTTTATCCCCGAAGATTGCACGAAGCAATTTCTCTTCAGGAGTAGGATCTGATTCCCCTTTTGGAGTAATTTTACCAATCAAAATGTCACCAGGCTTAACCTCGGCACCAATTCTGATCATACCGTTTTCATCCAAATCTTTAGTAGCTTCTTCAGAAACGTTTGGTATATCATTCGTTAACTCTTCGTTACCTAATTTAGTATCTCTCACCTCTAATGAATAATCATCAACGTGAATAGAGGTAAAGATATCGTCACGAACTACTTTTTCAGAAATTACAATCGCATCCTCGAAGTTGTACCCTTTCCATGGCATGAACGCAACTTTTAGGTTTCTACCTAAAGCCAATTCTCCATTTTGAGTCGCATATCCTTCAGACAATACCTGTCCAAGAACCACTCTGTCCCCTTTTCTTACGATAGGTTTCAAGTTGATACTTGTCCCTTGATTGGTTTTTCTAAATTTAATTAAGTTATATGTTTTCTCATCCGGCTCAAAACTCACCATTCTTTCTTCTTCAGAACGGTCATATTTGATAGTGATGATATTGGCATCTACATATTCTACAACTCCAGGCCCTTCAGCATTAATCAACACTCTGGAATCAGAAGCTACCTGACGCTCTAAACCGGTTCCAACAATAGGGGCTTCAGGGCGTATCAATGGTACGGCCTGACGCATCATGTTTGATCCCATCAAAGCACGGTTCGCATCATCATGCTCTAAGAACGGAATCAAAGACGCAGAAATAGAGGCAATTTGATTCGGAGCAACGTCAGCATAATCAACATTAACCGGATCAATTACAGGGAAATCACCTTCCTGACGCGCAATTACGTTATCAGCAGTAATTTTACCCGAAGCATCCATTTCAATATTGGCCTGAGAAATCATCATTCCTTCCTCTTCTTCAGCGCTTAAGTAAACCGGAGTCGATTCTAAATCTACAGTTCCGTTTGTTACTTTACGGTATGGTGTTTCAATGAATCCCATTCCGTTTACTTTTGCATAAACTCCAAGAGATGAAATCAAACCAATGTTTGGTCCCTCAGGAGTTTCAATAGGACATAAACGTCCGTAGTGCGTATAGTGAACGTCACGAACCTCAAACCCTGCTCTCTCTCTCGAAAGTCCACCTGGCCCAAGTGCAGATAATCTTCTTTTGTGCGTAATCTCAGCTAATGGATTCGTTTGATCCATAAATTGAGATAACTGGTTCGTACCAAAGAAAGAGTTGATAACTGATGATAATGTTTTAGCATTAATCAAATCAATTGGTGTAAACACCTCGTTATCCCTAACGTTCATTCTCTCACGAATAGTTCTGGCCATACGTGCTAAACCAACACCGAATTGTTGAGACAATTGTTCACCAACTGTTCTAACACGACGGTTTGACAAGTGATCGATATCATCAATATCCGCTTTAGCGTTGATTAATTCAATCAAATATTTTACAATAGTTATGATATCTTCTTTGGTAAGCACTTGCTTTTCCATTGGGATATCTAAACCAAGTTTTTTGTTCATTCTGTAACGACCCACTTCACCTAAGTTGTAACGTTGGTCAGAGAAGAACAATTTATCTATAATACCACGAGCCGTTTCCTCATCAGGCGGTTCAGCGTTACGCAACTGACGGTAAATGTGCTCAACAGCTTCTTTTTCAGAGTTTGTTGGATCTTTTTGTAACGTATTGTGGATAATAGCATAGTCTGCCTGATTACTATCCTCTTTGTGTAACAAAATAGATTTAACGTTAGACTCTATGATTTCTTCCACATTATCTTTGTCGATAATGGTATCTCTATCAAGGATTATTTCGTTACGCTCGATAGAAACTACCTCACCTGTATCCTCATCAACGAAATCTTCATGCCATGTATTCAATACACGAGCAGCTAACTTTCTACCAATATATTTTTTTAATCCGGTTTTAGAAACTTTAATTTCTTCAGCAAGGTCGAAAATCTCCAGGATATCCTTGTCTCTTTCGAAACCTATAGCACGGAATAAAGTAGTAACCGGTAATTTTTTCTTTCTGTCGATATAAGCATACATTACGCTGTTAATATCGGTTGAAAATTCTATCCAAGAACCTTTAAAAGGAATTACCCTGGCAGAGTATAATTTTGTTCCATTAGCATGGAATGACTGTCCAAAGAAAACCCCTGGAGAACGATGTAACTGAGAAACAACAACACGTTCTGCCCCATTAATAACAAAAGTACCACTTGGTGTCATGTATGGAATTGTCCCCAGATATACATCCTGAACAATGGTTTCAAAATCTTCGTGTTCTGGATCTGTACAATATAGTTTTAACCTGGCTTTTAAAGGTACACTATGCGTTAGACCTCTTTCTATACATTCTTGAATTGTATAACGTGGTGGATCTACAAAGTAATCTAGGAATTCCAATACAAAATTATTTCTTGTATCTGTGATTGGAAAGTTTTCCATGAAGGTGTTGTATAACCCTTCGTTGCCTCTTTCATCAGATTTAGTTTCTAATTGAAAAAAATCTTTAAAAGATTTAACCTGTACATCCAAGAAATCCGGATAATCAGGTATATTTTTTGTAGAGGCAAAATTCAATCTTTCAGTCTGATTTGTTATCATCAATGGACAAAATTTTGATTAAAAAAAAGTAGTTTTGTGTGTAAAACACAGTAATTTATAAAACAATCTATACTTTCTTTTTACAATCAATACCTCTTTAAAAATAAAACAAAATGAACTCTTGTATTATTTTCTTTCTTCGTATTGATTAAAAAACCTTTTCGTATTTTAAACTATTTTATAATAAAACTTGATATAATTTTATTATACGAAAAATGGTTTAGGTCTTGAGAACATTCTCAAAGACCTAAACCTGTTTCAAAAATTAGTTAAACTTATTTAAGTTCAACTACAGCTCCAGCTTCTTCTAAAGATTTTTTAAGCCCTTCAGCTTCTTCTTTAGAAACACCTTCTTTAACGTTACTTGGAGCGCTATCAACTACATCTTTAGCTTCTTTCAAACCTAAACCTGTAAGTTCTTTTACTAATTTTACAACTGCTAATTTAGAAGCACCAGCTTCTTTCAATACAACTGTAAATTCAGTTTGAGCTTCTTCAGCAACACCTTCACCACCACCAGCAGCAACTACTACAGCTGCAGCAGCTGGTTCGATACCATACTCATCTTTTAATATTGTTGCTAATTCGTTAACTTCTTTTACAGTTAAGCCAACTAATTGTTCTGCGAATTGTTTCAAATCTGCCATTTTTTCTATCGTTTTAAAATGATTTGTAAAATTATAATTTATTATGTGCGTTCTTTTTTCAATAAAAATTCAGATAAATCTGATTCTTATTCTGCTCCTGCTTCTTCTCCCGCAAATTGATTTTGAAGTGCAGCAATAACTCTTTGAGCTGGTGATTGCAATAATCCAATGATTTCGCCGATAAGCTCTTCTTTAGATTTAATAGTAGCCAAGGCTTCTAATTGATCATCTCCAATATAAATTTCAGAATTGATGTAAGCTCCTTTTAATACAGGCTTATCCGATTTTTTTCTGAAATCTTTAATTATTTTTCCAGGTGCATTTGCAACCTCCGCAATAAGAATAGCGCTATTTCCAGTCAATACTGAAGGTAAATCACCATAATCATTACCAGAAGCTTCCATTGCTTTTGCAAGCAATGTGTTTTTTACAACCTCTAATTTTACACCTGCTTTGAAACAGGCTCTCCTTAAATTTGAAGTTGTCTCTGCGTTTAATCCAGAAATATCAGATACATAAATAATGTTTGTACCAGCTAACTGTGCAGTTAAATCTTCAATCGCGATTGATTTTTCTTCTCTAGTCATACTAAAAATTATTAACTACCAATTATACTGCTTTTGGATCCAATGCAATTGCAGGACTCATAGTGCTTGTAAGGTGAATACCTTTAATATAGGTACCTTTAGCAGCAGTTGGTTTAAGTTTGATTAATGTTTGAATAATTTCGTGTGCATTGTCATAAATTTGCTCAGCCCCAAAAGAAACTTTACCAATTCCTGCATGTACGATACCAGTTTTGTCAACTTTAAAGTCAATTTTACCAGCTTTAACCTCTGCAACAGCTTTTGCAACATCCATAGTTACAGTACCTGTTTTAGGGTTCGGCATTAAACCTCTAGGCCCTAAAATACGACCTAATGGACCTAATTTACCCATAACAGCCGGCATAGTGATGATTACATCAACATCTGTCCAACCGTCTTTAATTTTTTGTAAATAATCGTCAAGACCTACATAGTCTGCACCAGCTTCTTTAGCTTCCGCTTCTTTATCTGGAGTAACCAATGCCAATACTTTAACATCTTTACCTGTTCCGTGAGGCAATGTAACCACACCTCTAACCATTTGATTCGCTTTTCTTGGATCTACACCCAAACGAACTGCGATATCAACAGACTCATCAAATTTTGCAGAAGCAATAACTTTAATTAATGCAGCAGCATCTTTTAAAGTATACAATTTGTTCTTTTCAATTTTTGAAGCAGCCTCTTTTTGCTTTTTTGTCAATTTTGCCATGTCTTTCTCTTAATTAAAAAGGAGCTTCTCCTGATACAGTTATACCCATAGACCTAGCCGTTCCAGCAACCATACTCATCGCAGACTCCATAGTGAATGCATTTAAGTCAGGCATCTTGTCTTCAGCAATAGCTCTAATTTGTTCCCAAGTAACACTAGCTACTTTTTTACGATTTGGTTCACCTGATCCAGACTTTAGCTTTGCAGCTTCCAATAACTGGACAGCCGCCGGAGGAGTCTTAACAACAAAATCGAATGATTTGTCTTTATACACAGTAATTTGTACTGGGCATATTTTGCCAGGTTTATCTTGTGTTCTAGCATTAAATTGCTTACAGAACTCCATGATGTTTACCCCAGCAGCTCCTAAAGCAGGTCCAACCGGTGGCGACGGATTCGCAGCACCTCCCTTAACTTGTAGTTTAACTACCTTACTAATTTCTTTAGCCATTTTTTAAAAAATTTAACACCATAATCATTTGGAAGCGATTATAGTGGATATTATAGATGTAACAAAAAATTATACTTTTTCAACTTGCATAAAACTCAATTCCAATGGTGTTTTTCTTCCGAAAATTTTCACCATTACCTCCAGTTTACGCTTTTCTTCATTGATTTTTTCAACCGTACCGTTAAAACCATTAAAAGGCCCATCAATAACCTTAATAGTTTCGCCTAAATTAAATGGAATAGAACGAGTATCTGTATTTACAGCCAACTCATCCACCTTACCTAACATCCTGTTAACTTCAGAAAGCCTTAACGGAACTGGTTCTCCTCCTTTGGTTTCACCTAAAAAACCAATAACACTTGTGATAGATTTAATAATATGTGGTATCTCCCCTATAAGATTTGCTTCAATCATAACATAACCAGGAAAATAAACTTTTTCCTTAACTATTTTTTTTCCCTCTTTTACAGAAACTACTTTTTCAGTAGGAACCAAAACCTGGGAAACATAATCTTCCATACCCAATCTGGATATTTCCGTTTCAATATAAGCTTTAACTTTATTTTCTTGACCGCTTACCGCTCTAACGACATACCACTTTTTAACATTATTATCTGTCATAACAAAAATTACCCTTTTATCCAGTTAAAAAATCCAGCAAGTGCCTTTGCAAAAAACTCATCTACTCCCCATGTTGCCAAAGCAAATAACACTGAAAAAACAGCAACAACAATCGTAAGACGTTGTACTTCTGCCCAAGCTGGCCAAGTTACATTTGACTTTAATTCCTCAAATGCTTCTGATATATAGTTAACAATTTTTGCCATTATGATTATTTTATTTGCACGGGCGGAGGGATTCGAACCCCCATCAACGGTTTTGGAGACCGCTATTCTACCCTTGAACTACGCCCGTTCGTTAAAAACCAGTAACACCATAAAGAGATGTTACTGGCCTTATATTTATTTCTATAATTATGCAATAATCTCAGTTACCTGACCTGCACCTACAGTTCTACCACCTTCACGGATAGCAAAACGTAAACCTACATTCATTGCAATAGGACTCAATAAAGAAACATTGATAGTTAAGTTATCTCCCGGCATTACCATCTCTACTCCTTCTGGCAAAGTAATAACCCCTGTTACATCAGTTGTACGCACATAAAACTGTGGACGGTAGTTATTATGGAATGGAGTATGACGTCCACCTTCCTCTTTTTTCAAGATATACACCTCAGCTTTGAAAGTAGCGTGTGGTTTTACTGATCCTGGCTTAATGATAACCATTCCTCTTTTGATAGATTCTTTATCAATACCCCTCAATAATAGACCTACGTTATCCCCAGCCTCACCTCTATCAAGGATTTTACGGAACATCTCAACTCCGGTAATAGTAGAAGTCAATTTTTCAGCTCCCATACCAATGATTTCAACAGCATCACCTGTATTAGCAATACCAGTTTCGATACGACCTGTAGCAACAGTTCCACGACCCGTAATTGTAAATACATCCTCAACTGGCATCAAGAATGGTTTTTCAGTATCACGCACTGGCTCTTCAATCCAAGAATCAACAGCTTCCATCAATTCAATGATTTTAGGAACCCAAGCAGGATCGTTATTCAATCCACCTAAAGCAGAACCTTGAACAACAGGACCATTATCCCCATCATATTCATAGAAAGACAATAAGTCTCTAATTTCCATTTCAACAAGCTCTAACAACTCAGCATCATCAACCATATCCACTTTATTCATGAATACAACGATTCTAGGAATCCCTACCTGACGACCTAAAAGGATGTGCTCACGTGTTTGCGGCATTGGACCATCAGTAGCAGCAACAACAAGAATAGCACCATCCATCTGAGCAGCACCAGTAACCATGTTTTTTACGTAATCCGCGTGACCTGGACAGTCAACGTGAGCATAGTGACGGTTAGCAGTTTCATACTCAACATGCGAAGTATTAATCGTAATACCTCTCTCTTTTTCTTCCGGAGCATTATCAATTTGATCAAATGATTTAGCTTGACAGTAACCAGCATCAGATAACACTTTAGTTATTGCAGCAGTTAATGTAGTTTTTCCGTGATCTACGTGTCCGATTGTACCAATATTTAAGTGTGGTTTCGAACGGTTAAAGGTTTCTTTTGCCATTTTACTTAATTTTTAATCTAGTTTATATATTTATTTCAATTTCCTACTTACTTGAGCCAACTACGGGAATTGAACCCGTGACCTCTTCCTTACCAAGGAAGCACTCTACCTCTGAGCTAAGTCGGCAGAATCCTTGATTTAAGAGTTTAGATTTTAGCTTTTTTAAATCAACAACTAAAATCCGCAATCTAAAATTAATTCTTGTGGGGAGAGCAGGATTCGAACCTGCGAAGTTCACACAGCAGATTTACAGTCTGCCCTCGTTGGCCGCTTGAGTATCTCCCCTAACCATTATTTATCAATATTTCAAAAAAAAAGAGAGCCGGTGGAGGGACTCGAACCCACGACCTGCTGATTACAAATCAGCTGCTCTAGCCAACTGAGCTACACTGGCATTATCAATAAAAAAAGTCCGCTATTTCTAACGGACTGCAAATGTATAGATTTTATCTCTTAATCAAAACAATTTTTGAAAAAATTTTAAATTATATATGAGTTCTTATTTTTTCTTTCCTTTTTACCAGCAATCGCTCCAATGATTCCGCAGAAAGCTCCACCGCTTCTTCAAACGTCTTGCACTGCTTTTTTACCATAAAATCATCTCCCGGAACATTCATTTTCACCTCCACAATTTTATTTTCCTTATCACTCGTCTTTTCAACTTTCAAATAAACATCAGAAGAGACGACCTTATCGTAATACTTCTCCAACTTATCCATTCTCTCTTGAACAAAATTTACCAGTTTCCCGTCAACAGTAAAGTTAACTGCGTGAACATTTACCTTCATAATCAATATTTTTTAAGGATTAAACATTTATTAAATCATTATTTGTTTCTCGGATGCGCATCATCGTATACTTTTTTTAACTCCGACAGACTACTATGCGTGTAAATCTGGGTTGATGCCAAACTCGAATGTCCTAACAATTCTTTTACTGAATTCAAATCAGCTCCGTTATTCAATAAATGAGTCGCAAAAGTATGTCTTAATATATGCGGACTTTTTTTTACTTTTTCGGAGACAGTACTAAAGTAAGAATTAATTAATCGATACACAAAGGAATCATTCAATTTTAACCCTTTTTTTGTCAAAAAAAAATATGCCGAATCCTTAATCGTTTCCAATTGAAGCCTTTCATTGCTATACACCGAAAATTGCTCAGCCACAATTGGCAACACCGGAAGGACGCGCTCTTTATTTCTTTTCCCAAGCACCTTAACGGTATTGTTCGACAAATTAACATCTTCGACTTTCAAATGAATCAATTCGGTTCGTCGCATTCCTGTGGCATAAAAAAGATCTATAATAAGCTTATTACGAACCGCTTCAAATCCTTTTGGCTGCTGCATCAAATCAAAAACCCCGGTAATTTCTTTTTCAGAAAACGGAATCTGAAGCAACTTTGGTACCTTCAAAGCCTTATGCTTCAACAACGGATTCACTTCTATTTGTTTGATTTTTAACAAAAACCGGTAAAAAGCTTTCAAAGACGAAACCTTCCTGTTAATAGACACATTAGACAAACCCTCATCTGCCAATGACACAATCCAACTTCTAATTTGACTATAATTTACCTGCTCTATATTCTCCTCCCCAAACCGGGTTTTATTGAACGTTTGAAAAACCACCAAATCACTCCAATATGCATTGACAGTATGGACCGAATATTTCTTCTCCTTTTGCAGATAATCCCGAAATGCTTCTAAAGTAGTAACCATAAAAAAACCGTTAGTCCCAAAGTTATATAATTTTGGTGACTAACGGTATTTATTTTAAAAAGATATTTACTAACTTTCTAAACCATCTTTCATGTTTTGAATGTAAGCAGCTTTTTGGATTTTAGCTCTTTTAGTAACTGAAGGCTTAATAAAAGCAGTACGCGCTCTTAATTGACGAACAGTTCCTGTTTTATCAAATTTTCTTTTATAGCGCTTTAATGCTCTATCGATATTTTCTCCGTCTTTAATTGGTATAATTAACATAATATTGACACCTCCTCTCGTTAAGGCTGCAAAAGTATATTTTTATTTTTGATTTACCTAATTCTTGTTTTAGAAAAAAAGAGAAAAGAATATAGAATAGATTTCCCGTATCATCAAACCGCATCTCTATGTAAAACCACCCAAAACAAAAAAGCCAAGTCGCAATTTAGCCCCGCTCCGTTCGGCTTTACCTCGGGTCTTGTTTCCCGGCTCTATTTTATTTATTCTATTTTCTTTTCTCTCCTTAGTCTTTCAATATATCCCTTGCAATTACCACTTTCTGAATCTCGGTAGTTCCTTCACCAATGGTACATAATTTTGAATCCCTATAAAATTTCTCCACCGGATAATCTTTGGTATACCCATACCCTCCGTGAATCTGAACCGCTTCGTTGGCCACTTTTACACACACTTCCGAAGCATACATCTTAGCCATGGCACCAGCCGTAGTTACCGGCCTGTGTTTTTGCTTCAGGAAAGCCGCTTTATGCAACAACAATTCCGAAGCCTCAATTTCAGTGGCCATATCTGCCAACTTAAATGATATGCCTTGAAAATTACTTATCGGCTGACCAAATTGGTATCTTTCTTTCGAATATTTCAAAGCCGCTTCATACGCCCCTTTCGCAATACCCAGAGACAAAGCTCCAATAGATATTCTTCCGCCATCTAATATTTTCATCGCCTGAATGAAACCATCTCCTATTTCCCCTAATCTATTGGTATCTGGAATTCGACAATTATCAAAAACCAACTCTGCGGTTTCGCTGGCTCGCATTCCGAGTTTATTTTCTTTTTTACCCGAAGTAAATCCAGGCATTCCTTTTTCAAAAACAAAAGCAGACATCCCGCGGGAATCCCCTTTTTCACCGGTACGCACAATAACCACAGCCACATCACCGGACTTCCCGTGGGTAATGAAATTTTTCGAACCGTTTACAACCCAAAAATCTCCGTCTTTCACCGCAGTCGTATTCATTCTTGCCGCATCAGAACCCGTACTGTGTTCCGTTAATCCCCAGGCACCTATATGTTCCCCTGAAGCCAACTTTGGTATCCATTTTTTCTTTTGTTCCTCGTTTCCAAAAGTCAGAATATGATTCACACACAATGAATTATGTGCCGCAACCGACAATCCTATAGACGGATCTACTTTGGATATTTCTTCAATAATAGTAATATACTCATGATAACCCAAACCTGATCCGCCAAGTTCTTCAGGAACCAAAACCCCCATAAATCCCATATCCCCTAATTGTTTGAATAGTGGAACCGGAAACAACTGAGCTTCATCCCACTCCATTATATGAGGTCTCATATTTTTCTCGGCAAAATCCCTTATAGATTGAGCAATCAACGATTGCGTTTCATTATAATCAAAATTCATTGTATCGTGTGTAATTTTAAAACGCCAAATATAAGGCTATAATATTTGCCTTTTCAATAGACAATCCTTTAATTTTTGTTAAATCAGTTGCATTTTTAAAATCGCCGTTCATACTTCTATGCTTCACAATTTCTTTGGCCAAAGTGTATTTAAAATACGGAAATTCGGCAATCTCTTTCAAAGAAGCATTATTAATATCAATTTTTTTCACGTCAGGAGGACTGACAATCTTAAAATTATCGTTTAAACGCTGAATCACTTCGGGAGACAATCCCCAAACATCGTTCATCTGCTCCATCGAAACAAATCCGCCTAAACTTTCCTTGAATTTTAGAATTCGAAGCGAAATCCCTTCCCCTATTCCATATATTTTAATTAAATCCTCCTGGGTTGCCTGATTGATGTCAATCAGCACCTTTTTCTCTTTTTTAACCAAAGGCTTCTTTTCGTAATACATATATCCTGTATTCTCTTTTTTGTTCTTAACCCAATCCGGAAATTTGAAATACAGACTTATGGCTTGCAATAACGAATCTGAAATTTTGGTGATGGTTTGAAATTCCTGCGGAGAATTGACATACTTCCCTTCTTTTCGGTAAGCATGCAACCGGTCTATTTCGACCACATTCATCCCTAATGTATAGCCTTTATAATCAGTAATAAAATTAGGATTGAAAGGATACATTTTCTTTTCCACTTTTAAACTTACTTCTTTTACAGAATCCAATTCTGCTTGTAAAGCAAGCCAGCGCAATTTATCCGGAGAATCTTTGGCAAACGAATTAAAATCAACAAAATGATATCCCAATTGCAAAACCAAAACAAGAAGCAACAGCAGAGCGATACCCTTGCGTTCTGCTTTTGAAAACTTAAAATAAGAAGTTACTTTTTTAAAATCCATTTTAAAAAGAAATTGTATTAGACGCCATTAATGTGGTATTTTAATATTGTAAATCCCCTCTTCTTGAATTTAAAGGACAACAACTCCCTCTTTTCAAAAATACCAAATTAAATCAAATTCCAAATAACTATTTTATTTAACAGCATAATATGAAATACTGTTTTTATTTTTTATAAAAAAGAATACATTTGGATTCTATTAACAAAACAAGATCATTTATGTCTATTTGGAAAAGAAAACCATTAGCACAGCTTTTAGCCGAAGCCGCTGATTCAGAAAAAGGGCTAAAGAAAACACTCACCGCACCCGGGTTGGTCGCATTAGGAATAGGCGCAATCATTGGCGCAGGATTATTTTCTATAACCGGACTGGCAGCATCGATGAATGCCGGACCAGCCATCACCATTTCATTTTTAGTAGCCGCATTCGGATGTATCTTTGCCGGTTTATGCTATGCTGAATTTTCTTCAATGATTCCCGTTGCCGGAAGTGCCTACACCTATTCTTTTGCCACTATGGGAGAATTTATCGCCTGGATCATTGGCTGGGATTTAGTTTTAGAGTATGCCGTGGGAGCCGCAACAGTATCCATCAGTTGGTCGCGGTATCTCGGGAAATTTTTAGGCGGATATGGCATTCATCTGGATGATGCTTATACGCTCTCCCCTTTTGAAGGCGGGACAATCAACCTTCCGGCCGTTTTCATTGTAATGATTATGTCACTTATTCTAATGCGAGGCACCCGGGAATCAGCCTTTGTAAACGGACTAATCGTGCTATTAAAAGTTGCTGTGGTATTAACCTTCATTGCTGTTGGCTGGCAATATATTAAACCCGAAAATTATACTCCGTACATTCCTGAAAACACAGGGAAATTTGGAGAATTTGGATTCTCAGGAATCATTAGGGCGGCAGCCATCGTGTTTTTTGCTTATATCGGTTTTGATGCCGTTTCTACTGCGGCACAAGAAGCCAAAAACCCTAAAAGAGATATGCCAATCGGAATATTGTTGTCACTGGGCATCTGTACCATTCTTTATATTTTGTTTGCCCATGTCATGACGGGTGTGGTAAACTACCAGGCCTTTGCCGGAAAAGACGGTATTGCGCCGGTTGCCATTGCTGTTGAAGCTATGGGAACTACCGGAGCTGACGGAATGATAACACCTGCCTATCCTTGGCTCAACAACGCCATCTTATTAGCCATTTTAGGTGGATATTCATCCGTTATCCTGGTAATGCTTATGGGACAAAGCAGGGTTTTCTTCTCTATGAGTAAGGACGGATTGATGCCAAAAATATTCTCGGAGGTGCATCCAAAATTCAGAACCCCTGCCAAAAACAACTTATTGTTCATGGTTATTGTGAGCATCTTTGCTGCTTTTGTACCCGCCAGAGTTGTGGGTGAGATGACAAGTATCGGAACCTTATTCGCTTTCATCCTCGTTTGTATCGGAGTATTAATCCTGCGTAAAAGAATGCCCGAAGCGCCAAGAGCTTTCAGAACACCACTGGTTCCTTTCATTCCAATTGCAGGAATTTTAGTTTGCCTGTTCATGATGGTATTCTTACCTCTGGACACCTGGATCCGTCTTATTGTCTGGATGATGATTGGTTTTGACGTATACTTGTTCTACGGAATGAAAAACAGTTTTTTAAACAAAGGGGATTATAGTTCAAATAGCTACAAAACCGTTTCAGCTTCCGGTCTTGCCATGGTATTGGCATTAATAGTTATTGCCTACATCAATCAACTTGACCCAAATGTAGAAGGAAGCAGTTTTCTGTTTTATTTCTCTCTGTTCTTTGCTGCCATGCATACGTTTATTTATGCGTACAGTTTCAAAAAAACATCTTAATACTTAGATAATTTCCAGAGAAAAGGGATTGTAAAATTTAAACTATTTTACAATCCCTTTTTCTTTTACCTGATACTTCATTTACAAATCAAACACCGAACTGCGTTTGGCACGAATCAAGTCCTTGAGTTTTATCCAAAAAGCCAGAATTAAATAGATTCCAAAACCAAGCCCAACGGTCACAAACGAAATGTAGATAAAGAACAATCGCACGCTGTTGGCTCGCATCCCCAGCTTATCTGCCAGTCGGGAAGACACATGAAACCCATGTTTTTCGAGAAAAAATTTAAGTTTTATTATTACAGCCATTTTTATTGAATTCTATTTTGCTGTAAAATTACAAAATTATACCGTCAACTTGACTTTAATAATTCCATTCCGATAGCACAGTCTAAACATTTGCCTTTATTGCAATACTCATTCTTAAGCTGCAATAGCGACTGGGAATCGAAAGCAGAGTTAGATGGAACGCCAAAAGAATTGAATTTATCCATTATCGCATTTTTCTCTGCCGCAACTTCATCCAAAAGGGCGATTAATTCCTCCGAAATCTCTTTTCCCTGATTTTTGGCATACGCGAACTGAATGGGGATAATGGTATTGATAATCAGTAAATCGATAAATGAGGAAGACAATTTTTTCTTTTTCCTGGGACTTTCCCTGTCAAACTGATAATGGTTTTCCCAATAGACTGAGGTCGCCACCTCAAAAATTTCATATAGCTGTTGCACCGAATTTAACACACTTATTTTCGAAAACAAATTCTGCCGCTTATGATACAAATGAGCCAACTGGGCCAGTCGAATGGTCGGAAAATTATCCGGACGATGTTTGAAAAACTGCAAAGGGGCCAAAACCGTTTTGTCTAACTGGTATTTATGCATCAAATAAAAAAACCTGATTTTCAAATCTTTAAAATACGTATCTTCCTTTTCAGCATCCAACAACCCTGCATTTCCAAAAATCAAGGCTTCCAGATTCTCCATTTCAAAGCTTTCTTTTCGAATCACCGAAAAAGGGATGGACTGCGCCATTTTCAAGAACAATTCCCCATTGGTATTCAAACCAAAATTCTTTGCCAACAGACAAAACAACACCGCTTCCCAGTCTTGATGGGTTTGTTCCAACAAGTCAAAAATAGGTTTTGATTTTCGCTCCAATCGTTCAAAAAACAAACGTTCCTGCCAATTTTTAATCACAAATGAATCGATGCTTGCCAATTGTTTTTCACAATTAATCCAAGATTTGGGAGACACTAACGATTGGTAATTGTCAATCGTTGTTTTATCCACATATTTTTTGAGTTCCAAAACCGGGATTTCGGTATTATCACTTCTGAAAATTTCGGTATCGTGTTCCCAAACCACATGCAAAATTACATTTTCATAGGCCGAATCCCGTTCATGATGATGCACATACCAATCCGACGATTTGATGTGGATTTCGATGTTTCCCGCCCACTTTTGATGACCGATAATTATTTGGGCATTAAAAAAATCAGGGCCGGCCAATTCTAAATACTGCCCCGAATTAATAATGGTGACTTCTTCATCATTTGAGGTTCTCAAATTCAAAGTGTCAAACTTTTTAAACTTCCACAGGTAATGGAGAAAATCCTCTTTCATAGCAGCCGACTTTAGAGATTAGCATCAAGATGAAAGACTAAGGTAATAAAAAAACACAAATGAAAGAAATTTATCTCAAAATATATAGTTTAGCGCAGGCACGCGCATCCGATAAAGCCTCGTGATGATTCAGCGCAATATTCATTGCCCGGCAACAGTCACTTAGTTTGGTTGGTTTCAAGCCTTTGGCTTTGTAAATCTTCACCGTACATTCCCATCGGGAAGCGATATTCAAATCGCCATAATCCAACCCATGAAGCGCCATCGATTTGGCCAAAACATTCCGGTCAAAACTCTCGTTGTGTGCCACCACTACCCGATTTTTAAGCCTTTTTTGAATTTCAGGAAATACCTGCGCAAATGATTTGGCGTTCATGGTATGGCTGGGATAAATTCCATGCACTTGTATCGTAAAAGGATTGTACAGATTATTTGGTGGTTTGATTAAACTAACAAACTCATCCACAATAATCCCATTCTCTACGGTAACAATCCCTACAGAACAGGGATGGAAAGAAGTGGCTGTTTCAAAATCTATGGCGGTGAAAGTCATATTATACTGATGTGATTTTAATCAAAGAAATTCCAAATCAACCCAATGCGAATGGTAAAATCACGGTACGGATTATTGGGTGCCGAATAATAGTTATTTCCGGTTAACGACGCATTAAAATGCTCTGCTTTGAGGTACACCCGGGTTCTTTGAATCTTGGCATTAATGAAGAAATCCAGATTGGGATAGCCACCGATTTCTTTTTCTTCCTGAACAAAAAACTCCCCGATTACCGGATTATAATCGTTGGCAAAATATTTCGTAAAATAATTCAACACAATCCCTGTTTGCAGAAACAAGGCTTTTCTGAAGAAATGACTGCTAAAATAAAACGTGTTTCGGGTCACTATTTCCGGAACATTCAAGATGGCATCATTTTGACCCACTTTTTGATACAATATCGTATTATCAATGGCAAATTTCCCGAATTTGAATTCCCTGCCGGCTTTCACCAACAGATAATTAATCGTTCCGTCGTATTGTGCCGGATTGATAATCTGGGTTCTTGCGGCAGTTTGCTCCGGAGTGGCCACATCAGCAAAATACAAGTGATCTTTTAGAACCGAAACCTGCAACGAGGCGGTAATCCAAGGTGTTTCGGCAGTAGCACTCAACGAATTGATTTTTTCATTCTTAAAATCATTAGACCAGTTGTACTGCACATAACTGCTTTGGTACAGATTGTAATTGTCATTGGGCAACTTGTTTATGTTTTGATAGCGAAACGTAAACTGATTTTCCTCGTCTAAATCATATCGCAAGTTGGCATCCAGATTAGACAATGATTCATCGGTAACAGATCTGGTGTACAGAAATTTTCCGTTCCATTTGTTTTTACGGTATTCATATTGCCCTCCCGCACTATTTATATTGCGACTCAACGAACTGGGAACCGTTCTGTCATCAAAAATCAAAATCTGATTATAATAGAAATTCGACCTGAAATCATCTACAAAAAACTGGAATTTCCCTAAAGTCGTATTTTCATATACCGCACCGAGTCGATTATACATTTTGTTGTAATGCGTCTGGTCATTGATATTACTCGTCACAAAAGACTCTCCAAACCGTTCCACCAAACGTCCTCCCACTGCTGACGACACCGTGGTTTGATTGTACTCGAAGAATTTATTTTCGTAATTAAGTTGGTGTGTCAGATACAAATTATTGGCTCCAAGCGTAGGATTGATTCTGAAATTATGATCCAAAAAGATTCTCTTTCCTTTTAAAAATGAAATGGCATCAGTCAGGAAAACCTCCAATCGTTGTCGGTTTTTATAATCCGGGTTTTCACTTTCGAAATCATCCATCGTGGTAATTCCTCCATTCTCCCCGTTGGAAATATCCTGGGACGTAAAATGGGCATTGGCAAAATACCTTTTATTTTTGGTGTTAAAACTGGTCATAAACCTGAAATTCCCCGTACTCGCCACTTGATTGATATATTTCCCATCCGAACGCAATCCGCGATAGGCTACCGAGAAATTCAAATTCTCAGAGGTATTTATAGACATAAAAGCATCAGTCGATTGCCCGCGTTGTTGGGTTGTTTTAAAATACAATTCGGTTACCGGCGTGGCAACAGAGTAATATCGGATTTGGTTGGCTTCCAAAAAATTAAAATGTTTGGCTTTGAAACCAAATTCCGGCAGCGGTGAAGTGTCCGTCAAACTGTACTGCAAGGTATTATAGGTATGCCCGTCATTGGCAAAAGCCAATAATCCGAAATTGTCTTTCCGTAAATAGTTATGGCTGTATTCTTTTTGAATCGTCAACGAAGTATCGATATACGTGGTATCCCGATCTAAGGTAATCACCCGATACATATCATAGGTAGCTACCGGCTTGTCCTTATTTATGGTATCCTTTTCACCCAAGAGTTTATCTAATATCATAGGTCTTTTACTCTTAGTCCCTTTTTCCTGAGCGAAAAGCAACGTACAAAATGACAACGAAATAACCAGAAAGAAAATTCTCATTGGGGAAGGATATAATTAGGCAGTTATTTTTTCAATTTTAATCAGGGCAAAGGTAAAAGATAAAAGCGTATAAATAAAAAAAGACCGTAATTTATGATTTGTTATTGCAAATAGAACACTAACGGAATTTTATCCCGAAAATTTTATAATATTTGTCCCTTCAAAAACCAATTGTATGCTATCGAATAATTTTTCTTCATTCCTTCTCGAAGCAGGAACCGATGAAGCCGGCCGTGGATGTCTGGCCGGACCCGTAACTGCCGCTGCTGTTATCCTCCCAATCGATTTTGAGAATATCATCTTAAATGACAGTAAACAATTATCCGAGAAAGCACGTGAAAAATTAAAACCCATCATCGAAGCACAAGCCCATAGTTTTGCCGTTACTCATTTGTTTCCGAATGAAATTGATGAAATCAATATTCTCAACGCTTCAATGAAAGGCATGCAGGAATCAGTTTTGAAATTGAACACCATCCCTGAATTTATTATTGTGGATGGCAATCGGGCAATGAATGCCAAATTAGGTTTAAAAAACACTTTCGGAAAACAGTTTTCTCCAGATGAAATTGAATTATTACGCTCGATTCCGAATCAGAGCATTGTAAAAGGGGACGCCAAATTCATGAGTATTGCCGCCGCTTCCGTATTGGCAAAAACCTACCGGGATGAATACATGGACAAAATCCATGAAGAATTCCCCATGTACAATTGGAAAAAAAACAAAGGCTATCCCACCAAAGAACATCGCGAAGCTATTCGAAAATATGGTACTACCAAATACCACCGAATGACGTTTCGATTATTGCCAGAACAGCTTACTTTAGATTTTTGATTGGAGATTAACAATTTTTGATTTCAGATTTAAACACCGAATCCCTAAAAAATAAATCTTAACTTTTATACCCTGCTTCTTTTTTTTACAGCAAATAAAGAAAAATCAGTGACAATCTGTTGTATCCATGTCATCCGTGTGTCCTTTTTTTTATCGCTAAGGCATGACACTTTTATTGAAATTCCGATTCGAATAAATTGGTGAAATGTTTCAGGATTTTTGCTTTCACTTCGGCTTCATCCACTTTTTCCACACCGAGTTCTACGTTTAAAGAGGTTACCGCTTTTCCGCGAATCCCACACGGAATGATATTATCAAAATACCCCAAATCGGCATTGACGTTTAGAGCAAATCCGTGCATGGTTACCCAACGCGAAGCGCGTACGCCCATAGCACAAATTTTTCGGGCAAATGGTGTTCCTACTCCAAGCCAAACCCCTGTTTCACCATCGCTGCGTCCGGATTCTACACCATATTCTGCCAAAGTCAGAATAATAGCTTCTTCCAGAAAACGCAGGTATTTATGAATATCAGTAAAGAAATTTTCTAAGTCCAAAATGGGATAACCTACAATTTGTCCCGGGCCATGATAAGTAATATCTCCACCGCGATTGATTTTGTAGAAAGTGGCTCCTTTGGCTTCCAATTGTTTTTCTGACAACAGTAAATTTTCTAAATCGCCACTTTTCCCCAAGGTATAAACATGAGGATGCTCGACAAAAAGAAAATAATTTGGCGTAGGAAGATTGGTTTCTTCTCTACGGTTTTGAATTTTTAAATCGACAATTCCTTTGAATAATTCTTCCTGATATTCCCAAGAGCTTTTATAATCTTTATTGCCTAAATCTTGAAGTTGGATTTTTTTGTTCATCTGTCATTGCGACGAACGAAACAATCTTTTTTCGTTCGTTCATTTGTGAAATGCAAAAATACAATTAATTATTTTCTTTTACCTAAGAGTCACAAAGTCGTCAACTTTGTTATTTTATTCAAACGAAACATTAAGATTTAGTTTTTCGGGATTCTCGGAATAATCACTAAAAGGATATTCCACAGTAATGGTTTTTCTGTCGGCACTAAATAAAGCATCCGGATTAGAAACCGATTTTACTGCTTTAGGAAAATGGTATTTCAAAGTATATTTGGACGAAGCAAAAATCATTTTAGCCATTCCAAGTGAATCAGCCGCTATTTTTTTGATTTGGTCTTTTAAAACTACAGCTTTTCGGCTAAAATTTTTACCGTTATAACTAAAACTTAATTTAGAATTATTATCTCCCATGCCACTCATCATGGCGGCAGGATTACTATTTTTATCTGATTTTCCTTTAAGGTCTTTCAATGCTCCCATACTTTCCATCACGCCATCTAATTCATTTACACTTTTAAACGGAGTGTTCATAGAAAACAGCAATTGTTTTGCTTCGGGATTCATTTTTATTTTCATTACAAAATTTTCCAACTTTTTCAGAGCCGCTTGCTGCTCTGCTGACAGTTTAGCGATACTGTCTTTTTTAGCTTCAAAAATCTGTTTGAACGAAAACGTAGAATCAACAACCTTAGTATCTTTTTTTGTTGCCAATTCGCTTCCTATTTTATCCCCAGCCATCGCCATCAAACCGGCACCATCCATTTCTAATGCAAAAGTCCCTGTTCCATCAGGATGAACTTCAATTTTTTCAGTAAAATTACAGCTCGTTAATACCAATAAGAAAGTAAGAAGTAGTAAAAATTTTGATTTCATGGTGCTTTTTATTTTTTTCCAAAGATACAAAGACTGTTTCAAATCTATTCTCTTGTTATTTATGAAAAGAAATACACTTAATAGCCCTGATGGAAACGGCATCCTTTCTAGCCGGTGTTCGGCTAGAAAGATACAGTGAACAGCAGGTGGAATGGTCATAGAAAACGGAGATTTTCAGCTCCTAAAAATTCTCCTCTCCCCCCGCCCTCTCCAAAAGAGAGGGAGCCCAAGCCAAATCCTTTTAGGGTTTTGTGATTTTAAGACATAAAGACTATCTTTGCGGTCTTAAAAATCAGACTA
>JAKFBW010000095.1:0-14709 GCA_036676965.1 Flavobacterium sp. | reverse complement strand
ACTGCTTCCTTCAGATTCCACCTCACAATGGACACCCTTGCATTTAGCTAACACTTCCCACTGTAAAGGCGTGTTCGGGACTTCCACCCTAGAGTTACCGCCCATGCTGGGCACACAACAAAACCAAAAGCCATTCAAAGGAATGACTTTTGGTTTTTATGAATGAAGAAATAATACTATTTATTCCAAATTTCCCAGGCTTTTTCGGCTTGAAATACGAGCATATCCAGTCCGTTTTTGATTTGGGCACCTCGTTCTTTGGCGTTTTTCAGGAATTGGGTTTCGGCGGGATTGTATATTAAATCGTAAGCAATGTGTTGCTCTGTGAAAAACTCGTAGGGAATGGCCGGACAGGCTTCGATATTTGGACTGGTCCCGATAGGCGTCGAGTTGATTATGATTTGATACTCGTTAAAAGTGTCAGCATTAATCTGGCTGTAATCGATGATATTGGGTTTTGCTTCCCTGGAAACAAAAGTGTAGGAGATTCCTAGTTCCTCTAAGGCGAAGGCAACGCCTTTGGATGCACCTCCTGTCCCTAAAATAAGTGCTTTTTTGTGATGCACTTGCAGTAATGGACTTAAGGATTTCAGGAAGCCGTAATAATCAGTGTTGTAGCCTTTCAGTTTTCCTTTTTTGGTAAACTTAATAGTGTTTACGGCACCAATTTTAGCGGCTTTCTTGGATAATTTATCTAAATATGGAATTACGGTCTCTTTGTAAGGAATGGTTACATTCATTCCTTTGATGCCGGTATTGTTGGCTATGATTTCGGCAAAGACGTCTATTTCCGGTATATCGAAATTTTCATAACTGTAATTGTCGAGTTTCTCTTTTTTGAATTTATCGGTAAAATATCCTCTGGAGAATGAATAATTAATGTTACGCCCTAATAACCCGAAGCGTTTTAGTAATGTTTCCTGCATGTTAATTGATATAAAGGCTGTATTGCAGTCTATGATTTGTTTTAATTTTAAACACCAATTTAGCCCATATGCAACGAGCTAAATTGGTGTTTTTTTATAGTGTTTATAACTATTGTTTTTTATGTTTCGTGATATAATTTTGAACCGTTTTTTTGGTCCAGACTACCGGGAATAAATCTTCGATCAGAATGTAATTGTCAAAGTTTAAACGTAAGGCATTGCTCAAATGGAATTTTGCCTTGGTGTTGTCCTGTATCATAAAATACAATCCTGCCAATCGGTATTCAATTTCATTTTCTTCAGGGAAAAATTCAGAAGCCTGTAATAAAGTTTGTATGGCTCCTTCAAATTCGCCTAAAAACTGTAAAATATCAACCCAGAATAACCAGGTGTCCAATTCGGTATCGCCAAATTCGACCGCTTTTCTATACCCAAACTCGGCTTCTTCAAAGAAGTTCATTTGTTTATTGATAGTAGCGTATCGTTTCCAATACATGCGATTTTGGTTGTCTATCGCCAAGGCTTTGTTAACATAAAACAAGGCTTTTTGATAGTTTTCCTGACGCACGTAAAAATCGGTAATGGCAATCCATCCTTTATCCAAAAGGGGATCTTCGTGTACCGTTTCGTTGTAGAATTTGAGTGCCAAAATAGCATTACCCAGTTTCTCATGACATTTACCAATTCGGAGTAAAGCATAGGAAGTAGCATCGTCTAATTCGATGGTTCTTTCGTAGCTTTCTATCGCTTCTTCATACTGATTCAATCGTTCGCAGGCTTTGGCTCTTTCCATAAAAGCACCTAAGAATTCATCGTCAATTGCGGTGGCATAGTCAAAAGCCCTGATGGCGTTCTCATATTCCTGCAATCCATAGTGTAAACGGCCCATTTGGTGCCATGCAATTTCGCTATATGGATTTTTATCGATGTATTCGTTTAAATAGGTAATTGCCTCTACATTTTGATCCAAAAATTCAAAACAATATACTACGTTGTATAAAGCGGATTGGTCTTCAAAGTCTTCTTCTAAACATTTGATAAAACTTTCTTTTGCAAGTTCCAGATTATCCATAAACAGGTACTCCATCCCAATCAGATTGTACACATCGGCATAATCATCAGTGTATTGCAACGCAATTTTTAACAATTCTACTGCCTTTTCGTGTTGGTCTCTTTTAGAATAGATGTTGGCTTTCTGGATGTAAATTTCCTCATTATTAGGTTCAATGGCATACAGCTCATTGAGTAATTTTTCGGCAATATCCAGTTTATCGTCATATACGAGCATTTCAACTTGAACCAATTTCAACCCAGTTGATTTTGGATGCTGATCTAAAGCTAATTTGAGTGCTTTTTTGGCCAATGCGGCTTTTCCCATATCAAGGTAATGAAGGATGATTTCTTCAAATTCCTCTGAGTCAAAAAAGAGCACTTTGTTGGTTTTCAACATCGACTCAAATTTAGATAGAGATAAGTTATAGTCTTCTTCTTCGTTGCTTAATTGCATATTTTCTTTTTTTAGAATTTAGCCTAATTAAATTTAGGCATCCTTATCATTGTTGTGAAGAAAAAACAGAATTGTTGTGAACAATTTAATTAACAAACGAAATTATTAATTTAAAGTTACGACTTTATTTTTATTTAATTTTCAATTGATGCTGAAACTTCGTCCATCACCTCCAGCATTATGGCGCAACCTTCCCGGATTTCTTCCTCAGAAATGGTTAATGGTGGCGTAATCCGGATAGCACATCCTTCAAAAAGTAGCCAGAATAAAATGAGTCCTTTGTCCTGGCATTTTAAAATCACTTCATCTGTAATGGCTGCGCTGGTTGTCATTGCGGCAAGCATTAATCCTTTTCCTCGTACTTCCTGTATCAAAGGGTGTACCAAAAGCGTCCGAAACAGTTTTTCTTTTTCTAAAGCTTCGGTCATTAAATTAGTTTCAGTAATTTCCTTCAAGGTGGCCAGACAGGCTGCCGCTATGACAGGATGGCCACCGAAAGTGGTGATATGACCCAGTTTTGGGTTGTGCGTCAATAAATCCATCATGGCTGATGAGGCGGTAAAAGCGCCCACAGGCATACCGCCTCCCATTCCTTTTCCCATGGCAACGATATCAGGGACTACATCATAGTTCTGGAAGCCAAAAAGGGTACCCGTTCTTCCGAATCCCGGTTGGATCTCGTCCAGAATCATTAGGGCACCAACTTCGGTACAGCGTTCCCGTACTTTTTTGAGAAAATCATTTTGCGGCTGAATAAATCCGGCGCCACCTTGGATGGTTTCCAGAAGAATCCCTGCTGTTTTGGCGGTTATTTTCTCCAAATCGGCTTCGTTATTAAAGGTAATGAAATCGATATCCGGGAGTAACGGGCGGAAAGCCTGTTTGCGTTCTTCATACCCCATGACGCTCATAGAGCCCATGGTGTTGCCGTGATACGCGTTATGACAGGAAATCAACTGACTTCTTCCGGTAACGCGTTTAGCCAGTTTTAGAGAACCTTCGATGGCTTCCGTACCCGAATTGACCAAATAGGTTTTATCCAGCGGAGCGGGCAGTAATGAGGCTAAGAGTTTGCAATACTCCACTGCCGGGCTTTGCGAATATTCACCATAAACCATTACGTGCGAGTATTTATCCAGTTGATCTTTGATAGCCTGATTCACTCTGGCAGGTTGATGGCCCAGTGTGCAGGCGGAAACCCCTGCCACAAAATCCAAGTATTTCTTGTTGTCGGTGTCGTAAATATAAGACCCCACAGCATGGGATACTTCCATTCCTAATGGATACGGTGAGGTTTGTGCCTGGTATTTTATGAAATCGTTATTCACGTTTGTATTTTTTTAACCGTAAAGTTCGCGGAGTCCTTCAACAAGCTTAGGATGACACGCAAAGTTTGCGGAGATTTTTATAGGTATTTCTTAGAACTGAATACTGCAACTGAACACTGCTTACTTCTTTTTCTTCTTGTCGTAATTCAATGTTTCTTTCCGGATTTTCATCGGGACATTTTTCTTGTCATTTTCAACTTTTGCCTCCTGAACCATTTTTTCGTTCATTTGATTTTCTTCCTCTGAAAAGATATCATCTTTAGATTTTATTCGTTCTTCTCCACGCCATACAAGGCCTCTTAATTTCCGTTCGTTTTCGGGCAAGTCGGCTTCCGGAAAAATAGTACCATCAACATTCTGGAAAAAAGTAATCGTTTCTACGGCATTATTTTCGATAATGAGATTGATTTTACTGCTCACATTTTTATTGATGCCAATGAGCTCCTGGGCATCATTCCGCATATAATAAATGACTTCTGTATTTTTTACGACATCCACATCGTGTAATTTCCCGTCCTTGAATTTTCCGAATAAATTTAGTCCCTTGACCTGATTATAGCCCGTTCCTAAGGTGTCCTTGGAGACCAGAAAGGTATTGTTGAGCACCTTGAGGGAATCTATTTTTTGGGTTTTGTTGTCTCCAATGAGGTGCATGATGTCTCCGGTAATCTGGTTTTCCCCATTCCAAAGGATAGGTTTCCCGATTAGTTTGGTCAGTCCGATTTTTGCACTCGAATGTATCGAATCGCATTTACCGCTCATGTCTGTTTTGTAAAAACGAACGTTGTTATAGGCACGAATAATCCTGTTGTCTTCTTTACCGGTAACCATCAGTTTTTTACCGTGAATGTATACGGAGTCATTTTCGACCAAGTTTATTGCGACGGCTCTTTTGGTGACAAACATGGAGTCTTTCAGCTTGAATATTTCGGCATAATGGCCTTTGACAATCCCTTTATTTATAGAATCGGTAATTTTTACATTTCGGGAGGCCGAGGCAAATTCTTTGTTTCGGTCATAATATAAACTGTCTCCTTCAATCAGGCGATCGTTGTATCTTATGTATGATTTTCGAAGAAAATGGGCCAAATTTCTTTTGGTGTCATAAAAACCTTTTTCCGTATAAATGTAGTTGGTTTTACTGGTGATGGTAGAAGGACCAAAAAGATAGGAATGTCCCGAATTGCTGAAATAATCCAGATGATTCGTTTTGATGACATATTTTGGGTTGGTAATGGTTACAGCCGTTAAAAATTGAAATTTTTTCTCCGCCAGAAAGTGTTTTCCGGATTTACTTTTCAGGATGTTTTCACCATTGGTAATAGTTCCGTTGGTATTGTAAAATGCTTCTTGGGTATTTCTGTCAAAGTGTAGCGTGTCTGTTTCAATGGTTGAAGTTGGGGAACTCATTACTACATTCCCGGTGGCAAATGCTTTTTTTACATTTCCGTTGTATTCCGCATATTTACTGTTCAAATAAAGCGTGTCTCCCTGTACTAACTGTACGTTTCCAAACGCTTTGATATAGTTTTCTTTTTTAAAATAATACGCCTTATTACAGGTCAAAACCACGCCTTCATGGTTGACGACTACATTTCCGGTAAGTAAAAAGGCATCTGGCATTTCGGCTTCATTGACATCTGCAAAATCAGAATGTTCAATAACGATTTTTTTTGGTGTTTGCGCCCAAAGCAAATGGCTGCTTACCGTTACAAAACAACAAAGAATGAAAAATAGGGACTTCTTCAATGGATTTAATTTTTGCCAAATTTAGGAAAAAAGCAAGCAATCCACACGGCAAAAGCTTTCAAGTTTTCACAAGATATTCATAAAATTGTACAAACGAAGATTTTAGTTTCTAAATGACTTCTTCAATCCCGATGTAGTGATTCATTTGGGTGTGCCACCATGATGCCGAGGGGCTTACTGTTCCGGGCGGATTATTCAGCCCCTCAGCATCCTACTGTCGGGCTGTACGCTCCGCTGCGGCGGACTGCTGCCATCCCTCACACGGGCTTGGTGGTCAATCAGACATTTTTTTTTCACCATTCAAAAAGGTTTTTCCATAGCCATCCCTTTCTTAAAATTTTCTGGTTTGTCTTGGTTTGGAGAGAGCCTTGTTCGTTGTCAATGCTATTGCTTGCAAGCGGAAAGAGAATAGCTTTGTTACCTTTTTTCGGCTAGTTTACACTGTTGTATTCTTCGTCTGTCACCGCCTGAAGCCAGGTTACCTGAACATCGTCTTTGAAATTTGTAATCGCTATGTGAACCATTTTATGGGTTGCGGAGGCTCCGTGCCAATGCTCCACCTTTTCGGGAATGTTGATGACATCGCCTTTTTTTATCGGTTGTGCAGGCTTTCCTTTTTCCTGATAAAAACCTTCCCCTTCGGTTACCAGCAGCACTTGTCCTTTCGGATGGGTATGCCAGTTGGTTCTTGCATTGGGTTCAAAGGTGACGCTGCCTACCGAAAAATCATTGTTTTTATCCCTGGCCAGCAATAGCGTTAAAAAAGCGTTCCCGCTAAACCAATCGCTTGGCAAGGGCTGCCCTTTGGGAAATAGTCCTGTTGTATCCATCGTTGTTTATTTTTTCTTTTCTTCCTGAACAATTAGTTTTAAAGAGTTGATGTAGTCAGTATCAAATTCTATAACTCTTATTTTGTTTTGCTTAAAACTCATTTCACCTTCAAATTTTCCTTCGGGTCCCAAAAAATCGATTATCAATTCTTCGTCATTCAGTTCCATGAGTTTGCCAAGATAAACAGCCTTGTCAGATTTTGTTGCAATCTGAAATATTTCGTATCTATTCGCCAGAAAATGTATGATGGAGGACAGATCTTTAAGCGGAATTATTTCCTCGGCACTTGTTTTTAAACCTTTAAGCTTGATTACTTTTTCTGTGAATTCATGGTCTTTATCTTGAATAATTGACTTTACATTTTTGTTTTTCAAAATCGTAAAGCCGTCAATTATAAAATCTACAGGATTGTTTTTTAGCAAAATCCAATCTTCTGTCCAATCAATAAGAAAACCGGTAAAGATTTCTTTTTTATCTTCAAATTCTATTGAAATTAATTGGCGTAAATATTTTTCCATAATGTTTGTAGGTTTCGCGAGCAGGGATAATTCGTACTCATTAGAAATTTTAATTTCTCAATTTAAGAATTTTATTGCGGTAAAAAAAGTTTTTTGGATTTAACTCTCAATCTGTTTGCATCATCTTGTTATCCCAAAGAATTGGGGATTTCCGTAAGTCACTCCGTAAAGATGGCGTTTTAAAATTAGTTGTAATCTTTATGACGTACCAGACAGAAGGATTGATTTCGTCGAATTTCATTTCGTGCGATAGCTTTTAGATTTGCATAATGAATTATTCGTAAATTTAAACTAACAACCAAACTGACAAAGTGAACCACTCCAAAAAAAGAGAACTATAAAATCCTCTTGATATTCTCTCCAAAAAACTTTACGATAACTCCATAGTGTTAACCGCCTTGTAATCGGTTTCGTTTAACACGAGTTTCATTGTTCGTGCTGCGCACGCAACGAAACTCTAGTTGTTATGCGGTGTTTTATATTTATAAATTGAATAATAGTCTTTCCGTCCAAGCTGACTCAAGTTTATCGAGTCTTTTTTTTCTTATACCGACCCAATTATAACATGAGCGATACTCTGCATGATAAAGAAAATAAAATAATCGTATCGCCCATATTATATGCCAAAACCCTTTCAATCTATATATTTCTTTAAAGACACGAATTCTATTTAATTTTCCGCTCTTACATTTTGCTTCTGCCGCACTTCGCATATCGCTCGGGGGCAAATCTTCTAAACGTACAGCTTCAGCCCACAATAAATCTAATAGAATCAAACATCTACGACGAATACCGTCATGATATACAAGCCAATCTTGGATTTCGTTTCTAACATTGATATGTTTTATATTTGAATCTAGTCTAATTTCAGATCTTAGATATTCTGATTCAAGTAATTTACGTAAAGGTTTGCTTTGGCGTAATAGTTCAGTACCGAAGATTGGGTAAGCTTCGGAAACTTGTAATTGTCCTTGAAGTATTCTTAAACAGACCTCGCTCATTATTCCACATACAGTCTGAACACTTTCCTTAGCCCAAATTGTTGGCCTTGATCCACTTTGCTGTATAGCTTTTGTTAGTAAATCGAGAATCTGTCTGTCAATAACATGATAATATTCTTCCTGATTACGCCCAATGAATACAATTTGTCCCCAATTTTCTCTGCAATCTTGCCAGCGTTGTCTATAATCATTAATTAATTGTAATCGTGACTGTCGATTTTGAGTGTAAAGTGCAAATACTTGAATAACTCCAGCAATAGCTAATATTATGGATATTAATAGAGTAATTGTTTTGTCATCCATGATATTCGATTTTATAGTAGAAAGTTCCAGTAAATGCCTTATAACTTGCATATAGTGAATACAAACTTTTCGTGTATACACCCAAATATGGGTAGATTGGTGAAGGTTTGTTTGGTTTTATGTTTTCAAATATATAAAATAATTACCGAAAAAACTGATAAGTTTTTTTTAGCACAAATCCCTAGCCCCGGCAGCAGTGGAAAGCCTTTGAAGGTTGAAAAGCACTTTTTTCTTGCGGTGGCAGAGCGACCAACGGAAGCTCCTGCCGGTGCTTAGAAAAAGGGTTTGAAACCGAGAAGCTTATAACGGATGCCGGGAGAAAGCTCCTGAAAATATTTGTTGGAATATTTTTTAAAATAAACTATATTTAAAAAATAGAAATGCTTGTTTAATTAAGAATCCTGGGGGAATGAAAAAAGCGAAAGGAAATACTACGGAAACGAAAAAGGTGGTGTATCAGGTTTTTACCCGGTTGTTTGGAAATATCAATACCAATAATATACCTTGGGGCACCATTGAACAAAATGGTGTAGGGAAATTCAATGATTTTACCGAAAAGGCCTTAAAAGAAATTAAGGATTTAGGGGTAACCCATATTTGGTATACGGGAGTGCCCCATCATGCGCTGATTAGGGATTATACCCATGTTGGAATTTCAAATGACATTCCAGAAGTGGTAAAAGGCCGGGCAGGTTCTCCTTATGCAGTAAAAGATTATTACAATGTCAATCCGGATTTAGCGGTAAATCCAGCCAACCGACTGGAAGAGTTTGAAGCGTTAATCGATAGAACCCATAAAGCAGGTTTGAAATTACTCATCGATATTGTTCCCAATCATGTGGCCCGCAAATATGAAGGGAAAAATAATCCCGTTGGAGTGAAAGATTTTGGTGCTGATGATGATGTAAATCATGAATACAAGAAGCATAATAATTTTTATTATATCCCCAATACGCCTTTTGAAATTCCGGATATTGAAAAACCTTTAAACGGAGAAAGTATCCCTCATATAACAGGTACATTTGAAGAAATTCCCGCCAAATGGACTGGTAACGGCTCCCGTTTGGCCAAACCAGACCGTAATGACTGGTACGAAACGGTTCGCGTAAATTACGGAATTCGTCCGGACGGATCTAAGGATTTTCATGAGCTTCCTTGGGATTTTGATACTAAATCGCATGCGGAGCATCATGAATTTTGGCAGGACAAAGAAGTGCCGGATTCCTGGATAAAATTTCGGGATATTGCATTGTATTGGCTGGAAAAAGGAGTGGACGGATTCCGTTATGATATGGCCGAAATGGTGCCGCATGAGTTTTGGAGTTTTATGAATTCGGCTATCAAAATGAAAAATCCGGAGGCTTTTTTATTGGCCGAAGTCTATAATCCAAACGAGTATCGCAATTATATCCGTTTAGGGAAAATGGATTATTTGTATGATAAAGTCGAGACTTATGATAAATTAAAGGATGTTATTCAAGGAAGATCATGGCCGGATGATTTATCGGATATCAAATATCGAATGAGCGACATCGAGCATCATATGTTGCATTTTTTAGACAACCATGATGAACAGCGATTGGCAAGTCCTGAATTTGCCGGGGATCCACACAAAGGGAAGCCGTTGATGGTCGTTTCGGCTACCATAAGTTCGTCTCCCATGATGATTTATTTTGGACAGGAAGTGGGAGAAGCTGCCCGAGAGCATGCTGGTTTTGGAACACCTTCGAGAACATCTATTTTTGATTATATTGGAGTGCCCAATCATCAACGTTGGATGAATAATGGTAAATTTGACGGCGGACAGCTTACAGAAGAAGAAAAAGAGTTGCGTGATTTTTATAAGCGATTGCTTAATTTTTCCATTAACAGCTCCGCTTTAATGGGGAAATTTCAGGATATTCAATATTATAACCGTCAAGTTACCCAAGGTTACGCGCCCGGGCTTTATACGTATACGCGTTGGTCTGAAACGGAAAAATTAATTGTAACGACTAATTTTTATTCAGAAGAAGGTTATGCATTCGAATTGAAAGTTCCTTCGGATATTATTCAGAAATGGGATTTAAAAGACGGGGTTTATACCCTTGTAGATCAATTGTATGAGAGGAGTGTTCTTGAATTTCGGGTTGAAAACGGAGAAGGAAAAGCGCAAGTTATTATTGCAGCTTCCGAATCGTTTATCTATCGATTAGTACATTAGCGGGTTTCGGTATAATAAATTTTAACATCAAATCGATTTAGCCAAAATTGAAATGATGATGAAACAAAAGAAGAGGATGTTCGAAAAGATCAGCCTCTTTTTTTATTATCTAATTTTGCTTTTATGAAACTATTTTAAACTCGCGATGATGGCCCTAAAACTATCCAAACTGGCCTCAATATTCTCGACAATTTCAGAAGCCAAAACATCAGGATCCGGTAAATTATCCAAATCGGCTAGAGATTTGTCTTTAAGCCAAGTAATGTCTAAACTGGTTTTATCTCTGGCAATAATTTCATCATAAGTAAACCTTCTCCAACGACCTTCCGGGTTGGTTTCTGCGTCATAGGTTTCTTTTCTTTTGTTTCTGTTTTCCGGATTGTAAAGAGCGATGAAATCTTTTAAATCTTTTAGTTTTAAAGGATTCTTTTTTAGCGTATGATGAACGTTCGTTCTGTAATCATAAACCCAAGTTTCCTTAGTCCAAACTTCTTTGCTTGATGGTTTGCCGTCAAAAAACAATACGTTGGCTTTCACGCCATTGGCATAGAAAATACCTGTTGGTAATCGCAATATAGTGTGTAAATCAGTGGTTTCTAATAGTTTTTTACGAACCGTTTCTCCAACGCCGCCTTCAAACAAGACATTATCAGGTAAAACCACGGCTGCCATTCCTGTTGTTTTAAGCATGGTGCGAATGTGCTGCACAAAATTCAGCTGTTTGTTGCTGGTAGTTACCCAAAAATCCTGACGGTTATAGGTCAAGTCTTCTTTCTCTTGTTCACCGTCTTGATTGGTGAAGGTCATGCTACTTTTTTTACCAAAAGGCGGATTGGCTAAAATATAATCATAGCGCGTTCCAGAATCTGTAATCAAGGAATCGTTTGGCGAAATAAAATTATCCGAATCAATATCTCCAATGTTGTGCAAAAACAAATTCATCAATGCCAGTCGTCTCGTACTAGCGACAATCTCATTTCCGAAAAAGGTTTCATATTTCAGGAATTGTTTGGCTTCTTTGTCTAAATCACGATTGTCCACAATCCAGTCATAGGCAGCAAGGAAAAAACCTCCTGTGCCACAAGCTGGATCCGCAATAGTTTTCAACGGTTCCGGTCGTAAACATTCAACCATCGCTTTGATTAGTGGGCGAGGAGTGAAGTACTGACCCGCACCACTTTTGGTGTCTTCGGCATTTTTCTCTAATAATCCTTCATAGATATCACCTTTGTCTTTCACGCCCATCAAAATCCAGTTCTCCGCATTGATAAGCGCAATGAGTTTGTACAATTTGGCTGGGTCTTATATCTTGTTTTGGCTCTTGATAAAAATTTGCCCTAAAATGCCTTTTTCTTTTGCGAGTTCGCGCAGCATAATGTTGTAATGCCACTCTAATTCTGCTCCGCTTTTGTTGATTAACGTTTCCCAAGCATACTCAGTAGGGATTGGCATTTCTCTGTTGTGTGGGGGCTTGCTGTATTCGTCTGCCATTTTCAGGAACAGCAAATAGGTCAATTGTTCTAAATAGTCGCCGTAGCCCACGCCATCGTCTCTAAGGGTTTGACAAAATGCCCATACTTTACTAACTATGCTTGATGTGTTTGCTGAATTATCTTTGCTCATTTTTACTTTTTTCTTTCTTTATACACGCCGTCTCTTTCTATATCAAAACTACCTCCTTCATAACCACACTCTCCCATTCGAGGGGAATTCACTACATCCATACTGGAGTAATCATCAAAATCTTCACAGGTTTTAGCGTGCTTTTTGGCACAGGTTTTACAAAAAAAGGATTCACCATTCCACAAACATACTGAACACAATACTATGGCTGGTTTTTTATTACAGCTGGAACACATAATTTTTAAGGGTTCATTTCTTGACAGCAAAACAATGTCATCATCATCAAAGTCTAAATCATATACTTTTATGCTTTTTATAAATGTTCGGGTAGTGGTACCGTAATCATAATCGTGGGAAATTTTGGTTTTGGGCGTTAATACAGTACCAACAATATCATCCATCTCGATTTCTTCTCCTCTTTTGATATGAAAACCACTGTCATGACCACAACACTCTAACCAAATATCTCTTAGGAAATTGTCGATTTCTTCCATCTCACAAGTACTTCTCACCAGTAGCTGCAAAAACATAACATCTGCCTCAACCACTATGTGATTGTAATTATTTGTTTGTTTTCCTTTATCTTCCTTTTCCTTTATTTTCAAATGAGTCGCCAAATGCTTGCCGATGTCTTTTTGAGAAAAGTATTCATTGCAAAAAATACACTTTCCTTCTGATTGTAATTCCATATTATAATCTATTATTTTTTTATTAAATCCTCGTTTCACAAAACGGTTAAAATCTCCCAAATCTTCGAGACTACAATATATGTCGTCCGCCTCGGAGACTTTTACATCAACAAGTAAATCCGTAATTTGACTAAACTTGCCCACAACACTTTTTATATTTTTTGCCACTGCCACAAAGGCAAGGGTCATTCCTATTTACTTTTACAGCACCTACAGGCATTTGTATGACTTTGGATTCATTTTTTGGAGTTTGGTGCAACTCTTTTTTGGGTTCTGATTCTTCACAGAAATCAGAAGACGAATATATTTCACTTAGTGTTTGTATTTTAGAATTTGTCTCTTCCATAGTATATTCACTTTGATTTTTTATAAAACATTCAAAATCACCCTCTAATGTTTGATCAATATAATCTAAATCATATAATTTTTCAATAAGGGGAAACAAGACTTTCAATTGCACATTGGCAATATCACCAATCATTAGCCCTAAAAATGTTGGGTCTATTACGTTGTCTTCTTCTTTGGCATTTATAAAAAAGGAAAGTACTTCTTTATATAGCTGTTCAATCTCTTTACTTCTATGAGGTTCAAGAAACGAAATTTGTATAATAGCTTGTGATACCGCCGCCTTTGCATAGGTATAAACACCCGGTTTTAACAAAAAATCTTTTAACAATGCCTCCTTTTCTCTTCCCAAAATATACACGCATTGCCATAGTTCTTCCGTTAGAAAGTCGCCAATATATAATTCTAGGAATTGTTCTTCGTATTGTAAAAAATTCAAAATAGGGGCTAAACTTTCTGTTGATTTTAGTTCCGTCAAAAGAAATAGGGCGTGCAATGCAAACGAATGGGTAAAAACAGACCAGTCATTGTTTAAAAAATAAGGATACCGCTCGATACCGTCTTGCAGGACCAATTCTAAATCTTGGATAACCGTTACTCTTGGAAGTGCCAAAATAACATCAAATACAGGCATTGCATTTTTGAATCCCAATTGATACAATTGATGTATCTCGGGATGATAAAAAACCGGTGGATTAACTCTGTCCGTTACAGGAGGGATGTTTTCCATAAATTCCGGAAAATCATCATACGCTCTTTCTTTGTCATCAAATGCAACATAAAATCTCAAATATTTTACACGTTCTTCCAATTCTTCGATGTGAGGATTCTCTTGATCTATCGCTTTGTAAAACGCTAATCTATTTTCGGCCAAGGGCAGGTTTTTTTTGCTATTGCATACAAAACGGTTGTATAATAATAGGCTTGTACTTCCGAAAAATGGAATTCTGTACGAGTAGGAAACGATTCTTTCAAATCTAGATTTTCCCCCAAAAACACCAAAGCTTTTTCGGGCTCTCCCGTATGGATATAATGATTTGCCGCATTAAGTCGAGCGTGCAAATAATCCGGAAATTCGTGTAATAGTTGGTCGTTTATTTCCAATGATTTGACTAAATTCCCCAGCTTGTTGTATGCCACTGTCAGGTAATTTTTCAGTTGTGGTAAGTTGGGATTTTCTTTTGAAAGCTTTTCCAGTTTTCGAAGCAAAACCTTGTCGACTTTTCCGTGTAACCGTATAGCCAATTCTTTCAATAATTTAGTTTGTGCTGGTGTAACCTTGTAATATCTTGTTATAAAATCGTTGTCAAACGATATTTTAATTTCGCTATGAATGTTGTTTTTATCCATTGGTATTCTAATTTTTATTTCTGTTTTAACCATCAACGGGTTTATATCCGTTGCTATACTATCTATCGACGGATTAAAATCCATTGCTACAATATGAGCCGCCCGTCGCTGCGGACTTTTACGTTAACGGTTTGAGCCATCGGCTCGGCACATAACCTTACACCAACTCCCCACTAAACGTCTTTTTCAATTCAACGGATTAAAATCCATTGCTACAATATGAGCCGCCCGCCGCTGCGGACTTTTACGTTAAGGGTTTGAGCCATCGGCTCGGCACATAACCTTACACCAACTCCCCACTAAACGTCTTTTTCAATTCAACGGATTAAAATCCGT